>NZ_REHO01000013.1:0-628410 GCF_003692935.1 Lactobacillus sp. ESL0260
CTCGACTTGCATGTATTAGGCACGCCGCCAGCGTTCGTCCTGAGCCAGGATCAAACTCTCATTTTTTAAATGTTTGTTTGAATGTTTGCTCATTCGTTCCAAGATTCGCATCTCGGATTTATTTGCTTGCGAAATTGACTTCGCTCTTTTGTTTTGGGTTCTTTAAACCCGCACATTTTTGCGAAAACATTGTTCAGTTTTCAAGGTACTACCTGCTGCTTTAAAACAGCTTTTTTATTTTGCCAGATTCTTTTGCTTTTGTCAAGCACTTTTTTCTGACTTGTTTTCACCGTCTTACCGGACAGCGTTTATTATCTTACTAAAACAATTGTCTTTTGTCAACTGCTTTTGCTTGATTTTTTTAACCCTGTCTTCGTGCTCTTGCCTTGCGGCTCATTGCCCGACGACAGTTATTAATACTAGCAAGTATTTTTCTTTTTTGCAAGTCTTTTTTGCAAAAAATTATTATTACCAGTAAAACACTAGCAAAAGGGGCTTATTCAGTCCGTCTTATTGTTTGCTCTATATGTGTTAGTAACAAATGAATACTTTGATAAACATCCCTAATATCATGCCTGCATTCGTCAACAACCCAATTGAATATAATAGCGTATATTCCGTTTGCTACCAGTTCAACTTTACGCACCGAAAATGGTCCTCTAGGTCGCATATAATTCTCTATGGCTAAAGCATATTCTTTTCTTAACACGCGATAAAATAATGGCGGATCCTTGGCAATTCTATGCAAATTGCCATAAAAAGTCTTATTTTCTTTAATTTTTTTCAACATGCGATAAAACATTCGATCCATTGATTCATTGCCCACACTGCGTAAGGCTCGTCTGGTTTGCAAAGTTAAGACTGAAGTAAATAAATCACAAATATTACTGTATCTTCTATAAAAAGCGCCACGGTTAATGTCTAATTTCTGACAAAATTTAGTAACAGTATACTTTTCCACGCTGTATCTTGATAGCTCAAAAACAAGAACTTCCTCAGTTTTTGTCAATTTCATTTTCATCGCTCCTACTTATGGTGCCATAAGTATAGCAATAATGGTTATGACAAGCAATACTTTCTTTGAAAATAATGGCGTTATTTTTAAAGACTAACAGTATTATTAAAACAAAATACATTCTTTGTATTTTGCAAAGCAAAATAAAACGACTAATTTGGATTAAAACCAGAAATTAGTCGTTTGCATCAATCATTTGAATCAAACTAAATGTAGTTTATTTTTAGAATTAAGATTAATTGTTACGCTTCATTTTTCTTTGGCGCTTTGCCTTACGAATTTTACTACGTTGCTCAATTTTATTCTTTTGCGCTTTATCTAGTTGGATAGCACGCTTAATCTTTTTCTTATAGCCAGGCTTACGTTTCTTTTGGGCTTTCTTCACCAAGCCACGCATCTTATTATCAAGACTTTGAGAAGACGACTGCCTTGTTTTACGGCTATGATAATGTTTACGTGCTACTATAGCCCCATTTTTTAATTCCACAAAATCGAAATGGACTCCCATATTTTCTAATTTAAAAATCTGATCCATTTCTTCTTCACGAATTAGAGTAATAGCATGGCCACTCATACCGTTGCGACCGGTTCGACCAATACGATGAATTACGAATTCTAATTCACGCGGAATTTCATAGTTAATGACTAGACTGACGCCTGCAATATCAATCCCCCGCGCGGCCAAGTCAGTGGCTACGACATATTGAAATTGTCCAGCTTCTACTTCTCTCATGGTTCTTTTTCGTTCACGTTCAGTAATGCCGCCATGAATTTTAGCAACTCTTAACCCTTGTTTAATAAGAAACTCAGTTAATTCATCTACCGTTTGCTTGGTATTAGCAAAAATAAGTGCTAAATAAGGCTGACCAATTGTTAGTAACTGATATAGTATTTTCTTTCGATTTTTAGATCCGACATCAAGTAAATCATTTTTTACTGTTGGCGAAATAACCGTGGGATTATCTACAATAATAGTTTCCGGTTTAGCCATATACTTGCGTAAAAAATTAGCTAGTTTAACAGGAATGGTGGCAGAAAAAGCTGTGAAAACACAATTTTGAGGTAATCTCTGCGCAATAAAATCAATTTCACCCAAGAAACCCATATCCAAAGTCATGTCAGCTTCATCAACGACAAAATTTGTGACATAGTCTAATGGTAAAATCTTTTTGGCAACAAAATCATGAAGCCTACCAGGAGTAGCTATGATAATTTGTGGTTTGTGCCTACCTATTTTTTCAAGTTGGCGTTCCCGATCAGTGCCTCCTGCCAATTGGGCAATCGAAATATTTAATCCGGCAGCATCCCTTAATTGACGAGTCACTTGATATAATTGCTGAGCAAGTTCTCTGCTAGGAGTAGTCAAAATTGCTTGTGGATACGGCAGTTTTTCATTGATTTCATTCATTACAGGGATTAAAAAGGCATGAGTTTTACCTGATCCCGTAACTGCCTGTACTACAGCATTTTTGTGTGCCAGTAAAACAGGTATTACTTTTTCCTGCACCTCAGTCGGTTTAACAAAGTTTATTTTTTTCAGACCTTGTCTTAGTGCTGGACTTAACTTTTCGTTTTCAAAAATGTTATTCATGTTCCTCTTGATATTCCTTGGTTACTTGAACTAATTCCGCAAATATTTGCTTCACTTCAGCTATATCTTTAGCATTAGCTCCACTTGCCAATGCGTGGCCACCACCATCATGTTTGGCTGCCAGTTCATTGATTACTGGGCCCTTTGAACGATAATGAACTCGATAAGTGCCGTCGGGCTTTTCCACAAAAACATTCCAGGCAATGATATCCTTAATTCTTCCAGGAGTAGAAACCGTGCATGAAGCTTGTTCCGAATTTACACCTAATTTATGCAGAGTATCTTGGGATAAAATCGCATAGGCCGCACCACAGGAATCAACTTTCATATATTCCAAAACTACGGCCTGTAATTTTGCCTGTTCAAAGGTAACGTCACTAATGTTGCGAGCAATTTCATTAATATTAATTCCAGTTGCTGCCAGTTTAGCAGCTATTTTAAAAGTGTGATCCGTTGTTTCAGGATACATAAATCTGCCTGTATCACCAACAATACCAGCATAAAGCGGATAAGCCACTTCCGCAGTCAGCGGCATTTTTTCAGTAATAATGAAATCAGCAATGATTTGTGACGCAGCAGGTGCATGATCATCAACATAACTCATATCTGCATATGGTTCAACATCCGGATGATGGTCAATTTTAATCAGAAAATCACCCTTATTATATAATTTGTTAGAAATGCGGGCGGTATTTCCTGTGTCAGTGGTAATTACCAAGGCTCCTTGATAATCCTTTTCTGTCACCTGATCCATCTGGTTGATCCACGCGAGATCACCCTCATCATTTTCTCCAGCACATAGGATCTTCTTACTTGGAAACTGCAGCTTTAAAGAACGCGCAAGTCCAGCCTGAGAGCCCAGTGCATCAGGGTCAGGACTGGTATGACGATGCAATATAATCGTGTCATATTGCGTAATTTTTCGGTATATTTCGGTAAAAGTACTCATACCTATTCTCCTTCTTAATTTTAGCGGTTTTACTTTAACAAAATTTTTTCTTATTGAGAAAATAATTCTAAATCCATGTTTTCATAATCAGCCTCTGTAAAATCTGTAGCTGTTACCCCCAAAAGCCTGATGCCATCATTTAAAAACGAGCTGGAAATGGGCTCAAAAAGATCTTTAGCTGCGTCATATAATTCTAATGGATTATTAGTAGCATGTTCAAGCTTGCGCCTTTTCGTAACAGTTTTAAAATTACTATTGCGAATTTTTAAGACAACCGTATTGGCATAAAAATTGCGTTCAATTAACTTGTCAGCTAAATCATTAACATAGTTGCGCAGATTTGTTAGAGCGGTCTGTTCATTGTATACACTGGGTTCATACGAGCGTTCAATCCCAATAGACTTGCGATTACGCTCATCATCAGGAATTACCCGCGACAAATCAATGCCATTTGCATGTTCCGCCATTAAATAACCCATGCGGTTGAAATGTTTTATTAAATCACGAACGTGCATTTTTTGCAACCCACGTCCCGTGTAGACACCCATTTCAGCTAACTTAGCTTGCGTCTTAGGCCCAATACCATGAAACTGAGCAATTTTTTGTACGGCTAAAAATTCTTTAGCTTCTTGGGGCAAAATAATAGTTCGACCAAAAGGCTTCGAATATTCGGAACCCATTTTTGCTAAAAATTTGTTATAGGTCACGCCGAAAGAACAATTTAAACCTATTTCTTTTTTTATTTTTACCTGCAGATCAATCGCGATTTGCAAAGCAGAAGTTAATCCCAGCTTATTTTCAGTAACATCTAAATATGCTTCATCCAGTGCAATAGACTGAACTTTGTCAGTAATTTCATGCATCAACTGATGAATTTCAGCAGAAACACTATGATACTTTTTAAAATCAGGGCTCTTAAATACCAGTTTATCCGGCGGTATGAGCTTTAAAGCCTTAATTGATGGCATAGCTGAATGGACGCCATACTGGCGAGCAATATAATTTGCCGTAGCAACAACGCCGTGGCCATGATAATTTCTGGGATCTTGACCAATTACCAGCGCCTTATCTTTTAGTTCAGGATGATCATGTGTTTCAACTGCAGCATAGAAAGCATCCATATCAAGGTGAATAATCTTTCTGTGAGTGTCATTTTGTGGTAAAAGACCGTCATCAAAGTTACTCATAAATCCAGCGCTCGGTAGCTGATTCGAAAATTTTATTTGCTGATTTTGGACCCATTCTGTACGGCAAGTATTGTTCTGGCTCTTGACCATTTTCATTTTCTTTTTGCCATGTTTCTTCTACATGGTCAATAAATTTCCAATAATTCTTTAATTCACTCCAATGAGTAAAGTTGGTTGAATCATTAACAAAAACATCATGCAGTAAACGCTCATAGCCATCTGGTACCTGTTTTTGGTCTTCACTTGTAAAGCCGTAGCTTAGATTTTCCCTGCGAATTCCGGGTTCATTAATTTTTTTACCATTAATAGTAATAAAAATTTGCATCTGTGGATCTATTATAATTGATATGTTGTTTGAATGAGCTTTACCGTATTGATTAGACATGTGTTTTAAAACAATATCAATCCTGTTTTTCTTTTCCCGCATTTCTTTGCCGGTTCTAAAATAAATTGGCAAATCAGCAAGAGGACCCTTTTTAAATTTAACCTCTCCAGCAACGAAAGTTTCTGTATTTGAATCGGCAGCAACGTTTGGTTCTTGCCGATACCCAAAGGTAACATCACTACCCAAATATTGCCCCCGCACAAAATGACGCGCAATCTCGTCTTCTGTCGGAATTACCATACTGTCTAAAAGTTTTTGCTTAGCCTCGTGAATACTTTGCGAGGTCAAATCCTTTGGCTCCGGCATTGCTAGAAGGGTAATAATCTGAAAAATATGATTTTGCACCATATCACGTAAAGCGCCTGAAGTTTCATAATAGCCACCACGAGCCTCGACTCCCAGCTGTTCTGCTAAAGTGACCTGAACATTTTTGATATTCTGATTATTCCATATATTTTTAATTAAAGGATTAGTTAATCTCATAGGCAGAATGTTCTGAATCATTTCTTTACCTAAATAATGATCAATCCTAAAAATATCATCTTCAGCAAAGGAAGCAGTAATCTGCTGGTTTAATTCTTCTGCACTCGCCAAGTCTCTTCCAAAGGGTTTTTCAACAACAATACGTTTAAAGCCGGTACTGGTCAAATGCTGATCTTTAATATGTTCAGCGATTGTGCCAAAGAACTTGGGAGCCATTGCCATATAAAAGATACGATTTCCCTGCGCACTATAACGATCATCTAATTCTTGTGCCAAATTCTTCAGAGTTTCATAGTGTTCAATGTTGGTTACATCGTGTGACTGATAATAAAAATGACTGGCAAAAGCAACTAGATCATTTTCGTTTACTTCAGCATGCGTTTCGTGCACAGCATCGCATATTTGCTGGCGTAAAAAATCATGTGACCATGGTCGCCGAGCCGTTGCAATTACGGCAAAATTATCGTGAATTAGGCCCTGTTCATATAAATTAAAAAGTGCAGGATACAGCTTTCTATGCGCTAAATCACCACTACCACCAAAGATAATCATAATTACTGGAATGTTATTCATGAAAAAATCCTTTCTCATACCATTTTACACTAACATCATTTTATACTATTTTGCCGTTAAACTCGCGCCTTGAGCAATATTTACTTTTTAAGCTAAATAAATTTTACTAACAAAAAAGTGCCCCTAAGGCACTTAAGATTGTTTTAATTTTCTTTTGATCCATCAGCTGGAGTTTCATCAGCTGCATCAGCTGGTTTGGCTGCAGCTGGCTTTTCTGCAGGAGCAGCAGGTTTTTGCTCTTCTTTTGAAGCTTGAGCAGGTTCACTTTCTGCTGGCTTTTCAGCGTCATCAGAAGTTGATGGTGTTGGTGCAGGCTCAGCACTTGCCGTATTAGCTGGTAAAATTTGTTGTACAGCCATTCGACTAAATGTTAAGTAAATGCCATCAGCATCCAGCACAACCGTTTTATCCTTAGTATTTACTGAATCGATTTTGCCATGAAGACCATCAATCATAATGACATTGTCACCTTTTTTCAATTGGTTCATCATTTCCATTTTCTTTTGTTGTTGCTTTTTTTGTGGCTTAATCATGATAAAGTACATAAAAGCAATCAAAACTACAAAAACTATGATTGTCCACATACTACTACCTGCACCATTTGCTTGTGCTAAAAATAAATTATTCACTTTTACACTCCTCAAATTAAAATTAATTATTGTCTAAATTTTTATTATACAGAAAATAACGAACAATTGCATTACTTGTTTGGCAGCGGCAGGCCTAAATGAACATAAGCCTTCTCTGTCACCATTCTGCCTCTGGGTGTCATTAATAAAAACCCGTTTTGCATTAAATATGGTTCATAAAGGGATTCAATTGTCTCCACGTCTTCACCAGTGTTAGCCGCTAATGTTCTAATTCCTACTGGTCCACCATGGTAATTTTCAATAATTACTTGTAAAATTTTGCGATCTGTTTGATTTAGTCCTTCTTCATCAACCTGCAATTGTTGAAGAGAACTTGCTGTGGTTGCAAAAGAAATTACTTTTTCTCCTTTCACCTGGGCAAAATCCCTTACTCGTCTTAATAGCCGATTAGCTACTCTGGGAGTTCCCCGTGATCTGCGAGCTAATTCGTGTGCTGCCTGGGGTTCAATTTCAATATTGAAAACTTTGCTGGAACGAGAAATTATTTTTTCAAGTTCTTCAACCTTATAATATTGCAAATGCTCAACTATACCAAAGCGGTCACGTAAGGGAGCTGACAGCTGGCCAGCCAAAGTAGTAGCACCAACAAGCGTGAATGGGGGCAAGGGAACGTGAACGGCGTGAGTAGTTTGGCCTTCTCCAATTACAATATCAACATAATAATCTTCCATCGCTGAGTACAGGACTTCTTCAATAGGCTTGGCAAGACGATGAATTTCATCTATAAATAAAATATCTCCAGGATCGAGATCAGTTAAAAGGGCAACCAAATCGCCCGCTTTTTCTATCGCTGGGCCACTTGTACTTTTTAAATGCACACCAAGTTCGTTAGCTATCACAAAAGCTAATGTCGTTTTACCCAGTCCAGGAGGGCCATACAATAACACATGGTCTAGAGCCTCATCCCTTTTTTGGGCAGCCTTAATATAAACTGCCATTTCTTTTTTAACGCGTTTTTGACCCAGGTACTCATTTAATGACTGGGGTCGTAAAGAAAACTCAGCTTGTTCTTCTTCTTGGCCTTGAACCTTTCCAGAAACAATATTATTTTTATCTTCTGTCACCTGTTTCACTTCCCTTTTAAATGTCATTTTCATTATAACAAGATTTACTTCTTTAAGAGAAGTGCCAATCCCTTTTTAATATATTGATCCGCAGTTGTTTTTTCCTCTGCAATTAAAACTGGTGTAATTCTATCTACTTCTTTTTTGGTATATCCTAACGCTAATAATGCTAATAATGCATCATTTAATTCAGGCGATACTTCTGCCGAAGCCGCCTTATTTGCGTTCTTAACAAAGCTGCCTAATTTACCTTTTAAATCCAACACAATTTGTGAAGCAGTCTTTTTACCAACGCCTGGAAAGCGGGTTAAATATTTTACTTCACCCTCTTCAATGGCTTTTGCTAATGAATTACTATCTTCAGCCGCCATGATGGCTAAAGCAGACTTGGGACCAATACCGCTTACACTTAGGAGCTTTAAAAACAGTCCCTTGTCATCCTCAGTCTGAAAGCCATATAAAGTGATACCGGTATCCCGCACAATTTGTTCAATAAAAACGCGCGCCTTTTGTCCTTCTTGATAGGCATAAGGTGTGGGACTAAAAACCTTATAGCCAATTCCATTCACATCAACTACTACAAAATCAGGTTTGATTGTGACAATAACACCCTGAAAGTATTCATACATATCTTATTTATTCCTCTTAAACATTTTGCGTAAATCACTTTGTCTGATGCGCACAATCACCAAATTGCCCTTAGCGTCATGATAAGGATCAGCAATTTGCCGCAGATCAGTCAAAATTGCACCACAATCAGCAGTTGTCAATTTTTTACGCCCCGAAACTTCTCGTTGAGCTTGATCGGCCGCTATTCTTTTAATTAAATTTTGAGAATTACTTTGATCAACATTTAAAAACAAGTCTAAAATCTTGCGAATAGAATGCTCAATATTTTGTTTCAACCAGGTGGGATATGATCTTAAAATAAAGGTATCTTGACCAAAATCTTCTAAAAAAATCCCGATTTTTCTGATATCTGCCATTTTTTCTTTTATTTGTAAAAAATCCAGATTGCCAAAATCCAAAATTAAAGGACTCAGTAACCCCTGCTGACTGATTTTAGAGTTAGATAATTCATGGATAATTTTTTGAAAAGCTAGCAACCTTCTTGCTGCAACCTGATCAATTAAGTATAGATCATCATTATTAGCAGCAATAATAAAGATTGGGGTTTGACCAACAAAACTTAACTCGGGTAAGCTTGCTGCTAACACTTCATCACCGCTTGAAATAATCTCATTATTAGTATTTTTACTAGTAAAGGGTGTTAAACTGCATTGCTTGACAACATTATCATCCCATGTCGCAGTTATGAGATAATGTTCATCGTCTCGCGGAATATCCAAATTCACATACTGTGAATGCTGAATGTGCTTAATTTCTGCTGGAGGCTGTTCATTAATTTCCGCAATTCCTGCATTTGGCCTTTTCGTTTCTACCACATTTTTATTTAAATTAAACTTAAGTTGATCAACCAGTGTATCTTCTTTAGTTGAATTTAAATTACTCAATGCATCAGATTTCACGTCATTTTTCAGAAGCACACTACTAATAGCACTGGTAATCAAGCGACTCAATTCTGTTTCTTTAGATAAGCGAACCTCCCGCTTTGTGGGGTGAACGTTAACGTCAACCAATAAAGGATCTGTCTTTATTTTGATGACTGCAATAGGGTAATGTTTGTCAGTAAGATTATTACCATAACCAGCCATCACTGCACTTGCCAACTTAAAATTTCTAATGTAACGGCCATTAAGCAAAATAGAAATAAAATTACGAGTAGACCGCGTGAGTTCTGGCTTGGAAATTAAACCACTGACTTCAAAATCATTATCACTACCTTTAAAAGGCAACATTCGTTCAGCAATATTGCGGCCATATACACTTGATACCGTTTGGCGTAAATTATTATTACCAGCAGTTCTAAGCAGAATCCTTCCTTCGTTCATTAGAGTGAAGGCAATTTCTGGGTATCCTAATGCAAGGCGATTAACTATATCTACTGTTTTCATAATCTCAGTCCTGGGACTGCGCAAATATTTTAACCGTGCCGGGGTATTATAGAACAAATCTTTGACAGTAATCTGAGTACCTTGTCTTGCTGCAGCATCTTCCTGCATTTTTTTAACACCAGCAGAAAATTCAGCACGCGTTCCTATTGCTCCAGAAGAATTAGTCAAAATTTCAACATGACTAACTGCAGCAATCGAGGCTAAAGCTTCTCCTCTAAAACCTAAGGTATTGACATTAAACAAATCATGTTCACTTTTTATTTTGCTGGTCGCATGTCTGGTAAAAGCCAGATCAATCTGATTACTAGGGATTCCAGAGCCGTTATCTTGAACTACAATCTGTTTCAAACCGGCATCAATAAAATCTATTCTAATCCTGCTACTACCGGCATCAATCGCATTCTCGACCAACTCTTTGACCACACTTGCCGGCCTTTCAATTACCTCTCCAGCTGCAATCTGATTAGACAGATTAACTGAAAGCTCATGTATTTGTGCCATGATTAGTTTTCATCCTTTAAATCTTCTTGCCAATTTTCCACCAGCTGCATCACTTGCAGCGGCGTTTGATCTGCCAAATAAAGATTAGAAATTTCATCTAGGATATCTTTTTCTTTGTCAGTCAATTCAGTTGCAGAATCTGACTCTGCACCAACTGGTAGTTCCTCGGCCGGCTCATTACTTGAGCTAAATAAATCAAGTTGTGTTGAAGCCGGTCCCAAATTACTACCTTGAGCTTCAAGTCTTTTAAGCAGCTTAGTAGCTTGGCGTAAAACCTTTCTCGGTAAACCAGCAAGTTGCGCAACATGGATGCCATAACTTTGATCTGCAGGTCCTGGTAAAATTTTATGGAGAAAAATCAGCTTGCCGTTTTCTTCAGTTGCTCCTACATGAATATTTTTCAAATGAGGTAAGGTCTGTTCCAAGGCTGTTAACTCGTGAAAGTGTGTAGCAAATAAAACTTTGGCTCCAACTTCATCATGTAAATACTGCACAATAGCACCAGCCAGTGCCATACCATCGTAAGTGGCTGTTCCCCGACCGATTTCATCAAATAAAACTAAGCTCCGTTTAGTGGCATGTTGTAAAGCATCATTTGCTTCAGTCATTTCGACCATAAACGTGCTTTGACCAGAAATCAGATCATCAGCTGCACCAATACGAGTAAAAATTTGGTCAAAAATCGGCAAATCTGCACTATCGGCTGGTACAAATGATCCTATTTGAGCCATTACCGCAATAAGAGCCATCTGCCTCATGTATGTACTTTTACCTGACATATTAGGACCTGTTATCAGAAAGATATCAGTATCTTCTGTTAACTTAACATCGTTTGGAATAAAGGAACCAGCTTTCATCACCTGTTCAACTACTGGGTGACGTCCTAATACTACCTTGACATCTTGATTATCGGTATGAAAATGAGGTCTGCAATAATTATTGTCTTCAGCCACCTGAGCAAAAGAGCAAAAGACATCAAGTTGAGCTACTTGTCCAGCCAACTTTTGTAATGCTGGAATATATTTTTTGACTTCTTCTCTTAATTTAACAAACAAATCGTATTCTAAATCTGTTGATTTGGTTTGTGCTTCTAAAATAAGATTTTCATGTTCTTTAAGTTCTGGGGTAATATAACGCTCTGCATTGGTCAAAGTTTGCTTACGCGTATACCGGTCAAGCGGAACCTTACTCTTATTTGAATTTGTAACTTGAATATAGTAACCAAAGACCTTGTTATAACCAACTTTTAAATTATCAATACCCGTTTGAGCACGTTCATTCTGCTCCATTCCAGTCAGCCACTTTTTACCATTATTCATAGCATCCCGATAACGATCTAATTGACTATCAACACCATCCTTGATTAATCCTCCTTCGGTAGTCAGAACTGGAGGCTGATCAACAATAGTATCCGTAATCAATTTAGCAATTCCTTTTAAAGGATCAATTTGACTGGCAAAATTTTGCAAATTTTTATTTTCAGCCTTTTGCATTGCTGTCAAAATTGTTGGTACGGCATTAAGAGAATGAGCCAACTGTAATAACTCTCTGGCATTGACATTACCAAAAGCAATTCGCCCCGTTAAGCGTTCTAAGTCATAAACTCCCTTGAGAGCGTCATTAATATTTTCCCGCGTAAAGTACTCATCAATTAACGCCTGTACCATCTCTTGGCGCCTGTTTAACTGTTCAACGGATAATAATGGCCGAGCAAGCCATTGTTTTAACAAGCGTCCACCCATTGCGGTATGTGTTTTATCAAGCACCCAAAAAAGTGAACCCATCTTCTTACCCGTTTTTGCAGATGCGGTCAATTCTAAATTATCCCGCACGGTATGCGACATTTGTAAATATTGATTGACTTCATAGCTTTTAGCGACTTGTAAATGCGCTAAACTACGACGCTGAGTTTGTAATAAATATCCCACCAGCTGTTTTACAGCAGCTTTTTCAGCAGAGTTTGTCAGATCCTGTTCAGCAAAGGAAATCTCCGCATGTTTGCCAGTTAACTCTACCGGCTCTGATACAGTAATATTTGCTTTATGAAAAAAGTCATTATCCTGATCATTTAAATGACCATTGAAAACAACTTCCCGTGTGCGTAATGATAATAATTCATTTGAAACAGCTGCAAAGCTCTTCAAATGAGTGGCATAAATTTCACCAGTCGATAAATCGCTGTATGCCAATCCAAAACAACTTTTGGTAGTTACAACAGAGGTAAGATAATTCGATTCCTTGGCTTCACTGGGTTTGTCATTCATCAAGGTTCCGGGAGTCACAAGTTGGATAATACCACGTTTAACCATTCCTTTGGCCTTTTTCGGATCTTCAAGTTGTTCGCATAAAGCTACTTTATAACCCTTTTCAACCAGTGTATCTACATAAGATTGCACTGCCACGTGAGGTACTCCTGCCATAGGAACAGGGTTTTCGGCTTTGTTGGACCTGTGAGTCAAGGTTAATTCCAAAATTTGGGCACCCTTGATTGCATCGTCTTCAAATAATTCGTAAAAATCTCCCACCCGATAAAAAAGAAAGGCATCGGGATATTGCTTTTTAATTTGGTGATATTGCTCCATCATCGGAGTCAGGTTTGTTTGCGCCATTATTCTCCTTCTTTTCTGCATTACTGTTATTATTATACGCTAAACTATTCATTAAAAGAAAAAAGACCGCAAGTAAAACGATCTCTTCCCACAATATGTTTTTTAGCTGCAATTATTGCTTTTGCATATAAATAAATCCAAATTTAGGCAATATGTCCTTCAATACTTGCCAAATCTTTCTTGCCATCCATCTTCACAATTGCACTAATGGCAGCCGTAATACCTTTTACATCATCTGCTAAGCTCAGACAAGGAGTTTCTGGTTTAGCAACAACTTGTTCTGGTAAATACGGAATGTGCATAAAGCCAGCTTTTAAGTCATGAAATTCTTTATCAATCATATACTGCACTTGATACATAATGTGGTTGCAGACAAATGTACCTGCCGTCGTAGAAACTGAACTTGGAAGTCCAGCTTCCCTAATTGCCCGTGCCATTGCCTTAACAGGCAGTTGCGTGAAATATGCATTTTGACCGTCTGCCTGAATAGGTGTAGCAAGTGGTTGGTATCCTTTATTATCGGCAATGCGACCATCATCAAAATTAATTGCCACTCGTTCGGGAGTTAGACCATAGCGACCACCGGCTTGTCCAATATTTAACACATAGTCAGGTTTTTCCTTCAGAATAGCTTCATGAACCACATCGGCACAATGACCGAAAACAGTTGGTATTTCCAGTTTTACGATTTGTGCTCCAGCAATTTCTTCATCCAGTCGTTTAACTGCTTCAATTGCAGGATTAATTTTATCTTCACCAAATGGATCAAAACCTGTTACAAGAATTTTCATTATATTTCTCCTTACTATCTTAGAATGCCAAAAAATACATTAGCATAATTTGAATAAGCAACATGCTGATTGCGATCGGAAATTGTTGTTTAATTACGCCTAGTTGATCTTTCATTTCCATAAGAGCAACGGGCAGGGTATTAAAGTTTGCTGCCATTGGTGTTAACAGTGTACCGCAATAACCTGAAGTCATCCCTAAAGCTGCAACTACAACCGGTGAACCTCCTTGTGCCACAACAAAAGGGATGCCAATTCCAGCAGTAATAACTGCAAAGGCCGCAAACGCATTACCCATGATGGCTGTAAACAAAGCCATGGCAACACAATAGAGTGTAACTCCCAATAAATGGTTTCCAATAGGAAAAAGTCCAGAAATAGCCTTAGCAGTAACTTGTCCCACACCTGAAGCTGTAAATACCACACCCAGAGTAGCAAGCAGCTGTGGTAAGATTCCCGCTGACCCTACCGAACGCACCATTCTCTGAGTATCCTCATACACAACTTTCACATTTGCTTTTGTCAGAATTTGTGCGCAAATAAGTGAAACAATTGCTGCCACACCTATACCTACTTGACCACCCAGATTAGTAAATTGGGCTATTAATAAAGCTAAAACTGCTAGCAAGATACTTGGCAAAAAGATCCAGTTGCCAATGCGTTCAACCGTTTGTTGAGCAACTTTTTCATCCAAATCTTTTATGTGACCTACGCGAACCTGTTTAAACAGAGATAATAAAGCAATAATTATTATAATTGCACCGTTAATTGCATTCGAAAGCCATTGCCCACAACAGAATAGTATTGCAAACAAAAACCAGAAAAGCCCGGTACCCCAACGCACAGGATTTGATTGATCACGCCAAGACTCAATTGCTGCAGCCAAGAAAAACAGCCCGATTAAGATATAGAACGCTAATAAAATATTATTGATTAAAGTATCCATTATTTCTCCTACTTCTCTTGCTGTTTGAGTAATTTTTGGTCAAACACATGATTGTAACCCACACATAAAATATAACTGATGATTGCAACTGGAAAAGTGTATAGAACTATGCCACTAGGATCAACTGGGTGACCCAGTGATTTCATAGTACTTGCAATAAGTAGAACGCTTGAAGAAGCTACGAATAAATTTTGGGCAAAGAAATTACCAAAATTTTCTGTTGCAGCCGCCCTACCCTTAATTTGGTCAACTTCTAAAGAGGTCAATTCGCTATTAACCTTACCGGCCGCTTGTGCCATTGGATTAATCAAAGGAGCAATAAACTGGACGTGTCCTTGTAATGAAATGCCGAAAGCACCAGCAATTTCACGAATGGCTTGGTAAATATCGAAAATACGACCTGGCGTCAATTTTTTCATTTTTTTAATCAAATTAACAGCAGCTTGCTTTAAGCCATGTCTTTCCAAAATGCCAATTGTTGGTAAAGTCAGAAAAAACAGGGAAACCATGCGATTATCCATAAATCCTTTACCCAAAATTGTCAAAAACGAGACAAAATCAATTCCTGAAACTAAGGCTGTAATTAAAGCAGCAATAATAACCACGGCTATGGTATCAAGTCCCAGCGCAAAGCCAATCACTATGACTACGATACCTAGTAAACTTAAATATTCCACTAATATTCCTTCCTAATGTAAAGGCAGTATTTATTTATCAAATTCTGATAACTTGTATATTAAACAAAAAAATCCTACCAGCAAGCCCCACAGGATTGCTAGTAGGATTTATTAATTAACTAATAAAAACTAAATTACATCATACCTGGATTGCCAGCACCTGCATTTGGATCAGCGGCAGGTTTTTCTTCTGGTATTTCGGCAACAACGGCTTCAGTAGTCAATAACAAAGCAGCAATAGAAGCAGCATTTTGCAAAGCAGTACGGGTTACCTTAGTTGGATCGATAATTCCAGCTTCAACCATGTTTTCCCATTTACCGTTGGCTGCATTGTAACCAACTTCATTTTCTTGACCTTCAAGCTTATTCAAGATAACTGAACCATCTTCACCAGCATTTTCAGCAATTTGACGAACTGGAGCAGTCAAAGCTTCTAAGACAATGTTAATACCTGTTTGTTCATCAGCATTGTCACCTTTAAGGTCCTTAACAGCATCCTTAACATCTACTAAAGCAGTACCACCACCAGCAACGTAGCCTTCATCAACAGCAGCACGGGTTGAGTTCAAAGCATCTTCGATGCGGTATCTGCGTTCTTTTAATTCAGTTTCAGTAGCAGCACCGACATGGATAACAGCAACTCCACCAGTTAATTTAGCTAGGCGCTCTTGTAATTTCTTCTTGTCAAAGTCAGAAGTAGTTTCTGCAATTTGCTTTCTGATTGAGTCTTCACGGTCTTTAATTGCTTCATCTGAACCAGAACCATCAACAATAGTAGTTGAGTCCTTAGTTACAGTAATCCGGCGAGCTTGACCTAATTGGTCAATCTTAGTGTCCTTTAATTCAAGACCTAAGTCCTCAGTAATAACTGTACCACCAGTTAAAGCGGCAATATCTTGTAATTGTTCTTTACGACGATCGCCAAAACCAGGAGCTTTAACAGCAACGACATTGAACGTACCACGAATCTTGTTCAAAACTAATGTTGGCAAAGCTTCACCAGACACATCATCGGCTATGATTAAAAGTGATTTACCTTGTTGAACAATTTCTTGTAACAATGGCAAGATGTCTTGAATGTTAGAAATCTTCTTATCAGTAATTAAGATATATGGATTGTCAAGATCAGCTTCCATCTTGTCATTATCAGTTACCATGTATTGTGACAGGTAGCCACGGTCAAATTGCATACCTTCAACTACTGATAATTCAGTTTCGATACCACGTGAGTCTTCAATAGTAATAACACCGTCATTACCAACTTTTTCCATTGCGTCAGCAATTAAATCACCAACTTCTTTTGAAGCTGAAGAAACTGAAGCAACTTGAGCAATTTGGTCTTTTGAAGAAACAGTGTGACTAATCTTGTGTAATTCATTTACTACAGCTTTTGTGGCTTTTTCAATACCGCGACGAACACCAACAGGGTTAGCACCAGCAGTAACATTCTTCATACCTTCACGAATAATTGCTTGGGTTAAAACAACCGCAGTAGTAGTACCATCACCGGCAATATCATTGGTCTTTTGTGCTGCTTCTGCAACTAACTTAGCACCCATATTCTCATAGTGGTCTTTTAATTCAATTGCCTTGGCAATTGTCACACCATCGTTAGTAATGTCTGGGTTGCCGTAAGATTGCTCCAAAACAACGTTTCTACCCTTAGGACCAATAGTAGCCTTAACAGTATCAGCTAATTTGTCAACGCCCTTTAACAGGGAACGTCTTGCTTTTTCTGAAAATTTAATTTCTTTTGCCATATTTTTATACGCTCCTTAATTACTTAACAATTGCTAAAATATCTTTTTCGTGAAGGACTAAATATTTTTGACCATCGTATTTAACATCTGTACCAGAATACTTGTCATATAAAACAACGTCGCCTTCCTTAACAGTCATAGGTATTTTGTTGCCATTTTCAGCAAAGTTACCTTCACCAACAGCAACTACTTCACCTTCTGTCGGCTTTTGTTTAGCATTAGAAGCCAGGACGATTCCGCCTACAGTCTTTTCTTCTTCTTCTTTAACTTTTACGATCACGCGATCACCTATTGGTTGTAACACGTTTGTCCCTCCTAAAATTAAATTTTAATCTCTTTTATGTGCCATTAGCACTCCTATTTGTCAAGTGCTAACTTACATTTATGATAATAACCCCTTTTATGAAAAAATGCAAGAAAAAATTAGCACTTTGAGTAAAAAAGTGCTAATTTGCTTTTTAAAACTATTTTTTCTTATCCGAATCAAGAAAGTAAATAAGTGTCTGCAACTCAGTAGCCAAATCAACGTTTTGAATTCTAATGCCACTTGGTGCAGATAAACGAATTGGGGTGAAATTCATGATTCCCTTAATTCCAGCTTCTACCATATCATCAGCAGTTTTTTGAGCAGCCGCAGATGGCACCGTTAAAATCGCAATAGAAATTTGTTGGTCACTAAGCTGCTTTTTAAGTTCACTCATATCATAGACAGGCACACCGCTTAGAATTCTGCCGGTAATTTTCTCATCAATATCAAAAGCACAAGAAATGCGAATATTATTTGAGCGTTTAAAATTGTAATTTAATAAAGCATGACCCAAGTTACCTACGCCAACCAAAGCAACATTTGTTAAAGTGTCTTGGTTTAAAATCTTTTTAAAAAAAGAAAGTAAACTTTTTACATCGTAGCCATAACCCCTTTTGCCCAAAGCGCCGAAATAAGAAAAATCACGTCTGATTGAAGCACTGTCTACCTGAACAGCTTCAGACAATTCAGTCGAAGAAACTTTTTCTTTGCCAGCCTCATTTAAGATAATAAGATAACGGTAATATAACGGCAACCTTTTAGCCGTTGCCGTTGGTATTTTGATTTTTTCCATTTAAGAAGCCTCCAACTTAATTAAGTAACCATAATTCGTTCTTGTGAATTTCTCAGCAATCAATTCTATTTTACCTATAAATTTACGTCATTTGCAAACATTTTTTTCACAATCTTTTAAATTTTAGCATAATGGTAACAGGCTTGATAATAGAAACTGGTATTTTTATTCATTCACGCTTAAAAAGCTGTATTTTTGCTCTTTTTCTTTCATATATCCGTCAAACTCTCACACAAGAAATTCAATACGTATGCTAAAATGGTTTTTAGGTGAAAAATTATGATAATTGCACAAGGACACGATTTAGAAAAACAATTCGGTGCCAACACATTATTTAAAAATGTCAATTTTTCAATTGACGCAAATGCCAGAATTGGTCTGATTGGACCTAACGGGGTTGGTAAAACAACCCTGCTTAAGATTATGACCGGTGAAGAAGAAGCCACACATGGTGACTTCACCATCAATAAAAATATAGATGTCGGCTATATTGCCCAAGAAAATGGTCTAAATGAAAGTAAAACAATTTGGGAAGAAATGCTCAGTGTTTTTACTTCATTAATTAATATGAGCAAAAAAATCACAAGTTTACAGCAGGACATCGCTGCTAACCCTAAAAGAAGTGATTTGTTAAAACAGTATGACCAGCTGCAATTCAACTTTGAGCAGCAAGGAGGGTACACCTACCAGGCTGATATCAAAAGTATTTTGAATGGCTTTAACTTTCCCGAAGAAACTTGGTCAAAAAAAATCGCAAGTCTTTCCGGAGGAGAAAAGACCAGACTTTCATTTGTTAAATTGCTACTGCGCAAACCTGCTCTGCTATTACTTGATGAGCCTACCAACTACCTTGATTTAGACACTCTGGACTGGCTGGAAAGTTATCTTAAAAACTATTCTGGTGCTATTTTAGTTGTTTCCCATGACCAGTATTTTTTAGATCATTTAGCCACACAGATTTTTGAATTGCAATTTGGCAACTTAACTGACTTTAAGGGGAATTATTCCGCTTATGTTGCTGAACGGCAGCTGCGTGATCGCCAGCAAGAAGAAGCGTATGAAAAGCAACAAGAGCAAATCAAAAAAGACGAAGAATTTATTCAAAAAAATATTGTCAGAGCCAAAACTACTAAACGAGCACAAAGCCGCCGCAAGCAATTGGAGAAAATGGATAGGATCACTCCGCCAAAGCACAAAAATAAAGTGCGCATTAATTTTCAAAGCGAGCGGCCATCTGGTAAAGAAGTTTTAATTTTACGTGATTTAACAATTGGCTATCCAACAAAAACAATGGTGCACGATATTTCTCTGCAAATAAATAAAGGCGACCGCGTAGCCGTAATTGGTCAAAATGGTATTGGTAAATCAACTTTACTAAAAACCGTGATGAAGGAATTAAAGCCGAAAAAAGGCTCAATTAAGTACGGTGCATCCCTTGATATCGGCTACTATGATCAAGAACTGCAGGGACTTGATCCAACTAAAACGGTGATTGACACCGTTTGGGACCGTCATAAAACAATGCCTGAAAAAGATGTGAGATCGATTTTAGCCAGTTTTTTGTTTACCGCAAAAGATATTGATAAAACTGTCGGACAATTATCTGGTGGTCAAAAAGCGAGATTAACATTAACGGTTTTGTCACTTGAACATAACAACTTTCTGCTGATGGATGAACCTACTAACCATTTGGATCTTGAGGCGAAAGAAGTATTAGAAAAAGCTTTGCAGGATTTTGACGGTACTTTGTTGTTTGTGTCACATGATCGCTATTTCATTAATCAGTTAGCTAACAAAATTGTGGAGATCAAAGATAGTACTGCCCAAGTTTACGAGGGTGATTATAGCTATTATCTAGATGAAAAAAACAAGCAAAATATTGTTTCAGAGAACGAGTCAGCAAAAAATAATACGGCAGCAAAAGTAGACGAAAATAAAAATAAACTTTCTTATCAAGAGCAAAAATTGCGCGATTCACAAAAGCGTAAATTGCAAAGAGAAGTTGAAAATACTGAAAATAAGATTGAACAACTGGAAAAAGAGCAGGAAGATATTCAATCTCAAATGGCTGATCCTGAAATTGCTACTAACTTCGACAAATTAGGTCCTTTGCAGGAACAGCTCACTGAAGTGCAAAAACAACTTGCTGAGGCAAATGATGCTTGGGAAAATGCACTGACTGAACTGGATAGCTTTGACTAAAATAATCTATATTTTGGAAACGCAACAAAAATAGAAATAAATCTGCCTTCTTGTTTACTATTTCTATATTTCAACTTACAGTAAATTACCTTGTTAACTATTAATTGATTTTTTGTTTGCAAAACTTGATAAATTTACTGTTGTTTTCAAAAACTCAGGAGTTTAAACTTAAAGTTAATAATTTTACTGGCTCTATCAAAAATAAATTGGGAGGTGCACATGGAAAAATTACGCACTGCTCTTTAATTATTAATTAATAAAGGAGGAATAAAAATGAAATATATAGCTGACCAAAATATTGCTTTAGACCAACTCATCAATTTATATACCAGCATCGGTTGGAGTTCTTATACACAAAACCCTCGGCAACTGCAAAAGGCAGTGGCAAATTTGCTTTTTACTATTGGCGCTTAGGATCATAGTCAATTAGTTGGATTAATCAGAGTAGTTTGGTGATGGTCTGACCATCATTTATATCCAAGAGTTACTGGTTAATCTGCTTATCAAAGTCGGGGAATTGGTACGAAATTAATGAATAGTGTATTACAGAATATAATTCTGTCAGACAGAAATTTTTGTTGACCGAAAATACGGGTAAAACGCGCATGTTTTATGAAAATGGTAATTCTAAGCCGTGTGATAAATACGATTTGATTGCTTTCTACAAAGATTTTTAAGAGATAATAAAGAGTCTGGGAAAAAACTATCTTTTCCCAGACTCCTTTGAAATGAGTTTTCCATTTTGTAATGACGAGTATGTTATTACTTGTTAAATATTTTTACACTTAGTTTTAAAAGACTTTTGAGTAAGCACAATTTAAATAAACAAATGAACGATTTAAAGTCATGATAATACTAAATTAAAAGTAAAAACGTTGATTTACAAAATATAAAATTTTATTCTTTGTATTTTATATGACTGGATAGTGAAATCATAATAGTAATTATTAAAATTGAGCAGCATAGTGTTAACAGCCCTGTCGTATAGTTCAACTGCACATTTTGATAATTCATTCCTAAATTGCCAGATACTATGTCAACTGCGTTCAGGTAAGTCATTGGCAACCAGGCGCAAATCTTACGCAACGGTTCAACTATCATAGTTGCAATGTTAAGTCCCGGGACAAGTAAAATAGCGATAAGTAATGCTGGTAATTTATCACGAAAAATTCGGGCAAGGAACTGAACTAGGACAACCTCGAAGATGAAGGTAAGTACCTGCAATACAATTACTTTAATAATAAAACTGCCAGTAGATATACATTCAATAAGAGGCCTACCACCTGTATATTGACCTACGATATAAGGAAAGGCTAAACTACCTGTACCATAAATAAGGGAAGCTACAATAAATAATACTAAATTAATCGCTAAAAAACTACCAAGAGTCAGGACTATTCCTGCTATGGTATTCGAAATCATTAAATTATTTTTTTCAAGCGGTAATAACTGCGCCGTATCTAATTTTTGGTGGTAAGAATCAGTTAAAAGCAAAGTTAATAAAAACAGAGCAACAAGAGTAAATACGTAAGGCAAATATTGCTGATTTAATTGCAGTAAGAACTGCCAGCCTGTTACTGGCATATCCTGACTTTCATAAGGCAAAGGCTCATGGCGTAAATAGTTAAAGAATTGCAGCTTTTTCTCTACATTTATTCTTGAATTAAGGCCTGCTGAATCTTGGCCATTTGATGTAATAGTTTGTTCTTGCTTTTTTTGGTGCCACATAATCGTGTAGGCTTTGCGCCAATTACCTTTATTTGCCGCATTTAGAATTTGTTTATCTTGCTTAACTACTTCTTGATTTTGCTTAATAGTAGATTTAGTATCATTGTAAATCTCAGTTTTCGATTTTTGTTTATCGTGTTTAAGTAATCTTTGCTGCCGGTTAATTTCTTTTTGGCGGTATGCAATCTCTGATTTAGACAACGCCTGCAAGGAAAATTGGGGATTAGTGCGTATATTCATGAATAAGACAATACCCATTAATAAGAGTATAATTGCTAAGCAAACTGGGGTTAGCTTATTCTTAAATACTTTTTTAAGCTGAAAAGCCAGATAGGACATTATGCCAGTCTCCCATTTCTATGTGTAACAGTTGTAAGGCGATCAATTAAAAGTACCAACAACAACAATAATATAGAACTTAGTGTTAAGGTAAACACACCATTTGAAAAGTTAATCGCGGAATTATCCATTGCATAGGCTGTTTGGTTTGATACAACATTTAAAGCTCCTAAATAAGTACCAGGAAGCCACTGCGCAATCTTCTCTAGTGGAATAATAAAAACTGTAACAAAATGACCGCCTAATAAAAGCAATAGCGAAACTAACAGAGTCGGTAACTGGTTATGAAAAATTTTAGCAATTAGCTGTACAAGCAAAACCATAAATATGAAATTTAAGAGCTGCAGTATAACTGCTTGGGGCAACAATTTGGCAGTCGGAACAATTCCCGGCACCAAGTGGTCGCTAACCAGATGGTGAATGATGTAAGGATAGTCACTGCGACCAGTACCAAAAATGCTCGCTGCTCCCCCGAAAACTAATAAGTTTAGTAAAAGAAAAATAAAGCTGACGACCACTAACCCAGCAATATTATTAGTCAATGTACTTTGCAAGCGATTAATTGGCAAGACAGTCGAAATGTCAAGACCATTTTTATAAGAACCAGTAAATAAATAAGTCAAAATAAATATCATTACCAAACTAAATAAGACGGGCCAATAGTTTGCATTCAAATCTAACAAAAATTGTATTCCGGTAACTGCGTTATCGCTTTCATAAGGCATAGGGTGAACTATGAGATACTTTAAACGCAAGATTATACTTTTATGTCCATCTTTTTCATCTGAACTTAGATCAGTCAATCTGCCTTTTTGTTCCTTTTTTAATTTGATCTCATAAACTCGTTTCCAGTGATTGTGATTAATATTATCTACAAAGGTTTGATCTTTTTTTAATTCCTTTTCAATTTGTTTGATATCTTTTTCAGTGGCCTTATATGATTTTCCATGCGGTGAATATCGTTTGAGTGCTTGACGATCGGCTTGTAAAGCTTGCTTTTTCATGGCAATCTGACCCTGAGCATCTCCTTTTAAAGAACCTGTACCCATGAGCTGCGTAGACTTCATGTATAGTAAGCCAAAAGAAATTAATAATAAAATAACCAGTGAAATAATTGATAGATTGTGTTTAGTAACTTTTTTAAGTTGCAATGAAAAATATGAGCTCATTGTTCTACCTCGTGCATCATTTGTTTTTGTAAAACGAGCCGGTGTAAGTTATTCACTTTAATCTCGCTGCTATAGTGGGAGGTTAGAATAATACATTTATTATGCTGAACTACCTCATCATTTAGTCGTTTATAAAGAATTGTGCGGCTTTCTTCATCAAGACCGTTAGTAATCTCGTCCATCAAGTAATATTCGGCGCCACTAACTAGGTACATGGCTACAATCAATTTTTGTTTCATTCCAAGCGAATACTTTTTAATCGGGACTTTGACATACTTACGTACACCCAAGAAATCAAGTTCTTGATCAAGGTCGACATTAGAATGCCATTGTCTTTTCACGAATTTTAAGTAATCAAGGCTGGTTAAATTGACATTCAACCATTCATTGCTTTCAAAGAAAAAAAGCTTACGCTTATTTTTGGCATACGGCTTTCCGTCCAATAAGACTTTACCAGAAGAAGCTGGAATTAGATCCGTAACAGCACGCAAGAAACTTGTTTTACCAGAACCGTTTTCTGCGGCAATTTGATAAAATTGACCGGGTGCAAATTGATAAGAAAAATCGTGCAGGATTGGCTGCCTGGTTTTGAGCGATAGGTTTTGGACTGTTAACATCATTGTCTCCTTTTTTGAGTGGTGAATTAATTTAAAAATGATAGGGTTACTATAATTTAGCCTACCATAATTTTATTGTTTTTTGATTAGAAATTTAAACGTATCCCTATTTATTGATAGAAACTTGTTTGTATTTGAGTTTTATTAATAGTCTATCCGTATAAAATTCATAATCAAAGTGATTATCAAATTTTGTATTTTTGAACTCTTTAAAATATGCTAACAGCTAGGATCATCAATGAATGAAATAAACTAACCATTTGATTTTCTCCCTTACCTGTTTGACTTTATTATATTCAGGTAGGAAAACTAAATTAAAAAATGTCACATATGACTTTTTAAAAACATATGTGACATTTTTTATTTCTTAATACTACTGTCTAAAAGTTCTTGCAATCCGATACTGTAGCTATTCACCAGCTGTCATTTTGTATACTCTGATCATTTAGTAATTGATACATAAATATAATGTTTAAAATACTTGGGCTCAAAACACATAATGATAAAAAAGAGTCTGGAAAAACTATTTCAAGAACAATAAAAAGACGTTGAATTCAACGCTTTCTTTCGTAGGGATTTTGTCTTGATCCTGATATTATTTATTTTATTGCAGCATTTCTGATGCGTAAGGTAATTCTAATGATGCATCAGCATCTAAAGTTAGATCAGCAAATTTTCCTTCTTGATACAAATTGTAGGCCGCTGCACCAATCATCGCAGCATTGTCACCGCAAAGCTTTAAATCAGGCAAAATGACTTTGGGCTGAATATTTTGCGGTAAACTTGCTATTTCACTATTCATTCTGTCCCGTAAACCATGGTTAGCGGCTACACCACCCCCCATGATGAAAGTCTGCGGCTGATACTGCTTAATCGCCCTAATTGTTTTAGTTGCTAAAACATCAATCACTGCAGCCTGAAAGCTGGCGGCTAAGTCGTATTTATTTAATTTTTGGTTAATTTGTTCGGCATGATGACAAGTATTAATGAATGCACTTTTTAGCCCTGAAAAAGAAAAGTCGTAATCATCTTCTTTAATCATTGCCCGGGGAAAATTAAAGGTATCCTGCCCCTGGTGAGCCCATTCATCTATTGTCTTACCAGCTGGATAATTAACTCCTAAAACTCGGCCAATCTTATCATAAGCTTCTCCTGCCGCGTCATCCCTAGTATCACCAACTATTTCAAAATGAGTCGGGTCTTTAAGTAAAACTATTTCAGTGTGACCACCAGAAACTTGCAGTGCAAGAGCCGGATAAGTAATCTCTTCTTTTAATTGTGCTGCCATAATGTGACCCATAATATGATCGACACCAATTAGTGGGATACCTGTAGCCATTGAAGCAGCTTTTGCGGCACTAACACCGATTAACAGGGCTCCGACTAAACCCGGTCCATAAGTTACGGCAATAGCATTGATATCATTCCAAGTTGCTTTTGCCTCACTTAAAGCTTCCTTGGTAATTTGCGTAATCACTTCAATGTGGTGGCGACTAGCTACTTCGGGAACGACTCCTCCAAAACGCTGGTGACTTTTAATTTGAGTTGCTACTATCAAGCTTTCAACTTCTCTGCCATTTTTGACAACAGAAGCCGAAGTCTCATCACAAGAACTTTCAAAAGCCAAAATCCGGATATCTTTTTTATGTACCACTTCTATTTCCTTTCTTTCAATCATCTACCAATTTAAGTACCATATTAAGCGCGTTTTGCCGGGAGTCCTGATAATAATTGGGCCAGACGAAAGTTGTAACAAAACCAAATTTTTGATATAAATTTTGAGCATTCAAATTATCCTCTCTTACTTCCAGGCTAAGTTCCTCACAGCCTTTTTCTTGGGCAACTTCAATTACTTTTCTAATTAAATAAGTACCTATGCCTCTTTTTTGCCAAGCTGAATCAACCATTAAATTGGTAATATGCGCTTTCTTAATATCAATGCGGACACCAATTAGCCCTACCACTAATTGCGACTGCAATACGAGTAAATAGAGTGAATTCTTTTTGCCCAATTCAGTTTGAAAAATTGCGCCGCTCCAAGGCTCCTCTCCTTGATATAAACTTTGCTCAAGTAACAAGATCGCAGAAATGTCTTCAATTTGCGCTTGTCTAATATCCAGGATAGAGTGATTGATAATGAATTTTTCTGGAGTAAGGTTAACAAACTTTTTCTTTTGCGCCACAAATAAAAAATGCCAGAAACACTTAAACTTCTTCCACATAGTTACTATCAGGTTTATATGCTTCTCCGGTCTTTTTATGCCAATCAATTTCAGCTTGTGTGCGCCGTAAATAGTTTGGCAACAACTGGTCAGGATCATCGGGTTGAGCATTCACAGCCAGCTTACCTATTAAGCCGGCATGAACAATATTCTGTTTTTCTGTCCCAAAATTAAAGGGAATATTTATCTTTTTGATAGTCTCTTTTTGTTTTTCAAAGCCAGAACCAACATAAATAACATTTTCCAAGTTGTTATCTGCACAATATTCTGCTACTGCGTTTAAAAGTGTGTCAATATGATAGTGCCCATCAGGTATTACACATTCAGGACCCCAATCATCTTCCTTATTGACATAAGCGCCCGCAAAGTAATTATCATTACGAGCATCAATCCCAGCCACTATTAAAGTACCTTCTTCTGCACAACTAGCAGCCAGTGCTTGTAAAGTAGAAATGCCTACGACCTCTTTATGTAAAATGCTGGCAAACATTTTTACTGTCGTTACACCAATCCGTAATCCGGTGTATGACCCTGGTCCAATTGCAACGGCAAAACGATCGATTTCTGCCAAACTTAGATCATTTTCTTTTAAAATTTCGGCAATTAATGGGTCCAAATGTGCGCTATGATTACGCTGATCAAATTCATTCTTTTCCATAATTACTTTAGCACCATCATTTAAAGCCACACTTAAATTATTTGTCGCGGTCGACATACTCAAAATTTTCATTCTAAAATATTTTTACTCTTTTCGAAAATTACCTGTTAATCCTAACCCTTGAAATTGCGTTTAAAACAAAATAACTAACAATCATTTCCACCCAGGGGGTAATGGCTTCCTTCGGAATTCTTTGAATAAGTGCAACGGAATAGTCAATGCCATATAAAAGGTGAACCCAAAGTGTATTTAAGCCGATATTAACAACAACTGTCACTAATAAAGTTGCCAAAATAATCCGCCAAATTTTGACTGGCTTTTGATAAAAAACTAAGCCATAAATAAACGGACCAATCATTGCACTCAGGGTAAAGCCGATAAAAAAGCCCCCTTGATTACCAAATAGAGCCGATGAAACCAAATCACTGATTCCACCGCCAACGCTGCCCCATATAGGTCCAAATAAGTATCCCAGCATCACGCTTCCGATGAAACCCAAACTTACATGAACAACAGCTGATCCAACTGTGAAACGACTAAGAATAATCTTCATTGCGACAATAATTCCTAAGAGTACAAGATCACGCAATTCGACCTTGAATAGTTCTTTAATAGTCATTTGCAGCACTTTCTTTCTTTAATTAAATTGTGTTAGAACACAAAAAATAATTATATTATATTTTGCGCCAAGTTAGTTCACAAACAGCTTTATCATTTTTATCATCGTCTGCAATCGCATGAAATGATTTTATAATGTCTCCGTCTTCAATTACACTTACACATGCATATGGTGTTTGGGCATAACGGACTTCAAGGTTAAATTTAATATCGATAGTCTTGACAATATGATTTTTTAAAAAATCGCGGTCAAGCGTATCAAGAAACCAATTAAAATAGTGCCCATTAGTCATGTGATGGTTGGTATCCAAATCATCATAGCGTACGCGATACTGCCGTTTTTTCTCGTAATTTTCCTGGACCCGCAGTCTTGGAAAACGAGGCAGCTTTTTCAAGAGGGGTATTCCCAATTCAGCCATCATTTCTTTATCAGTTGATACTAATTTGCGGGTCTTTAAATCAAATAAAACCCATTCACTTTTTACTGTTATCAACTCATTTCCAGTCTGATCGGTAAATACATAATTTCTATATTCCAAAAAACGGTTATAGCCAAATGGCTCAGTTGTAAGTATAATTTCTTCATTTGGATGGGGCAGGCGGGCAATTTCCATATGATATTGCGTCACGACCCAACCTAATCCCCTTTTGGTCAAGGCGTTAGTACTACCATTACCTGAATCTAATTGATGCTCCGAAACACTCATCATCAAATCAATCATCGCAGGTAATTTTAAATTTTTATTTTCATCACATTCATAAAAATTTACAATATGTTTTTCACTGTACTTCATAATTTCACCTACTTTTGATGATAACGTTCATATAACTCATTTTTTGAAACGTGATTTTCCTGAGCAATCTCCTTAATTGCCATTTTTTTGCTTTTTCCTTTAGCAACCAACTTCTCTACTAACGCAATTAGTGCAGTCCAAGATAATTTTTCAGCTTGCTTGGTATTTGGTGAAACCAAAATCACAAATTCACCTCTCGGCGCATTTTGCTCAAAATAAGTAGTAACTTCACTGATTGTACCACGAACAAACTCCTCGTGAATCTTAGTCAGTTCTCTGGCTACAACAATTTGCCGCTCAGAATCCAATATTTCTGCCATATTATTAAGAGTCTTAACTAATCTATGTGGTGCTTCATAAAAAACAGAAGTTGCGCGTGCTTTATTCATTTGTTCAAAAAAGGATTTTTGCTCACTCTTTTTCCGCGGTAAAAAGCCATAATAAGTAAATGGCTGAGCATCAAAGCCAGAGGCAATCAAGGCAGTAGTAAAGGCGGAAGCACCTGGTAAAGGGACAACTGGAATATTATTCTTGATACACTCTTGGACTAAAATATAACCCGGATCAGAAATGACGGGCATTCCAGCGTCACTAATTTCTGCGATAACTGCACCCTTCGTCATTAATTTAATCAATTCGGGCGCTCTTTCCTTTGAATTATACTTATGAAAGGAAAGCATATGATTATGGACCCCAATTTTTTCAAGTAGGATGCCACTTGTTCTGGTATCTTCAGCTGCGATATAATCAGCTTCCTGTAAAACTTTTTTTGCTCTAATTGTAATGTCTTCCAAATTACCAATCGGAGTTGGCACTAGATAAAGCTTACCATTTTCTTGGGCATAACTACTTTGCCTCTGCATTTGATCAGTCCTTTAATGTTTCTTCTTTTTTTCACCGAAATTATCAAGAATATCCAGGCAAAACATGCAGTCTGTATTAGGATCACGGTGAGAGCCATAGTACATATTGCAAATATGATAACCTGAGCTGTAAATTTGCCGCAAAGATTCAAGGCCACTTTGAGTTTTTACGGTACTATTGTGGACATTATTCATTTTGTCCATTTTTTCGCGCAGCAATTGATTCTCTACTTTTAATTCAGTATTTTCTTTTAAAGTCTCTAAAATACTATTCTCTAAACTTTCGATTGTTTTGGTCATGCTGACCATCGAATCGTGAAGCTGCTCCAACTTTGAATATGAATCCACCACGAACACCTACCGTTTCCACTGCAAAGCAAGAAAATCAAGTAAATTACGAAAACTAACATTGCTGTACTGCATCTTATCAATTTCAAGCAAATACTTTAGCATTCTTGCTCCATCATCTTGATGACTATTGTCTAAATCCTCTTGTGCCCATTTCTTAAGTAAAAAGAGAATATAATTTTGTTCACTTTTGCTTCTTGCTATTTCTGCCAACTGGTGCGCACTGACAAGTGCTAATGAATTGTGCTCAATCATCTCTTGGTAAAAATATTTAGTATCTTTATCTAATTTAGTTGTATCTTCCAGCTCGCTAACTTCACTGGGACTGAAGCCATTTGCTAATAATTCCGCACTTTTACCATTCTCTTTGTCATTATTCGCAAAATTAATAATCTGAGTACGTGACCGAATTGTTGGCAAAATTTGATCAGTATTATTGGTGATTAAAATTGTAACGACAGGTGCAATAGGCTCTTCTAGTAAATTAAGCAAAGCATTAGCTGCAGGCAAAGTTAACTTTTGTGCTTCATTAATAAAAAAGAAACGGACACTGCTTTGAACCGGACTTTTAGCCAATTCTTCTTTTAAAATGCGCACTTGATCGATGCCCAAAGTTTGCTTGCCTTCGGGCTTTACCAGCAAAACATCCGGGTGATTGCCTGAAATAATCTGCCGGCAGTTCTGACAAGTACCATCTGGTTTTTTACTACCACTACAATTAAAAAGACAGGCTAACCAATAGGCTGTATTTAAAGCCTGAATTTCATTAGCATCAACGAATAAGTAACTGTGCGCCAGTTTATTTTGTTCAAATGCCTGACGCAAAAGTTCAGTTTGCTTCTGGCCCGCTTCCTTAATATTGACAGACATTAGAATTGCTTAAATTCTTCAACAGGCAAGACAAAGCAAGTAGCCCCACCAACTGTAATTTTTATCGGTTGACTACTAATATCAAAGCCTGTCATTACCATATTCGGATTCATATATTCTTCACGTGATTTGGATTCATCCTTGATAATACGCAAAACTTGTTTAACATGCTTATCATCTATACCGATAAGAAAGGTCGTATTACCTTCACTAAGAAATCCACCTGTTGTAGCAAGTTTAGTTGCGCGAATACTCTCTTTAACAAAGGTACGCTGCAAACGGTTAGCATCTTCTTTTTGAACAATTGCAACTATTAATTTCATCTTAATCAGTCCTTTAACAAATCTGCTGGTAATCGGTTTGCAATTATTTTAACACAATCCTCTACAACCAAATTGAGTGGTTTATTTGCATTAACTACCACTATTCTTTTAGGATAAGCTTGATTTACTTCTTGATAGCCCCGGTAAACTTTTTGATGAAAAATTAATTTTTCCTGTTCCAAACGGTCTTCTTGACCAGCTCGTTCTTGGGCAATCCTGTCTAAGCCAATTTGCGGTTTAACGTCGAGAAAAATAGTGAGATCAGGTTCAATTTTACTGGTGGCAAAATCATTAATCTGTTTCACAGCGGCAATACCCAAATCTCGTCCTGCTCCTTGATAAGCAAGTGAACTATCAACAAATCGATCAGAGAAAACTACCTTACCAGCTTTAAGAGCCGGTATCACAGTTTCAAACATGTGTTGGCTGCGAGACGCTGCATAAAGCAATGCTTCAGTTTTAGCGGACATTTCTTCATTCACAGGATCCAAAATTAATTGCCGGATTTTTTCTGCAATTTTTGAGCCTCCAGGTTCCCTAGTTACTAGATATTGTGTCTTAAGTCTAGGACCTATTTGAGCTACAACCTGCTTTAAAACTGTACTTTTTCCTGACCCATCTGGTCCTTCGAAACTGATAAAATAATTTTTCATAAAACTCTCCATGTTTCTATTTTACAAGAGTTCTCTTTATATGAACACCCCAACGTACTTTTAATTTTTGCGCAAAATAAAAAGTCCTTTCACTAAGGACTTTTTAGTCTGAAATCGCATTAGAAAAACCACTAAATCTTGTATGACGATGACGAGCTTCATTATATAAAAAAGAATATTTTGCTCTTAAAATTTTACCTGATACCACGTTATCCTCAGACATATCAAGTGTCGTTGGATCAAGATTTTTTTGAACAGCAATCTGCTCCTGCAAATCTTCAATTGTGGCCATTAGTAATTCGTCACCCATTTTTTTAACTTTATTACGAGCCATTAGATTGAAGTTCTCCCTTGTACCGCTCTTTTTAAAGTAATCGAATTAGCATATTCAATATCACTACCGACAGCCAAACCAGCAGCCAGGCGGGTTACTTTAATTCCAGCAGGCTTAATTAGTTTGCTAATATACATCGCTGTTGATTCACCTTCGGGAGTTGAATTTAAAGCTAAAATAACCTCTTTGACATCATCCTGTTTTTGCAAGCGAACAATCAGTGACTTAATATTAATTTCTTCTGGCCCAATACCATCCATTGGTGATAAAACACCGTGCAGAACATGATATAGACCACTATATTCACCCATGTCTTCAAAAGCCATCACGTCTTTAGGTTGTTCAACCACCATAATAGTCGACTGGTCTCGTTCAGGATTACTGCAGATTAGGCACGGATCCTTTTCCGTAATGTTGCCACAAATAGAACAGCGATGAAGCTTTTCTTTTACCTCTGTTAGTGCTGTACTAAAGCCGTGAACATCTTCATCTGGCATATCAAGAGTATAAAAAGCAAGCCTTGTTGCTGTTTTTTCACCAATACCAGGTAATTTCATATAAGAATCAATTAAATGCGCAATCGGTGCTGGATATTGCAATTAAATCATACCCTTCGTATACTTGCCTAAACTTTGCTGCGTAGCTTGATCAATTTCTTGCAGACCTTTGTTAACGGCATCAATAACTAAATCTTGCAGCATATCTGGATCATCCGGGTCGATTGCATCCTTATTAATGGTAATATTTTTTAATTTACGATCACCACTAAAAGTAGCTACAACTAAATCATCTGCAGATTTGCCCACAAATTCCTGGGCGGTAATATTTTCTTGTTCCTGAGCCATTTGCTCTTGCAATTTTTTGGCCTGTTTCATCATTTGTTGCATATTCATACCGCCCATGGCACCAAAATTAGGTCTTTTACTCATTATCTTGTCTCCTTAAATTCTAGTCTTTAACATTTACTGTGTCACCAAATAACTCTTTGGCTTTATCCACTATCTGCTTATCTGATTCAGCCTGTTCTGATTCTGAATCTTTTTGCTTTTGCTTATCAAGTAATTCTTTACCATGTTTCTGTATAAATTCTTTACGTACTGTGGCCCAATCTTCATCAGGTACTAGCACTATTTCATAATTATGCTTAGTAAATTTAGCAATTTCTTCAGTCAAAATATCTAATAAATTGCCATCTTTACTAGCTTTTTCAAACCAAAGGGTGTATTTACATTTCATTACTACTTGATTCGCACTAGCAGCAACCGGCTCAAGTACATCTAACAAAGCTCTTTGCGAAACACCCAAAACAGATTGCAAATCGGGCCAAACATTTTTGATAGCGGTGAGGTCATCCTTCGTAGCATTTTCTAACACATGATAAACCTGCTTACGATTTTGTTGATTGGCCTTTTTTCTGTTTTTACTTGCTTTTTTGGGTTTTGCGACAGACTTGGTTTTAGTACCTTTCGCACCACTTTGATTAAAGCGGTCGCTTGCAGCATTATCAAGATGAAAAATCTGATCGCTGTTTCTAGTTTGTTTTTTACTTAAACTGGCAACTTTTTTGGTTAAAGCCGTAACTTGCTTCTTTAACGCTGCTATTTCTTCCATCAAATCCGGGTCAGCATTTTTAGAATTGGCAGACTCTGATACAACATTCTTAGAGTCCGCCGTACTAGCCTTTTTCCCAGCACATTCAACTACAAATACTTCTAGCGGAATTTGCTGCTGATTAGTATAACGTAAATCATTTAATGCGGTATTAGCCGCAGAAATCAATTGAAAATAGCGTTCAGGAGCAACTTCTTTAATCTGTTCAATAAAGTCATCGTTTAAAAAGAGGTTCTGGCTACTGTCATTGGTTTTAATAACCATTAAGGCATTAGTCGCCATTTCAATAAGTTCATCTAAAATATTTTTCGTACTAGCACCATTAGCAAGTTCGGTTTGTGCTAAAGATAATGCTTTAGTTGCATCCTCATTCAATATTGCTAATAAAATCTGTTCAATTTTTTCTTTAGCGGCAAATCCAGTTATTTCAAGAGCCGAATCATACTCAACTTTGTTTTTGTCAAAACTCAACAGTTGGTCTAAGATACTCAAAGCATCCCTCATACCACCATCAGCTACCTGAGCAATCACAGCCAAAGCCTTATCTTCATAACTGATCTTTTCTTGCTCCAGTATATACTTCATTCGCTTTTCTAGGTCAGCTTGAGAGATACGTTTGAAATTGTAACGCTGAGTTCTTGATATTATTGTTGCCGGCACTTTTTGCAGTTCGGTAGTAGCTAAGATGAAAACAACGTGCTCTGGCGGTTCTTCTAATGTTTTAAGCAAAGCATTGAATGCACCCATTGACAACATATGGACTTCATCAATGATATATACTTTGTATTTACCCTGAGTTGGTGCGTATTTTACTTTATCTCTGATGTCGCGTATTTCATCAACACCATTATTGGAAGCCGCATCAATCTCCATAATATCCGCCATTGCACCTTTATCAGCTGCCAGGCAATTAGCACATTTATTACATGGTTCACCGTTTTGCAGGTTGGTACAATTCAAAGCTTTAGCAAAGATCTTGGCACAGGAAGTTTTCCCAGTACCACGTGGCCCAGCAAATAAAAAGGCATGGGAGATTGTACCGCGCTTAATTGCATTTTTCAAAGTATCCGTAATATCATTTTGACCAATCACACTAGCAAAAGTGCGCGGTCTCCATTTGCGGTATAACGCTTGATAAGCCATTGATCAGTCTTCCCTAGTAAAAAACTCTTAACTCTTGCGAAAGAGTTAAGAGTTTGTAATTATCTAATAAAAGGCACATGCCCGAGCAACCTTAGTGCTGCTACCTTCCGGTCCTGACACGCTTTGGAGGTCAAACATTGCCCATAAGATATATTACCTTATTTTACAGTATTTTTCCACTAATTTGCGAAATTTTTACCAGAGTCTTTTGCTGCTTTCTGCTTTTGTCTGATCTCTTTGAAAAAGCTTTTCAACATTTGACTGGCTTCTTCACGATATAATCCCCGAATTACGTGAGGATGATGGTTAAATTTAGCCATTTCAAAAAGGTTAACCACGCTGCCAGCTGCACCAGCTTTAGGATCAAGTGCCCCAAAAAAAACATTTTTAATGCGGGAATTAATAATTGCACCCGCACACATTGGACAAGGTTCTAAGGTGACAAAAAGACTGCAATCAATTAAACGCCAGGTACCGAACTTTGAGCAAGCTTGCCTGATTGCAATCATTTCGGCATGTTGCGTCGCGTCTTGGTCTAATTCTCGCCGGTTAAACCCTTCTCCAATAACTTGCCCATCTGGCGCAATTATTACGGCGCCAATTGGAACTTCCCCCAAGCTTTGCGCTTTTTCGGCCTGTTTAAAAGCTAGTTGCATAAAATTCTTTTTGTCAGCGCTTGAAAATGGCATTACCTATTCACCGCCTGCAATACATAGTAACCTTTATCTCTTTTTAATATCACACAGTTGCCAAAAGTTTTAATTAGCAATTTGCGCGCACTGGGTTCTCCCTGCTTCTTCTGAATTACGGCTAACAAAACGCCATTTTGGATAAGGTGGCTCTTGGCACCATTTAAGATATTAGAAACGACGCTCTTTCCTGCTCGAATAGGCGGATTAGTCACAATTAAACCAAATTTTGGTTCGTCAGAAACATTTTCGTAAACATCTGACTTATAAATATTGACATTTTTTATTCCATTAACTGCAGCGTTTTCTTTTGCCAGAACCAGTCCTCGCTCGTTAATATCAACCATATCTACAGTTTGATCGGGCCAAAATTTGGCTGCAAACAGTCCAATAGGACCATAACCAGTTCCGACATCCAGAATGTTATTTTGAGGGAAAACAATGTTTGCCATTTCTTTAATTAAGACACCTGAACCGTAATCTACGCGCGTTTTGGAAAAAACTCCTGCATCAGTAGTAAATTTAAGATCAATCCCATTAACTTGATAGTCAATGACACGTTCATTATGCGCGGAAGTTGGATTTTCAGTGAAATACATTTGATTTTCTTTATCAGTCATAATTTGCTCATTTCTTAAAACCTTATCTAATTAATTTTAGCGGACAATAGTATTTTTGCAAACAAAATAAAAATCTAACTATGTTAGAAACCTATTTCAAAACATAATTAGATTTATTATTTTTATAATTAAAACTTTTATTTAAGTTTAGTAATTAACAAATTACACCAACTGAAGAATATATCTGCTCGCTTTCATTTTCTGCTATTGCACCCAGACCAATTGTTTTGGCACTCGGATCGAGTAAAATGTCACGGTGACCCCAATTAGATTCAGCATCATTATAGATATATTCGTAAATCATATTGTCAGCAACTAGCGCACTGCTTGCGTTTTTCGTAGCATCAAGCAAACTATTGTCTGAGTGGTTCACGTCTACACCCCAAGGAAACATTGCTAAGCATTCTGCTGTACTGTGACGCTTGACCCCTGCTTTATTAAAGAAATCATTCAAAATGAAATTGCCAGCAGCATCAACATGTGCAAAATTATCAGGCAATAATTTTGTTCTATTTTGAACTACTTCATCAAGATTATCATCTTCACTAACAGCATTAAGTCCACGTTGAGCTCTTTCTTCATTCAATTTTTTTAAAAATTCTTCTCTAAATTCACTAAGAGAAAAGCTTTCAATTTTTGCGTTCTTTTTAGCAGTCTGAGTTGTACCTGTATTGGTTGAGTTTGGTGGTGTTACTTTATCTTGGGTATTAGATGGATTTGTTGGCAAGTTCTGCGGTTTTTTAGCTTTCGTTTTTAAAGTAGTAACATCTTTGGCCAAAATCAGCTTATTTTTAGTCACAAAATAAAACTTCTTACCTCTTATTTTTTTGGCTTTTTTAATAACAGTTAATTTTCTACCTTTTTTCAAAAATTTTTTCTTTAACTTGCGCCCTTTATTGTTATATAGATTTGCTTTCCTTTTAACCTTGACCCTTTTTACTGCTGGCGCTTTCAAGACGATACTGCCTGAAACTGACTTAGCTGCAGTAATCCTTGAATCAACAAATAACCCACTTGCAATGCTTGTGATTGCTACTACTGCAGCTACAAGTTTATGATAACTGATTTTTTTCATTTACTTCTCCTTTTGTTTTTCTGTACACTTTTAAATCAATAATAGCACTAACCATTCTATAAATAAATAGCTATCTTTTTTATTATCTTATAAAGTGATATTTACAGTTATAGTCCTTAAAAGTATAGTGAAAATAGCAAATTAGGTAATATAAAAAGGACGTACCTGCTTATCGCAAATACGTCCTTTATTAGCTTGGTTAGCTAGACTACAATTATTTAACTGTAACTGTAGCGCCAACTTCTTCAAGCTTAGATTTAATGTCATTAGCTTCGTCTTCAGAAACGCCTTCCTTAACGTTCTTAGGAGCGCCATCAACAAGATCTTTTGAGTCCTTAAGGCCAAGTCCAGTAATATCACGGACAGCCTTAATAACCTTAACCTTTTCTTGGCCAGCTTCTGTCAATTCAACATCAAATGATGTCTTAGCAGCAGCTTCGCCACCTGCAGCACCTGCAGCAGCAACTGGAGCAGCAGCAGAAACACCAAATTCATCTTCAATAGCCTTTACTAGGTCATTTAATTCAAGAATTGAAGCACCTTTTAAGTCTTCAATAATCTTATCAGTATCTAAAGCCATACTTATTTTATCCTCCAAAATTTTAGATATAAATTACATTATTTATTCTGCAGATTCATCTTTTGAATCAGCAACAGCTTTAACAGCATATGCGAAATTGCGTACTGGAGCTTGTAATACAGAAACAAGCATTGACAGTAAACCTTCGCGTCCAGGAATGGCAGCAAGCTCTTTGATTTCTTCTTTAGAAGTCAATTTGCCTTCTAGCATACCACCCTTAATGTCGATAACATCATAATTATCTTCGTACTTAGAAACAATACGTGCTGGTTCAGTAATATCTTCAGCATTATCAGTATAAATTACAGCAGTAGGACCAACAAAAGTCTCTTCAAGGCCTTCAATACCAGCCTTAGCAGCAGCACGTCTTAAGTAAGTATTCTTAACAACCTTCATGTTAACGTCGTTTTCACGAAGTTCCTTACGCATGTTAGTAACTTCTTCAACAGTTAAGCCAAGGTAATCAATTACCAAGATTGCTTTTGCAGCTTTAAGTTCTTCAGCAAACGCGTCAACGAACTTCTCTTTTTCAGCAATAGCAGCTTTACTCACTCGATTTCACCTCCATCAAATTAATAATAAATTCCATCAGGCCCAAATAAAAACTCCATGCCAAGAAAGACATGGAGCTTCAAACTCTTCATTATCTTCTGGCCTCGGCGGGAAATTAAGGCGTCATGCCACCCGAGTCTTAGGTAGAATTTACTTTATTAAATATAACAGGATTATATTCTAAATGCAAGTTAATTATTTTTCTTGCGGATCAGGCTTAATTAATTCGAATAATTCACCCGAAGTTTTATAAATTACCCAACTTGCTAAATTCACAATGTGATCGCTAATTCTTTCAAGTAATCTAATAATGACAAAATAGCTGGCAGAAGCCACTGCAGCATCAGGTTCTTGTTCAACTCCGTCTATAATCATTTGTCTGGCGTTTTTATAATCCTTATAAACTTTGGCATGACCAAGTACCATTTGTCTGGCATCTTTTTCATTTTCCTGAACATAAGCCGTTAATACTTGTACCAGCATTTCCCGCACCTGATGTGTCATGTTGGAAATTACTTTTTCAACATCTGGCAGACGTGGATTACCTTTAACTCTGACAGTTTCAATAGCAATGCTATTAGCATTTTCTCCTATTCTTTCTAGGTCTGTTGTAGCTTTTAAAATGCTGATAACAACTCGGAAGTCAGTCGCAACGGGCTGCTGTAAAGCCATTAATTCCAAAGCCTTCTTTTCTATTTTAACAGCCTCTTTGGCAACTTCCTTATCTTCCGCAATCATTTGTTGCGCTGCTTTTTTATCATGTTCGACGAAAGAACGCGTACCTCTATCGATCAGGTCATTAACTAAAACGCCCATCTCCATAAACCGAGCATTCAATTTCTTCAATTCGTCTAAAAATATTTCGTGCATAATCCACCTCCAAATTTAGCCAAAACGGCCATTAAGATAATTGTTTGTCATTTCTTTCTTAGGTGACAAGAACATTTCCTGTGTCGAACCAGATTCGATCAACTCACCATTCATCAGAAAAGCTACCTGATCTGAAACCCGACTCGCTTGTTGCAAGTTGTGTGTCACCATGATGAAAGTATATTTTTGCTTTAGTGCCATTAACGTTTCTTCAATTTCAGAACTTGATATTGGGTCTAAAGCAGAAGTTGGTTCATCAAGCAAAACCACTTCCGGCCTAATTGCCAGCGCCCGGGCTATGCAGATACGTTGTTGTTGTCCACCTGAAAAAGCAAGGGCATTGCGCTGCAGGCTATCTTTTGTTTCGTTCCAAATTGCAGCTTGCTTTAAACTTTCTTCAACTCTCTGCTCAATCAGTTCCTTATCTTTAACCCCTGCTATACGCAAACCATAAGCGACGTTATCAAAAACTGAAAACGGAAACGGCGTTGGTTGCTGGAATACCATACCCACTTTCTTACGTAAAGCAACTAAGTCGATATGAGAATGATAGATATCTTTACCTTCTAACAAAATTTCACCGGTAATTTTAATATCATCAATATCGTCATTCATGCGATTTAGGCAACGCAAGAAGGTTGATTTGCCACAACCAGAAGGCCCGATCAAGGCGGTCAATTTTTGTGCAGGAAATGCTAAACTAATTCCATGTAAGGCTTCAAAATTGCCGTATTTAAGTTTAACATTTTTTGCCTCCATTACATTTGTCATTAATAACGCCACCTTTATCCAAAACTTCCTTGAATGTACTTTTCAGTGATTTCACCTTGAGGATTAGTAAAAATATTGGTTGTAGTATCATATTCTAACGCATGTCCTAGATGAAAGAATGCTGTATACTCACTAATTCTTGAAGCCTGCTGCATATTGTGGGTTACCATAACCATGGTATATTTTTTGCGTAGTTGCTTCAGCGTATCTTCAAGCTTGGCAGTAGATACCGGATCCAAAGCGCTGGCTGGTTCATCTAGAAGTAAAATTTCTGGTTTTAATGCAATGGCTCGCGCAATGCACAGTCTTTGCTGCTGACCCCCAGAAAGAGCTAGAGCACTCTGATCTAGCTTATCTTTGACTTCATCCCACAAAGCTGCAGCTCTAAGACTTTCCTCAACTATCTGATCTAGTTTCTTTTTGTTCTGTTGACCGTTAGCTTTCAAAGCGTAAGTGATGTTTTCTCTAATCGATTTAGGAAAAGGATTTGGTTTTTGAAAAACCATACCGATTGCTTTACGCAATTCATAGACATTAATTTTACTTTGGTTAACATCAAGATTATGAAACATAATGCTGCCATCAACCCGGGCTACCCGATCATTCATACGATTAAGTGAGCGCAAGAAAGTTGATTTTCCTGATCCAGAAGCACCAATTAAAGCAGTAATTGTATTTTTCTTAAAGCCCAAGCTGACATCAAACAACTTCTGGACAGTACCACCATAGAAAACACTCAAATTTTTCGTTGATATTGCACACTCATCCTCAGCAAAGGTCTTAATGTAGCTTTTTTGATTTTGCCAATTTTCCATAAGAACCCTCCTACTTTATCTTGGCAGCGGTTAGCCGTTTATAGATCCAGTTGCCAAGTGCACGTGCACCAAAGTTAAAGATGATAACCACAATTACTAACAGCGCTGAAGTCGCAGCAGACACCACGTTAACATCAGGAATAATACCTTCAGTATTTACTTTCCAAATGTGTACAGCTAATGTCTCAGCGGGACGCATAATATTTAAAAAACTAGTAGGACTAAACATATTCCAGTTTGAATAATCTACGGTAGAGCCGCTCTGCCCGGCTGTGTAAATTAAAGCAGCAGCTTCACCAAAGACTCTTCCGGCGCTCAAAATCACGCCAGTAATTATTCCAGGAAGAGCAGCTGGTAAAACAATACCGTGAATAGTTTTCCAATTTGATAGCCCCAAAGCCCAGCCGGCTTCTCTTTGCGTCTGAGGAACTCCTTTAATTGCTTCTTCGATATTACTGGTCAAAGTAGGTAAATTAAAAAAAGTTAGTGCTAAAGCACCAGCAAGGATGGAAAAGCCCAAGCCAAATTGAACTACAAACAGCAGATAGCCAAAAAGACCGACAACAATTGATGGTAATGAACTCAAAATTTCGATAGTAGTTCTAATCAATTGCGTAAACCAGTTGTCTGGGGCGTATTCAGCTAAATAAATAGCAGCTCCCAGAGCGATTGGCAGGGAAATAATCAAAGTTAAAAGTAAAAGGTAGAGAGAATTAAACAGTTGGTCCCTAATTCCGCCGCCTGCTTCAAAGGATGAGGAAGCTGAACTTAAGAAATGCCAAGATAAGTGTGGGATTCCGGAAACCAAAATATTACCTAAAATTCCCACCAAAAGCAATATAACAATTCCCACTAAAAAGTAAATTACGCCAGTAGCAATTCGATTTGTTTTTTTTGCATTCATAATACTACTAACTCTTCTTTCCAATTAAATGTACTAAGAAATTGAACACCAATGACATAATTAACAGTAAAAGTGCCAATGACCATAACGCATTATTAGGTAAAGTCCCCATAACAGTATTACCCATTTGACTAGTCAATTGACTTGTCAAAGTAGCTGCCGGACTTACCAAGTTATAAGGCATTAGGACCGCATTTCCAATTGCCATTTGAACAGCCAAGGCCTCCCCAAAAGCACGAGCCATACCAAAGATAATAGCTGTCATAATACGGGAACGCGCAGCCCTTAAAACAACGTGATATATAGTCTGCCATTTTGTCGCGCCCAATGCAGAGGAAGATTTACGCAAATCCTTAGGAATCGCTTTAAACGCATCAACAGTTAGAGAAGTAATTGTCGGCAAAACCATTACAAAAAGTATTAATGTTGCTGTTAAAATACCAAAACCTGTTCCGCCAAAAATAGTTCTGACAGCCGGAACCACTACCATTAAACCAATAAAGCCGTAAACTACGGATGGTATTCCTACTAATAACTCCATTACCGATTGCAATAGTTGCACCCTTTTGCCTGATTCATATTCAGTCATAAATAGTGCTACGGCAATGGAAAAAGGTGTCGCAATTAGCGCTGCAAGTAGAGTTACTGCAAACGAAGTTACAATCATTGCTGCTGCTCCAACGTGGTTCTTACCAGCACCGGGATTCCAGTCAGTAGAAAACAGAAAATGGAAGATATTTACTTTGTTATCAATGAAAGTAGCCAAACCATGCATTCCAACAAAGCCAATAATTGCAATTATCAGTATGCCAATTAAGATAATTGCTAAAAATGTTAGTCCTCGGCCCCACCACTCTTGTCGTGTTTCTTTCGATGGCTTAGTCAGACGATCAACATCAATATTTTTTGGATCAATACCTTTAAACTTAACGTGAGGTACTTTTTGTTCGGCAATTGCGTTCTCAACAACTTGCTGTAAGTCTTGTTCTTTTTTTGCCATTTTATTTACCTATCTTTGTAACCTTATTTTGACTATTGCGTGTTACTTTCATTTCGTGAACACTGATATAGCCAATTTTGGGAACCAAATCTTTTTGTACTTTTTCGCTTAATACATATTTGATAAAAGCAGCCGTTGCCTTATTAGGCTGGCCTTTTGTGTACATATGCTCATAGGACCAAAGCGGCCACTTATTCGTAGGAATATTTTTATTTTCGGGCTGAACATGATTTATACTTATTTTTTGAATATTTTGGTCATTAGCGTAGGGAAAAGAAATATAAGAAATAGTACCAGGCGTTGAATTAACAATCTTTTTAACCGTACCGTTAGAATCTTGCTCTTGAGAATTTACCGCGTCTTTTCCTTGTAATATTAAATCTTCAAATGTAGATCTTGTACCACTACCACGTGAACGATTAATCACAATGATTGACTGATTTTTGCCACCTACTTGACGCCAGTTTGTAATTTTGCCGGTAAAAATATCAGAAAGCTGTTTCGGTGATAAATTTTTAACCCCAACGCCTTTATTAGCAATCGGAACAATGCCAACTACAGCGACTGGATAATCTTCCAGTTTTTTGGCATCAATACCTTTTTGTGTTTCCGCATAAACATCTGAAGTACCAACTTCAACAGCTCCGGCCTGCACTTGACTTAAACCGGTACCGGAACCTCCGCCCTGAACCACAATATTGCTGCTCATATGGGCCAGGTGATAATCATTACCTGCTTGTTCTATTAAAGGTTGTAAGGCACTGGAGCCAACTATAGTAATTTTTTCCCGGTTTTGACTGCAGCCAGTTAAAAAAAGGGGTATAAACAAGATTAATGCTAGCAGTACACCCAAATTACTTTTTTTCATAATAATTCCCTCAATTAGACAAATAAATTCAGCTTTAGTTTATCAAAACTTTCACCATAGACCAATCATAAATACTTGCAAAGAGAAAAAAAGCAACTTGCCAAGATAGCAAAGTTGCTTTAGTTAACTATTTTGTTTTAGTCCAAATTTAATGGATCAAGTTTAATTCCAGGGCCAAAGGTTGCAGCCACAGCTACGCTCTTAATGTATTGACCCTTAGCTGCTGATGGACGTGCACGTAAAATAACGTCACGTAAAGCATCAAAGTTTTCAATTAACTGTTCATCAGTAAATGAAACTTTTCCGATAGCAGCATGAATAGCAGCTTGACGGTCAACACGGTATTCAACCTGACCAGCCTTAACGTTCTTAACGGCTTTTTCAATATCCATTGTTACAGTACCGGTCTTAGGGTTTGGCATCAAGCCTTTAGGTCCTAAAATACGACCTAAGCGACCAACTTTAGCCATCATTGTTGGTGTAGCAACAACAACATCAAAGTCTAAGTAACCATTTTGTACTTTTTCAACCAGATCGTCAGAACCAACTTCGTCAGCACCAGCTGCCTTAGCTTGTTCAGCTTGAGGACCATCGGCAAATACAATCACTTTTTGGGTCTTACCAGTACCGTTAGGCAATACCAGTGAACCACGAATTTGTTGGTCAGCCTGTTTAGGGTCAACGCTTAAATTGTATGAAACCTCAACTGATGCATCAAAGCCAGCGTATGAAGTTTCTTTAACTAACTTAATCGCTTCAGCAACTGAATACAATTTCTTTGAATCTACTTTTTTAGCAGCTTCTAAATATTTTTTACCATGCTTTGGCATGTGATTTCCTCCTTAATATGTGGTCAAGCGAGTTTAAACTCTCCCACCTAAATTGTTATAAATAACAGGATTAGTCTTCGACTTCGATACCCATGCTTCTAGCAGTGCCTTCGATCATCCGCATAGCAGCTTCGACATCAGCAGCGTTAAGGTCCTTCATCTTTGTTTCAGCAATTTCCTTAACTTGATCCTTGGTAACCTTACCAACTTTCTTGGTATTAGGTTCACCAGATGCCTTGTCGATCTTAGCAGCTTGTTTCAAAAGAACTGGAGCTGGTGGAGTCTTAGTTACGAAATCGAATGAACGATCTTCGTAGACTGTGATGACTACAGGAATTATCATGCCTTTTTGGTCAGCAGTTCTAGCATTGAAGTCCTTAGTAAAACCAACAATGTTAATACCTGCTTGACCTAAAGCTGGACCAACTGGTGGAGCGGGTGTTGCAGCACCAGCTGGAATTTGTAATTTAACAACATTTACAACTTTCTTTGCCACGGTCAAAACCTCCTTGATTCCGTGCGTGGTTAAAATGGAAAAGTTACCTACTTTTCCTCCCACAATAATAAAAGTACTTTAATATATTATCATCAATTTAGCAATTTTGCAATAATTGACCTATTTATTAACTAATCTTCTTCACTTGATCATAGTCAAGCTCAGTGGTAGTAGCACGGCCAAACATGTCAACCGAAACAAACAACTTATATTTATCCGGCTGAATTTCCGTAATCTTGCCTTCAACACCATTAAAAGCGCCATCAATAATAGTAACAGTTTCCCCAACTTCAAAGTCAATTTGTGGTCTTTTAGCCGGTTCACCTTGCTGGCGTAAAAGTCTGTTTACTTCTTCTTCTAAAAGAGGAGATGGTTTCGAGCCACCACCATGTGAGCCTACAAAGCCGGTAACATTTGGTGTATTACGGACAACAAACCAGCTTTCATCCGTCATTACCATCTCCACCAGAACATAGCCCGGAAAGATTTTTTCTTCTACTTCTTTTTTCTTATTATTTACTTTTTCAATTTTTTCTTGCTCAGGAACCATAACGCGAAAGATATAATCTTGCATTCCCATACTTTGTGCACGTGATAATAGATCCGATTTAACTTTATCTTCATATCCTGAGTAAGTATGAAGTACATACCACTGCTTCTTAGTTGTTTCTACCATTATTAGAAATTCTCCTTTTATTTTTGGCAAACAAAAAAGCCTCTTGCGTCAGAGGACTTTTATAACTCATTTCATTGTACCACAAACAGAGAAACTGTGCTATTACATAACAATTTGAGTAATATTGGTTAGCAATAAATCAAGCAAACCTAAATATGCTGCAAACAAAATTGAGGAAACAATTACGATTGCTGTGTCATGACGATTTTGTTTAGCAGTTGGCCAAGTAACCAAACGCATTTCTTCAACTACACTTTTAAAAAATTTAACCATAACTTACCTCGTTTCCTTATGTATAGTCATTTTACCGCAATGCTTACAAAACTTTTTCAATTCAAGCCGCTGAGTGCGATTTTTACTTGCGGTGATTGAGTAATTACGAGAGCCGCAAATACTGCAGGCCAAAGATGCTTTTTTCACTGCCATAATCTCACTTCCAAACTATTGTATTTTAGCAAAAATTAATTGCTTAAGCAATTAATTTAATAATTACCTATAAACTTGGTTAAGTTCAAATTTTAAAAAATATAATAAAAGCAGTTGCTTCTTCAAGCAGCTGCTTTATAGTGGCCAAACAATTGCGTGACCACTGTGCGTAGAACATTGTATTAGTCGGATTTACTTCTTAAGATTTTCGTTTACGAAGGATTCGATTTTATCGTCAGTATCTTTTAGGAATGGGAGCATAGCTTCCTCAGTCTTAATGGTATCTTTACCATTCTTTTCCATAAAATAATCCCAAAGAGCATCTCTAACTGGAAGATCTGAATCACTCCAGTCAAAAACTTCTTTCATGTGACGATCTAACAATGCAGTCTTCATAACATCTTCTGCCATCTTAACTACCTCCTAAAAATTATTCTACAAGTAAAATTATACCGCATTTTCTAAATGTATACTATAAAAATACTAACTGAGCAATGTTTGGCGCATTTTTTGGACAAGGCGCGAACGCGCTCTCGCTAAAGTTAGCTGGCTGATCTTTAAATTGTTGATTACATCTTCTTGGTCCTTAATGCCTAATCCCACTAGCAGCGCATTAATTTCCAAATCAGATAATCTTGCGGTTAAAATTGCAATATTTTCACTTAAAGGTATTTCTGGTATGGAGGCAAAAGACTTATTTAGGGGCAAAATATGATTTTTCTTTGCCGTTTCTAAAGAAATTGATTGTTTCAACGCCTGTCTGCGATAAGCATTGTCATACCTAACCAAAGATCGAGCATGGTTAGTAAGCCTGGTCTTATAATAGCTGCTGAATTTTCCTTTATTTAAATCAAAACCAATCGCCGATTCATGACAAATAATCATCGCATCCTGCTCCCAATCCTGATTATCATAGTAGCGAACATGATACATACTCTTAATTTTATTAATCAAAGGTTTATAAAGCTGGCATAAATTTATTAGCGCCGCATCATCCCCTTCTTTAATTTGTCGAATTAATTCCGCCTCACTTTTAATTGCTTTTTCGGTATCCTTCATTTAATTTCTCCTTTTGGTAAATTTTTCTGAAGAATACAACAACCAAAATATCCTAAAAATCGAACTTAGGTTCAAATTCAGCAACTATTTTTTTGTGTTAACTTAGCCATGACAAAAAGTTAAATTTGTTAAAGCTGCATTAAACTTAAAAAAGTTTTTTAGAATTTTGCAATAAAAAAAACACTCTGGTTAAACCAAAGTGTTACGAAATTATGGGAGTGGATTTCTACTATTAAGCATCTGATAAAGCAAAACACCTGTGGCGACGCTGGCATTAAGTGATTGTACGTGACCGACCATGGGTAAAGTCAACATCTGATCCATCTGCTCTTTAAGCAGTCGTGATATTCCTTTGCCTTCATTGCCGATTACCAAAACTGTTTTACCATTACTATTCCATTGACGATAATCTGTACCTTGCATATCAGTACCAAAAAGCCAATAGCCTCGCTTTTTAAGCATCTTTGCAGTTTGCACAAGATTGTTTACCCGTGCTACCGGCACATAGTCAATCGCACCAGTTGAAGTTTTGGCGACCACAGAAGTTAAACCAGTAGCTCTTCTTTTAGGAATGATAATTGCATCAACGCCAGTTGCATCAGCAGTTCTTAAAATAGAGCCTAAATTGTGCGGATCTTCAATTGAATCAAGCATTAATAAAAATGGATCCTCTTTGGTATTTGCAAATTGCTCTAATAATTGTTCCAAATCAGCATATTCGAAACTCGCAACTGTTAAAACTAGTCCTTGATGATTCTCACCCTGAACTAACTTATCCAATTTACTTTTAGGAACAGTTTGTATAATTAAGCCCTTTTGCTTAGCCAGGGCATAAACCTCATTAGCAAAGTTTTCTTTTATTCCTTGTTGCAAAAAAATTTTGTTAATGTGATCAGCATCTTGTGTTCTTAAATAATCCAGCCCAGCATGCCGGCCATAGACAAAATCCTTGTCACTTAAAGTCATACTTCTCAATGCCCCCATTCTCAATAGTTTTAATACACCACTCAGTTAATTCTTGAATACGATTTTTTTTGTTTAAAAGTTCCAAGTAGCCCCAAACTGCTTCAAAACCTGTAGATAATTGGTAGGTGGCTAAACTGGTGTTTTTAGCTTTCGTATAAGTTTTTGAATTTCTTCCGCGATGAAAAGTTGCAATTTCATCTTTTGTCAGCAGATTATCTTCTTGCAGTTTGGTAATTAATGCTGCCTGTGCCTTAGCCGAAACGTAATGGGTTGCCCGTCTTTGCAAAGACTGGGGTTTAACAATGCCGCATTTAATGAGGTGACGCCTAATAAATATCTCATAAACAGCATCCCCAAGATAAGCTAAAGTTTGCCCATTTAAGGTCTCTGGATTAACATCATTTTCTATCATTATTTTAGTTTTACTCACGTAGCCACCTTGTTCCTTGCGGTGTATCTTCAACAGTAATACCCATTTGCTTTAATTCATCACGCAGTGCATCACTTTGTGCCCAATCTCTATTCTTCCGGGCTTCTTCACGTTTTTTTATTAATCGCTGAACTTGCTCATCATCATTTTGATTTTCAGCGGTAATTAAGCGCTGTCTGTCTATTCCAAAAACAGCCAGCCAGCTTGTTAAAAGCTTAGCTGCTTTTTTAAGAGCATCTTTATCAGCATTTTTTGCATTAATATTAGCATTAATTTCTGGTAATAAATCATAAATGGCGGTTAAAGCATTCTGCACATTAAAGTCATCGTCCATAGCTGTGATAAATTTTTGTTCAGTGTCTTTAATTTTAACGGCTAGAGATTCTGACTTTTCACTAACTGATTCATCTTTTAGTCGGTATTCCAGGTTATTAAATGTATTTTTGAACCGCTGTAAAATAATTTGCGCCTGCTTTAGATTTTCCGCGGAATAGTTAATTTGTCTGCGATATTGAACGCTTGCCATAAAGAAGCGCAATACTTGTGGATCCACTTCTTGTAGTAAATCATTGACAGTCACGAAATTGTGCAGCGACTTGGACATTTTTTCTGCATCCGATCCAACTGTCACAAAACCATTGTGCATCCAGTAATGAACAAAGGTTTTTCCTGTTACAGCTTCACTTTGTGCAATTTCATTTTCGTGATGAGGAAATTCCAGGTCTTGGCCCCCACCATGAATATCAATGGTTTCTCCCAAATATTTAATAGCCATAACTGAACATTCTATGTGCCAGCCAGGACGGCCCATTCCCCAAGGCGATTTCCAAGCTATTTCCGCTGAATTTTTTTGCTTTTTCCATAAGGCAAAATCAATCGGGTCTTTTTTTCGCTCTTGTTCTGCAGCATTAATATGCTTAGAAGCCCCTTCTTCAAGTTCGGAAATGTTTTGACTGCTAAGTTGACCATAGTGCTTAAATTTCCGGGCATGATAATAGACATCCCCGTCTGATTCATAGGCATATCCTTTATCAATTAGTTTTTGGATAAATTTGATAATCGCAGTGATTTCATGCGTAGCACGAGGATTTTTAGTAGCAGGCTCAACATTTAAAGCAGCAATATCTGCTAGGTAAGCTTTAATATATCTTGCAGCCAAATCAGGGACAGTCAGATGTTCAGTTTGAGCTTCAGCAATCATCTTGTCATCTACATCTGTAAAATTGGACACATAGTTAACCTTGAACCCACGAAATTCTAAATAACGTCTGATTGTGTCAAAAGCAATGACGCTTCTGGCATTACCAATATGAATGTAATTATATACCGTTGGTCCACACACATACATTGTCACTTGTCCGGGGACTATCGGCTTAAATTCTTCCTTTGTATTTGTTAAAGTATTATAAATTTTCACAGCGGCTGACTTGCCTTTCTAAAATCTTATATTTTCATTTTACCAGAAACCCTGACAAATCCTAATAAGCAAAAGATTTAATCTTAACGTAGCCAAGTTTCTTTCAAATGTACACTAAAACAGCGTATTACTCATTCAATATCGGAATAATACGCTGCTTTTATTTACAAGCCATTTTCACTCATTTGTTTTAATGTTAAGTCCAGATGCTCTAACACGCGTTTTTTGCCTAAGAGCTCCATCGCTTCGCCAATTCCTGGTCCTACCATTGACCTGGTAGTAGCAATTCGAATTGGCATAAACAAGCGTCTGCCCTTAATCCCAGTTGCTTGACGAGTTGCCTGAACCGCATTCATAATTTGCGGTGCAGTAAAACGGGGAATCAAATCAATTTGCTTCTTAAATTCCTCAACTACTGGTCTAGCATCATCTTGACGAATTTCTGCAATTTCTTTTTCACTTAAATCTTTAGGTGCGTTGAAGAAAATCTTAGCCAAATCCACAATTTGTTTTGTATAAGACATTTGGACAGAATAAATATTAACCAATTGCCTTACCCATTCCATCTTTTCCGGATTGGGATCTTTTTCCACCAAACCAGCTTCCTGCAAGTTGTTAAGCGCCAAATCCAAAAGAGTGTCCCGGTCAGCTTTCTTAATATACTGGTTGTTAATCCATTCCAGTTTTTTCTGGTCAAAAGCAGCAGGAGAATTTGACAAACGCGCAGGATCAAATTGCTTAATTAATTCTCGTTGACTGAAAATTTCACTCTCGCCCACAGGAGACCAGCCCAATAAAGTAATAAAGTTAAACATTGCATCAGGCAAATAACCTAAATCTCTATATTGTTCAATGAATTGTAAAACAGATTCATCACGCTTAGAAAGTTTCTTACCTGTTTCAGAATTAATAATCAAAGTCATATGACCAAACTTTGGCGGCTGCCAGCCTAATGCCTCATAAACCGCTAATTGTTTTGGTGTGTTTGAAACGTGATCATCTCCACGCAAAACATGAGTGATTTCCATCAGGTGATCATCAATAACAACAGCAAAGTTATAAGTTGGCATACCATCGCGCTTTTGAATAACAAAATCGCCACCAATGGTATCAGATTCGAAACTTAGATGTCCCTTAACAATATCATCCCAAGAATATGTTTCCATTTCAGGAATGTGGATACGAACAACCGGCTTTAAGCCCTTCTTCTCTGCTTCTTCTTGCTTTTGAGCAATTTCAGCAGCTGTCATGCCTTCATATTCGTAGGTATAGTGGGGAGCAATTCCCATTGCCCGCTGTTCTTCACGCTGCTCTTCTAATTCTTCTTCAGTTTTATAAGAATAATAAGCTTTGCCCTCATCAATCAGCTGTTTGATATATTTATTGTAAATATCCTTACGCTCAGATTGACGGTATGGGCCATAAGCGCCACCTTTATCAGGACCTTCATCCCAATCGATGCCGAGCCAGTGCAGGTTTTCCATCTGCGACTCTGAGCCGCCTGCAACATTACGCTTCTGGTCCGTATCCTCAATTCTTAAAACAAAAGTTCCCTTATTATGCCGCGCGAATAAGTAATTAAATAGCGCAGTCCGTGCATTACCAATATGTAAATGCCCCGTTGGACTTGGGGCATATCTTACCCGAATTTTTTGTTTAGCCAAAATTCATGCCTCTTTCAAAAAGTAAATATAAACAATTTAAGTTTACCCGTAATAGTCAAAAAGTTCAATATTCGTTAGCCTAAAACCAGTTTTAATGCTTGCGGAATACTTGAAACCGGAATAATTTCAATATCGGCGTTTTTCAGGCTGGTATGCATATTATGTTTGGGAATAAAAATACGCTTAAACCCAGTTTTAGCTGCTTCCTTAATTCGCGCATCTATTTGATTAACTCGCCTTACTTCACCAGTTAAACCGACTTCGCCTACAAAACAATCTGTGGGCAAAATTTCCTGATTTTTATAGCTTGACGCTATTGCCATGACAACGGCTAAATCAACAGCGGGTTCGTTAAGGCGTATTCCACCGGTAGCTGTTAAATAGACATCCTGATTTTGCAACATTAAGTTGCCCCGTTTTTCCAAAACTGCTAACAGCAGTCCAGCGCGGTTATAATCAATACCAGATGTAGTTCTTTTAGCATAGCCAAAAGCAGTGGGTGTAACTAATGCCTGAATCTCTGCCAAAATAGGACGAGTCCCTTCGAGTGAAACGACTATAGCAGACCCGGTTGACTTCGGTAAACGCTCATCCAAAAAAATAGCAGACGGGTTAGTAACTTCTTTTAAACCATTATTAACCATTTCAAACATGCCGATTTCATTAGCTGCGCCAAATCTGTTTTTAACGGAATGCAAAATACGGTAGGCATGGTGTTCATCACCTTCAAAATAAAGAACAGTGTCAACCATGTGCTCCAAAATTTTAGGGCCGGCAATTGCCCCTTCCTTTGTAACATGGCCGATAACAAAAACGGTAATAGCATCCATTTTGGCTATTTTCATTAACTCACTTGTAACTTCCCTTACTTGTGATGCTGAACCCGTCATTGAGTCTAAGCTAGGTTCATTCATAGTTTGAATTGAGTCAATGACAACAAAGTCAGGTGCTAAATCGGCAATTTGCTGGCGAATATCTTCCATATCAGTTTCTGGATAAAGCATCATATCATTAGCCGGCAGTCCCAAGCGATCTGCTCTTAACTTGATTTGATTAGCTGATTCTTCACCGGAAACGTACAATACTTTATATTTACCAGCTAGTTCGCTCATGATTTGCAACATTAAAGTTGATTTGCCAATTCCTGGATCACCACCAATTAAGACTAAGGAGCCTGGAACAATGCCCCCACCTAGAACCCTGTTCAATTCTTCCATACTAGTCTGAATGCGTTCTTCTTTTTCAGCCTTAACATTTTCCAACTTAACCGGTTCACTTATTCCGGTTTTCTTAATCAAGCGACTAGGGCTGCCTTTAGTTGAGCGATTTTGCACCGCTTCAGTTTCCTTTTCAAACTGATTCCATGCACCGCAATTAGGACAGCGGCCTAAATAGCTGGCAGAAATATAGCCACAAGAACGACATTTATACTTTGTTTTAAGTTTTGCCATTTAGCTTTCCTTCTTATTAGTTGAGCCAAAACCGCTTAACCTTTGCCTGTCAATAGGCAGATCATTATCGGTTTTTAAATAATGTACAAAAATCCCCTGACCAATTCGATCCCCCTTGTGAATCTGAATTGGTCTGACACCATAATTAATTAACTGCACGAAAATTTCACCTTCATTGTCATCATTATTGTAATAATCCGCATCAATGACGCCCACGCCATTTGGCAAAGAAAGATTTTTTTTAAAAGTATTTGAAGAGCGGTTAGCCAATATTAACACTTCATCTTCAGGCATATAAGCCTTTACACCTGTCGGAATTAAAAACGGCTTGAGTACATGTTCGGCCATTTCATAGTCTTGTTCGTATAGCTGATGACCATTGCGAATTAACCGAAAAATACGCACAAAATTAAGTCGCCAAATACTGGGAATTAAAACGTCTTTTGCTGCTGCTAAATCATAGCCTGCGCTGGCAATTGTTTGTCTTCTAGGTAACGCCACATTTTTATTTTTATATTTAGATACAATTTCAAAGCCCCGAATTTTCTCCATGTTATCTCCTTTAAAAATCTTTAAACACTATTTTACATTAATTTACTGCTGTGTTTTAAAATCTTATATAATTAGTTTGATAAAATTAGCTAAAATATTAAAGTGTGAAGGAAAAGTAAATGTTTAACTTAGATAACCCCCACCAGTACTTTCGCGAAGATGATGATAATGGCGAAACTATTTGTAGCTGGACCATGGATAAAATTAAGCGCAAAGACGCTACTGTCTGGATAATGAACCATTTCTTTATCAACCCCAAAATAGATAGTGACAAGATTTTACACGAACAAATGGCAACAGTAATGTTTATTGCTCAAGAATCTCACTTACCTGTTTGGCCACTTGATCCTTTAGTTATTAAATACTTCGAGAGGCATTCAGAATTTCATTCGATCTGGTATCACAAGCCAAATCCAGCAAACAAAAATATATAAACTTTGCAGATTAAATAGATAAAGCAAAAGCAAATATATTTTTAACAATAATTAAATTTTCAAAGATAGACTACTTTATTTAGTTAGGCTAAAATAGTATTAGTTTGTTTAAGGAGGATTTTAATATAAATGACAAAAGAAATTACAAGTGCAGCCATTGATAAATTTACAAAAGACTTATCAAATCATGCTGGAATTAATATTGCCAGTCATGCTGCTCAAGAAAACGGCATTTTTAAGGCAAGTCAAAATTTGCAATCAAAAATTGATTTAACACCTACTTTTTCCGTAGAGATTGATACCGGTAAACCTGCTGATCAAAAGCAGTCTGGTCGCTGCTGGATGTTTTCTGCATTAAATACTATGCGTCACCCATTGCAAAAAGAATATAAGATTAAGGATTTTGAATTATCTCAAAATTACACTAACTTCTGGGACAAATTTGAAAAATCAAACTTCTTCTTCGAAAATGTAATTGCGTCAGCTAAAAAGCCACTCGGTGACCGTAAAGTTAGCTTCCTATTCGCAACTCCCCAACAAGATGGTGGTCAATGGGACATGTTATGTGGATTAGTTGAAAAGTATGGTATTGTACCCAAGTCTGTTTACCCAGAAACTGCCAATTCGAAAAATTCTGGAGCTTTAAATGATACTTTAAATACTCTTTTGCGTAAAGACGGCTTAGAATTACGCGATTTGGTCAATGCAGGTAAGTCAGAAGACGAAATTGAGCAACGCAAAAACGAATTGTTAAATGATGTTTTCCGCATTTTAGCTATTTCATTAGGCGTACCACCAAAGAAATTTGACTTTGAATATAAAGATGATGATGGTAATTACCACCGTGAAGCTGGTATCACTCCTAAAGAATTCTTTGATAAATTTGTGGGCATGAACTTGGAAGATCATGTTTCAATCATTAACTCTCCTACTGATGATAAACCATATCACAAAGTCTTTTCAGTTGAGTACTTGGGTAATGTTGTTGGCGGTAGACAAGTACGCCACCTTAACGTTAAGATTTCTGAAATGAAAGACTTGATTATTAAACAACTAAAAGCCGGAGAAGTTGTTTGGTTTGGTTCAAATGTTGGTAAGGATTCAGAAAGACAACTGGGCTTGCTTGATACTAACATTTATAAGCGTGATGAACTATTTGACGTTGACTTTTCAATGTCAAAGGCAGACAAGCTTGATTCAAGTGAAAGTATGATGGATCATGCCATGGTTATCACCGGCGTTGACTTAGTCAATGACAAGCCTACTAAATGGAAGATTGAAAATTCCTGGGGAGAAAAACCTGGCTTTAAAGGCTACTTCGTCATGAGTGATTCTTGGTTTGATGATTTTGTTTACCAAGCCGTTATTAACAAGAAATTCTTACCAGATGAGCTAAAGAAAGCCTTTGATGAAGGAGCTAAGGACCCGATTCAATTACTGCCATGGGACCCAATGGGCGCTTTGGCTTTTAAATAAAGTTATTATTTCCGTTCAAAAAGTTAAATATTAAAAAGCATTGAGAAATTTGGTGGTTATATCACCTTGAAGTTTTCCCAATGCTTTTTTATACGCTTTGAATAAGTACTTAAAGCTATTTTTGCTTTTCTCGCAGTATTCCCTTCTTCAATACGAATTGACGATCGTATTTAAGCTCATTAATTTGATCATGGCTGGCAACCACTATAGTTTTATTTTGCTGTCTTAATTTTTTAAGCATAGCTACAAATAAGCCAATGCTCTCTTGATCAATTCCACGTGTCGGCTCATCAAGCAAAATAATATTTTGGTTTTCCATCACAGCCTGGATGATGCCCACCTTTTGCCTCATACCAACAGAATACTTGACTATGGGTTCCGGATCGTCAGGATCAAGCATAAAGTACTGTAGTAAAGCCCTAACTTCTTTCTCATTAAAGCGCTTGTTAAGATTAGCCAGAAAATGAAGGTTAGACATGGCTGACTCATATTCCAAAAAATTGGGATTTTCAATTAATGCCCCAACAATATCATTTTCATCCAGCTTAATTTCACCGCTGTCTGCTTTTAACAAGCCGGTAATAATCTTAAAAATGGTAGACTTCCCAGAACCGTTAATACCTGAAATATGAATTAGTTCTCCTGGCTTAGCTGTCAAAGATACGCTTTTTAAAACCAGCTTCTGACCAAATGACTTTTTTATCTGCTTAAGCTCTAACATTATTTCTCCTTAAAAGCCACCATAAATTTCATGGATAGCCCGATATAACTCGTCATACACGGGACTATAATTTATTAAAATATTTTTTTCTATATAGTAGTGATAAATTAAATCTATGATTATCGCCATTAGCAATAATAAATAAGGCCTATGCCAGTTATAGCCACCAACTAACAGCCAAAGTAGAAGCAAAAAAGCCAGAACATGTAGTAGTATGAGTTCAATGCCTACAATTGGGTTACCAAATTTAAATAAAGGGTAATCAGTAAAAAAATACGGAACAAAAAGACCTAATACAAAAATTAAACAATAAATTGTAGCCAGTACCATTAAGTGCATGATCATCGACTTATTCTTTTTTCGCACCGTCACAAACACGTTGATGTTACGAAAAGTAAGTATCTGCTTATAAAATAGCAAGAAGACCGCTGGTTGCAAATACAGTGATACCATGTGAAAATTGAGGTATTCGTTTGGCAATTCCATGGTTTCCGGTGAACCTGTTTTTATAAGTATAATGCTTCCCATTAGTCCTATCAAAAATACGATAAAACCATTTAAAACAAGTCTGCAGGATATTCTTTTTAAGCGCATAATTAGCCCAGCTTTCTTTTCTGCTGCCACAATTTAATTAAGTAAGCAGCAAGTGACAGATAAACCAATGCCACTACTATAAAAAGCAAATATGAATTAATCGGTGGCAAGCGAGAACCTAGCGCAAACTGTCCCGGTGCAAGTACAGCAAATGGAAACCACAAATACGAGAGAAAGAGCAAAAATTCATTGCCCAGTGATATTATGAATGACAATAAGGTTAAACCCATCCCTACACACGGGCCCAAAACTAGATAAATACTATTTTTTGATACAAACAGACCAATACTTAAAATTAAAACAGCAAAAATACCCCAGCCAATAGCAGATAATATAACATACGAACATAAGTCAATTAGTTGGTTAGTAGAAAAATATCCTGGTCTTGCACCAATGTATAATTTGATAGGTCTGGTTTTAAAGAAAAAGGGATAATAAAATAAGTTAATTAATGCTAACTGGTAAAGATTAGTTATTAAAGAAAATACTACCCCAATAATAAAGGAGCGAATAATCCCTGCTTTGATAAAACCATGATATCCAATTCTTTGCTGGACAGCGCTAAACATATTATTATTTTTAAAATAGATTAAGAGACCAGCTCCAAAGATAGGTACCAAGGCCAACAAAATAACTAAATTTATAATATTTTCGTTCCAACCATTCGGTTGAATTGAAAAGAAAAGCATAACAGAAATGTCAACTGCTTTGCCCTTTAATGGTATTAATCCTGCTTCAGATTTAGCGGCTATAAAAAACTGCCAGGTAAGCAAAAGAAAATAAATAATTAGAAAAATAAGAACAAATTTTTGGGTTCGTTTTAGCATTAGCAGAAGTCCTCTTAACAAATATATCTTTGAATACTATATCATGTATAATATTAATTATAAACTGAAATAGTATGCCAAAAAAGTTAAGAAAAAACTAATTTTTCCCTATTAAAAAATGCTCTTATTGTTGCCTTTATTCATATGATTACTTAAATAAAATTAAAAACTTAACATAGACCTACTTTCTTAACAAAACGCATAAAAGCGGCTTTACCTTCTGCAGTTTGTTTGAAAACTCCTGCGTCTTCTAAAACGCGAGCAAAAACAAGACCTAATTCTTTTTGCAAAATTTGATCCACATTTGTATTTGTTATTTCATACTTACTGCTAATTTCCTTAGCCCAGTCAAGATGCATGGGTGCAATACTGTTAGGCTGGTTAAGCAAAAACTTTTTTACCTCAAGCAACTCAGGCTTCAAACGCGGCGGAAAAATTGCTAATCCCATTACTTCAATTAAGCCGATATTTTCCTTTTTAATGTGTTGTACATCAGCATGGGGATGAAAAATTCCATCAGGATATTTATCTGAAGTTTGATTGTCCCTTAGAACTAAATCAAGTTCATAAGTTTGTCCATGTAAACGAGCAATTGGGGTAATAGTATGGTGAGGGGTATTGTCTGTAAATGCCCGAACTGTTACTTTCTCATCACTATAATCACGCCAGTTTATTAAAATTTTATTTGCTAATTTGATTAAGCTATTTTTATTCAGACCGCGTAAACGGATCACAGACATAGGCCACTTGACAATACCTGCTTTGACATCATCAAATCCCTTAAAGTTAAGTTTTTTAACAATTGGTGCTTTTTCCATCGGAAAGCGATGCTTGCCGCCCTGGTAATGTTCGTGCGCTAAAATTGAGCCGCCTACGATTGGCAAATCCGCATTGCTACCAACAAAATAGCCCGGGAATTTAGCCACAATTTCCAGTAAATTAGCAAAAGTTTGTTTATTGATTACCATTGGCTCATGCTTTGGCGCTAAGAAAATGCAGTGCTCATTAAAATACGCATAAGGGGAATATTGAAAACCCCAAGTTTCATCTCCTAAATGAAAGCGAATGATACGGTGATTGGTACGCGCAGGATAATTTACATGACCTAGGTAGCCCTCATTCTCCATACACAACTGACACTTTGGGTATGACTTTACTTTAGCATTCTTGGCTGCTGCAATTTCTTTAGGATCTTTTTCCGGTTTGGAAAGATTAATCGTAATTTCTAGATCGCCGTATTTACTTGCAGCTGTAAAATAAATATTTTTTGCAATAGCTCTGGTTTTAATATAATCACTATCTTTACCCATTTGGTAAAAATCAGCTATCGCTTTTTGAGGTGAGCTCTCATAAGTTTGCCAAAAGTCGTGGTTAACAATGCTTGGTCTGGGGACAATCAAATTCATTAATTGTGCATCAAGGACATCCCTAGCGGAATTATTAGCTGGGCACTTTCCTGAATTTTGAGCAGCCTGAATCAACTCGTCTTTAAGATCCAGTAGACCTTCCTTACTAGTTGCAGCTTTTCTTGCCTCATCACCAACAAGGGCCAAAATTCTATTTCTCAAATAAATACGATCAAGTTCTGTAAAATCGCTGTGGGCAATAACTTGCGTAATGAATTTTTCAATTAGATTCGTTTTATCCATCTCAACTTTCCAATATTATAAAACTTTTGTACCATCAGCAGTGTCTGCAATATAAAATGAAGGTAAGTAGCCAATTTCTTCTTGATAAATATCAGCGACATTTTTTTCAAAAGCTTCAACTTTATTTTTGGCAACCAAAGCTATCGCACAGCCACCAAAACCAGCACCAGTCATTCTTGCACCCAAAACTCCAGGTTGCTTCCAGGCAGTATGAACCAATGTATCAAGTTCTTTACCCGTCACTTCATAGTCATATTCTAAAGAGACGTGTGAGGCATTCATTAAGTGACCAAATTCATTTAAATCACCCTTTTGCAGTGCTTTTTCAGCATTTAATGTGCGTTCATTTTCCCAGACTGCGTGACGACAGCGTTTCAGCAGGTTTTCTGTTGGCAAAAGATAACTATTCTCATCAAAAGTTAAATTATCCAATTCACCTAGCGACTGAATTGACAGTTTCTCCTGTAAAAAGTGCAATCCCTTTTCGCATTCTGCTCTACGTTCATTATATTTTGAGTCTGCTAAGGTCCTCTTCTTGTTCGTATTCATAATAACCATGACATTATCTTTCAAGTCAAGTGGTACCAGCTCAGACTCTACCTTTTCAGTATCCAGCAGAATGGCGTGATCTTTTTTACTCATAGCAACTGCATATTGATCCATAATGCCAGAATTGACGCCAATAAAGTCGTTTTCGGTTTTGACTCCCAGCTTGACGATTTCTAACTTAGAAAAAGTTAGTTTAAACTGATCCTGCAATAAAATGCCAATTAACATTTCTAAGGCTGCAGACGAAGATAATCCGGCACCATCAGGAATATTGCCATTAATATAAATATTAAGACCATGATCAATCTTTGCCCCATCTTCGAGCATAAAATGAAGCATCCCTTTTGCGTAGTTTGCCCATGAATCTTCTTTGGCAAACTGCAGCTGGCGCATATCAGTTTCTACTACGCCCATAGCGGCAAAATTAGCAGAATAAAAGCAAAATCTTTCATCAGTCCGCGGACTGGCTGCACCATAAATTCCTAAAGATATCGCACAGGGGAACACATGACCACCATTATAATCTGTGTGCTCACCAATTAAGTTAATTCTACCAGGCGAAAAATAACAGCCGGTTGGTTCTTGGTGATAAATATTACTAAATTCTTGCTTGAGTTCTTTAATTTTCATTTGTTTTCATTTCCTTTTAAAAGCGCTATCAAAATACTGACAATTAAATTATACTTCATTATAATTTACCAGCAAGGTTTGAAAAGGAATTCTCAATATTAAAAAAGAGTTTCGTTTTGTCGAAACTCTTTTCAAAATTATTACCAGATATGTAATAATCTATCCGGATGTAATTTACATAAATTAAACTGGTGCACATGCTGCGGCCGGCTTTGGGGAAATTGCTCCAAAAAATCAGCCGGATTAGCTAGTCCCGTAGAATATGACCAAACACTTTTAACCTTTTTAATAGGATCAAGCATTTCATTTCTAACCGGATATGCAGAAATCAAAAAATGCTTGTGATGAAATTTAAATACAAAAAATGGTAAGCGAAACTGATTGACAACTTCATCCTTGGTTTTCCCAATCGTAACTACATTACGATATGTACCATACTTTTCTGTAAATAAATCATTAAAAGAAAAATAAAAATTGGAAATATGCACATGAGGAAAGTTCTCTTCCGTAACTTTATCCGGAATTGCGATGACGTGAGCAAAATGATCCAAATTACTTTCCTTTTGTGACAGTGCTTTACCTAACTGATTAGGATTTATCACATGTGCCCATTCAGGCACATCTAAGTTATCTTGATATGATAAAAACATTTCCCTAATCACATTAGGCTTAACCCAATCATATTGTCTGCGAATTTCGTTACGATTTAATAAATTCCGCAAAGTTTTATGATACATTAAATCAACGACAAATAGCTCATAATGATAACGCTCGACCCAGGGTTGATAATGTTCAATATTTTCCGTAAAAATATGAGTACTATCTACAATAACCGTTTCGCCGCGTTTCATTTTTTCTTCTACGAGGTAATCCACCACTTTTTCCGTTTGCTCGTTGGCATAACGGGGAATAACTTGATGTAAGCAATCTGTTTCTTCTTCATAAAAATAGGTTAGATTCGCCAATAACAATCTGATCTGATCACGACTAATTGCATATGGCTGTAAGTGATGACGAGAAATAAATGAAGATTTACCAGAGCCGGGTGCGCCTCGTAATAAAAATATTTTACGCATGCCTCTACTCCAAACTAAAAATGTAAAATTTAAATGATATCGTATTAAATTTTAACATATAATTGCAGAAATCCTTACTATTGAACTAAAAGCTGCGTAAAATCTTTTTATCAATAATTTTTAAATGTTGATCAAAAGTATAAATTATGGGCTCTGCATTTGGCACCTCAAGCTTGATAATATCGTGATCATTGATATTCTCCAATTTTTTAATTAATGCCCGCAAACTTGAACCATGAGCTACAATTAATTGATCCTCACCCATTTTTAACCTACTGGCTACATTGTCTTGATAATAGGGTAACACTCTCTTTTGTGTTTGATAAAGACTTTCAGCTCTTGGCAAGAGGTGAATGTCACAACTGTCATAGCGTCTAGAAGTCACTTTTTCACCCAGGGGAGGAACAGCGTAAAAGCCACGTCGCCATTCTAACACTTGCTGTTTACCAAATATTTTACGTGACTCGTCTTTATTTATCCCACGTAATTTGCCATAATGTCTTTCGTTTAAACGCCAAGTCTTAGTAAGAGGTAAATATAAAAAATGACAAATATCAGCTACTATATTGGCCGTCACAATTGCTCGAGTTAAAACAGAAGTATGCATATGAGTGGGCTTAAAATCAGTAATTTGGTTAATTAAATTGCCGGCGGATTCTGCTTGTTTTCGTCCTTTAACAGTTAAACCAACATCATTCCAGCCAGTATATACATTAGACTTATTGGCTGTACTTTCACCATGTCTTAACAATACCAACTTAACCATTTTACTTTACCCAGTGCATTATGATTAAAATCAAACCGCTAATAGTAAAAATGATGCCTAGTATCATAAAAGGAGTTGCTCCATGATTATGATTGCGGTACCGTCTGTTATAAGCATAGGCAATATCATATAAGCCAACTATCAAAACAATAATGGCAGTAAAAATACTGATTTTCAAAATTATCTTTCTCCTACTTACTCACGATCAGTTACAATCATTTTATCATTTTTTCCGCGTTCACATTCAACTTGGAAATTAATATGGTTAATACCTAATTTTTGCAATTTTGCACTAATTTTTTGAGTCAGTAATTCGAACTTTCTAGCAGTCAAATCAGGATCAACATTAACGTGCGCATCAAGCATGATATAACGATCGCTATAACGCCACAGATGTACATGATGAATGTTTTTTATTTCCGGAAACGATAAAACAATTCTATTAACTTCTTCCAAATCAATATCGGGATTGGATTCCATTAAGACATTTGCTGCTTTAGCTGTTATTTCACAAGCTTCATGAAACACAAAAACTGAAACCAGTAAGGTCATTAAGGGATCAATCCAGCTAATGTGCCAGTAGTAAATAAAAATAGCACCTATTACCACTGCTACGCTTGAAAGAGCATCACTCAGCATATGCATAAATGTAGAGCGCACATTTAGGTTTTTTTCGTCACCTTGATTCATCACGAGCATTGAGATTATATTTGACACTAGTCCAATAATGGCAACGATAAGCATAACGCCACCACTAATTTTGGTTGGTGTCCAGAATCTTTCGATTGCTTCAATAAATAGGACGATACTGATTAATATTAAGATAATTCCATTGGTAAAGGCAGCCAAAGTTTCAGCCCGCTCATAGCCAAAAGTTTTATTCTTATTGTTGCGCCTGTTGCTGATGATGTGAGCCACGAATGAAATAATTATTGCACCAACATCGCTGAGATTATGAACTGCGTCTGATAATAAGGATAAAGACCCCGAAACAAATCCACCAATAAATTCAGCGGCCGTAATAACAACATTCAACCCAGTTACATACGCAAATTTCTTTGTAGTGTGATCCTTCATAAATTTCCTTTCAATGCCTAAGGGCGAAAAAAGTCCTACTTTTAAGCAGGACTTTACATATCTTCAGCATTTATATTATAATCTATAATTTCAAAATTGCCATCTTCACGAAGTATTCCCCGAGTTACACTACCATTATTGGGAAAATTAATATCATGAAGACCGTCACTCTGGTTCCAATACTTAATTGCCAGAGTTTTTAAAAAATCACCATGGGAGACTAACAAAACTCTCTTCTCATTTTTAGTTAGTTCATGAAGAACATTGATAGCTCGAACCATTCGTTCGTCCAGCTCTTTTTTATTTTCAGCTAAATGACGTGGATCGGCCTTTTTGGTTGCTTCGCGAAACTCATAAATACCAACTTGATTGATAATTTTAGTTACATCTGTCTGTGGTCCAACACCTGCTGCTAGTGCAACCTGTCTCCATGTGTCCTCAATATCATCACCTTCAAAGGAGCCAAAAAATACTTCTCGAAATTCGGGTAATTTTTTAATTTTACCGATTTCTGAAACTTGATTCGCATCTTTCATCAAGTGAACTGTATCAATTGCACGTTTTAAATCAGAAGAATACATATTGTCAAAATGAACTTGACTTAAAGCTCGCGCAGTAATCTTCAGATCATTAATTCCTTTAACCGTTAAGGGAGAATCACACCATCCTTGAACTTTGTTTAACTGGTTAAACATTGTTTCGCCGTGGCGGACAAAATAAATTTCCGTTGCCAATTTGCATTCTCCTTCCTTTATAACGTGTTTTAAACTATAACATATATGCTTTGTAAAAGAAATACCCAGCTTGAATAAAAGCTAAAGTTGCAATAAAGATGCGGACATATTTGGCCGGAACTTTGCGCAAGACATCCATCCCCAAATAGCCACCTATAAACATGCCGATAGCAAGAGGAATAGCCTGCAGCCAATATATACGCGAAGTAAAAATAAAGACAATTAGTGCTACCAGATTAGCCAGGCCGCAGATGACATTTTTGATTGCATTAACGACAATAAACTTTTCATCAGTAATATAAGTTAATAAAACCAGCACAATTACTCCGCCGGCTGCTCCAAAATAGCCAGTGTAAACGCCCATACCTAATAATGCAGCAATATAAAAAATTTCCTGCCACAGTGGTCTTTTATGCGGCTCTAAACTATGATGCTTACCTGAAACAATTACTAAAACACCCGAACCAGCAATAAAAATTGGTACCACTTTTTCAAAAACACTCGATGGGAAAGCTAATAATAAACGACAGCCAATTAAAGAACCTACAACCGTAAATATCGAGTAAAAGGCAACTTGGTGCCAATGTCCTTTAAGTTCCTTTGTCGAAGAAATAGTAGAACCAATACTAGTCCAAATTAAGGCAGCATCATTTGTGACGTTGGCATAAACTGGTGGAATACCAACTGCTAGTAATACCGGATATGAAGCAAGAGAAGCCATTGAAGTTACTGACGACAACAATCCACTGGCCACGCCTCCAATTAAGATAAAAATTACTGAAAAAATAGCTGCCATTCAAACTAACTCCCTTTTTATAGTTAATTTCTATTATAATGCTCTTGAAAAATAATTTAAGCAGGTATTTTAATTCTGACCAATTGTCTATTTAATAATGAAGTTGGCTTTAACAAATTAGTCTTTAACTAATAATTACTGAAACATACTGTTTTTGCACACAAAAAAAGAATTAACTTTAGTCGATAATAAAGTCAATTCTTCTCTAAATAAATATTTTGTTTTAAATTCATCTCTCAGTATCTTAAGTTACTTAATACCCTTTCTTACTCAATAAATATGAGTAAGAAGTTGGAATCAAAATAACTATAATAGTGACAGATATAACCGTCCAATACATTTCCCAATAAGAAGTTAGAAGCAGAATAATGCCGCTGATAAAAAAGACCCATCCGGCAAATCTGTGTGTTTTACGCCAATTTTCCGTATTATTCAAAGTCCATGGTAATTTAATGCCAACGACATGATTAGGACTAACTTTAGGCAGATAATTACCAAAAATAATAAAGAACAGTCCCAAAAAAGCACTAAGTATAAAGGAGCCTTTTACTTTATGACCCATTGCATAGGCATAAAATGACAGATTTACGATATTAGTAATAACAGGAACAAGCCAAAGGGTAATATTAACTATCTTAAAATCAAGATTTTTGGTTTCTTTTTGATTGTGTAATATAAAAAAAACCATTACTTGAAGCATAATTCCCAAAAAAGGCAAACCAATAATAACCCATAATTTATTGCTAAAAGCATTTGGCATATCAGTCATCCCAAAGTGTGTGGCCATTTTTTGCGGCAAACGATTATATAAAAATGCTCCGGTCAAAATTGGAAATAAGATTAGCAGAAGCGAGATTAATTCTGTTTGACGAATACTATTCTTTTTCATCATGATCTCCTTTCAGATCAACCAACCAACCCATAATTTCTTCTATAATAGAAGTATTTAGCGAATAATAAATAAAGTTTTTTTCGTGTTCCTCTTCAATTAAATCAGCCTTTTTCAGCATATTAAAATGGTAGGAAATAGTAGCTTTTGTCATATTAAAATGATTAGCAATGTCTCCTGCCGACATTGGTCCATTTTTTAAAAGCTGCAATATTTTGCGACGCACTGGATCGGACAAGGCTTTAAAACTAGTTTCAAAGCTCACATTAGTTTCCTTTCTATTTAGACAAATATCTAATTAGATATTTGTCTAAATAGTATCACAATTTTTACAAAAAACAATAATTTTTAACATGTTAATCAAAAATCCTTGAACTATAGTAAAAATAATAAAACTATTCAGGTGGCTGTGTGAGAACTCAGAAAAATTATGAGTAAAAACTTGTTCATAAATATTTGTCTTTAATTTAGCTTAGCTAATCGTTATAATGCAGAGGGTTAGTTAATGAAAGGAAAAGTACACTTGGCAAAATATGAAACTTTAATTTTTATTCTTGAAGGAAGTTTATTAAACGAAAAAGTTGCAGAACTAAATGCACTTAGTCAGACTTTGAAGTTGGCAGGCAGAGAATTTGGTCCAGCTCAGCGCATACAATATAATTCATTACAAGAAAAGACTAAATTACTAGGATTTGATGAGCGCATTAAATTAACTTTGCAGGAATTCTTTAAAAATGACTGGATTTCGGCGAAAGGCACTTTTTATAACCAGTTGCAAAAACAAGATCAGTTAAATAAAGATGTCTTGCCTTTTTTAGATGAAGTGCAAAATAAAGTTAACTTGATTTTGCTGACAAAAGAGAAAAAAGATGTGGCTTCATCCCGCATGCAGAGCACAGAACTATTAAATTATTTTTCCGCAGTTTATTTTAAAGATGACTTGACTAGTAAATTACCAGATAAAAAGGTTTTGACAACAATATTGCACCAGCAAAATCTGTCGCCAGCTACTTGTCTTGTGATTGGGACAAACTTAGTCGATGAAATTCAGGGTGCCGAAAATGCTAACCTAGATTCCCTTTGGCTCTCGCCCAAGAAAGTAAAAATGCCAATTAGCCCTCACCCAACCTTACATTTAAATAAATTAAGTGATTTATTATTTTACCTGGAATTAAGCTAGTTTATAATAAAGAAAAAGGATTGTGAGGTGAAACAAATGAATAAAGTAGCTGTAGTTTTTGCCGATGGTTGTGAAGAAGTTGAAGGTTTAAGCGTTATTGATGTGTTGCGCCGCTTAGGCGTTCAAGCTGATATGGTTGGGCTTACTAGTACAACTGTCAATGGTGCACACAATATCAAACTTACTTGTGATAAAACTGTTGACGATAGTCTATTGGATTATGACGTAGTAGCTCTTCCAGGTGGAACAACCGGAGCAGAAAATTTACGGGATAATAAAAAACTGGGAGATCTGATGATAAAACGGCATAACGCTAACCAATGGGATGCCGCAATGTGTGCTGCCCCCATTGCTCTTGCCCGTTATGGCGTTATAGCTGATGCTGATTATACTTGCTACCCTGGCTTTGAAGAACAAACTAAAAAAGATGCTCCAAGCGGACATTTCAAGGAAACTATTACTGTTACTGATAATGTTCACAAAGTAATTACCAGTCGTGGTCCTGCAACTGCCTGGGCATTTGCATACGCAATTGGGGAAGCTCTCGGAATTGCCACCAAGGATCTGAAAGCCGGAATGCTTTATAATTATCTGGCTGAAAATATTCAAGATAGTTTGTAATTTAACACCAATAATAAAGGTGAAGCTTAACTGCTTCACCCTTTTATTTTGCCATTATGATTATTCAATACTTTACTAACTTTTTCAGTCAAAACCAGAAACAAAGCACTTAATTGCCTAGCTTTAAATAAACATGATAGAATTAAATTACACTTAAAATTTAATAACAGGAGGTATTAAAATGTGCACAACTATTGCAATCAAGTCAGATAGTGGGGACGTATTTTGGGGACGGACAATGGACTTTACCTTCGACCCCTTCAAACCAAGTGCGGATAGCAAAATGACTACATTTCCTGCAAATTATGAATTAAAAGGTTTGCACCAAAGTTGGACGACTAAATATCCATTTATGGGTATCAACGTCAATGATTCGCTTTTCTTTAACGATGGCATTAATAGTGCTGGAATCGTAGGAGATGCACAATTTTTAGAAGAGGCCTCTTGGGATACAGTAGAAAATCTTAAAAAGCGCGGATTAAAGCCAATCATTGGTGAAGAAGTTGTTGCCTATGTTTTAAGTAATTTTGGTTCTATCGCAGAAATTAAAGAAGCATTCAAACATTTAGGTCAGGAAAAAACTAATTATCCTGATTGGGAAGATGCTGACACGGGCATCCCTACTCCAATTCCAATGCATTATACCTTTAGTGATTCTAGCGGCAAAAGCGTAATCTTAGAACCAGTTAACAATGGTGCCTTCAAAATTTATGATGGCATTGGTGTGATGACCAATAGTCCGGAATATCCTTGGCATCTTGACAATTTACGGAATTACTTACATTTAACTAATCACAATTTGGGTCATCACCAAATTACTGATCAACTAGATATTAAACAAATTGAAAGTGGTTCAGGTCTGTTGGGATTACCCGGTGATTACACTGCACCATCACGTTTTGTTCGTGGCACATTTATTTCTAAATTCCTAGCACCATTCCACTCTGATCAAGGAATTCCACAATTATATAACGTCTTTAAATCCGTCATGATTCCACGGGGACTAGAACATCTTCACGAGGGTGAAGACAAATGTGATTATTCTGGTTACTGGGCAGGATATGATGTTTCAAGCAGAAGTTTATATATTCAACCCGAAGACTGCCCAACAATGACCAAGTTTGTTTTAGAGCCTAACACTACTACTAAAATTACTCAACCTATTCAACACGACTTTAAAGTGTTAGAAACTAAAAGACAAAAAGCTTTAGCTTGAAATTTATTACCAGTTTATTTGAATTTTTTGTTTTTTAATTGTTCTATTTGAAACAAAATGTGTGTAAAAGTTTGATACTTTTACACGCATTTTTATAAATAATAACTATTTACCAACTAATAGTGATGGATATTGTGTATACGATAAATCACCTTTATAAGCAAACCATTCTTTTATTTCCTTTATTGATTTATTGGCAATTTTTTCGTTTTGACCGTGTAGCTTTTAGCCTCATTTTTAATTTGAATTAGTGATGGTCTTTTGCCTTCAAACTGTAAATTCATAACTTTTAACTCGCTTTGATCAGTGGCTGTAAGGCTTTTTTCTTAACATTTATGTTATAAAGATCGCCGTTAAAGAAGTTAACCCAACCTTGATTTTTGCCACTTTGATCAACTATGTGAGCAACCAATTCAACCCTACTGGTACCAAATTCAATAATCTTAAATTTTATATTTTTATCTGCCATTTTCTTAACCCAGCTTCTGCCAATTAGTTTAGAAGTATCATTGATAACGTCATTAACTGTGGGATAAACAATAGCATTCCGAACCAATTTAAATACTTTAGAAAACCGTTTAGCAGACGTAACGGTCATACCCAGGTCTGTTGCCTGATTAATTGCTGCTGACTTAGCAGTATCATTATTCTTCAGCTTTAACTATAGTTGAGTTAGCTAGCGCTGTAAAAGAAAAAAGGGTGACTGCAGAACATAAAACTGTTCTCAAATACTTGTGTTTCATTTTCTAAGCTCAAAAAACAAACTACATTAATTACTTGTAACAAAACTGTAATTTTATTACATTTATATGTCAATAATAAATATTTATTTAACTATCAAAAAGCAAAATGATTATCAATTTTTGCCAAATAAATAAGCCCTAAAAGTAAGACAACTTTCAAGACTTATTTTGAAATCAATTCTTTAGCAACTATTTTTTTCTACTTCCATTTTAATGTTGCTAGTCAAACGTTTATTCATTTCCAAAACAAAAATAGGAATTAAACTACCAATCAAAACGACCAGCCAGCCCTGAACAGGTAGCAAGGCAAAGTGCAAAAATTGTCGCAAACGAGGTAAGAGTGTCAGTGATAAAACCAGTATCATACTTAGTAATAGTCCCCAATTAAGCATTTTATTGGATTTAAATGTTTGCACAGTGATTGGTTGAGAATCTTTAATAGCGTAGATATCAATCATGGAGCCAAGGGCTAAAACTAAAAAGACTAAAGTCATACTCACTTGCGCGTCATTAGGTGAAATAACAAATTTACCATAGGCGTAAACTCCCAGAGTTAAAACTGTGAAGGTTGTCGCTCTAACAATCATTCTTTGCATTAATCCGCGTCCAAGAAGGCTCTCCTCATTACCTATTGGATCTTGATCCATTATATTTGGTTCACCCGGTTCTTTACTAATAAAGAATCCTGGTATCCCATCGGCAAGCACGTTGATAATTAATAATTGTTCAGCTAATAGTGGTGCACCCCAACCCAAAATTGTACTAATAACCATTAAGAACATTTGAGCAAAATTAACACCAATTAAGAACTCTACCGCTTTAATAATGTTTTGGTAGACTGTTCTACCCTCCGCTACAGCTTTAATAATTGTAGCAAAGTTATCATCAGTCAGAACCATATCTGCAGATTCTTTTGCCACTTCTGTACCTGTGATACCCATAGCAATGCCAACATCCGCAGCCTTCAAAGCAGGTGCATCGTTCACACCATCACCTGTCATGGCAACTGTTTTATTAAGTTCTTGCCAAGCTTGAACTATCCGAATTTTATCACTAGGAGTAACACGAGCATAAACACTGACATCTTGAATACAATTTTTTAATTCAGTGTCCGACATTTTCTGTAAATCGGTTCCTGTAATTGCTTTTTGGCCTGACTCCAAAATGCCAATTTCTTTAGCAATTGCTTCAGCGGTCACAAGATGGTCGCCAGTTATCATTATGGTTTTGATACCTGCTTGTTTTGCTCTATGAACAGCCGCTCTTGCTTCCGGCCGAGGTGGGTCAATTAAGCCAATCATACCTGCAAGCTGCAAGTTAGAGTTATTTTCATTCCAATTGGTTGGATCAGCAGTAGCAGGAATTATTTTATATCCTACTGCCAGCACCCTTAGCGCAGCTCTAGCCAGATCATCATGAGCCTTTTGACCCGCTTTAATTGGTTCTTTTTTATTTAAAGGTAATCTATCCCAAGCACCTTTGACAATTACCAATTGACTGCCATTATCAAGACGATGGACAGTAGACATCATTTTTTTATCAGAATCAAACGGATCTTCCGCTATTCGAGGAGCTTTTTCTTCTAGCAGCTGGCGAGAACTTCCCTGCGCGTGCAACCAATTCACAATTGCAACTTCGGTAGCATCACCAACAACTTCTTCTGAACCGTCTTTTTCCATGATTTTAGCATTATTAGCTAAACCTAACATCTTTAACAAATTTTGACCAGCGTCTGGTAAATCAGCAGCTTTTTTAATGCCGGTTTCTGGAGTCCAATACTTAGTGATAGTCATTTTATTTTGAGTTAAAGTACCTGTTTTATCAGTCGCAATAACGTCAACATTGCCAATTGTTTCTACGGCACCAATCTGTCTGATAATAGCATTGCGGTTAGCCATTCTTTTGACACCGCGGGATAAACTGATAGTAACAATAATTGGCAAAGTTTCAGGTACAGCTGCAACTGCTAAAGATAGCCCAATCATTAAGCTATCAGTTAAGCTATTATTTTGCAGTCCTATGCTTAAGGCAAAAATCATCAGTCCACCTAGGCCAGCAAAAAATGTCATCCATTTTGACAGACTGTCTAACTTACCTTGAAGAGGAGTTTCCCGTTTATGAGTCTCATTTAAAAGATTGGCAATTTTGCCAAGCTCAGTTGCCATACCAATTGCATTAACTTGAACAAATGCCCGGCCACTAACAACTGAAGTTCCGGAGTAGACGCGCTCATCACTAGTCAAACTAGTTTTTGATTGAAAGCTTTTTTTAGAAACAGGTAAACTTTCACCAGTTAAAATTGCTTCATCAACCGCTAAATTAGTTTCATCTAAAATCACAGAATCTGCTGGAACCTGATCACCAGTGTTCAGATAAATCAAATCTCCGGGCACTAGTTCTGCAGCAGCGATTGTCATATCGTGCCCATCACGCCGACCATTAGCTGTTGGCAAACTCATTTCTTTGAGAGCTGCAAGTGATCTTTCCGCAGAAGCTTCCTGGTATAGTCCAATTACCACATTAATGACCAAAATTAGGCTGATTACAATGGTTTTGGTCCAACCGCCGTTTTGAAAAACAGCCATATATGTTGCTAGAATTATTGCTAATAAAAGCACAAGAGATGAAATATCTTTAAGATGATGCCATATTTTTCTATACAATGGAACTGGGCGTTTTTCGAGCAACTCATTAGTGCCGAATTCACCACGCTTTTGTTCTACTTCAGCAGCAGTTAAACCGGACTTGGGGGTTTTCGTGAATAGTAGTTCTGACTTTTGGGACATGCTATCTCCTCCATTATTCGCTTATGAAATAAATTACAGTTAAGATGTTTGTATAGATAAGTTAATTTACAGAAGTTATATGGCTCTTTATAGACCTAAATTTAATTTTATGTATTAAAGACAATGAGTTATTTACTTTTAAAAAAGCAGAAAGCCTCTGATAGCTATCCGAAGTTTTCTGCTCATTTAGTATTTAAAAAGTAGTTGTTAATTAACAACGTTTTTTATAAATTGTCTTTAGCTTAAAAATTTAATTTCTAAACTAAGCATCCTCTTTCCTATACAAGCTTATTATTATTTTACATGAATTGTTATTTTTGAGCTACTTTAATGCTTATACTATTAGCATTATAAGGCTGAAAAAGCTCAGTTTTTTGCTAAATAATTAATTTTGTTATTTAAAGCGTTTTATAAAGTACTTTTTATAATCTGACTAATAGTCGAACATACTTAAATTTTCTAATTCGTAATCTCAGCTTGTTTTCTTGCAACACGTTCTGAAATTTTAATGAATGGTATATAAAAGATGGTACATACAGCGAGTATTATTATTTGGACTAACACAACTTTCCAGTCCCCACCACTTGATAAAATGCCACTTAAAATTGGTGGAGTAGTCCATGGAACCATATATGCTAAGGGTCTCACAAATCCAACAGCAGTGGCAAAATAACCAATAAGTGAGCCGATGACAGGGCTTAAAACAAATGGAATAATCATTGGAATATTGAAAACAATTGGGAAACCAAAGATAATCGGTTCATTAATTTCAAAAATTCCTGGAATTGCTGCTAATTTAACAACATCTTTATAAGGCTGATAATGAGAAACCAATAGCACCGCTATTATCAAAGAAATTGTTAAGCCGGTGCCGCCCATTTGAGAATAAACTGTTACAAAATCTGAGTTTATAATATGAGTGGGCATTTTATGTGCTGTAACAGCGGCCATATTTTCATTCATATTTACTAGGTTTAGTGGATCTAAAAGGGAACCATTAATAACAGTTTGGTGAATACCTAAAGTATACAAAAAATTACCTGAAGAATATATTAATAAAAAGCCTGGTAATGAAGTATTAATTGATCGTAAAGGCTCTTGAACCAGTCTTGAAATTAACGTAACTAAATCAGTATTAAAGTAGGCAAATATAGCAGCAAAAATCCCAAATAAACTAAGAGTTAATAACGAAGGAAATAATACTGTAAAACTTTGTCCCACAGCAGGAGGTACTTGATCTCCCAAGTTAACTTTTAAAGCCTTAATTTTTGAAAATTTCATGTAAATCTCGGTAGCAAGTAAACCTATAATTATCCCAGCAAACATTCCTTTAGTACCTACTTGGGAATACAGAACTGCTCCAGTAATATCAACCGCTTTTTTAGATCCATTTGGAACTACACTAACATTAATTGCCAACATAATGAAAACGGCTGATAAAGCTATTACCGTGGCGGAAATTGGATTTTCAAAGGATTTGTTTTTGGCCAAAAAATATGCAATCATGGGCGCTACCAAAATACTAGCAACGTTTAATGTACCATTTGTTAATGCAGTCCCGAAAACCTGAAACCTTGCTAGTGTTGCTCCTTTAAAAAGCCAGGTAAAAACAACATTATTAAAAAGTGCCGCTACGCCAGCCAAAATAAACATAGGCATCAAAGTAGCAAAAGCATCTCTTAATGACCTTAAATGAACCTGATTACCAATTTTCACAGAAATATCAGTAAATTTATCCAAAAATTTTTGTAGTTTTGGATGATTCTGCGTACTAGCTGAATTATTCATTTTATTTCCTTTCTAACTTAAATCTTGTCCATTAGAATGGATAACTTTTTTGAGCCAAAAATAACTCTTCTTAGGTACTCTTTTCATATCTCGTAAATCATGATTAGTCCGATTGACATAAACGACACCATAGCGTTTTTCCATATTACCCTGAGAACTTAAAATATCAATTAGGCCCCAACCAAGGTAGCCCATAACTTCAACACCGTCTTCTGTGACAGCTTTTTGTAAAGCTTTAATATGGGCTCTATGATAGTCAATTCGATAGTCATCTTCTATTTGGTGATGTCCATCCCATTTTTCTCGCACACCTATACCATTTTCAATAGGAAAAACAGGCAAATGATAGCGTTGATAAATTTTATTTAACACATCCCTAAATCCTAGTGGATCAATTTGCCAACCCCATTCTGTTGATTTTAAATGAGGATTTTTTTCTCTACCATAATCTTGATACATATTTGGTGCTGTCTCTGCCGGAATTTTACTTGAATTTATGGTGCTTGAAGCATAATAACTAAAACTCAAGAAATCACTCCGTAATTTTGAAATTTCATTCTTCTCTTTATCTGTTACTTCAATATTGATCTGGTTATTGTGAACAAATTTAATTACAGCATCTGAATACTTGCCATAACTAAAAGCATCTAAAAGATTAAAATTTAAAAATTCATCTATTTGATGGGCAGCAAAAGCATCAGCAGGACTGGAAGTAGCTGGATATACTTGGTTATAGGCGAGCATGCCACCAACTTTAGCATCTGTTGTTTCATGAATATAATTTGCAATTGCAGCATGACAGTACATAACATTATGTGAAATCTGATATAAATCCGTTAATGATTTATTTCCATGAATGTAACCAGAAACTTTAAATGCACCAGAAGTATGATATAAATTTTGTTCATTAAATGTTATCCAATATTTAACTTTAGGTGCAAAATGATCGACAACTATCTTGCCGTAACGAATAAAATCAGTACAAACTTTTTTACTTATAAAGCCATTAAAATCTTCTGCCAAATGTAGTGGCATATCAAAATGATAAAGGCATATCATTGGTTGGATATTACGTTTAAGAAGTGCGTCCACTAATTTATCATAATACTTTAAGCCCTCTTCATTTACTTCACCGTCACCATTTTTGATAATACGTGACCATGAAATTTGAAATCTATACATATTCATTCCCAAATCTTGCATATAATCAAAATCTTCATTAAAATGATGATAATTATCATTTGCAAAATGCCAGTCACTGGTATGTGGTCCTGATTTACGAATGTCATATACGGATAGGCTTTTACCTCCTTCATTCCAACCACCTTCTGTCTGCATACTAGACGTAGAGTTGCCCCAGAAAAATTTAGTCATTTTTGATTCTTCTTTCTAACTATTAAAAGCGCTTTCAAGTAATATGTTATTGCTCTTTTAATTTCATGTAAACAATGATTGAAGTATAAGTAAATGATTTTATTTACTTACGAATTTGAGGTAGTAAAATGGCTAAGAAACCTAAATATATTAAAATTGCTAATTTAATTGAGCAAGATATTTTGACACACAAATATCAAAAGAAGTTGCCCAAAATTAGTAAACTGTCCTGTTTATATAAGACAAGCAAAGTTACGATAGTTAAGTCTTTACGTTTTTTGGAATATAAGAGTATTGTTAAACCAATTAGAGGCCATGGTACTCTAATATTAGCTGATAATGAAACGGAAATTTCCAAAAAAGATAATGCCACGGCACACGTTGGCTTCACCGAACGCCTAATGAACAATAAACTATTAACTAGTCATGTGATTTCGTTCGACATCAGAGAACCTACAGATAAAGAAGCTTTCTTTCTCAAATTGGGTATGAGTGATTTGGTCTACGACATTATTAGACAAAGGCTTTTAAATGATTTCCCTGCCAGACTTGAGTATACTGTCATGCCTATCAAAGTTATTCCTGGAATTACAATGGATGTTCTTCAAAAGTCGATCTATGGTTATATAGAAAATACATTAAATTTGAAAATCGGCAAAGCCAATCGTACCTTTCGTGCTGACAAACCAGATGCCTATGATCAGCTTTATCTAGAGTGCTCTGCCACTGACCCTGTATTTGAAGTGGAACAAATTTGTTTTTTGGATAATGGCATTCCTTTTGAATATTCCCAAACCAGAAACAGATACGATCAAGGCGAATTAACTTTAAATCAGGTTTAAATTTCAGTAATATACAAACAAAGAGCACAAGTTGGAAATCCAAATCTTGTGCCTTCATTAATTATATAAATTTTTTTACTTATGTATTCACATCAACTAAGGAGTATTACGATCCTTTAAAATAAGTCAGAAAAATGTAGTAATGCCTGTTGAAAAGAATAAATTTTTCTAGTTAATTATTTAAAATCAGATCATCTCAATAACTATTTTGAATCAATTTACTGATTGCTGTTTTAACATCGTTAGGAGTAGAACTTTTATCAATAATTTCTCTAAATGTAGAATTAGTCTGTAAATCGACAATAAAATCAAATAATTTTTGAATACTTAAATAGTCCTGTCGAGCAATTGCTAATAAAAAAACGTATTTTACTTCATTTTTTTCATCCCACATAATCGGCTGTGAAAGACGTGCAAAACAAACCTTAGATTTATTAGTAGCATAGCCCAAAGAGTGCGGTATTGCAATTTTACCACCAATCGCTGTTGAATACATTTTTTCTCTTTCATATACTTTTTCTTTGAAGTCTTTATTAACAATCTTTTTTTGCTCTAATTTTTTAATTAACATATCTAAAAGTTCATTTTTAGACAATTTTGCTTTTAATAGATAAATATTATCTTCATCAAACAATTTATCAATTGCCCGGTATGGATTATTGAGTGATTTTAAATAATCTGATAATTGTAAAATATCATTGTGAAAATTTGCTAAATCTATTTGTATTACTGGAACGGCAGCATTGCTAATAGGTACCATTGAAATCAAAAAATCGTTATTATTTGCTTTGCCTTCTAGGTATTCATCATAAGTATATGTACCGGTAATGTTCAAAAAAGCGGCAAACTGTGTTTCCAATTTTGCCCTTACCAAAACTGCAGTTGAGACTCCAGAACCACATATCAGTGCGGCATTTTTCTTTGAAGAACGACTACCTTGTCTTTCAATCGAAGCACCAATATGAAGAGTTATAAAAGACAACTCATCATCATCTAATTTAAGATCTAGCATGCGTTCCAAAATGGGAGCAGAATAGGCAGTTATTTCATAGGCATACGGAAAAGTCGACAAGATCACATTTAATAATGGGTTTTTACGCTTACCATTTACTTTTTTAATCTTAACTAAATTCGTCAAATGTTGAATTAAATTCACCCGCAATTCCTGATCGTTTAAAAGGTTGATAGCAAATTCACTCTTAATATTTTGCAAAAAAAAGGTGACTGCTTTTGCAATACTTTCTTTAGCATTAGACTTATTGGTATAGATAACACATTCAGGAAAGTTTAATGCAAAGTGATATACCAAATCATCTTTTTCTTTTTGATTTAGTTTAATTTCAAATTCACTTTCTATTTTTACAAATAATTCTTTTAAATTTTGCAGCACATCCTTTTTGATATTTGCATGTGTACTTGCTTCCAAATGAAAGTTTAATTTGATTCGTGAAATAGTTAATGCGAAATGCAAAATAATATTTTTAGTGTTAATGTCAGAAATATGATAACTATAATGTCTTAAAAACGCATGGATAAGTTTTTTTAACTTATCTAGATCGACATTAGCTAAAATGGTTCTTTCTTTTTCAGTGAAGTCAATAATATAATTATCTGATTTTTTATTAATTAACTTTGCAATAATAAAGTTTCGTTTATCTGCTTCAGAACCTTTTACTCTATAAACATCATTTGATTTATTTACTTTAAGATTAAATTTACTAAATTCTTTTTTAATAGTTACAAGGTATGAAAAAAAGGTATTATCACTAATGAAAAACTTTTCCACTAAATCTGATAATTTTACCCTATCATTTACCAGTAAATATTGCTCAACTGCAGCAATACGCTCCTCTGACCTAGTAACCGGCAAATCACTTTTAGCAACTTTGAGTAACTTAGCTCTAGTTTCTGCATCTACATTTGTTAAATAAAAACCAGCACCCCGTTTATTTTTGATAGTCACCTTAAAAATAGTTAATTCTTTATTTAAAGCTTGAATATCGGATCTGATAGTCCTCGTGCTTACATTACACTTTTGTGCTAAAAAGGAGGTTGAAACGTAGCGATTGGCAGAATCATTCAATAAAAGTTCAAGAATTTGTCCTAATCGTTTATAGGATAGTTTCAAATTATCACCTCATTTTCATTTGCACTTCTTTCAGTAAATACTTGCGCTTAACCTAGATCTTTTTTATTAAAGTAATCATGTCATAAGGCGCAATTTTAAAATCTTGTGCAATAAATTTTTCTAAGCCATCAACTTCAATAAAATCTTTATCTTTAAGATATGAAACATCTTTTTCTGCGTTAGTCATATTAGACAGACGCAGTACCAAATGTTTTTTTATTGTATAAGACAAATAAAGTGCAGAAACTTCAATGTCACTATTAATATTCAGCCAATTTTCGGTTTTCTTAAGTTGAGGCAAATTTGGTGCAAATTCTACATCCCACAATTTGTTATCTAGCCTATTTATGAACAGATTATGTTTTTGCATTTGGTAACTGACTGCAGGAGAATACCATCTAGAAATAACTTGAGACAGATTTTCTTCTCTTAATTGACTTCCGCTTGGAACATATAAGCCAAAATGAAACTCATTAACACCCAACTCTTGTGCCATTGGAGTAGACATCATCACATGGCCAACGGATGTAGTGTCACCAGAAGCTCTACCTGGTCGCCATAATAAGTTCGGTTTCCCCAGCTGACCGGTTGTATCCATTAAAGTAATAAAAAGTGAATCATCCTTTTTTTCATATTCTTTTTGACCTTCTCCTAAAAAGTACAATCCTACCTTTGAATTATTTAAACCGACACAACGATCAAAAATATAAATATTCACCGGTTTTTCAACAAATTCATCGTTCCAGTTATCAGCAATTTTTTCATTAGTTGTTTTTCTAAATCCACCCTGGATTTGTGCATGAACATTATCTGTTTCAAGACCAGTTTTCAATCTAAGTCTTAAGCGGTGAGAAAGAGCCTGATTATCCACTATCAACTTAGCTGATATCACTGGAGAATTAGCAACCATAGTCAAAGTAAGCTGGAAATTTACCACTACTTGCTTCGCATTTTGACTGTTAGCTCTGTCCTCTAAATCATAAGGTAATGACCAGGAACCACTTAATTGCAGTGTCTCGATGTCTTCTGCCTTAGCAAACTTAATTTTTCCCTGCCACGGAAGGCGCATTTCGCGATCATTTTTCAGTGGCGAAAAGTCATATGTGTCACCATCATTTGCTTGATCATAAACACTGATGACATCCGTAAAAGTTTTATTTTTAGTAACTAAATTAAATTTGCCATCCAGATAATTAACTGTAGTTTCCTTATTTGCGATCGAACTGCCCTTTTGTAGACTAAGCTTAGGCACTACGCTCTCACTATTCTCAAAATGAATAACCTGATAGCCTAAGCCCTTCATTTCAACATGTATACTAACTTTTAATTTGAAATAGCCAGGTTCGTCTTTAAATTCATAACCATTAGGAGTTAACTGCATAATGTGAGGTCTGGATTTGACTTCTTTGCAGTCCACAATGACTGCTTTATTTTGAGTTGGAAACTTAACATTAGCAGAACTAGAAATAATTTCTACGACTTTCCGCCCCTTAAAGCTATAAGGATCTGTATTAAAAACCAAAACGTCATGATCTGATAATGAAAGCCGTTGAGCCAACCTTTTCTTAATGTAATTTTCTAAACCGTCTGCTATTTCAAGAGCCTGTTTGTAGCGCTCATTGATGTCTAGCGCCACGTTATCAGTAACACTGCCACCCATCGTATCGTGTGGTTGCACTTTGAACAACAATTTCCATAACTTAATAACTATGCCATTTGAAATTGGAATACCTGCATATTGGGCGATTACCATTAAAGGTTCCAAACGCCGAGTTATAACTTGCTCAAGTTTAAAGTTTTTACGTTTATTTCTAGATCTGACAGAGCAAATGGTTCTATGGACTCTGGAATAAGTGGGATATCTCAGTTCTCCTTGAAACTCAGGTAATTTTTTCGTCCGCAATTTTTGCATAAATTCGGGGTATGAACTAATTACAACTTCATGTTTAGAATACTGATTTACACGAGCAATTGTCTTCGAAAGATCATGAATTATATTCATTTGATCTATGCCAGAGGGTACAAGGACTTCAGAATTATTGCCATGTAATGCTTCAAAATCTATCCCTTTATCCAGCCGGTTTTTGACAAAATCCTTTAAATTGCGCTTTGATTCCAGATCTATTTGCCCAGTAAAATAGCCTAAAGGGAAATTGGCAGCAAATACTGCTTTTCCACCTAACGCTTTCCATTTAAAATAGACGGATTTAGTTTGTCTCTTAAAATTCGTACCGCGCCACGATAGAAAGTCATGAATTCCCACTTGATTTAAAATCATCGGTAAATTTGCGTTGAAACCAAAGGTATCTGGTAAATAACCTAATAGCATCGGTTCACCATAATTTTGTCTGGCATCTAAAATTCCGATAATCAGATTTCTTATTAAAGATTCAGCATTAGGGGCAAGAGCGTCTGTTTGAGTATACCAAGGCCCAATGAAGAGTTGTCCCCGATTAACTAATTTATGAATTCTACCTTTGGCTTCAGGATGAATCTCAACGTATTCATCTACAATAGACATCTGACCATCAAGAGTAAAATTAGCCTCCGGATGTTCTTCAAGTTCGTTCAATACTTCTGTAAATAATTGATCGCTCAATACCTGTGCATCTTGCGTAGTAAAGTACCATTCACGATCCCAATGAGTGTGATTAACAAAATATGCTTTAACCATAATATCTCCTAAAACTCAAAATAAATTGTCATAAACTTAGCGTGCCCAATTTTTGGTAAAATTACTTGCTTATTCTTAATTTTTAAATCTTGTAAAATACGCTCCCTTAAATCAACTAGTTGAACTATCTTTGGCTGTTTAGCAAACGTAATTTGTTCACTCACTTGGTGAAATTTGGGGTTATAGAGTCGTAAACAATATCCTAGACCAGACCTTGATCTTTCAATTGTACTTACTGTCAACTTGTTTTCAGTTTTAAATAAGCTAAATTCAGGTTCTAAAAACTGTCTACACGGATTTAGTGGAAAAGTTAGCCTACCGTTTAAAAATTCTGCATACTCGTAGACTTGCAAAGGAGATTCGTAGTCCTTAACTTCATTAGCTAAATTTGACTGATCATAACTGGATTGTCCTGTAGTCAGTGCAAATTTAAATTCCAATTTATGATTTAATTGCGCGTCAGGCGTCGGGACTGTTTCATCCCCGGAGGCGCGACCAGGACGATATAATAAATCACTTTTGCCTAGCATGCCAAAAGTGCGGAAAAGGGTCAATCTTATAACAGAATCCTTTTTACCTAGGCACTCATATTCTCTGACCGCTTGTGGAATAACAGCTATATTTCTTTTAGCATTTGAAAGACACACAAAACTTTGCATTGTATTGATAGAAATTGGTTTTTCTTGCCATTTTTCTTGATTTTGCGCCCAATCTGCTAAGTCTTCCTCTTTTGCAAGAGGACGTTTGATTGTGCCAAATTGAATATCCGCAATACTAAAATTAGTATCAAGTTGACTAGCAAAATCAACGCAGAGTCTGTGACTCAACGGCTTAGTATTATCAACTTGAACTTTAAACTTAATCATTTTAGCGGACTTGGTTAATTTAACAACCATTTTTACAGGCATTTTAGTGTCGGTTATTCCCTGACTTCTCATTTCCAAATTTTTAGGAACCATGTAATTAAACAAGATAATTAATTTATCTTGCAATTTGCCATGCGATACCTGCACCTGATGTTTTTGACTAGTCGAATAGATTATTAAATCTTTTTTTGCAGGTGAATAATTATATGAATCTCCCCCGTCACCGTTTTCTTCTAGAATTACTTGATTTAAATAAAGCTTTTTATTCAGTTTATCTAAAATATTCAAACTGCCATCTGTGTTAACAGAAATTTGATAATACTCATTTTCAATTTTCGTATCAGCAATTGCTAACTCGTTTAACTCTATTTCCTTGTCCTCAAGTGGTATTAGGTAAAATTGCTTATAACCATAAGGCGGAATTTCACCAAAATCAATATTCAAGTTGATACAGTAAACTTTTTTCGGGGTATAAATATTTTCTCCCGGATTTAGTTGGATAGTGGCACCCTTTATCAAATTAGTGTTATCTTTGATTGAATTAATTTCGTATGCTATCTCATTGTTTTCATAATCGACAATCTTAAAATTGCGACTTGGAATATACAGAGTCTTATTAATTACTTTATCTCTTACAAAGGGCAATGTATTAAATACTGTCAAAGTAATCGGATACTTTTCACTTTTAATATGTGTAGAAATGAACCGTAAAGTAGAATCAACTAAGCTTTCAGCAGTATCTTTCACTTCCAGATACCGCATTTTTATCGCATTGTTAACTCTATCAGATACACAATTACCCATTGAATCGTGTGCCGCATTTTTACCCATTTTTTGCCACAAGCTTTTTATTGCTGCAAAAGGATAATTTAGACCAAAATAACTGCCCATGGACAAAACAGGCTGCACAATGTTAGTGAGATAATTTTGTAATTCCGTATTTAATTTTTTGATATCTGCTCGAGAAGAATAGATCGACTTGTGAACACGCATATCTTTGCCGCAATCCTGCTCACCTCTAACCACTGCCATGTCAGGCTTATCTTTTTTCACTGCAGCAATATATTCTGGCAACGATGCTACCTTAAATCGGTATTCTTTCTCGTTAGCATCATTTAACTTTGTAATTAAATCTGGCAAGTCATGTCTTAATGGAGCCATATCTGAACCATTCGGAAATAAAATGTTATTTGTTGTTGCTTGTTGGACTACAGTTTTGAAGGGTTCAGTTTTCATTAATGCTGATAACTTATTTTCATCAATTACGCCCCCGATAAAATAGCCACAAGCCATGCGAAACACATTAATTCGGGAACCATCTTCACCCTGCCAAATAAATTCAGATTTTTTAGTGTCCGCCATTGAAAAGCCACGATATAAAACTGCATCTTTGATGCCAAAACTAGAGTATATTTGCGGCAAACTTGACTCTTGACCAAACGAGTCCGGTACATAAGCTACATTCATGTATCCTCCTAAATTAGATGCGGCACTTGTCCCGATTCTGAGGTTATTAATGATACTTTCACCAGATGCCATGAACTGATCAGTTTGGGTATACCATGGTCCTAAGAAAAGTTTCTTTTCTTTAACTAATTTTTTTACACGCTCAATATCTTGCGGACGCCAAGATAAATAATCTTCAATTAAAGAAGTTTGACCATCTAATAAAAAGCTACCGTACTTTTCGTTTTTTTCTAAATGATCAATTACATCTTTTAAGTCTTTAATTAAATATGCTTTAGCTCGTTCTGAAGTAAAAAACCATTCTCTGTCCCAGTGAGTATGCGGGACAACAAAAACTTTTTTTATCATTCTGTCTCCTAAATAAAAAAACTATAGCTTAAAAGGAATATTTTCTTAAACTATAGTTTTTATTTCTACTGAATATTTAACTCGATGTCTTCGTCACTCACTGATTCATCACCAGATGAATCCTTATCTGTAAAGTCAGCAATTAATGGTGCAACTATAGCTATAAATAAAGCACAAACAAAAATACCAGCAAGATAAGCAAAAATATTATCTGCAGTCAAAATTCCGGGTAAACCGCCTAAAGGTGGAATATGGGATTTCACTCCTAAAAATGCACCTGTGGCCGAACCTAGAGCTCCACCAAGTACATTAACAATTATCAGTTGTGGGGCCTTCATCATGAATGGAATCGCACCTTCAGTAATACCAAAAGTTCCCATAATTAAGTTGTTATGTCCCATTTCTAATAATTCGGCAGAAAATCGCTTCTTAGGCCAAATGAAACTCATAAGCGCATAACCCATTGGAATAGCGCAAATAGCAATGTTGGTATATAAACATGGCTGATAAATGCCTTCTATAAAGAAGAAGTTTCCTACTCCCCAAGCTGCTTTATTAACTGGTCCACCCAGGTCAACACCGATCATGCCTCCCATAATGGCAGCTAATAAGACAGCATTAGTCTTTTGTTCGACCATATACTTAACCCAAGATGTTAAGCCATTATTAATCCAAGCTAGTGGTGGCGTTAAAATAACACCTACAAAGAGCGCCACTGAGCCAACAGTTAAAAGCGGCATGACAATAAGTTCAATTGCCGAATTCCATTTATCTGGAACTTTAATCTTGCGGCACCAACGTGCTACATAGCCGGCAATGAGTCCAGCAGCGATGGCTCCAATAAAGCCAAGTTGATTATTAGTAGCTAACTGACCACCGATAAAACCAGCACCTAAAGCTGGTTTGTCACCGAGAGCGTAAGCAATATAGCCACCAATTACCAAGTTAACTAAGCCAATACCAATCCAACCTACTGAGTTTATTTGATAAAGAATATGGAAAAAGCCACCGGTTTTAGCAAACTTAGATAAATTACCATAGCCAAAGCACATACCAATCAATTGCGGTACACCAACAACAAGTGCACCACCGATAACAGTTGGGATCATGTATGAGATCCCACTCATGATTGCTCCTTCCCACTCTTTCAAAATTCTTTTCATACTAATTCTCCTTCTTAATTGCAGCAGCACATTTCTTCAAAACAGCTTTAGGTGCCTTAATGCAAGTGTTAATATCTACTCGAATAACTGGCTTGCCCTTAAATCTGTCCATACTAGTTATTTTTTGATCAGAAGCAATTAAGACAAAATCAGCTGCATCTGCTTCTTTCTGGGAAATAGCGTTAACTGGTCCCATCATTCCTTGTTGCTCAATTTTGACATTCCAATTTAATTCCTTACCAGCTTTTTCTAGAGCCTTAGCTGCCATTGGGGTATGGGCCAAGCCTGCTGGACAAGCAGAAACTCCTACTACATTCATTTTTTATTCTCCAATCTTTTCATTAATAAATTGTGCAATCATTTCTTTAGAAGAAAGGCTGCGTAATTTTTCTTTAAAATCTTTTTCCAACAATGCCGTTGATAAATTGGCCAGCATTTGCAAATGTTTGTCTCCTGCATTTTCGGGTGGGACCATCAATGCAAAAACATCAGTGACTGGCTTTTTATCATATGTCTTCCAGTTTAAAGGCTGACTTAATCTAAAATAAAGAAAACCCGGTTTTTTAACCGCTGTTGTTTTAGCATGCGGAATTGCAAATCCATCTTCAAGTCCTGTTGAAAATTCTTGCTCTCTTGCCAAAAAACTTTGATCTAATTTTTCAATGTCATTGGTATAGCCTGCATCATATGCCGCTTTGGCTGCATATTGTAAAAAGTCTTCTACGCTAGCTTCATTGACATCTAAAAAAACATCATCGGCAGAAAATTTCATTTATGTCTTCACTTCTTTTCTTATTTGAAAACCTTTTCAATAAATATATTATCTTTTAATAATTAATTTGTAAGTACCAGTATTTTCCATTTAAATTGGAAAAATCATATTTAATGTAGTCATAATCCTGTTTAACTAGGTTTGTTTAATACAAGCTGTTTTATAATCTAAGTTTTTTCTAAAAGTTTAACTATAAAAATAGCCCTGAAAGTTATTTGACTTTCAGGACTTAGTTTGATGATAAAAGAGCCTGCTATACTTTTACTTAATAGTAATAGTTCCTTCTGTTGAATCAACCAAAAGAAAATTTTTCTTGGAGTTCTTTTTGATGAAGTTTTCATAAGGCTTTGAACCCTTATACCTAATTGCTTTGCCATCTGCTGTCAACTGGTAACTTAGGTTAGGCGTATTTTTAATTACTAAACTGCTACTTTGTAAAGTAAAAGAATTTCTATTGCTAAGTTGTGAATTGTTAATTGTAATATTAGCGTTAGAAGCATCCAGAATCATTGTTGAACGACAATTTAAAAGTCTGCACCAACCTCCATCTATTTTAACTTCTGCATTACCCAGATCAGAGTTATTGAGTGTTAATCTATGATTGCCACCAGTTATTAAACTTGTATTTTTCGCGTCAATATTATCAATATCTAAATAACCATCCATACAACTCACAAAATTTGCATTAGCTTTCAGGTCTTTTAATCTGATGTTTCCGTGATTACTGTCGCTATCAAATTCAGTATAGTGAACATTTTGAGGAACAGTTACGTCAATTCTGGAACCAATTTTACGCCAATTGATTGCAATAGGTCTGGGCTCATAGATATCCAAACGGTTATTTGCTAATTTGACTTGTACTGCATCTGGATTAACTCCAGTAACATTAACTTGGTATTTTTTGCCCGAATGAAGAAAAACATCAGAGGAATCAGTTTGAATAAAAACTTTATTAAATTTGTGGTTTGAAGTATATGTACGTGTGAGCTTAGAATCATCAATAGCGGTCAAAGTAAAGTGGTTATGATTAGCAATTATTGGTCTTACACCGTTATTAGACCAGCCAACGAGCATCATAACAAGACCAACAGTTATGGCCAATCCACATATACGATAAAACTTTTTCATAATTAATCCAGTCCTCCTCACTCATCTAAACATTGGTTTTATAGTAACGCTGCTTGAAAATTTTCCGGCCAATGTGTTGAAAAAAAGCAGCACATTCTGCAGTTAGGAAGCGAATAAACTTCATAATTACTGGGAATAGCATTAAGCTAACACATGTTAAAACTAAACCTCCTCCAACATAGAAAAAGCCTGAAGCCCAGTAGCCACCAAAAAGCAGTCCAAACGATCTAATCAATATAAAAGCACCAGCGATGAATAAAGAGGTAATAATGATAGCTAAAGCAATAAAGATTGCGGCCAATGCAATCAATACTGCTACCATAACTATTACTGCTGCTAATGCTAATGGTATGCCGATGGGTGCAGCCAGAACTCCCAATAAAATAACCCAAATGGTTTTTAAGTTAGACTTGGAGCTGGTTTTGTGTGCCTCTTCTCTTTCAGGTATTGAAACTGAATAGTCCGCCATAATTTTGCGTGCTAATTGCTTGGGAGTCCCTAACTCAGCAATTATCTCTGATTCATTATGGTAATTGCCGTCAAGTAAAAACTCATGATAAAATTCCACAACATCTTGCATATCAGAATTAGGCAAATTAACAAGATTTTGCTTTAACTGCAAAATATAATTATCAATAACTTTATTCATTTTCTTCTCCCATAATTTGATATATCTTAGTGCTAAAACTGTACCACTCTTTTTTAATTGTTTTTAATTCTGCTTTACCTGAAGCAGTAATTTGATAGTAATTCCTGCTTCTTCCCTGAAAAAGCCTGGTACCAACTAATAAGAATTTGTTTTCCCCTAATCTTTTCAAGACAGGATAGATGGCAGACTCAGAAATACCAAAAGTTGCTTTAGCCCAGTTTGTTATTCCACGACTATAACCACTGTTTTCTTTAATAAAAGCTAAGACAACTCCATCCAGAAGACGATTTGGAATTACTATCGTCATAATTATTTCCTCCATTATTATATTATATATAATATTGTAGAGCTTAATCAAAATGCTTTCAAGCAATTAATGGAACTTTCACTGAATTATTTTTCCATTCTCAAATTTTGCAAACCTTTATCCCTTTGTTTGTTTCTTAAATTTACACATTCACTAAGGTTTTCTAGGCCAAGTTTTTATAGTAAGATTAAAAACTAATAACTATTTTTAATAATGGAGGTTCAATCTATGTTAATGAAACCACAACATTTACAGGTTGGAGATAAGATAGCAATAGTCAGTTTATCAGCTGGTACTCTGGGAGAGAATTTTGCTTCTCATGAACTTAAACAAGGAATTAAGCACATGAAGCAACTTGGTTTACAGCCTGTTTTTATGCCCCATGCTCTCAGCGGTATTAAATACATCAAAAGTCATCCTGCTGAACGCGCTGCCGATTTAAAAGCAGCATTTTTAGAACCAGATATCAAAGGAATCATTGCCGCAATTGGTGGGGATGATACCTACAAGACACTGCCTTATTTAATGGCAGATCAGGAATTTAAAACAGCTGTTTTTGAGCATCCCAAGTTGTTTAGTGGTTTTTCTGATACCACGAATAATCATTTAATGTTTTACAGGTTAGGAATGCAAACTTTTTATGGTCCAAGCTTTTTAACTGATTTAGCAGAGCTAGAAAACGAACTTTTACCTTACACCAAAAAAACTTTAAATCATTATTTTGAGAATTCACCTGCAACCATCATTCCTGCTAGTGAAACCTGGTATGAAGAAAGAACTGATTATTCAATCAGCCAAGTTGGCAAAAAAAGGATAAACCACCAAGATACTGGTTATGAGGTGCTACGCGGTCACGGAAAAATTCTGGCAAGACTATGGGGTGGTTGTATTGATAGCCTTTACGATAACTTAGTCCCTAATCGTTATGAAGACGAACCGCCTATCGCCAGTCAATATCATCTCATGCTTACAGAGGAAGAAGCTCAAGATAAAATATTATTTATAGAAACATGCGAAGAAAAACCAGCTCCTGAATTTTATCGTAAAGAAGTAGCTAAACTGGCTGAAGTGGGTATTTTAGGCAATGTGCGAGCTATTTTAGTTGGTAAACCGCAGGATAAAAAATATTTTTCTGAGTATAAAAAAGTCTTACTGGAAGAGACTGCTACCTTTAATACACCAATTTTATATAATGTAAATATTGGACATGCTTATCCCCGTGCTGCACTGCCATACGGCGCGCTAACACAAATTGATTTTGAAAAACCAGAGATAAAAGTTATGGAACCCTGGTTTGGCTAATCTAAAATTATTTTAAAAAAATATTTGCCTTTTTTTAGTCATGGTGTATTATATATATATTACAGCGATACAAAGAAAGAAGGAAAATCTATGAGTTTACTTGAAACTCGTGGTGTAACTCGCACCTATGGCAAAGGTGCAACAAAGTTTGATGCCTTACGTGGAATAAATTTACAGATTAACAAAGGTGATTCGATGGCTATCATTGGCAAAAGTGGTTCGGGTAAGTCTACCTTGATGCACATCCTGGCACTTCTTGACCACCCCACTACTGGCAGCGTCTTTTTAAATAATAAACCCACAAGTAAAATTAAGAATAAAGCATTAAATAAGCTGCGCAATCAAACATTTGGTTTTGTTTTTCAACAGTTTTTCTTAAACGCTCAAGACAGCGTATTGGAAAATGTCATGCTTCCTCTAAAAATAGCTGGAGTCACAGGCAGAGAGCGCCGTACAAAAGCTCTAGCAGCAATCAAGGCAGTTGGATTAGAAAGTAAAGTCAAAAATAAGGCAAGTGCTCTATCAGGGGGACAAAAGCAACGGGTCTGTATTGCACGTGCTTTAGTCAATGATCCCCAAATCATTTTTGCTGATGAGCCGACAGGAAATTTGGATTCAGCTACCAGCGAGAATATTGAAAATATTTTATTTAAATTACATCAAGAAAAAAATATCACTTTAATAATTGTTACCCACGATCCGGATTTAGCCAAAAAGTGTGAACGTCAGATTCAGATTAAAGATGGTCAAGTGGTAGGAGGAACACAGCAATGAGATTTCATGATATTCTTAACTCGGCGGCTACAAACTTATGGCACAATAAAGGAAGGACATTCCTAACCATTATTGCTGTTTTTATTGGTTCCCTAACTATTGCCATTACTATGGGTATTAATAATGGTGTTAATGATTATTTGAAAAAGCAAGTCGGCAATGTTGGTAAAACTGAGCAAATGTCAATTTTGCCTGGGAGTTCCAGTCAAGATACGAATGAACCTCAAAAATATAATACCAAGAAGAGCAGTCAAAACGCTGATGGCATGATGGACAAAAACGACGTTAAAAAAATCAAATCTGTTAAAGGCTTAAAAGATTTTAAAGCGTTAAAGGACTGTGATGTTGACTATGTCCAAGGCCCTAATAAAACTAAATATCTTATAATTGCGCAAATAACGGAAGGAATCAATTACGACCTGAAAGTTGGTCACCAAGTTGCAACTAGCGGAAAAAAGGCCCAGATTTTAATCACTAAACCAATGGTTAAATCTTATGGCTTCAAAAATGCTCAAGATGCACTCGGTAAAAAAGTTACTTTAGTGACAAAATCACCCGTTACCAGGAAAAAAACAAAAATATCTGCTACGGTTGTTGGAGTCAGAAACGATAGTATAGTATCAAAAGGTTTTGCTATTTACAGTAATGGCTTAGGGCAAAAAATAATTGCTGCCAACCAAAAAGGTCTTCCGCATGCATTAAAAGATAAGTATGTTAGTGTCATTGCTACTCCTGTTAACAAGAGTGCCAGCAGCATTAAGAAAGTTGAGGATAATTTAACTAAAAAAGGATATTCCGGTATGACTCTTAAGGAAGCAGTCAATGAACTTTTCCTAACATTCAACGCAGTCACTGGGGTTTTAATTGTTTTTGGAGCTATCGCATTAGTAGCTGCCTGCTTTGGAGTAATTAATACCCTGTACATGTCAGTGAGAGATCGTACAAAAGAAATTGGTCTTATGAAGGCATTAGGACTTAGCAAAGGTAAAGTATTTTCCATCTTCAGCTGCGAAGCGATCTTAATTGGTTTGTTTGGCTCTTCATTAGGATTATTACTGGCAATGGGCTTAGGTAGTGCCATAAACAATTTTGCTGCTAAGTCATTCTTAAAAGGGCTGGATGGTTTTACCTTAATTCAGTTCAACTGGACTAGTAGCTTACTAATTATTGGCATCATCTGTCTAATTACCTTTTTAGCAGGAACATTGCCTGCCAAACGAGCAGCAAAATTAGATCCAATCACTGCTTTAAGATATGAATAAATAATTGCAACATTAAAAAACGCCAGATAATATCTGACGTTTTTTGCCTTTCTTTTATTCAAATAACTACACCTTATTAGATTTTTTATTTAATCAGCATCTATAATACATTTGATTTTAGGTGCTACTAGTTTTTCCATCACTTTCATATCCACTGGCCTATATGCAGTATCTATACACTCGTCCCAATATTCTAAGTGTTTTTGATCAATATAACTATCCGAATCTTCGACTGCATTTCCTCCTTCTCCTTGCATAGAATACCAATAAAAGTATGTGTAACCATCCGCACACTCCTCTTTAAATACAGTCTCAATATACATTCTTTCTCCCGCCATTGTTGCTACAGTATCTTGATGATGTTCATTTAAAAAGTCCATCCATTCCTGTGCCTTCGCTTCTTTTCCTTTTTTAATGCGAAAACGGGTTAATTCAGTTTTTGTCATAATTCTACTTTAATCCTATCTAATCTAAACAAAAGGTACCGAACTTATGTTGGTGCCTTAATTTTTTATAATAAATGGTGTAATTCGTTAAAAATAAATAATTAGCGCTTTCTTAAGACCTAGTTTGAATAACATTTATTTGACTAAATTTCAAAAAGCTTTTAATATCAGGTATTCCCACACTTTTCTGAAAACACTGTTTCAATAAATTTCAACTAACTTCATCTGAATGGTGTGAATTTACTTCCAAAATATATGAACTGAGCTTATAAATACAAGCAACTCATACCACTCAATAACTTACTTTGGTTACAATCTTGTAGGACACTCCCAGTTAATTATTTTACTTTCTTTACCTTCCGTTCCATTAAATCTGCAATTACAGCTGGAATAATTGCAATAAAAGCAGTCCCTCTTTCTCCCCAGATCAGTATCCCGACTGCAAGTACAATTGAAACTATTGCTAAAGCAACAGCTATTTGATGATATATTTTTTTACTCATAATAGTTCAAGCTCCTAACTACTTAAATGTGTTGGAATATACTTTTGTTGAAATTATCATTGAAACGATTGATATTACTGCAATTAAGATACAGCTTGCGATTACTAGCAGTAAAGAATTAGTATTACTAATCCAAGTGATGAACAATAGACCCCAAGTCGTTTTCTGCAAAATATAAATCACTCCCATGATAAGGACTAAGATCAGTATATTTACGATTGTGCTGCCAAACGTACCGAAAGCATAAACTGCTGGAAGTAAGATAACTACATACATGATACCAATCAATAAGCCAACTATCGCTATCAATATATGGATTTGCAGACTAAATTGTTGGAAAATTAGAGCAGTGCCGATACTTAAAATTAAAGTTATAAAGCTAATAAATAGAATTAATGAAATACAAAAAATGTATCTAGCCAAAACTATGTTTTTTTTAGGAATAGGGAAAACACCGACAAATCTGTTCCATCCATTTTCTTGGTCAGCAACTAATAGACTAGTTGGTATTGATGCTAAACCAATCGGTCCCATGATTGAGAGAAAAATCGTTCCAGACTCTCTACAAAAAATTGTCACCAAAAGTAGTACTAATATAATTAGCAATCTACCTATTAAACTTACCTTATTTAATATAAGTTGCAAATCCTTATAGAGAAGTCCCTTCATCCATCCTCACTCCTTTTACTAAAAATAGCAATATTTCTTCTAATGAAGCATAATCTTTATAACCAACTCTTTCTTGTGATACATCAACTAGATATTGAACCAAGTTATCTTGGCATAATTTATATTTGATGTTTTTCAATGGCAAGCTTGTTATTTCGGTTTTAATTGTATAGTGGTTAAGCAATTCGCTCCGGCCACCCTTTAATAAAATATTGCCATTTTTAATAAAAACAAAATAGTCAGCAACTTGTTCTAAATCGCTTAAAATATGTGAAGACAATAATACCGTCATTTGATTATCGCTTACATATTCTTTTAGCAAAGACAAGATTTCTTTCCTTATAATTGGATCAAGCCCACTGGTTGCTTCATCAGCAATTAAGAGTCTAGGATGATGAGAAAGGGTGGCAGCAAAATTTAATTTAACAAGCATCCCTCTTGAAAAATTACTAATAGGCTTATTGGTAGGCAAATCAAACTCATCAATTAAATTGTGATAGAGTTTTTTATCCCACCGGGAATAAATTTTTTCTAGCATTTTTTCAATTTGTTGAACAGAAAATGAGTTTGGAAAATAATTTTGCTCCAAAATTACACCTAAGTTAAGTTTTATCTGGTTTTCATCTTTAACATAATCTAAACCAAAAATTTTTACATTGCCTATTTCACTTTTTATTTGATTTAATAGTAAATTCAAAAAAGTTGACTTACCTGACCCATTTTCACCAACTAAACCAACAATACTTCCTTCATTTATTTTTAAATTGTTAATTTGTAGTTGAAAATCTGCGTACCGCTTACTTAAATTTAGCACATCTATAATCGGTTTTGTATTCATTTTATACCTCACTAAGATTGCAACATCATATATATAACCATTAAACTACTTCAAATTAGGATTATCAAAGTCAAACAGCATATTGCTTTTTTAAAGTATTGATGTGAAAGTGTGTGAATTTAGCTAAAAAGTACCAAAAAAACACTCCATGGTGTGAACCATGAAGTGTTTTGAAACCTTGATATAATCGTGTTGATTAACGTTTACTAAATTGTGAAGCCTTACGAGCCTTCTTAAGACCTGGTTTCTTACGTTCAACCATTCTTGGATCACGAGTTAAGAAACCTGCCTTCTTCAGTGGACCACGAAAATCAGGATCTACTTCAAGAAGAGCACGAGCAATTCCTAAACGAATAGCTCCAGCTTGACCTGAGAAACCTCCGCCATTGACATTAACCTTAACATCATATTGATTTTCAGTTTCAGTCAAAGTCAATGGTTGCTTCAAATCCTTAACTAAATTAGGAAAAGGAATGTATTGATCAATATCTTTATTATTAGCGGTAATCTTGCCGCTACCTGGTACTAAACGAACACGTGCAACAGAATTCTTGCGCCGACCGGTACCTGCATATGCAACTTGTTGTGCCATTATTTAACCTCCTAGATTAATTTGTTAATGTCTAATTCTTCAGGCTTTTGTGCTTCGTGCTTGTGATCAGCACCAGCATAAACATGCATCTTCATAAATTCTTGGTGACCAAGAGTGTTTTTAGGAAGCATACCCTTAACTGACAATTCAACTAATCTAACTGGATTATTAGCCAACAAGTCTCCGGCTGGAGTGGCCTTTATGCCACCACGGTAATCAGAGTGATGGTAGTAAATCTTGTCAGTAGCTTTCTTACCTGTTAACTTTAGTTTAGCGGCATTAATAATAATGACGTTATCTCCAGTGTCAACGTTTGGTGTATATTGAGGCTTATTCTTACCTCTTAAAATAGTTGCTACTGCTGTTGACAGACGACCTAAAGATACATCTGTTGCGTCAATAACATACCACTTACGTTCAATTTCATTAGGTTTCGCTAATTGTGTAGTACGCAATTTAATTTCCTCCGTTTATACGTTGTTTGAAAACAATAAGATTCCGGGGCCTATCGTGGACAAACATACTTTAATATAATAATTCTTTTCAACTAAAAAGTCAATATTATTCCCTGTCGAGCCTATATTTTTTAGGTATATCATCATAAAAAACATGGTATAAGAATAACCCACTTGCCTGAGCAGTTTCTCTTACCTGCTCCCGATCCTTTGCCATTATTATCCGGGGAATATCATTAACAGGGCGCTTACCCCTACCAATTTCTAATAACATTGCTACTAAAATACGGACCATATTGTAAAGAAAACCAGAGCAGATAAAATCAAAGACAATTTCATTATTCTGCTTATCTTTTTGGATATTTACATAAAACATCGTGCGAACCTTGTTCTTAATTTGGCCTCCACTAGCTGCAAAGCTGGTAAAATCATGTGTTCCCAGTAAATCAAAAGAAGCCTTTTTCATTTTTTCCACATCAACTGGATAAGGATAATGTCCCGTATAGAGACGCTTAAAGGGGTCGACAAATCTGTCTAAACTAACGCGATAGCGATACCACTTACCTTTAGCGCTATACCGTACATGAAAATTTTCATCTACGATGTCACATTTTTTAAAAACAATGTCGAGCGGCATGAGCGAATTTAACGCACAAATCATTCTTTCTGGTGGAATTGGTTTATCAGGATAGTCGAAGTGAATTACCTGCCCCAATGCATGAACTCCTGCATCAGTACGACCTGAACCCTCAACAACCACATTCTTGCCCTTAGTCATTTTAGATAAGGCAGCTTCAATCGTTCCTTGCACAGTTCTTTGATGAGGTTGATACTGGAAGCCATGGAAAAGGTGTCCGTCATAAGCAACCGTCATTTTATATCTTGTTGTCATTAATGTGTCCTAAATATTAATAAAAGCCCTAATAGTAAAATAAAATAACACAAGTTAATAAGATCAACATTGGACCATTTTAAGATTCTGAATTTTGTCCTGCCTTGATCTCCCCGATAACCACGCGATTCCATCGCAGTTGATAAATCGATTGCTGTTTCTAACGAATTAATAAATAGCGGAACCAGAAGAGGGGTAATTGCCTTTGCCCTGGTAACTAATCCGCCATTATTAAAATCTGCGCCTCGTGAACGTTGGGCATTCATAATTTTTAAAGTTTCATCAAATAAAGTTGGTACAAATCGTAAAGCTATTGACATTATTAGAGCAATTTTATCGACTGGAACATGAATTATTTTTAGCGGTTTTAATAGCCATTCAATAGCATCAGCAATTTCAAGTGGTTTAGTTGTAACAGTCATTACTGTAGAAATTAAGATGATCACTGTAAAGCGGATAAAAATATAAATAGCATTGGTTATACCATAACTAGACAATGCAAAAATTGTCCACTGCCAATAGACGGTTCCACCAACTGAGAAAAACAACTGCAAAAAGGACGTGAACAAAATTAACCAAATTAGGGGTTTAACTCCATCCCAAAAGACTTTTGGTTTTAGCTTAGTGGCAGCTACAGCAGCTATACTAAAAATGGTTACAATTAGATAAGAAACCGGATTATTGGCTAAAAATACGAATAAAATAAAAATAATAGTTGCCAGTAATTTTCCTCTGGGATCCATACGATAAATTATCGAGTCACCAGCTACATAACGGCCAATTAAGATTTTACTCACATTCTCACCCCTTTAAATTGGTTTCTATATCTTTTACCAAGTCGGCTATAGTTAATGGTAATTTTGCAAACTGATAGTTTTGCAATTTAGTTGCAAACAAGGATGGCTTAGGCTCTTCTAAATGATGCTCTTGTAACCAATTACGATCTTTAAAAATGTCTCTTGGTGCAGCTTGTTTAATCATTTTACCGTGCTCCATGACTAAAACATTTTCAGCATAATTAGCTACATCATCCATATTATGAGTAACTAATATTACAGTATGTCCTTCTTTTTGATACTCAGAAAAAAGTGCCATCATTTGTTTACGTGCTTCAGGATCAAGACCAGCGGCTGGTTCATCTAAACAGAGAATATCTGGCTCATAAGCCATAACACCAGCTATCGCTACCCTTCTCATTTGTCCGCCAGATAACTCAAAAGGTGATCGTTTACCAATCTCTTCAGGTAAACCAACTTTTTTTAGCCAAAACCTGGCACTTGCAAGAGCTTTTTCATTATCATAGCCAAAGTTTTTAGGTCCAAAAGCAATATCATCTATTACTGTATTTTCAAATAGCTGTGCTTCAGGAAATTGAAAAACCAGACTAACATGTCTTCTCAATTCTTTTAAATTTTTATTGGTAGTTTCTGGTGTGATAGTTGTGCCAGCTATTTCTATTTTCCCAGATGTAGGTCTAATTAGAGCATTGAAATGTTGCATAAGTGTCGATTTACCACTACCAGTATGCCCAATTATTGCATTAAAAGATCCATCTTGCAGCTCGAAAGAAACATTGTCTAAACCTTTTTTTTCAAGTGGTGTTTCTGGAGAATAGATGTAACTTACATGTTCGAATTTAATTGACATAAATAATTGATCAACTCTTTTTCTGAATCTACACTAGCTGGGATTTCAACAGAGTCAGCCAGTAACTTTGCTTTGACTTGCTCATAAAATGGTACATCCAAGCCCAACTTTTTCAACAGATCAACTTGATTAAAGACATCTTTAGTACTACCCTTAGTAATTAATTTACCATCATTCATTACTAAAACCTGGTCAGCCATATTAGCTTCATCAATATCATGCGTAATTGAGATTACTGTCAAGTCATATTTATTCTTCATCGCTTGCACTATTGATAATATTTGGTCTCTACCTTCTGGATCAAGCATTGACGTAGCTTCATCCAGCACAATAATCTTAGGTTTAATAGCCAGAATCCCAGCAATTGCTACTCTTTGTTTTTGTCCTCCTGAAAGATTTGCTGGTTCAGCATTGATGTATTCGCTCATCCCCACTGCTTTAATTACTTCAGGAACAATCTTTACCATTTCAGTGTGAGAAACACCGCGATTCTCTAATCCAAATGCAACATCATCAGCCACTGTAGCTCCCACAAACTGATTGTCAGGATTTTGAAAGACAATTCCAACTTTGTTTCGAACTTCCCAAACCGTATCATCATTTAATTTTAAGCCGTCCACTTCAATCTCCGGTTTTCCTTTTTCATCAGGTACCAGTAAACCATTAATCAGGCGGATAATTGTCGACTTGCCACTGCCATTATGGCCAATAATTGATGTCCATGAACCCCGTTTAATATCAAGACTAATGTTGTCTATAGCGGGAGTTTCTGACTCTGGATACGTAAAGCTTACATTTTTTATTTTGATAATACTGTCAGTTGTCATACTCTCACCATCCTAAAAAGTCTGATTCAATTGTACCAAAAATATTATAATTTCTGAACCATGTTTGCAATCTTTCTATTTTTATCATTACTATCTGGCTTTTTTTTAATAAATTTTAGCAATATCAAAAGGAGTAGCTTTTAATTAAGTGATTTTTACTTTGTTTGTAGCAGTGTAATTCATTTTGCCTCACTAAATTAAAGTATTAAAACTGAATATGAAGTAAAAGTCAATTAAGTTTTATTTGCACACTGTCTATTAACTAAAATCTAAAGCAAAAAAAATCATCCATGAGGAGGGATAAATTACTTCATCTAAGCTAGACTAAACTTTCGTCATCATCTTAACGCTTATTCTCACTCTCACGGATAATTCTTAATAGCTATTAAGTTTAGATTATTCGAATTAAACTAATTCTAAAATAACCATTGGAGCTGCATCACCTTTACGGGCAGTAGCAAGCTTCATAATTCTGGTGTAACCACCATTTCTGTCTTTGTAACGAGGTGCCACATCGCTAAAAAGCTTCTGTAAAGCTGATTTAACAACTACTGCATCTTTTTCTTCATGAATATCTGCAACTTCATCACGAATAAAAGCAGCGGCTCTTCTTCTTGCGGCTAAATCTCCACGCTTACCTAAAGTGATCATCTTTTCGGCAGTCTTGCGAACTTCTTTAGCACGTGTTTCAGTAGTAGTAATGCGTTCATTCATGATCAATTGAGTAGTCATTTCTCTTAACATTGCTTTTCTATGTGCACTGTCTCGTCCCAATTTACGGTATGCCATCAGTTTACCTCCTTTATTTTTCGAAATTAATCTTCTTGACGAAGTGATAGTCCCAAGTCAGCTAACTTGTTTTTAACTTCTTCCAACGATTTCCGTCCTAAATTGCGTACACGCATCATATCTGCTTCTGTCTTATCAGTCAGTTCTTGCAGTGTATTAATTCCGGCACGTTTAAGACAATTGTATGAACGAACAGAAAGATCAAGCTCTTCAATTGTCATTTCAAGCTTCTTTTCTGCCGTATCGTCCTCTTTTTCAACCATCACATCATTGAATTTAGTATTTGCATCAGCAGTTTCAAACACTTTAAAGTGTGCGACTAAAATTTTAGCAGCGAAACTGAGGGCATCGTTAGGCTTGATTGAACCATCTGTCCAAATCTCTAAGGTGAGCTTATCAAAATCGTCTCTTTTACCAACACGAGTTGATTCAACTTGGTAATTAACTTTCTTTATTGGTGAAAACAAAGAATCAACCGGAATAACCCCAATTGGCATATCCTCACTCTTATTGTCACTTGCTGCAACGTAGCCACGGCCATTTTGAACAGCAATTTGCATATGCAAATGACCACCATCAGCAATAGTACAAATATATTGGTCAGGATTCAGGATTTGAATATCAGCGTCAGCTTTGAGATCATCGGCGGTTACAGTAGCCGGACCCTCTACGTCAATTTCAATAATTTTTTGTTCATCTGAAAAAGACTTTAATTCAAGTTTCTTAAGGTTCAGGATTATCTTAGCGACATCTTCTCTTACGCCTGGAACGGTTGAGAATTCGTGTAAGACATCATCTATTTGAACGTAAACAAGTCCTGTACCTGGGATAGATGTCAGTAAAACTCTACGTAATGAGTTACCTAAAGTAGTACCAAAGCCTCGTTCAAGTGGTTCAATAACAAATTTACCATACGACTTTTCTTGGTCCACAACGGTAATATTTGGTTTTTCAAATTCAATCATTACTAGGCCCCTTTCAAAACGCAATGTCCTTCATTAAGAACAAAATTAAACACGACGACGTTTTGGTGGTCTAGAACCATTGTGAGGAACTGGGGTAACATCACGAATTGCGGTGATTTCAAGCCCAGTCGCTTGTAGTGATCTAATAGCAGATTCACGGCCAGCACCCGGACCTTTAACAGAAACTTCAACATGTTTCATGCCTTGATCCATTGCGCTCTTAGCTGCTGCTTCGGCTGCCATTTGTGCCGCAAATGGTGTAGACTTACGACTACCTTTAAAGCCTAATGCACCAGCTGAAGACCAAGCAATTGCATTGCCTTGAACGTCAGTAATCATGACTAAAGTATTGTTAAACGTAGAATGGATATGAGCCACGCCTTTTTCAACGTGCTTCTTCACACGGCGTTTACGTGCTGTTTTAGGCATCAATAAACCTCCTTAAAATTTTTATTTATTCTTTTTACTACCCTTACGTGTACGAGCATTATTCTTGGTATTTTGACCACGAACTGGAAGTCCACGACGGTGGCGAATACCACGATATGAACCAATATCAATTAACCGCTTAATGTTCATGCTGACTTCTCTACGTAAGTCACCTTCAACACGGTATTTATCAACTTCTGCACGAAGCTTCTCTTGGTCATCTGGAGTCAAATCTTTTGAACGTATGTCTTCAGAAACACCAGCATCCGCACAAATCTTTTGTGCTGTTGGTTCACCAATACCATAAATATAAGTTAATGCAACAACTATTCTTTTATCTCTTGGTAAGTCAACACCAGCAATACGTGCCATAAATTGCACCTCCTATTTTTCTAACCTTGACGTTGCTTGTGCTTTGGATTTGCAGAGCAAATAACCATTACACGACCATTTCTTTTAATTATCTTACAATGTTCACACATTGGTTTAACAGATGGTCTAACCTTCATGTTTCCCTCCGTTATTACTTTATAAATCGATAAGTTATTCTACCTTTAGTTAAATCATAAGGAGAAAGTTCAACTGTAACACGGTCTCCAGGTAAAATTCGAATATAATGCATTCTAATCTTACCGGAAACATGTGCTAAAATCACTGCTCCATTTTCCAATTCAACTTTAAACATAGCATTAGGCAAGGTATCAACAACCTTACCTTTTACTTCTATGACATCATCTTTTGCCAAAGCCGTTCCTCCGCATTTAAACAGTCATACTTTGAAATTATAACACGGAAAAGTAAATATACAAATTATTGCTTTTTACTTAAAACCGCATCAACATTCTTGAAAACTTCTTCAGGGGTTTGTTCACCATCAACAACAGTTAACAAACCTTTTTTCCGGTAAAAGTCCTTTAGCGGTGTATTCATCTTTTCATTTACTTCTAAACGATTTTTTACTACTTCAGGCTTGTCATCTTCACGTTGATAAAAGTCATGACTGCCACAACGATCACAAGTCCCTTTAACTTGGGGCATTTTTGTAATCTTATTATAAGTAGCACCACAATTTTTGCACATAAAGCGTGCTGACAAACGTTTTACTAAAGTTTCTTCTTTAACTTCTAGTGAAATTACGTTTGTTAATTGTTTATTGACGCGTTTAGCAATATCTTCAAAAAGTTCCGCCTGAACAATAGTCCGTGGAAAACCATCTAAGATGTAACCCTCTTTAATATCAGGTTGCCCTATACGTTCTTCAACTAATTTGGCAGTAACTTCGTCCGGTACCAAATCACCTTTATCAATGTAACTTTTAGCTTCAAGACCAACTTTAGTCTCATTAGCCATTGCTTCTCTAAACATATCCCCAGTTGAAATATGAGTTAGATGATATTTATCGACAATTTGTTCTGATACCGTACCTTTGCCAGCACCAGGCAAACCTAAAAGAAATATATTAATCATTTATCCGTCCCTATCTGATGAATCCAACGTATTCTCTCTTCATTAACAATCCGTTAATTTGACGAGATAGTTCCAAGACGACACCAATAACAATTAAAAGACTGGTACCGCCTAATCCAATTGAACTTGGTAAATCCCAAAAATTAGTAGCAAGTTGTGGTAATAAAGCTACAAGGCCTAAAAATACAGATCCTACTGTTGATAATCTTATCAATACCTTAGAAACATAATCTTGTGTATCTTTACCCGGCCAAACACTTGGGATATAAGCGCCCTGCTTCTGCAAATTCTTAGCCAGCTTCTCAGGGTTAACCTGAACAAAAGCATAGAAGAATGTGAACAGAATTATTAAAACAGTATAAATTATAACCCCAGGTGTAGTTTGCATACTAAAGATATTAGTCATTATCTTGTACCACTGCTGGTCGCCTTGAGACTTTTGGAAAGCCATTAAAATTGTTGCCGGTGTGATGATGAAAGAACTAGCAAAAATAACTGGAATAACACCAGAAACATTAACTTTCAATGGCAAAAAACTTTCAGAGCCACTAATAGTTGCTCTTCTTGTATATTGTATTGGAATTCGGCGATCTGCCTGTTCTACCCATGTAACTACTTGCGTTACGATAAGTATTGCAATGATAATCGCGATGAAGAACAAAATCCCTTGCCAACGATCACTCGCACTGTTGTTAATAACGTCTTCTTTATATAGCTGCCACAGTCCTCGCGGTAGCCTAGCAATAATACCTGCAAAAATAATAACAGAAACTCCATTGCCCAGACCCTTATCAGTGATTTCATCACCTAACCAGGTTAGCAACATTGTTCCGGCAGTCATTACAATTGCAATCTCAAAGTAAGATTGCCAAGTCTGTGACTTGACTAACCCCATCTCAGTCAAAGCATTGAAACCAAGCGTGATACCAATACTTTGGATGAATGCCACAAACAATGCAAGTACACGGGTTACGTTATTAGTCTTACGGCGTCCTACTTCTCCTTGTTTACCCCATTCTACCAACGTCGGAACTATGTCCATTTGTAAAAGTTGAATAACAATTTGTGCAGTAATGTAAGGTGAAACACCTAAAGAGAATATTGAATAGTTATCAAGTCCACCACCAGAAACAGTATCCAGCATTGGGACCAAACCAGTTTGTGCAACTTGAGTAATCGCTTTTGCGTTGACACCTGGAACAGTGATATTAGCTCCAATTCGGTAAATCAAAAGAATAAAGAGTGTGAAATATATTTTATTTCTAATTTCTTTATCCTTAAAGGCGTTCTTCAAGGTCGAAAACATTAGATCACCTCAACAGATCCGCCTGCATCTTCAACTGCTTTCTTCGCAGCGGCGGAAACTTTGTTAATCTTTACGTTTAACTTAACTTTTAACTCACCTTTTGCAAGCAACTTAACGCCTGATAATTCTTTCTTTACCAAACCTTTTTCTTTAAGACTAGCAACTGTAACTTCGTTACCATCCTCAAACTTGTTTAAATCATCTAAGTTAATGATTGCATACTCTTTGCGGTTAACGTTCTTAAATCCACGCTTTGGCATAGTTCTGAATAATGGCATTTGACCACCTTCAAAGCCTAAACGGGTATGACCGCCTTGGCGAGACAATTGTCCCTTTTGGCCACGGCCAGAAGTTTTTCCAAAACCACTTGAAGTACCACGACCAACACGTTTTCTAGTATTGCGTGAACCTTCAGCAGCATGTAATTCATGAAGCTTCATTAATTTGGCACCTCCTCAATTAACTAATTATTAATCTCTTCAACTGAAATCAAGTGGGCAATTTTCATCAATGCACCACGAGTTGCAGCATTGTCTGGTAAAGTAGTTGTACTGTTAATTCTACCTAAACCAAGAGCTTTCACAACTTTTCTTTGGTTAGGCAGACGGTGTGCAGCACTTCTAATTAAAGTAACTTTTAATTCAGTCATTTATTCTGTCTCCCTAATCTAATTCAGCGTGACGAAGCTTTTCAACGTCTTCACTTGTTCTAAGTTTCTTCAAACCATCTATTGTTGCACGAACAACATTAATTGGAGTATTAGAACCGAGTGACTTGGAAGTAACATCAGCAATACCAGCCATATCCATAACGATACGAACGGCACCACCAGCAGCAACACCAGAACCAGCTGGAGCAGGTTTAATCATAATATTACCTGAGCCATAATGACCAATTACTTCATGAGGAATAGTAGTGCCAACCTTAGGAACTTTGATCATGTTCTTTTTACCAGCTTCAACGGCCTTACGGATTGCTTCTGGAACTTCTTGAGCTTTACCAGTACCAAAGCCTACACGACCTTTTTTGTCGCCAACGATTACCAAGGCAGCAAATCTCATTCGTTGACCACCCTTGACAACCTTGGTGACACGATTAATTGCTACTAACTGATCTTCGATGTCGTCCTTATTTCTGCGATTATTGCGAGAATCGTTGCGGTTTGCCATGTATTTATCTCCTTTCCTAGAACTCTAATCCGTTTTCACGAGCGGCATCTGCCAAAGCTGAAATACGGCCGTGGTATAAATAACCACTTCTGTCAAACACTACACTAGTAATGTTTTTAGCTTTCGCTGCTTCAGCAATATTCTTGCCAACAGCTTGAGCTTGTTCTACTTTAGTCTGATCCTTAGCTACAGCATCATCTAAAGTTGAGGCACTTGCTAGCGTTACACCCGCTACGTCATCAATTAATTGAGCGTAGATGTTTTTGTTTGAACGGAAAACGCTTAAGCGTGGGCGCTCAGCAGTACCAGAAATTTTGCTACGAATACGTTTGTGACGCTTTAAGCGCAATTTGTTCTTATCTGGTTTTGAAATCACAATTTCACCTCAAAAATTATTTTCTATTTACCTGTCTTACCTTCCTTACGACGTACATATTCGTCAGTATAACGAATACCTTTACCTTTGTAGGGCTCTGGTGGACGTACATCGCGAATTTCAGCAGCAAATTGTCCAACATTTTGCTTAGAAATTCCTTCTACTTCAATGTCTGTAGCTGAAGTAGCTTTCACTGAAACACCTTCTGGTGCAGTCATTACAACTGGGTGTGAGTAACCAACATTTAAAGTGAGTTTATTACCTTGTGCTGTTGCACGGTAACCAACACCGATTAACTTTAAAGTTTTCTTATATCCATCAACCACACCTTCAACCATAGAGGCTAAATTAGCTCTCTCGGTACCATGAAGAGCTTTGTCGCTTTCACTAGAACGTGAGAAGTTAATTTTACCATCTTCTTGTTTAAAAGTGATTTTTGGATCGAAATATCTGGTTAATTCACCTTTAGGTCCTTTAACAGTGATATTGTCACCCTTCTTGGTAACAGTGACACTATCTGGGACTTCAATTGTTTTTAAACCGATACGGCTCATTGATTGTTCTCCTTTCTGTCAGAATTACCATACATAGGCGATAACTTCGCCACCAACATCTTTTTGTCTTGCTTCCTTGTCGGTAATTACACCAGCAGAAGTAGAAACGATGGCAATACCTAAGCCATTAAGTACCTTAGGTAAATTTTCAGCGCTTACGTAAGTTCTAAGACCTGGCTTAGAAATTCGTTTTAAGCCTGAAATGACACGTTCTCCGTCAGGACCATATTTCAGGAAAATCTTAATCATACCTTGCTTGTTGTCATCGGTAACTTCGTAATCACGGATGAAGCCTTCGCGTTTCAAAATTTCTGAAATAGATTTTTTAATATTTGATGCAGGAACTTCAACTGAATTATGTTTTGCCATATTAGCATTTCTAATTCTAGTCAAGTAATCTGCGATCGGATCTGTCATGACCATTTATGCTATCCTCCTATCCGTATTACCAACTAGCCTTTTTAAGGCCAGGAATTTGACCTTTGTGAGCTAAATCTTTCAAGCAAATACGGCATAAGCCAAACTTACGATAAACAGAGCGTGGACGACCACATCTCTCGCAACGAGTGTATTCACGTGAAGAAAATTTAGCAGGACGATGATTTCTAATTTTTTGTGATGTCTTAGCCATTAATGTCCTCCATTATTTTGCAAACGGCATACCAAATTGACTTAGAAGTTCTCTAGCTTCCTCATCTGTATTGGCAGTAGTAACGATAACAACATCTAAACCCCTGGTTCTATTAACTTTATCAAAGTCAATTTCTGGGAAAATTAATTGTTCCTTAATACCTAAAGTGTAGTTACCACGACCATCAAATGAACGGCTTGAAACACCGCGGAAGTCGCGAACACGAGGAAGTGAAACACTGATTAACTTATACAAGAAGTCATACATTCTATCTCCTCTAAGTGTAACCTTAGCACCGATAGACATACCTTCACGCAAGCGGAAGTTAGCGATTGACTTTTTGGCTTTTGTTACCAAAGGCTTTTGACCTGAAATTAAAGTTAATTCTTCAACAGCTTCGTCTAAGTTTTTAGCGTTGGAAACAGCATCACCAACACCCATGTTCAAAACGATTTTCTCAATCTTTGGTACTTGCATAACTGAGCTGTAATCAAACTTTTCTTGCAATGCAGGAACAATTTTTTCTTTATATTCTTGAGCTAAATAATTTGCCATTTGTGTCCTCCCTTCTACTTCTTAGTTTCTTCTTTATTATCATTTGCTTTGCCTTCAGACTTTGCAATGACTTTAACGTTTGATGCGTGAATTGAACCTTCTGATTCAACTACACCACCATTAGCATTAGTCTGTGAAGGCTTTTGGTGTTTCTTAATCTTATTAACGCCTTTAACAACCACACGGTTCTTTTTAACATTAACAGATAAAACAATGCCTTCTTTACCTTTGTCTTTTCCGGCAATAACTTTTACTTTGTCACCAGTTTTAACAAACATCAGTGCACCTCACTTATTATAAGACTTCAGGAGCAAGAGAGACGATTTTCATAAAGTCGTGCTCACGCAGCTCACGTGCAACAGGCCCAAAGATACGAGTACCGCGTGGGCTCTTATCTGCATTGATAACTACTCCAGCATTTTCATCAAACTTGATGTATGAACCATCTTCACGACGGGCGCCTGATTTTGTTCTAACAATGACGGCCTTGACAACGTCACCTTTTTTGACAACGCCACCTGGTGTTGCTTGTTTAACAGTTGCTACCACAATATCACCAATGTTACCGGTCTTACGTCTTGATCCACCTAAGACTCTAATAACTAAAAGTTCTCTGGCACCTGAGTTATCAGCAACCTTCAAACGGGATTCATTTTGAATCACTATATAATCCTCCCCTCACTAAATCCGCAAAATTAAACAGATTTTTTAACAATTTTAACTAAACGAAAGCGCTTTGTACGAGATAATGGACGAGTTTCCATGATACGAACAGTATCGCCAACTTTAGCTTCATTTTTATCATCTTGTGCGTAGTATTTCTTTGAATATCTGATACGCTTCTTGTAAACAGGGTGATTCTTATAAGTATCAACAACTACAGTGATAGTTTTGTCATTCTTATCAGAAATTACTTGGCCTTGATATACGTGACGATGATTTCTTTCGATTGATTCGCTCAAGTTAATAACTCCCTTCCACTAATCTTTTTCCAATGCTTTTTCACTAAGAATTGTTTTAATTCTAGCAATATTTTTACGGACTTTGCTTAGGCGAGCGGTATTTTCTAATTGACCCGTTGCTTGTTGAAAACGCAAATTAAAGAGTTCTTCTTTGTATTGCTTTTCTTTGTCTAACATTTGATCAGTGGTTAATGCTCTGATTTCCTTAGCCTTCATTAGAATTGCCACCTACTTCCGAACTTCTAGACACGAACTTACATTTAATTGGAAGCTTAGTTGCAGCAAGTCTCAAAGCTTCGCGAGCAGTTGCTTCGTTAACGCCACCAATTTCAAACATGATCTTTTCTCTCTTGACTACAGCTACCCAGCCTGCTGGTGCACCTTTACCAGAACCCATACGTACACCAACACCTTTAGCAGTGTAAGACTTTTGAGGGAAAATTCTAATCCAAACTTTACCGCCACGCTTCATATAACGAGTCATCGCAACACGAGCAGCTTCGATTTGTTGAGTAGTAATCCAGTGGGATTCAAGGGCTTCTAATCCATATTCACCAAAAGCGATAGTTTTACCACCCTTAGCGGCACCACGCATTTTACCACGAAACTCACGACGGTGTTTTACCCTTTTTGGTACTAGAGGCATTATTTGTTTCCTCCCTTCGCAGCTTTTTCGGGCTTCTTACTTTTAGAAGGTAAGATTTCACCCCGGTTAATCCATACTTGAACGCCAATTTCACCATAGGTGGTGTAAGCATTTACCCAAGCATAATCAATATCAGCTCTTAAAGTTTGTAATGGAACACGTCCTTCTGTATGCCATTCTCTTCTTGCCATGTCAGCACCATTTAAACGACCAGAAGTTTGTACTCTGATTCCTTTAGCACCGGCACGCATTGTTCTTTGAGTTGCTTGACGCGTAGCACGTCTAAAAGCAATACGAGCTTCAAGTTGACTAGCAATACTTTCAGCTACCAATTTAGCATCAAGATCTGGCTTCTTAATTTCAACAATATTAACGTGAACCTGCTTTTTAGTCAAAGCATTTAATTCTCTTCTCAGTGCTTCAACTTCAGAACCACCTTTACCAATCACCATACCTGGTTTAGAAGTATTGATTGATACGTTGATTCTATTGGCTGCACGTTCAATTTCAACAGTAGAAACAGAGGCATTCTTTAATTTCTTATCAATGAATTTTCTGATGCGCAGGTCTTCATTTAAGGTTTCTTTGTATCCTCTGTCAGCATACCATTTAGATTCCCAGTCACGTATCACGCCGAGACGAAAACCATTTGGGTTAATTTTCTGACCCATTAATATACCTCCCTTAATCGTTCTTTTCTGACACTACTACAACTACATGACTAGTTCTCTTGTTAATCGGAGAAGCCATACCCTTGGCACGTGGTCTAAATCTCTTTAAAGTAGCTCCCTCGTTTACGTATGCTTCAGACACATAAAGATTAGCACTTTCAAGATCGTAATTGTGTTCTGCATTTGCAATTGCTGAGCGTAAAACTTTTTCAACGATTGGGGAAGCAGCTCTAGGCGTAAATTGCAAGATTGCCAATGCTTCAGCCACGTCTTTGCCACGAATCAAATCAACGACTAAACGTGCTTTTCTTGGAGCAATACGAACTGTTCTTGCCTCTGCCCTAGCTGAACTAACTTGTTCTGCCATTTAAGTGTTTCTCCTTTCTCTATTTTGAAGTAGCCTTGTCGTCAGATGTCTTGTGTCCGCGGAAAGTTCTCGTTGGAACAAATTCACCTAACTTATGACCAACCATGTCCTCAGTAATGTATACTGGAACATGCTTTCTACCATCGTAAACAGCTATAGTCAAACCAACAAAAGAAGGAAAAATAGTTGAACGACGTGACCAAGTTTTAATAACCTGTTTTTTATCTGTGTCTGCTTGTGCATCAACTTTCTTTAATAAAGATGCATCAGCAAAAGGCCCTTTTTTAATACTACGGCTCATTAAATTACCCTCCTTCTATTATTTGCTACCCTTACGGTGACGAACAATCAATTTCTCGCTGGCTCTCTTACTATTTCTAGTCTTAATACCACGAGCTTTCTTGCCCCATGGAGTCATCGGTTGTGGACGACCTACAGGAGCCTTACCTTCACCACCACCATGTGGGTGATCGTTAGGGTTCATTACGGAACCACGAGACTGTGGGCGTCTACCCAACCAGCGACTGCGTCCAGCTTTACCTAATTGGATTAATGAATGTTGTTCATTACCTACGACACCGATAGTTGCACGACAAACTGATAAAATCTTGCGAACCTCACCACTTTGTAATTTAACTAATGTGTACTTACCATCATTACCCAAAACTTGAGCGCTGGCTCCAGCACTTCTAACAAGCTGACCGCCTTTGCCAGGTCTTAATTCAATATTATGAATTGAAGTACCAGTTGGAATGTTCTTTAAAGGCAAAGCATTTCCTGGTTTAATATCTGCGTTAGCACCAGATTCAACCACATCGCCGACTGTTAAACCTTTTGGTGCCAGGATATAAGCTTTAATACCGTCAGTGTAGTGAAGAAGTGCAATATTAGCAGTTCTGTTTGGATCGTATTCGATAGCCTTAACTACAGCTTTAGCGTTGTCTTTATTACGCTTAAAATCGATGATACGGTATTTTTGCTTATGTCCACCGCCACGGTGTCTACTTGTAATATGACCATAAGAGTTACGACCTGCAGTATGTGATTGTGACTCAAGTAGGGTACGTTCTGGTTTGCTCTTAGTAATTTCAGCAAAGTCAGAAGTAGTCATATTACGGCGACCATTTGTGGTTGGCTTATAAATTTTAATAGCCAATTGACTGACCTCCTATTACTTATTTTCTTCTTTATTGTTGCTATCGTCTTTGAAAATTTTGATATCGTTTGAATCTTCAGTTAAGGTAACTATTGCCTTACGGGTACGAGCGGTTTTGCCTGAATAACGGCCAACACGCTTATCCTTACCACGAACATTCATGATATTAACTTTTTTAACCTTAACATCAAAAATTTCTTCAACAGCATCACGAACTTGAGTCTTGGTTGCAGTTAAAAGCACGTTGAAAGTGTACTTCTTATCATCCATTAAGTTCGTTGACTTTTCAGTAATGACAGGTCTTAAAATGATATCATGTGCACTCATTTCGCTGAAGCCCCCTCAACATTCTTTTCAATCTTTTCAATAGCTTCTTTAGTCAAAACTAATTTGTCATAATTAACAACATCTTCAACATTCAAGCCATTAGCAGTGATTACCTTAACGTTTGGCAAGTTTCTAGCTGAATATTGAACATTCTGATCATCAGAAACAACTAAAACTTTGCCTTCAACTTTTAAGCCGTCCAAGATTGACTTGAATTCTTTGGTCTTAGGAGCTGACATTGTCAGTTGATCTAAAACTACTAAATCTTCATCAAGCAATTTCTGGGAAAGAACAGACTTGATAGCCAAGCGCCGTTGCTTTCTTGGCATTGAGTATGCGTAAGAACGTGGAGTTGGTCCGAAAACTACACCACCGCCACGCCATTGTGGGGAACGGATAGAGCCTTGACGAGCACGTCCAGTACCCTTTTGCTTCCAAGGCTTCTTACCACCGCCGCGAACAGCGGATCTATTTTTGACCTTTGAGGTACCTTGACGTCTGCCAGCTCTCTGTCTGATAATTGCGTCAAAAACTACGCTTTCATTTGGCTTAATACCAAATACATCATCATTTAAAGTAACTTCACCAGCGTCTTTGCCTTTTTGATCGATAACTTTTAAATTAGCCATTCTAGTCCTCCTTCCTATTTATTATTCTTAACAGCTGATCTAACAGTAAGCAATGAATTCTTAGCACCAGGTACATTACCCTTGATTAATAATACATTCTTATCTGCCACAACTTTTTCAATTACTAAATTTTCAATGGTAACTTTCTTCATTCCCATGTGTCCTGGCAGGCGTTTGCCCTTAGGAACACGGTTGATGATGGAACCCATTGAACCAGGAATTCTGTGATATCTTGAACCGTGAGTTTCTGGTCCACGTGATTGGCCCCAACGTTTAATGTTACCTTGGTATCCATGACCTCTTGTAGTACCAGTGACGTCAACTACGTCACCTTCCTTAAATGTGTCCACAGTAACTTCTGAGCCGACTTCGTAGTCCTTAAGCTCAACTCCGCGGATTTCACGTATGAAGCGCTTAGGCGAAGTCTTTGCTTTTGCAGCATGACCTTTTTCTGGTTTGTTGCTCAAAACTTCACGCTTGTCTTGGTATCCTAATTGAATTGCTTCGTAGCCGTCAGATTCAACTGTCTTAACTTGCATAACAACGTTAGGAGTTGCTTCAACAACAGTTACAGGCACAAGGATACCATCTTTAGTGAAGATTTGGGTCATACCAACTTTTCTTCCTAAGATTCCTTTGGTCATGATTACACCTCTTTCTTTTAAAAATTAAAGTTTAATTTCGATGTCAACACCGCTTGGTAAATCAAGCTTCATTAAAGAGTCAACAGTCTTAGGTGTTGGATTTAAAATATCGATTAAACGCTTATGCGTACGAATTTCAAATTGTTCACGTGAATCTTTGTTCTTATGTGGTGAACGCAAAACAGTAAACAATACCCTTTCTGTTGGCAGTGGAACAGGACCTGAAATTTCAGCTCCGGTTCTCTTAGCAGTAGCTACAATTTTAGCAGCTGATTCATCGAGAATACCATGTTCGTATGACTTAAGTCTGATACGAATTGATTGACTTGCCATTAAATTACCTCCTCAACGTCTTCTTTAAAAGATGACTAGCTTCCACAAAAATTCCCGGCACTACCTCTGTGGCAATGCAGCCTGGTGTGCCGCAACCTTTTGTATCAACGCTTTACAACAAAATGTGCTTTTAGGGCAGAAAAAGCCCTAGACACACAAAAGATAGTATACCTGTTTTAAGCTTGAATATCAAGGCTTAAAGGATATTTTTCTTGACTTTATATCAGCAATTATAAAATTTTAACTTTTATAAAGTAATATTTTTTAGCAGCAACTAAAATACAACAGTGAATATTTTATAGCAATGTTTTTGCTCAATTTGGTGAAAATAACAAGGTTAGGTTGACATGACAAGATCTAGTCTATAAAGACAGAGTTTATTATTAAAATACATTGCGCATAAAAAAGAGCTACTGGATCTACCAATAGCTCTTATATCAATTTTAAAATTATACCCCATTAACTATCAGAAATTATTCTGCGTTACCCCCACGCTTTTTAATAATTTCTTCTTGGATAGATTTAGGTGTAGGTGAATAGTGGTCAAAGACCATTGTAAACGTACCACGACCTTGAGTTGAAGAACGCAAAGTAGTAGCATAGCCAAACATTTCTGCAAGTGGAACCATTGAATTCAACACTTTAGCACCAGCACGGTCCTGCATGTTATCCATAGTACCACGACGAGCTGTAATGGAACCCATTACGTCACCTAAGTAGTCTTCAGGTGTGATTACTTGAACTTTCATAATAGGCTCAAGGATAACAGCACCAGCCTTAGGAGCCGCATTTCTCAATGCCAATGAAGCAGCAACCTTGAAGGCAGCTTCAGATGAGTCGACTTCGTGGTAACTACCATCATAAAGCTTAGCTTTAACATCAATCAACGGGTAACCAGCCAAGATACCATTTTTCATGGATTCTTGCAGACCTGCATCAACGGCTGGAATAAATTCGCGAGGAACAACACCACCAACAATGGCGTCTTCAAATTCGTAACCTTTTCCTCTTTCATTTGGAGTAAATTCAATCCAAACGTCACCGTATTGACCCTTACCACCAGACTGACGAACAAACTTACCTTGTGCTTTAGCAGGCTTAGTAAAGGTTTCACGATAGGCAACTTGTGGTTCACCAATTTTTGCTTCAACATGGAATTCACGCTTCATACGTTCAACCATAATTTGCAGGTGCAATTCACCCATTCCGGAGATCAAAGTTTGACCAGTTTCAGCATTTGTTTCTGCTCTAAAAGTTGGATCCTCTTCAGTCAGTTTTTGCAAGGCAACATCAAGCTTATCACGGTCAGCTTTAGATTCTGGCTCAATTGAAACTTGAATAACTGGATCTGGAACTTCCAAGCTTTCCAAAATTAACGGGTGATCAGGATCAGTTAAGGAATCACCAGTAGTAGTGTTCTTTAACCCAATGGCACCAGCGATATCACCTGAGAAAACTTCAGGAATCTCACTTCTTGAGTTGGCATGCATTTGCAACAAACGGCCAACACGTTCACGGCCATTCTTTGAAGCATTCAAAACATATGAACCTGATTCAAGTGAACCAGTGTAAACACGAATATAAGTTAAACGACCAACAAATGGGTCAGTAGCAATCTTAAATGCCAAAGCAGAGAATGGCTTTTCGTCTCCAGCAACTAGTTCAACTTCCTCACCAGTTTTTGGATCGTGAGCAACATAAGGCTTAACGTCTAATGGAGATGGTAAATAGTCAACTACACCATCAAGCATCATTTGCACACCCTTGTTCTTGAATGCTGAACCTGCAAATACTGGGAAAATCTTCAAATCCAATGTAGCTTTACGAATAGCAGCCTTTAATTCATCAACGGAAATTTCGTCACCATTAAGATACTTTTCCATGATATCATCATCAACGTCTGCTACTTGTTCAATTAGCTCACCGCGACGCTTTTCTGCTTCTTCTTTATACTCATCAGGAACAGGAATAGTGTCCCACTTGGAACCAAGTTTATCTTCATCATAAACATCAGCCACCATGTTGAGTAAGTCGATAACACCCTCAAAGCTTTCTGCAGAACCAATTGGCATTTGAACAGCCAGAGCATTGGCATTTAAACGTTCATGTAAAGACTTAACAGAATTATCAAAATCTGCACCAATCTTGTCCATCTTGTTTACAAAAACAATTCGAGGAACTCCGTAAGTTTCAGCTTGCCGCCAAACATTTTCAGTCTGAGGTTCAACTCCGGCTTGGGCATCAAGAACAGTAACAGCACCATCAAGTACTCGAAGTGAACGCTCTACCTCAATAGTGAAGTCAACGTGTCCTGGGGTATCGATAATGTTAATTCTGTAATCATGCCATTGTGCTGTAGTAGCAGCTGAAGTAATGGTAATACCACGTTCTTTTTCTTCATCCATCCAGTCCATTTGGGAATCACCCTCATGGGTTTCGCCGATTTTATGGATTTTTCCAGTGTAATAAAGAATACGCTCGGTAGTAGTAGTCTTACCCGCATCAATGTGGGCCATAATACCAATGTTACGTGTTTTTTCTAATGGAAATTCACGCTTATTAGCCATAGATTTTTTCCTTTCCCTAAAAAATTAGAAACGATAGTGTGCAAATGCACGGTTGGCTTCAGCCATACGGTGAACATCTTCACGCTTCTTAACAGCTGAGCCAGTATTGTTTGAAGCATCGATAATTTCATTAGCTAAGCGTTCATCCATAGTATGTTCATTACGTAAACGAGCATATGAAACTAACCATCTTAAACCAAGAGTAGTTCTTCTTTCAGGACGAACTTCTACTGGGATCTGGTAGTTTGAACCACCAATACGGCGTGCTCTAACTTCCAAAACTGGCATGATATTGTTCATAGCTTCTTCAAAAACATCGAGTGGCTCCTTGCCAGTCTTTTCTTTAACAATGTCAAAAGCATCATAAAGGATTGAAGATGCCTTAGCTCTCTTACCATCAATCATTAAGTGGTTGATCAACTTGGTTACGAGCTTTGAATTATATACTGGATCCGCTAAAATATCTCTTTTAGCAACGTGTCCTTTTCTAGGCATTATTTACTCCTCCTTAATCTTTCTTGGCACCGTACTTGGAACGGCCTTGTTTTCTACCATCAACACCCGCAGTATCTAACGCACCACGGATAATGTGATAACGAACACCAGGAAGGTCCTTTACACGACCACCACGAATTAAAACAACTGAGTGTTCCTGTAAATTATGGCCCTCACCTGGAATGTATGCAGTTACTTCGATCAAGTTTGAAAGACGAACACGAGCATATTTCCGTAAAGCTGAGTTTGGCTTCTTTGGTGTCATGGTACCGACACGAGTAGCTACTCCACGCATTTGAGGTGCTGGGTTAGCTACTAGCTCTTTCTTCATACTGTTGTAGCCGTAGCTTAAAGCAGGTGACTTTGATTTAGTCGTCTTAGTATGACGACCTTTTCTTACCAATTGGTTAATGGTTGGCATTAAATTTTCCTCCTAAAAAAATTATTTTGTTCACACATCCAGGAGTTTCTTTTTTTGGTCCCAGATAAATCTTCAAAATACACAATGACTATTGTACTCGCTTGAATTAAAAATGCAAATTATTTTTATTAGCTAAAAAATTTATATCAGTTTTTTCGTATTTAGTTCTAGTGGGGTAATGAAATGAACTTGATTTTTAAAATTAGCAATTTTTTGATTGGAACCTGTCTGGCTTCTCATGCCTGCGTTATTGTCGAAAGAGTTGGAAAAGAAGACTTTATTTTTAGCCGTTCAAAATGCACGAACTGCAATCAGCAACTGAACATATTTGATGAGATACCATTGATTTCTTATTTATTACTCAAAGGTCGGTGTCGTTATTGCAAAGTTCAGATTCCTGCTGAATATTTTGTAACAGAATTTTTAGGAGGGGCTGCTTTCCTTAAGATCGATTTTAGTAATCCTCATGATGCAATCACAGCAATTATTTTGTTTAACATACTTCTAGCTGCTATCAGTGACTATCAGTCAAAAGAGTTCGATATTGCTTTCGTTGTTCCTGCCTTTTTTATTTCAGCTTTGCGTATAATTAAAACCTTTGAGCAAATCAATATTACAGATTTAGTTGAGTTTTGTCCCATTTTTTTACTTTTTCTTTATGAAACAATAAAACATAAAATTGGCAAGGGAGATTTATTGATCTACCTTATCTTAACTTTTTGTTTTGACCCTAAATTTGCCAATTTAACTTTTTTAACTGCCTCAATTATTTTACTTAGCTTTTTTATTGGTGGTGAAGTAAGCAAAAATGAACCTGTAGCATTTATTCCCTTCATTTATATTGGATTAATCATTCAACTTTTATGTAAATAAAAAGCTGCATCTTAAATAAAATAAGATGGCAGCTCCTATAAACCATAAAATTATTTTTTTAAGCATATGTTAACTGTATCTTGCCATCAAGCTCTGAAAACTTGGCAGCAGTACTAGGGCTAATACTACTCCAACTGCTCCTTGAATTGTGTTGGTAAAAAGACTGGCAAAGCCAGCTGCCCAAGTATAAAGGACTGTGTTAGTGACAAAATACCCGGCAACCATCAAAAATACTCCTATAACTCCGGCAACAGCTCCCTTAACTACTTGATTTTTTAAGTTCCAGTATCTAAAGACTAATCCAACAAAGAAACCTTCTAAACCATGGACAACAAGAGAAAAGAGCATAAACTGGCCGTATCCACCCAAAAGATCAAGTAAAAATCCGGAAAGACCACCAACTACACCTCCAGCTACAGGACCAAACAAAAGTGCCACTAAATAAATAATTGCATCACATAAATTAATATTACCGTGAGTCAAAGGCATAGGAATAATGAAAATTCGACTAATAACGACGTTAATCGCAGTTAATAATGCTAATAATACAAGTCTCTTTAAAGAAAAATCATTTTCCCTCAACTTCAATATCCCCCTCATTATTTTTCTGATTATATCATTTTTTATTCATAATATCACTAATTATTCATAAAATTCCAAATCATAGAATATATACGGTGTTCTTAACATTAAATATGATCCAGTTTTATCACATATTTTCTAATCATGCTGGTTACCGTGTATCCTTGTTTAGTATTCAGTGGCTGGTTCCCAACTAAATCAATACTAGACTTGGTAAAAATATTTGGTATTTTTTTGGTTGTTGGCATAATTTTATGGACAATGTCATATATGTTATTTGGTAAGATTTTAAAGTAAAAATTTGGGGTAAACAAAAACTGCTCCGTTAGGAACTTCTAACGGAACAGTTTTTTTGATTAATTGAGTTTATGATTCTCTAGCCTGATCGGCTTCCTTCATCTTCTTCTCAATGTCTGCGATTGAGTAAACAGATTTAGGTTTCTTTACATCTGACTCAGGTTCCATATCACGATAAACTGGAAGACCAGTACCAGCAGGAATGATCTTACCGATAATAACATTTTCCTTTAATCCAAGTAATGGATCATTCTTGCCGCGAATAGAAGCATCTGTTAGGACACGAGTTGTTTCTTGGAATGAAGCAGCTGATAAGAAGCTGTTAGTTTCAAGGGCAGCTTTGGTAATACCCAGAATTACACTTTGGGCAGTTGCAGGTATACCACCAGAAATAATTACAGATGTGTTGCGATCTTTAAATTGACCAATATCCATAATCTCGCCCGGCAACAAGTCGGTCTCACCAGGATCAAGCACACGAACTTTTTGTAACATCTGTCTGGTTAATACTTCGACGTGCTTGTCAGAAATATCAACACCCTGCATTCTATATGCTTTTTGGACTTCAACCAGAATGTACTCTTCAGTAGTTAAAGTATCGGTAACTTGAATCAACTCTTTCGGATCAATTGAACCAAGAGTTAACTTATCGCCACGTTGAACTTCATCGCCCTCGGCAACTGCTACTGATGCAGTATAAGGAACACTGTAACTTCTGGTATCAATCTTACCTTTAACAGTGATTTCACGAGTATGTTCAGCAGGATTTTCCTGAATTGAATCAACTACACCATCAACTTCAGAAATTATCGCACGTCCTTTAGGATTACGAGCTTCAAACAATTCCTGCACACGAGGAAGACCTTGAGTAATATCTTCAGCGCCGGCAACACCACCGTTGTGAAATGTACGTAAAGTCAGCTGCGTACCAGGTTCACCAATTGATTGAGCGGCAACAGTACCAACTGCTTCACCAACTTCAACTTCTTCACCTGTAGCTAAGTTCATACCATAACACTTGCGGCAAACACCGTGTGGCGTGTCACAAGTTAAGATTGATCTAATCTTTACGTTAGTCACACCTGCATCGCAAATTTGGTGAGCCAAGTTTTCATCCATCATAACGTTACGACCGATAATTGTGGCACCGGTTCTAGGATCTTTAACCGTTTCGGCAGTAAAGCGTCCCAATAATCGATCGTAGAGTGGCTCAATTAATTCGTCACCTTCCATGATTGCGTGAACATCAATACCGCGATCGGTACCACAATCATCTTCACGGATAATAACGTCTTGCGCAACATCGACTAACCGCCGAGTTAAGTAACCAGATTGTGCAGTCTTTAAAGCAGTATCCGTCATACCTTTACGTGCACCGTGAGTTGACATGAACAGTTCTAGAACTGACAAACCTTCCTTAAAGTTGGAAGTAACTGGAATTTCGAACAAACCACCGTTTGGAGTAGCCATTAAGCCACGCATACCAGCAAGTTGAGTAAAGTTTGAAATATTACCACGGGCACCAGAGTCGGCCATGATGGTAATAGGATTACGTGGATCATAAATCTGAGCAATTTCATCTTGGACTTGATCCTTACAATCATTCCAGATGCTAATTACACGATCATGACGTTCCTGCTCGGTGATTAAACCGCGTCTAAACTGCTTAGACACCACATCAACTTGTTTGTGGGCTTTTGCAACTTTTTCATCTTTATCCTGAATTTCGGGAACATCGGTCATACCAATCGTAATACCAGAAGTAGTTGAACTGGTATAACCTAAAGTCTTCAAATCATCAAGATATTCTGAAGTTCTTTGAACCTTGTAATACTTGTAAATTGTAGCGATAGAATCAGACAAGAAGGACTTCTTAAATGGTGTAGAAATCAAATCATTTGCCACGCTGTCAATTTTCTCATGAATATCTTCGCCAGGCTCCAAGAAGTACTTGGCAGCAAGAGGATTATTCAAGTTTTCTTCAGTTGGTTCATTAACGTAGAAATAATCTTCTGGGAAAATTTGATTGAAAATGATTCTGCCGTATGTAGTAACAAAAATACCATGTTCATAACCTTTAGGCCATGCTTTCTTCGGCATTGAGTCAGCAGACATTCCGATAATAGTGTGGTAATGAATGTCACCGTTAGTGTAAGCAACTGTCGCTTCATCAGGTGAATTGAAAATCATTCCTTCACCTTCGCGACCCTTTTCAGCCTGAGTCAACCAGTAGTTACCCAAAACGATATCCTGTGATGGAGTAACAATTGGTTTACCATCCTTAGGAGCAAGAATATGGTGAGCAGCCAGCATTAACATTCTTGATTCAGCAACAGCCTCATCTGACAGAGGCACGTGAATCGCCATCTGGTCACCATCAAAGTCAGCGTTGTAAGCCTCACAAGCAAGTGGGTGCAGACGAATGGACTTTCCAGGTACCAAAACTGGTTCGAAGGCCTGAATACTCAAACGGTGCAAAGTAGGGGCACGGTTTAACAATACCGTTCTTTCCTTAATAACATCCTCAAGTACATCCCAGACATCATCGTCTTCGCGGTCAATTTTCCGTTTAGCACTCTTGATATTTGTAGCAATCTTACGCTTAACAAGCTCATGCATGACAAATGGTTTAAACAATTCCAAGGCCATCGGACGCGGAACACCACATTGATAGAATTTCAATTTTGGAGAAACATCAATAACGGAACGACCGGAATAGTCAACACGTTTACCAAGCAGGTTCTGACGGAAACGTCCCTGCTTACCTTTAAGCATATGCGATAAAGATTTCAGCGGGCGGTTACCTGGTCCTACTACAGAACGTCCACGGCGGCCATTATCAATTAACGCATCTACTGCTTCTTGCAGCATCCGTTTTTCGTTTTGCACAATAATATTAGGTGCATTTAGATCTAACAGTCTCTTTAACCGATTGTTACGGTTAATTACTCTTCTGTATAAATCATTTAGGTCAGAAGTCGCAAAACGTCCACCTTCAAGTTGAACCATCGGGCGCAAGTCGGGTGGTATAACTGGGACAGCATCTATAACCATCCATTCTGGTTTATTACCAGAATCTTTAAACGCGTCCAGAATATCAAGTCTTCTGATAGCACGGGTACGTTTTTGACCAGTAGCAGTTTCCAGTTCTTTCTTTAAATCGGTAACTTCCTTATTTAAATCAACTTTACGTAACAAATCACGAATTGCTTCAGCACCCATTTTGGCCGTAAAGCGATTACCGTATTTTTCTTTCTGTTCCCGGTATTCTGCCTCTGTTAAAAGTTGTTTAAATTCTAGATCGGTATCACCAGGATCAATTACAATATAAGCCGCAAAATAGATAACTTCTTCAAGGAGTCTCGGAGAAATATCCAAAATGAGTCCCATTCTTGATGGAATCCCTTTAAAATACCAAATATGAGTAACTGGTGCGGCCAATTCAATATGACCCATTCGTTCTCTTCTAACTTTAGAGGAGGTAACTTCAACACCACAACGATCACAGACGATCCCGCGGTATCTCACACCTTTATATTTACCACATGCACATGACCAATCCTTAGTCGGTCCGAAAATTCGTTCATCAAACAAACCATCTTTTTCCGGCTTTAAAGTACGGTAATTAATAGTTTCTGGTTTTTTAACTTCACCGTATGACCAGCTGCGAATTTTATTCGGAGATGCAAGGCCAATTTGCATGCTTTCAAATTTATTTACGTCGATCAAAAGTTTAACCTCCTACTTATTGAGAAATCTTATTATCATCGTCAGACTGATCTACAGGGGTATCCAATTCCTCTGCTGCTTCTTCATTATCTTCAGAATCTGCAGTTTCTGCGGCCAACTTCTTCTTTTGTTGCTCTTCAGCCATCTTTGAAAGAGTATCAATGTTCAAATGCTCATTTGAATCATCATCCATATCACGCAATTCGATTTCTTTATGATTCATGTCAAGAACGCGAATATCCAATCCTAAAGATTGCAATTCTTTAACTAGGACACGGAATGATTCAGGAACACCTGGTTTTGGAATTCTTTCACCCTTGACAATAGCTTCATAAGCTTTGACACGGCCAACAACATCATCTGATTTATAAGTCAAAATTTCCTGCAAAGTATATGCTGCACCATAAGCTTCCAGAGCCCAAACTTCCATTTCACCAAAACGCTGTCCACCAAACTGTGCTTTACCACCAAGAGGTTGTTGCGTTACTAATGAGTAAGGCCCAATTGAACGTGCGTGAATCTTGTCGTCAACCATGTGGGTCAACTTCAGATAGTGCATGATACCAACAGAAACCCGGTTGTGGAAAGGCTCACCGGTACGGCCATCATAAAGAACTGTTTTACCATCTTTATCAATACCGGCCTTATGAACAGTATCCCAAACATCGTCTTCACTTGCTCCATCAAATACTGGTGTAGCGACATGAATACCCAAGTTATCTGCAGCACGGCCAAGGTGTAATTCCAAAAGCTGACCAATATTCATACGTGAAGGAACACCCATTGGGTTTAAACAAATATCAACTGGAGTACCATCTGGTAAATATGGCATATCTTCTTCTGGTACAACTGCGGCAACAGTACCTTTGTTACCGTGACGACCAGACATTTTATCGCCGACTTGAATCTTTCTCTTTTGTGCAATGTAGACCCGGACTAAAGTATTAACACCAGGAGATAGTTCATCACCATTTTCTCTAGTATAAACTTTAACATCACGGACAATACCGCCACCACCGTGAGGAACACGTAATGAGGTATCACGCACTTCACGAGCTTTTTCACCAAAAATGGCATGCAGCAGTCTTTCTTCAGCTGATAGTTCAGTAACACCCTTAGGCGTAACTTTTCCTACTAAAATGTCTCCGTCATGAACTTCAGCACCTACACGAACAATACCTTGACCATCGAGATCCTTAAGTGCATCCTCACCAACGTTTGGCAATTCACGTGTAATCTCTTCAGGGCCAAGTTTAGTGTCACGGGCTTCTGATTCATAATCTTCAATACTGATTGAAGTATAAACATCATCTTTTACCAGACGTTCAGAAAGCATGATGGCATCTTCGTAGTTATACATGTTCCAAGTCATAAAAGCGATAACTGGGTTTTGACCCAAAGCCAATTCGCCATGATCCATTGTTGGTCCATTGGCAATTACTTCACCCTTTACAACTTTGTCGCCTAACTTAACGTTAGGAGTCTGATTGTATGATTTCGAATTGTTTGAACGACGATATTTTTCCAGAGTGTACTTATCCAGTGTACTGTCAGCACGTCTTACTCTGATAGTGTTGGCATCGACATATTCAACTGTACCAGCGGCTTTAGCCAAAACTGCTGCACCGGAATCATGTGCTGCACGATATTCCATTCCAGTACCAACAAGACAGCTGTGAGGATTAATTAAAGGTGCAGCTTGTCTTTGCTGGTTAGCGCCCATTAAAGCACGGTTAGAGTCATCATTTTCCAAAAACGGAATACATGCTGAAGCAACAGAAACAACTTGTTTAGGAATAACATCCATGTAGTCAATTTTATCTGGACTAACTTCGACGTTATCTTCCTTATGACGTGCTAAAACAAGATCATCTTTAAATGAACCATCCGGATTAAGTGGAGTATTGGCACCAGCGATAATGTAGTTATCCTCAACATCAGCGGTGAGGTAATCAATTTTATTAGTTACCTTGTGTGTGGTCCAGGAAACCCGACGATATGGCGTTTCGATAAAGCCATATTTATTAATAACTGCGTATGTAGCAAGAGAGTTAATCAAACCAATGTTAGGACCTTCAGGAGTCTCAATTGGGCACAAACGACCATATTGAGTATAGTGAACATCCCGCACCTCGTATCCAGCACGATCACGTGTTAAACCACCAGGCCCCAAAGCAGACATACGGCGCTTATGAGTTAATTCACCCAGCGGGTTGTGCTGGTCCATAAACTGTGACAGTTGTGATGAACCAAAGAACTCTTTAATACTTGCCACAATTGGCCTGATATTAATTAATTGTTGCGGCGTCACAGTTGAAGGGTCTTGAATTGACATTCTTTCTCTAACAACACGTTCCATCCGGGCCAAACCAATTCTAAACTGGTTTTGCAACAATTCACCAACACGACGAATACGACGGTTACCTAAGTGATCAATATCATCAGTGTTACCAATTTCATCTTGCAACAAGAAGAAATAATTAATAGAAGCAACCACGTCAGCTGGAGTTAAATACTTAACTTTTTTATCAATATGACCGTTAGAAATTAATTTAACAACACGTTCAGGATTTACCTTGGAGTAAACTTTTATCTCTTGAACATTAATTGGATCAGGTAAAACGCCCTCTTTGGATGGTTGATAAGTAACCATCTTAAAGTCATCGCGATCAAGATACTTTTCTAGAGTATCCATCACTTCATGGGTCACAACTGTACCCTTTTTAACGATAATTTCACCTGTATCAGGGTCTGCCAAAGTTTCTGCCAGAGTTTGACCATACAAGCGACTCTTTAAAGATAACTTCTTATTAACTTTATATCGACCAACGGGTGCTAAATCATAGCGACGTGGGTCAAAGAAGCGTGCATAAAGAAGTGAACGTGAAGAGTCAGTCGTTTTTGGTTCACCGGGACGCAGGCGCTCATAAATATCTTTTAACGCTTCAGCTACACGAGAATCAGCCGGATTCTTATGTACATCTTTATCCAAAGTGAATTGTAGCGTATCACTCTGACCAAAGAGGTCTAAAATCTCGTCATCCGAACTAATTCCAAGTGCCCTGATTAAAACAGTTAGTGGCAATTTACGAGTACGATCAACGCGAACGTAAGAAACATTCTTAGCATCAGTTTCATACTCAAGCCAGGCACCACGGTTTGGTATCACAGTAGTACCAAAAATTTGCCGACCATTCTTGTCATAATCACCAGAATAATAAACACTTGGTGATCTAACTAATTGAGAAACGATGACCCTTTCAGCACCATTAATAATAAATGAGCCAGATTCAGTCATTAATGGTAAATCACCAAAGAAAACATCTTGAGTCTTAATCTCACCGGTTTTTTGATTGGTCAGTTTTAAAGTAACGTGCATTGGTGCAGCATAAGTTGCATCATGATCACGTGCTTCATCAACGGTATATTTTGGTTTTTGCAGTTTATAGCCCAAATATTCCAGGGAAAGCTTACCTGAAAAGTCACTAATTGGCATAATATCATCAAAAACGTCTTTAATACCCTCATCCAAAAACCATTGGTATGATTCGGTTTGCACATCTGTCAAGTTAGGCAGATCCAGCACTTCTTTAATGCGGGAAAAACTGCGCCTTGTCCGATGTTTGCCAAAATTCACTACGTGTCCATTTAACAAGGAGAAAACACCCTTTCTGTCAGAGAAAGCTAATATTACATTTTGATTACAATTTCAAAAAGCCGGAAATTTATGCATAAAAAAGACAAAAACAACCTTTGTCGTTTTTGTCTATTATTATTTTGCTGGACAATAGATCAGCAAAATCCTGAAAATCAGCTTTTTAATCACGCACTACTATAACAAAATAAAATTCGTGTGTCAATTAATTCACTTTGCGCCGACTAAATTATTATCTTTTTGTTTCAAAACATCAAATTTTAAGTGATTATGACTGCACCCAACTTTAAGAATATCACCATTCTTAAGGTCACCTTTAATCAGCATTGAAGCAATCTTATCTTCAATATCTTTCTGAATTGCACGGCGCAGCGGTCTTGCTCCCATTTCAGGATTATAACCATCTTTTGCAATCTTATCCAAAGCAGCTGTGGAAATTTTCAGTTGAACTCCTTGTTTATGCAAGCGGTCAATCAATTTACGAGTTAAAAGCGTAACAATTTGACGTAATTGCTTTTGATTAAGCTCATCAAAAATAATAGTTTCATCAATCCTGTTTAAGAATTCAGGTCTGAAGAACTCTTTAAGTGCTTGCCGAACGCGATCTTGACGCAGCTTGGTTTGACTAGTATTATCAGCATTAAATCCTAGAGCCTGCGTCTCAAATAATGAACGGGAACCCAAATTGGAAGTCATGATAATAATAGTATTTTTAAAGTCTACTTTACGGCCCTTGGAATCGGTTAAAAAGCCATCTTCCAAAACCTGTAGCAACAAGTTGAATACATCAGGGTGAGCTTTTTCAACTTCATCCAATAATACTACTGAATATGGATGGCGGCGAACCTGTTCAGTCAACTGGCCGCCCTCATCATAGCCAACATAGCCCGGAGCAGAACCAATCAATTTACTATTAGCTATTTGATCCATATATTCAGACATGTCAATTCTAATCAAGTTGTTCTCAGAGCCAAAAATTGCTGCAGCGATTGCTTTTGCTAGCTCAGTTTTACCGACCCCTGTCGGACCTAAAAATAGGAATGAACCAATTGGTCGATTTTCATCTTTAATACCGCTGCGACTTCGCCTGACCGCCCTGCTGACAGCAGAAACTGCTTTGTCCTGACCAATGATGCGCTTATGTAAGTCTTTTTCCAAATTGGCTAAGTGCTTAGTTTCATCCCGATTCATTTGGGTAACGGGAACACCGGTCCAATTAGAAACTACTTTAGCAACATCTTCAGGTTGAACTATAGCACCTTTACTAGTTGATTCATCAAGCTTTGTTGTTAATTCATCTTGTCTTCTTTGCAAACTATTTTGTCTTTCCTGGAGTTGTGCAGCTTTAGCAAAATTCTGGTTAACTGCAGCATGATTCTTTTCGCCAATGACTTTCTCGATTTGATCATTAAGTTGCAATAACTGATTGTTAGAACCTTTACCTGACTTAATCTTAACCGCAGCACTTGCCTCATCAATTAAATCAATTGCCTTATCTGGTAAATAACGGTCAGAAATATAGCGGCTAGAAAGATCAATTGCATTTTCTAAAGCAGAATTAGATATTTTTACATGATGAAATTTTTCGTATTTTGGTTTTAAGCCATTCAAAATTGCTAAAGTTTCAGCACGAGAAGGTTCATTTAACCTCACGATTTGGAACCGACGAGCTAAAGCCTGGTCCTTTTCGACATACTTTTGATACTCATCAAAAGTTGTTGCCCCAATCATTTGGATATCGCCTCGAGCTAAAGATGGCTTTAAAATATTTGCAGCATCAATTGAGCCTTCAGCGCCTCCAGCTCCAATGAGAGTGTGCATTTCATCAACAAAGAGAATAATATTGCCATTCTCAGTAATTTCCTTGATGATTTTTTTCATCCGGTCTTCAAATTCACCACGATATTTTGTACCAGCAACAAGTCCACCTAAATCCAGTGAGACCACTTGCTTCTTTAATAAATCGTGCGGTACTTTTTTGGCAACAATGGCGCTTGCAATGGCTTCTGCCACTGCCGTCTTGCCTACACCTGGTTCACCAATCAACACAGGATTATTTTTATTACGCCGAGATAAAATTTCAATCACTCGTGCTACTTCACGATCACGCCCAATGACTGGATCGATCTCACCATTTTCAGCCCTCTCGTTGAGGTTGACTGAAACCTGATCAAGAGTTGGTGTGCTAGAATTTCTACTGGTGCTTTCTTCAGAGCCATTAAAACCTGACCAACTGCTATCCTCTTGATCATTTTCATCCATATCTTGTTCATCTTCACCTAAACTGTGCAGGATGTCATTACGCAAACCATCAAGATCAATGTTTAAATTACGCAAAATCACAGAAGCCAATATCTGCTCATTGAGAACCATTCCTAATAAAATATGGCAGGTTTTAATTTTAGCAGAACCTTCTCGTTCAGCTAAAGTGCCAGCATATGCCAAAACCATGCTGAGGCGTGGTGACATCTGCATGTAACTGGTTTTGCCAGCTGAGCCATAACCTGTATAACGTTCAATTTCTTCACGAATTGCTTTCGGTGTTGCACCCCAAGCCCGCAAATTTTTGCCGGCTTCACCATCAGATTCAATTACCATCGCAAGTAGTACGTGTTCAGTACCAATCAAACGATGATGAAAATTCTGTGCTTGCTCTCGTGCAATTTCTAATACTTGATTTGCACTAGTCGTATAAGATTTTTTCATCATAGCACCACCTTTAAAAATGACGTGTATACACTATAAACCTTTTTGAGAATTTGTAAAATATTCTGTTTGCAACAGAATTATTAATGTCAAAAAACTTTGCAACTATTATACCAAAGAGATGCAGTTCGCGCGACCCAATCCTCCTTTATTATTTAAATTAGAAATAATTTTTCAACAGAATACTTGTACAAGAATCTTAGTGGGCTGTTATAACTTCCAAAAAACTAAAAATTCTCATACTAGCAAAAATAAATTACCAGCATGAGAATAAATCTATATATTATCGGGAAAACAGGATTCGAACCTGCGACCTCTACGTCCCGAACGTAGCGCTCTACCAAGCTGAGCTATTTCCCGTTTATTAAAAAAACTCACCACTTTTGGTGAGTCTTTTTCCTAGAGCGGAAGACGGGATTCGAACCCGCGACCCCCACCATGGCAAGGTGATGTTCTACCACTGAACTACTTCCGCAAGACAAATATTATTATAGCAAACCAATCTCATTTTGCAACCTTTTTAAGTAAAATAAATCCGTAAAATAAGTATTTTAACGGGAAAGCTTGCCTTTTGAGAGTTTCTAAAACATAATTGCTAGTAAAAGGTAGTATTCTGTTATACACAAATATGAAATCATATCACTGTCAGATAAAAAGGAGGCTACAGAATTGCAAAAAGAACTGGAAAAACTTGTTAATTTAGATTCTGGTAAAATCACTTTTGATGATAGTCAAATTGACTATATGTTGCAAAATATCGGAAACCTTGACCCACATCTTCGTGATGATGTTGTTTATACGCTTTTTGCTCGTGGCTTTTTTGAAAATTCATTTACTTCAAAGCAGAAAGCAAAAATTTTTACCAATTTTATAAATTCAAAAAATCTGTTTAAGGGCATCGATCAGCCAGAAAACGATTTAATTTTTCTCAGAACATTCAGTGCATTACTGGGTTCCCTAATTTTAGATGACGATAAAAAGCATTCGATTTTAAATGCGACCAAACGAAAAACTCTTTTTAACTGGAGTATTTCCTATTTGAAGGAAGAAAAAGATTTCCGCGGTTATGTTAAAGATAAAGGTTGGGCTCACAGCGTTGCTCATGGTAGCGACTTTTTAGGCTCTACTTTAAGTCATCCAGATTTTACAACAAATAATACTGCTGATATTTTGGCCATAATTGAAACGGTCTTTCAAAATATGCAAGGACCGTTTATTGATGATGAGGAGCAACGGTTAGCTTTTGCCTTTTTTGAAGGCGTTCATTTCGGTAAAATACCGACTGCTGAGTTTAATTCGTTTATTAACTGCTATAACGAAAAAATTTATCAGCAGCTCGTAGAAAATGATCGCATCAGCTGGTATCGATTAAGTTCCTGGCTCAAATTACTTCAAAACTGGTATTTTTATTTTTCAAACCAGTCTGTTAAAGATAATCTACTTAAAAAGATTTCTGAATATAACGAACAACTGGGATACCAACTGTAAACAAAATAAAAATGAGTCCTAAAAGTAATATTCTTTTAGGGCTCATTTTTAAAATGTTTTCTTAATTATTATTTGCTCTTTTTCTTCATGTCTTCTTCGACTTCGCGTTCAATATCTTCAATTCGTTCAGGGCGCATTGTTGGGAATAGTAAAACATCCCTAATTGCAGGTGCATCTGTCAAAAGCATCACCAATCTATCGATTCCGATGCCCAAACCACCTGTTGGCGGCATACCGTATTCCATAGCACGCAGATAATCTTCATCGATCATATCTGCTTCATCGTTTCCAGCTTCACGTTCTGCCATTTGTGCTTCAAAACGCTCACGTTGGTCATCTGGGTCGTTTAGTTCTGAAAAGGCGTTACCGTACTCTTCACCCATGATGTAAATTTCAAAACGATCGGTAAACCGAGGATCATCAGCATTTTTCTTAGCCAATGGTGAAATTTCAACTGGATGACCATAAACAAAAGTAGGGTCAACAATTGTTTCTTCGCAATATTTTTCAAAGAAGGCGTTAATGATATGACCAACCTTCCAGAAGCTTTCAACCTTGATGTCATGGTCTTCAGCAATTTTGGTTGCTTCTGCTACGCTCATCTTTTGCCAGAAATTAACGCCGGTCTTTTCCTTAATTAGGTCAACCATATGAACGCGGCGGAAAGGCTTACCCAAATCAATATTTGTGCCCTGATAAGTAATCTTGCCATCATCTGATACGACTTTAGCAGCAGCACGAATGATGCCTTCTGCTTCATCCATTACATCATGGAAATCCCAGTAAGCACAGTAAGTCTCAAGTTCAGTAAACTCAGGGTTATGGTGTGTGTCAAGGCCTTCATTTCTAAATACCCGACCAATTTCGTATACTCTTTCCATATCACCGACAATCAAACGCTTTAAAGGTAATTCCAAAGCTATTCTCATGTACAAATCAATATCTAAAGCATTATGATGAGTGATAAATGGCCGTGCTTCTGCACCACCTGGAATGTTATGCAAAACAGGAGTTTCAACTTCCAAGAAGTCCTTGCTGTTCAGATAGTCACGAATAGCTTGAATAATTTTTGTTCTATTTACAAAACGTTCATAACTTTCGCGATTGGTAATTAAATCGAGATAACGTTGACGATATATTTGTTCAACGTCTTTTAAACCATGATATTTTTCTGGCAATGGACGTAAAGCCTTAGATAAAAAGGTAACATGAGTCGCGCGAATCGTTAACTCACCGGTATCAGTTTTCATAACTTCGCCGTCAATACCCAAAAAGTCGCCAATATCGGACTTTTTAAAAATCTTATAATTGTCTTCACCGACAATGTCCTTACGAACATAAATCTGTATTTTGCCTGTCCGATCATAGAGATCCGCAAAACCGACTTTACCCTTTCCTCTTTTTGCCAGCATTCTGCCAGCAATTTTAGTCTTAGGCAATTCCTTGTTTAGCTCATCTTTATCATCTTGAGAATATTTTTCATTCAAAGACCGCGCTAAGTCTTGCCGATCAAACTTTCTCATTCCAAAAGGTTCGATACCATTTTCTCTTAATTCGTCTAATTTTTGGCGTCGAACGATTAATTGGTCATTCATTTCATTTTTAGCCAATTACATTTCCTCCATTATTAATTAACATCACTTCTGACAGTCCTTTGTTTTTGCCTTTTTTCATAATCATCAACGAAATTGTCAAGCAAATCATAAACTTCTTGTGCCGTCCAAACTTCATTTATTTTAGCACGAGTACGTGCAGAACGGGGAACTCCCTTTAAATAGTAGGCTGCTTGCTGGCGAAATTCAGGCACTGCAATTTTTTCACCTTTTAATTCAACTAAACCTTTTAATTGGTGTTTAGCTGTAGCAACCTTTTCACGGACCGTCTGCGGTTTGAGTTTCTCACCGGTTTCTAAATAGTGCACCATATTTTTAACTATCCAGGGATTACCCAAGGCTGCGCGACCTATCATGACTGCAGTTGATCCAATCTCATCCAAAGCTTTTTTAGCTAATTCCGGCGTCGTTATATCACCGTTAGCCACAAAAGGAATATCAAGTACTTGTGCTACATCGTGCAATGTTTCCCAGTCAGCTTCACCCATATACATTTGCTTACGAGTTCTACCATGCATAGCAATCATGCTGGCACCAGCTTCCTGCGCTGCCAAGGCGTTTTCTACTGCAAAAATATGTTTACGATCCCAGCCAATACGCATTTTGACAGAAACTGGCTTTTGCACATTTTGGACAACTTTGTGAACCATCTGATAAATTTTATTAGAATCAAGCAGCCATTTGGAGCCCGCATCTGTTTTGGTTACTTTAGGAACCGGACAACCCATATTAATATCTATAATGTCTGCAGCAGTATGTTGGTCAATATATTGTGCTGCTTCAAGTAAAGTATCTTCAGTACCACCAAAAATTTGAATACTCATGGGGTGCTCACGCGGGGCAACCTTCATCATAGACATAGTTTTTTTGTTACGATATATAATGCCATGATCCGAGATCATTTCACAGACAACTAAGCCTGCCCCGAATTCCTTACAAATCATTCTAAAAGCCGAATTTGACACTCCAGCCATTGGAGCCACTACAACACGATTAGGAATAGTAATATCACGAATTTTCCAACTATTATCCACTAAATCACCCTTTCAAAACACCATAATATCTTAACAAAAAGGATTCTATAAGCAAAATTCATGGTACTTTTCGTAATAAAAAGTTAACCCTTGATATCTATATCAATCTTTAATTACTTTTCGATAAAAAATTTTCCAGGTGCAACTCTATTATAATAACGCAAAAACGGTTTTTGGGAAGCTTCATCAACGGAAATATTGATTACGCCAGCATTTTGAATTTCGCCAACCAAAGCAATTTTAGGTATCTGCAAAACATTCTGGACCAGAGAACGAGAAGCAGTGCCATGAAACACTAATAAAACCGACTCATTTTCATGATTATTAATTAGGTCATGCCAGAAATCCATTAGTCTGTCTGCCAAATGCTGGTAGGTTTCACCGGTGCAATAATCACTGTAATTTTCTTTGAAATAACCCAGTTCATCAAATACTTGAGGATACTTTGCAATTATTTCGTGAACATCTTTACCATCCCAGTTGCCATAATTCATTTCGGTTAAACGGTCATCAATCAAAATCTCATGTTTACCCTGGTTTAAAATTTCTGCTGTTTCACACGCTCTTTTTAAAGGACTGGAATAAACATAATCAATCTTGTTAATGTCAAAACTATCGCGTAAATTTTCGGCTTGTTGTTTACCAGTTTCATTTAGTGGTAAGTTAGTTCCCGAGCCATTTATACCAAAAGTTTTATTAGTATCCGTTTGGCCGTGACGAACTATATATACGTTTAGCATTTATTTTCTCCTTTACTTATCTATTCAACTCTTTCATTATAGCAAAATTGGTACTAACCGCACTTTTAATCTCTAGAAAAGCCAAAAAAGTGGGCATGATTTTTAGCTATAATTCTGCTCTAGTCGCACCACTTCGTCATAATATTGCAATTCTTCAAAACGATGAACGACACTGATAATAGTAGTCCCTGGCAAATATTTTTTGATCATGTGGTAAACAATAGTAATAGTCTTTTCATCTAAGTTACTGGTAAATTCATCTAATAATAAAATCTGGGGTTTCGCAACAATAGCTCTTAAAAACAAAATCTTTTGTTTTTCACCACCAGATATTTTATTTTTAAAGTCTCCTGGTGTTTTATTGGTTAAATCGGTAACAGAATGAATCAAGGTGGTTAAATTGATTTCTTCAATCAGTTTTAGCAAAATATCAGGTGAAACTTTATTATCGGGGTAGCAAATATTCTCCATAATTGAGCGGTTAAATAATTGTGCATTTTGCGGCAAGTACATAAGTTGTGGCTTACTGGCAAAAGGCAAAATAATTTGACCAGCTTGTGGCTGATAAAAACCAGTTAACAGTTTAAGTAATGTACTTTTACCAGTGCCATTAGGTCCTACAAGTGCAGTTATTCTGCCTTTTTTAAACTCTAGGTTCAAATCTTTAAAAACCTCTTGTTTCTTTTTGTAAGAATAACTGAGATGTTTGAAAATTATTGCTTTTTTATTTGAATCGAATTGAACAGGTAATGGATGCTCAGTTGATTTTTCTCCGTATTCCAATTCCGACAGACCAGAACGAATTCTGTTGAGAAATTCTTCAATCGCTAAATACTGGGTACCAAAGCCAGACAAATTAACAATAGAATATAGCAGAATTAGGATCAAAGAGAGTGCTTGATTTTCTTTAGTGCCAATTAAAAATTGCCCTAAAACCGTAATAATGCAAGCCAAAATCACAATTAAAAATTGCTGAAACAGAGATGCCTCGTTAGTAATTCGTTGAACTTTGATAAAAGTCTTTTGTTCATCATTCAATATTTTATCCATATTCCGTTCTTCAAAGTCTTTGGAATTAGTTGATAAAATCGTTTCAATGTTACTGTAATAATCAATGATATATTCGTTGACTTTAGAAGCACTTTTAAGCGATGCAGCTACATTATCCCTATTTCGTCTGGCCATCCACACCGAAATCAACATATAACTAATAAAGAATAATAAATACAAAATACCGACAAAGATATTTTGTAGACTTAACATTATTGTATACATAATAAGCATGACAGACATTTGCACTATTACTTCCAGACCGGATTGCTCCAACTCTCGACATGCAAATGAAACATCTTTAATGTAGCTTTGAACCTTTCCCACTGATTTATCAGAAAAGTAGCTAAAAGGCTTATTAACAATTGACTCCCATAAAATTTGTTTAGAAAATTTTCTTACAGCCTGAATAAATGAATTATTACAACTGTTTATTAACGGCATCATCATCAATGAGACTGCAAGAGCAAGGACTAACAATATTTGCAAATTTGTACTTAAATGGGCTTGAAATAAAGCAGTAATTAAATATGGTTGTGCAAAATACACGGCATAGGCAACAAAAAGAAATACACAAAAAAATATTATTTTTAATATTCCTATTCTATCAGCTACCTGTCGTAAATATTGCCCAACCATTTTCTTTCCTTTTCAAAATTTTAACTAAAATGAATAAAACATACTTATCACTTATATGACAATAACTTATTATTTAATTTTAGTCAAAATTGCTTTTAATTCATCTTCTGTATAGTGGTATTTATTACCACAAAAACTACAGGTCAATTCTGCTCCGTGATCCTCATTGATCATGGTTTCAAGCTGACTTTTCTTCATTGTTGCTAAAATCTTACCATACTTTTCCTTAGAACAATCACACTTAAAGGCAACTTCATCTTTTTCTAAAATCTTACAGTCATCGCCGAGAATCATAGTTGCCAATTTTTCAGGAGTCAAACCAGCCAAAAAAGCACTAGAAAGTGCTGGCAACTTATTGATTCGTTCAATAGTCTTAGTTATTAAACTGTCTGAAGCACCCGGCAATGCTTGCAGCATAAATCCACTTGCTTCACCAATAGTATTGTTGGGATTAACAAAAACTGATAAACCAACAGCCGAAGGAATCTGCTCAGATTTAGTTAAATAATAAGCAATATCTTCCGCAATCTCACCAGAAACAATAGGTACTTGACCCGTATAGGGCTCTTTTAAGCCCAAATCTTTAGTAACTTCAAGCCATCCTGCACCGACGGCTTTTTTAACATCAATATGACCATTTTCCTTTGGTGGTAAAGCAATATGGGGATTTTTAACATAACCCTTAACAGTTAAGTCTGATTTGGCTGTGACTATCGTTGGACCTACTGGACCATTGCCCAAAAGTCTGATCGTCAACTCCTCCTGGTCTGTGAGTTCAGCACCTGCCAGTAAAACGCCTGCAAGCAAAGTACGCCCGAGAACTGCCGAAGAAGCTGACCAAGTATCATGACGAGTTTGTGCTTCTTGAACCAAATCCTTGGCAGTAATCGTTAACAAACGTAAATTTTTAGTCTTATCAATTGCTTTAATTAAATAATCAGTCATTTTATTCTCCTAAAAAAATAGAGCCTAACAGTAGGCCCTATTAATTATTATTCTTGAGGATGATCATCTTCACTATGTGAATTATCAGTATCCTTTGAATCTTGCTGATCCTCAGAATCCTTTTCTGACTCAGAAGAATTAAAATCAGATGTTTTTTCTTCTGAATCTAGCTCAGACTCTTTGGGGAATTCAGCTTTTTCTGGATTCTCAGGATTACTTTCTTCTGCTTCCTCATTCTTTTGGGCGGGTGACTCTAGAGAGGCATCTCTTTCTTCCTGCGCCTTTTCTGAATTTATAAGATTTTTCTTCTGCGATTGATTTTCTTTCTTTTCAGCAGCTGCCTTGGCTTCTTCATAAGTTGATGCTTTGGATTCGCTTGGATATTCCTGCTCCGTCTTTTCAGGCATCTTGCCCGTTGTGTAAAGAGACATAATTTGCTTTTCATCTAAAGTTTCATACTTAAGTAAAGCTTCGGCTATAATGCGATGTTTTTCACGGTTGTTTTTAACAATTTCAACTGCTTTAGCGTGAGCTTCATCAAGTAGCTTCTTGACAGCTTCATCTATTTTAGCTGAAGTTGCTTCACTATACGGTTTAAAACCATAAGGATTAGTTTCGCCCTCTTTTTCAAGTTCAACCATCCCCAGTGAATCAGTCATTCCGTAATTAACTACCATGCTGTGAGCAATCTGCGTGGCTTGTTCAAAGTCATTAGAAGCACCAGTTGACTGGTCTCCAACTACAACCTCTTCACCAGCACGTCCACCCATCAGACCAACGATTTGTTCCATTAACTGTTTCTTAGTTAGCAGGAACTGATCATCTTTAGGCAACATCAAGTTATAGCCACCTGTTCTGCCGTGAGGCACAATAGTAACTTTACGCACCGTTCTTGAATCACTAAGCACTAAACCACAAATGGAGTGACCAGCCTCGTGAAAGGCAACTCTGCGTCTTTCTTTTTGAGAAATCAAGCTGTTTCTCTTAGCAGGACCCGCAATGACACGGTCTTCAGCTTCATCCAAATCTGCAGCAGTAATATTATTACCGTTTCGTCTGGCTGCAAGCAGTGCAGCTTCATTAAGTAAGTTAGCTAGGTCTGCACCAACAAAACCTGGTGTTTGACGAGCAATTTCCTTTAAATCAACATCATCAGCCAAAGGCATATTCTTAGCGTGAACACGTAAAATTGCTTCACGGCCTCTAACATCAGGTGTACCAACTAAAACTTTTCTGTCGAAACGACCTGGGCGCAAAAGAGCTGGATCCAGTACGTCAGAACGGTTAGTAGCTGCAATAACAATAACGCCTTCGTTACCCTCAAAACCGTCCATCTCAACTAACAACTGGTTCAAAGTCTGTTCACGTTCATCGTTACCGCCGCCAGCGTTACCACCACGTCTGCGTCCAATAGCATCAATTTCATCTATGAAAATAATACTTGGTGCGTTTTTCTTGGCATTAGTAAACAAGTCACGTACACGACTGGCACCAACACCGACAAACATTTCAACAAAGTCTGAACCTGAAATTGAGAAGAAAGGAACATTTGCTTCTCCCGCTACGGCACGAGCCAACAATGTCTTACCAGTACCTGGAGGACCCTCAAGTAAAACACCTGAAGGTATCTTAGCGCCTAACTTGGTAAATTTAGCCGGATTCTTTAAGAATTCAACCACTTCTACCAGTTCCTGCTTTTCCTCCTCTTCGCCGGCAACATCAGAAAAGCGCACTTTATTCTTCTTGGGATCCTCAGGCTTAACATGAGAACGACCAAAATTCATAATTCCGCCGTTGCCGCCTCGGCCTCCGCCACTTTGACTGACCATCATCCAAAGCATAACTATGAAAAGAATGGTCGGCACAAGCATGACAATAGTCGAGATCCAGTTTCCAGATTGTGACTCACCCTGAGTCGTCATCTTAGTGCCGCTCTTTTGAGCTAATTCTTGCACATTGGATACACTGGAATCGTTTTGTAGCATCGTAGTGGAAAAACGTGTTACTTTTGATCCTGAATTGCCATTAAAAAAGTCAAAATTACTATCTGACTGGTTTTTACTTTCTTGTGTTTCTTTATAGCTACCTGAAACAGTATAAACACCATTTGCAGGTTGAACATTAAAGTTTTTAACTTTTCCCTTACGCAAATCACTTACAAATTCAGAGTAACTAATATTCTCATTGCTACCAGAATTATTTGATCCGCCAATTGCCCAGTTGATTCCTCCTATTAAAAGCAGGAAAACAACTATATAGAATAAACCGTTTGAAAACAGCCGATTCCGGTTATTTTTCATATAAAACCTCCGCAAAGTTTCTAGAGATATACGAATAAAAGTTTATCACAAATTTCATCTGTACTCTAATAATTTAAAAATTTTTATCAATTATCTTCATATAAATAAAAGCATTTTTCACCAGAACTCACTTGTTGATTAGAATAAGTCTGTTCAATGAAAACAACTTTATCACCGTCATAAATAGTCAAACAATATGGCCGCAATATATTTGGAATACCACTTTGAGCAAACTTTTTCTTACTCTTTACGTGGCTGCCATCTTTTAATAAAAGCTTTGTTCCGGGTAAAATTGACCCTGTGGTTAATTGCTTTTTATTAGTTGCCCCAAAACTTCCAAGCAATTTATAGGGTTTGTCTGCTTTTAAAGAAAGCAAAAACTTACGCTTATTAAATGAAATTTTTTGATCGAGAATAATTTCTTTATTTGCTGGCCTAGCTGGCAACTGTTTAAAAAGATAAAAAAAGCCTTGATAAACAAGTAACGTATAGTTCGCCAAATTTTGATTGACCCGCTCATGCCAGGTCTGCCATATAAAATGTTGCCAAAAAGCCTGCTTCTGCTCACTATTTAACTCTTTGAGAGCACTAGTTTTTAGACGGTATGCTACATTTAAAAATTTTTCAGGCTGGTCAACTTGAGCAAATCTTTCATCAGCGATTGCTGTCAGCAAACTAACCTCTTTACTAAATCTAAGAGCATTTTGACCAATTTGCTTATTTTCTTTTTTTAATAAAGGAATCACATGATGACGCAACTTGTTGCGCAAAGTATCGTCCTCATTATTAGTTTGATCGATTACGTATGGTATGTGGTTCCTTTTATCATATTTTAATAAATCAGCTTTTTGAATATTCAAAAGGGGCCTTAGCAAAGTCATTCCCTGCATTTTGCTAACTGCCTTCAAGCTGTTCATTTCACTAGGATTACCAGAGCGAATAAATTTAAGTAGAATATTTTCAAGCAAGTCATCCATATGATGTGCCGTTAGTAAATAATCTCCTTGATAATTGTGCATTATTTTAACTAAAAAATCATAACGATATTTTCTGGCTGCAGCTTCAACGCCAACTATAGGTTGTAAAGATTTAGGCCATTTTTCACTAATTAACTCGATACTTTTATTTTGACAATATGCAGAAATTACTTTTTCTTCTTTAAAAGAATCAAGCCGAAGTTGATGATCCAAATGAGCTGCCAGCAGTCTAAAACGGTATTGCTCCTTTATTTGGTATAACAAATCTAATAAAGCTAATGAATCTGGTCCACCACTAACTGCAACTACAAGGGTTTTAGCAGCCAGCGGCAAATGATTTACCTTAAAAAAGTCATCAATCCGCATAACTGACCAAATCTTGTTCTAATTTTTTTATTTCTTTTTGGGCATCATTCACAGTTTGCGTTAAAGTCTTGGTAAAATCTGCCATTTTGGTATCAGAAAAAGGGTTAGTATGATCAATTAAATCCGGATCATTAACCCTCATTCTTGAAAGGGCAATTTTGCCTTTATAATTATGAAGGACAACTACGCGAATCTGTTCTCCAACATGATAATTATTCTTTTCTCGCAACCAATTATTGTTAAAATCACTATGATGAATTAGTCCTGTTTGATGGTGCGAAAGAGTGACAAAGATGCCTAAGTCACTAATATTATTAATAATACCTGTAACCCTCTGTCCAACTTGATATTTCATTAATTATTGTTTTTTCCTTCAGGTAAATTGTAAATTGTTTCATTTGGCTTAGAGTACAAAAATTTAGAACGAACCAGTTTAGCCAGGTAATCACTATCCTTCAAGTCATTGCGCTTAGCTAATAAAACTTGTTTTTGATTATTTATTTTCTTCAATTCCTTCTTAGAAGTCCGCACTTGACTGTTAATATGTTCTGTCTGAGAGTGCGTAACGCCAATCTGTACTCCTAAAAACGCAAAAATAGCAACGAAAAACGCAACAATACGATTACGTCTTACACGGTGGACTTCTTTTGCTCTTTTTTCTTGTTTACGTTTCAGACGAGCCAGTTGCTCCTCCGGACTAACTGAATTGTATATACGTGGACCGTTCATAATTTTGACCTCTACTACCAAAAACAAATACTATTTTAATTATAACAAGACCACCTATAAATGTCATTAAAGACCAAACTAATTTATTAATTCATATAATTCACTGGCTTCTGCTTTTTTAGTAGTTTCTTTAATTGCACAAACCTTAGCTTTTACCTGTTTAGAACCATAACCTACTTCGATAATATCGCCAATCTTAACGTCATAACTGGATTTAACCACGTGATCATTTACCTTAATTCGACCCTGATCAGCCATTTCTTTAGCTATCGGACGCCTTTTAACTAGTCTGGAAACTTTTAAAAATTTATCAATTCTCATTTTTTCTCCTATCTTTGAATAATATCACTGGCAGCTGTCATAAAAGTAATTAAATTAGTAAACAATTGTCTCTGATGCAGATTATCAGGAAGTTCCAGCAGCACAATCAGCCTGTTAGCCGGAGAAAGATTGATTTTTGCTTTAAATGAAACATGTTCAAGAGCCTTAAAAATATTAGGTCCCTGTAATTCTTTTGAAGCTTCTAATCCAAATTCAACTTTTACCTGCTGGTTATTAATTTTGGTAATATTTCTGACCTGTGCCAAATCTGCTTCAGCCTTTAACTGTGAAATTGCCAGTAAATTTTCGACCGGTTCAGGATAATTACCAAAGCGATCAATTAACTCATCTTTAATTTGCTCGATATCAGCAGGACTGGCAGATTTAATTTTCTTATAAAATTCGATTTTTTCTTCTTGATCACTAATATATTTTTCTGGAATATATGCTTCAAGTCCCATATCAATTTCAGCGTTGCTCTTTCTGACTTTCTTTTTGTTTTTCCGATTTTTAATTGCATCAGAAAGCATTTGTGAATACAGATCATAACCGACACTGTCAATAAAGCCATGCTGCTCTGCTCCAAGCATATTGCCAGCTCCACGAATTGACAAATCACGCATAGCAATTTTGAATCCTGATCCAAGTTCGGTAAAATCACGTATGGCATCCAACCTTTTTTCTCCAATTTCTGTCAGAACCTTATTGGGCTGATATAAAAAATAAGCGTATGCCAAGCGGGCGCTACGACCAATTCTGCCACGCAACTGGTAAAGCTGACTTAAGCCGTAATGATCTGCATTTTCAATTAACATGGTATTGACATTCGGCATGTCTATTCCGGTTTCAATGATGGTAGTTGTAACCAAGATATCAAATTCTCTATTTAAAAAACGATACAAAATATCTTCCATTTGGTTTTTACTCATACGGCCATGAACACTGACAATCCTGGCTGTAGGCATGAGAGCTTCGAGCTCCAGCACAACATCATCAATATCACCAATACGATTGTGCAAATAAAAGACTTGACCTCCGCGCTGAATTTCCCGCAGGCAGGCTTCCTTAACAACACTTGGTATTTGTTCCATTACATAGGTTTGAATCGGATAACGATTGGATGGCGGGGTTTCCATAACTGATAAATCCCTCACGCCAATCATTGACATGTGCAGCGTACGAGGAATCGGTGTTGCAGTCAGCGTTAAAACATCGATGTTAGCTTTCAGTTCTTTGAGCCTCTCTTTGTGCTTTACGCCAAATCTTTGCTCTTCATCAACAATGAGTAAGCCTAAGTCTTTGAACTTAACATCTTTTGACAATAATCTATGCGTTCCAACCACTAGATCAATCTTGCCATTTCTTAAACCTTCAGTAATTTTTTTGGCTTCAGCTGGAGTTTGAAAACGGGATAAAACAGCATAATTGACGGGAAAATTTTTAAACCGGTCTTGGATAGTTTCATAATGTTGCTGTGCCAAAATTGTTGTAGGTACCAAAAAGGCAACTTGCTTGTTATCTTCAATCGCTTTAAACGCTGCTCTTAAGGCTACTTCAGTTTTACCAAAGCCAACATCACCCACAAGTAGCCTGTCCATCGGCTTTTCTTGTTCCATGTCATGTTTGATTTCCTTAATTGAACGCAGTTGGTCCGGAGTTTCGACATAAGGAAAAGCATCTTCAAACTGCTGTTGCAAATCATCGTCTTTTGAAAAAGCAAAGCCTTTTTCCGCTTCTCTTTTAGCATACAAAGCAATTAATTCATCGGCGATATCCTCGACCTTAGATTGAACTCTACTCTTGGTCTTTGCCCATTCACTACCACCCAGCTTGTTAACATGTGGTCTTTTCCCTTCAGAAGCAACATATTTTTGCACTAATTTCAGCTGATCAGCGGGAACAAATAATTGGTCACCATGTTGGTAGGTAATAGTAATATAGTCTCTTTTGACACCATTATTTTCTAAAGTTTTTATACCTTCAAAGCGGCCAATTCCATGATTAACGTGAACAACATAGTCGCCTGGTTTCAATTCAGTATAACTGCGCAGTCTTTGGGCATTTTCCATGGTTTTAATACGGCGACTGTGGTGCGTTACTTTATTAAAAAGTTCTCGTTCAGTTAAATAGACTAGATTATTATTGGGCAAATTAAAACCGCTGGCAAAACCGCCAACCGTAATTTGCGTTTGACGCACGACTAAGTCATCTGGCTTAACAATTGCCACATCCATGCCAAATTCAGCCATCGTCTGACTAATTTGTTTTGCCCTCTTATTATTATCTGCCTGCAGAATTACCGTTTGTTGTTTTTTCTGATATGATTCTATTTCAGACTTGATAAGAGGCATCTGACTGAAAAACTGTTCAGGTTCTCTTGTCTGCCAGTCAAATAATTGACCTAGTTTAACGCGACCAATACTGCGTTGAAATAATGAAAAATAAAGGTGACTATGTTTATCTTGCGCCCAATTTCTATGAAAGTCACTATAGAGCCGTTGCCCAGGTATCATAGCTCCAGTTTTTAGTTCATCAGCAATAAAACCGGCATTCTGTTCATCTACTGTTTTAACAGCCTGCTCAATTAACGGCCAGTCATCAAGCAGAACCAAGCCAGAACTTGCTAAATAATCAAGGAGATTATCAGGATTATCAATCAGAAAGTCTGTTAAAAAAGCGTAGTTTTGAGGTAAAGAACCATTATTTAGTTCATCCAATGACTCCGCAAAATGTTCCTTAACTTCCTTTTCATTAGCAGGAGAATCTGCCATAGCTTTTGCTATCTTCTGTGCCGCACGTTTAAAATTATTAGCGGCAAAAACGCGATCTTGAGCTGCAGTAACGACTATTTTATCAATCTGCCTTTGACTGCGTTGACTGGCTAAATCAAATTCTTTTATAGTATCAATTTCGTCACCAAAAAATTCAATTCTGACAGGATTTTCGCGGTCAAGTGGGTAAACGTCTAGAATATCTCCCCGTAATGCAAATTCGCCAGGTTTAGCTACCAGATTTTCGCGGCGAAAGCCTACCTGCACAAACCAATTAGTCAGTTCAGCTAAATCAAATTCTTTTTCAGGCTCAAACTCCCGTCTTGCTGCTTGGTATTCTTGCGGTTTAGACAGTTTATACTGTAAGCCCTGCGGAGTAGTAATCACGATGCCCTTGTTCTGACTCAGCAAAAAGTTAAGCGCCTGAATACGACTACTTAATTCATCAGGCGAAGTAACTGCCGTTTGAGTCGCTATCGATGCATCTACTGGAAAAATTTGCACACTGTTTTCAGGCATAATTGCATTGAGTTCACTATAAAGTTTTTGAGCCTTATTTTCATTTTCTTCCAATACCACTAACGGCTTTTGCAAAGTTTCAACTATTTGACACAAAAGCAAATCAAAAGCACCGGCATTAGCTCCGGTGATCAAAGAATTTTTGGTGTTGCTAGTATTAGCAATAAAATTTATCAGATCATGATCTTTTTCTATAATGTTAGTTAAACGCATTTTAATTATATTTATTCATTAAATACTGTGGGCTTTTTCCTGCAATAAAGTCAGTTATGACTTCACTGGCTGTGGCAAAAGCTTCATCCATCAACTGTTTTTGTTCAGTATTAAACGGTGATAAAACCCAGGAGACTACACTTGCTTCTGTTACGTTTGCTGGATGGCGGATACCAATTTTCAGTCTGTTAAAATTATTGGTGCCTAAATCACGAATAATACTTTTAATACCATTATGACCTCCAGATTTACCATTTGCACGGATACGGATTTTACCTAATGGCATGTCCATGTCATCATGAACAATCAAAATGTCTTGGGGCTCAACTTTAAAAAAATGAGCAAATTGGGCTACAGATCTGCCTGAATCATTCATAAAAGTTTGTGGTTCAAGTAAAATTACGTCAATTCCTGCTATTTTTTGTTTTGTATACTTGCCCTCAAACTTTTCTCTTTCCAAATTTAAAGCATTTTTTTGTAAAAAGTGATCCAAAGCCATGAAGCCAGTATTATGTTTTGTTCCATCATATTTTTTGCCTGGATTACCCAGTCCTGCTATAATTTTCATTTAACTTCCCCTTATTTATAGTCTTATTAATGATAGCACAATCAATCGGTCTGATTTCCTTAAAGACTATTACACTTTGATTTCATTGATTAATTAGGCTTTTTAATTTGTACGGCAAGTGCTAAAATCAATCTGAACAATGTTTTTATTTTAATTTTCATTTAATCTAATTTTTTCATTTATATGATATAATCGTTTAGATTATTTTTACAACGGAGGCAGTTTAATGCTAATCAAATCTTTGGTTATTAAAAAAGATTATTTAACCACAGTCAACGAACACGCTACGCTTGAAGAAGCTTTAAAAACTTTGGAAGATTCTGGATTCCGATGTGTCCCAATCTTGGATGACACTGGCACAATTTTCCGTGGTAATATTTATAAGATGCATATCTACCGCCATAAATCTCAAGGTAAGGATATGAATTTGCCAGTTACCTACTTATTAAAAAATGCTACTAAAACCATCAAGGTTAATTCGCCATTCTTTAAAGTTTTCTTCACAATTAAGGACTTGCCTTACATTTCAGTGTTAGACGAAGAAAACAAATTCTATGGTATTTTGACGCACTCAAGATTGCTTGATATGTTATCAGATGCCTGGAATATTAAAACTGGGTCGTATGTCCTCACTGTTTTAACAGATAATTCAAGGGGCAATTTAGCAAAGATGAGTAAAATTATCAGTAAGTACTGTGCCATAGCAGGTGTAATGAGCCTGGACGCACCTACTGCTGGTAAAACAGATAATGCTGTAAGACGTATTTTATTTACATTACCTGCTGGGCTTACCGAGGACGTCTTAAAAGAAATCGTTAAACGTCTTGAGAAAAAAGGCTATGTTGTTGCTGAGATTGAAGACTTGCAGGCTGGTATGACACTTATGAGTGATGAAAATCCTGGTGTCTACATTAACTAAGACGAAAATAATTAATTATTACCACTATAAAAGCACATCGAGGCGATGTGCTTTTATTTATTGTCAATTATAATATTTTCTTGGCAAACGATCATCTAGTAAACAGGCAACTTCATAATGGATACTGTCAACATAGTCGGCTGCTTTTTTGATAGAATTTGGCGCTGCCGGATCATTTGAAATCAAAACTACTTTAGTTCCTACTGCCATCTCATATGGCAATTGCACCATTAACTGATCCATGCAAATGCGACCGACAATAGGACAGTATTCGGAACCGACTTTAATTTTAAAACCCTGAAATTTACGAATAAAGCCATCGGCATAACCTACTGGAATTGTTCCGATAATTTGATCCTCGTCAGCAATATATGTTGAGCCATAGCCCACTCCCTGACCCTTGTGAATAGTATGAACTTGTACCAGTTCACTAACAAAAGACATAGCCGGTTTTAATTTAATTGCGGTTTCTAAGTCAGCACTTGCAGGATTCGAAGATGGATTCAGACCATATATGCCAATACCAAAACGAACCAAATCACTATGAACTTTCTTATCAAAAACACTGGCTGCAGTGTTGTCTACATGAATCCATTTGGGTTTTATTTTCAACAATTTTTTAAAGTGGTTAAAGCGCGTGACTTGTCCTTGAAAATATGAATCATCACTACTGTCTGCGGAGGCAAAGTGCGTAAACAGCCCTTCAACATCAAAATTTGAATTATTTAGTAAAAAATCATTTGCTGCAATAAATTCATCATCTTGACTAAAACCAATGCGTCCCATCCCGGAATCTATTGCCAAATGAACTTTTAATTGCAGCTTGTCTTGAATCAAGTTAGATTCGGCTTCTCTGAGCCATTTTAAATCAGGCACAGTTAATGAGACGCCATTCACAGCTGCAAGTGAGGCATACTTTGCGGGCGTAACGCCCAACACCAAGATTGGCTGAACAATTCCAGCTTGCCTTAATTCTAAAGCTTCATCTAAAATAGCAACGCAAAAGCCGCTGGCACCTGCCTTAACAGCTTCTTGGGCTACTCTTACCGCACCATGACCATATGCATTTGCTTTAACAACGGCAAACAGTTTCTGCCCTGGTGCCAAATGCTTAATTTCTTCTTTAATATTCTGTCTTATTGCAGCTAAATCCACACACACAGCTGCAGGTCTATGAATTCCAGGAACCATCTTTACTTCTCCAAAACAATTAATGTAACTATCTCATGTCTATCATGAGTAATACTAGGAAAAATCTTGCCAGCAAATTTAGGCGAGCTTGTGACTGGATGACCTACTTTATCCCATAAAGTTTCAACATCTTGCAGACCCACTTCTTTGCCAAAGCCTGTTCCTAGTGCTTTAACAAACGACTCCTTAATAGAAAAGCGGCCACCTAAATATTCTACTTTGCGTCTGCCTGCTAGTTTTTGGTATTGGGCAAATTCTTTTGGGGTCAAAACTTTGCGGGCAAAATTATCCCCTTTGGCTACTATTTTTTTAACTCGTTCAATTTCAACAGCATCAATGCCAACTCCAACGATCATTTTCTTATCCTCATAATAATAAAATTATATTAGCAAAAAAGAGTTGTAAACTGTCACAACTCTTTTTTAGTAAAAACATTAACCTTTTTTATTTTTAATAATAAAATTTCTGCCATTACCGGAGCGGCGAGAATGGCCTCCACGATAATTGCCACGGCTGCGATTACGATCACCGCGATAGCCTCCACGACTATTTCTGCTATGACTATAGCGACTGCGGCCACCACGACCATTACCCTTATACGGCAATGGTTTTTCAGAACTAATTTTGACCTCAACATTTGAAGAATCTTTTGACAAATTCTTCAGAAAAGCTGATACCAAATCAACTGCTGAATAATTTTCTAATAATTCGTTGGCATCATCAGTATATTTAGATAGATCATCTTTCATTATGTCTTCTATCTTAGATTTAGCCACTTTAAGTTGGCCCCTTAAAGCCTGATCATCAGATGGCGGACGCAAAGGGGTCATCTTTTTCTTAGTTAATTGCTCTATTGTACGCATATAACCAATTTCATTTGGCGTAACAAAAGTGATTGAACTACCATTTTGTCCGGCACGGCCGGTACGACCGATGCGGTGAACATAAGAGTCGGGATCTTGCGGAATATCGTAATTATAGACGTGTGTTACGCCTGAAATATCCAATCCACGTGCAGCCACGTCTGTAGCAACTAAAATATCTAGTTTACCAGCACGGAACCTTTTTAAAACAGTAAGTCTGCGAGCTTGGGTCAAGTCACCGTGAATTCCCGCTGCATTGTAACCACGAGCCTGAAGTCCCCTGGTAACTTCATCAACTCGACGTTTAGTTCTAACAAATACTACTGCCAGATCTGGGCTTTCAACATCAATCAAACGGCACATGATGTCAAATTTTTCTGAATCTTTTGCCCGAACAAAGTACTGATCAATTAAATCGGCAGTTAGCTCTTTAGTTTTAATCCGTACAATTTCCGGATTATGCATGAACTTTTCACTAATGTTCAAAATTGGTTTAGGCATAGTAGCACTAAACAGTAGAGTCTGTTTCCGGTTTTTAACATAGCCTAAAATACTTTCAATGTCTTGGATAAAACCCATGTCCAGCATTTCATCAGCTTCATCTAAAACAATGGTATTAACATTTTCTAAATCAATCGTCTTGCGCTTTAAATGGTCAAGTAATCGTCCCGGTGTCCCTACTAAAATCGCAGGTACATGATTTTTAAGTGAACGAATTTGCCGTCCAATATCAGCACCACCGTAAACAACCTGCACGCGAGCATTTTCATCACGACCCAGTCGGAAAAGTTCTTCCTGAGTTTGAATGGCCAATTCACGAGTCGGTTCTATAATTAAAGCTTGAATTACCTTATTATGCTTATCTAAGTTCTGCAAGATAGGCAGCGCAAAGGCCGCAGTTTTACCAGTACCTGTCTGAGCTTGACCAATTACATCCCTGCCTTCTAAAGCCAGAGGAATTGTTTGTTCCTGTATTGGTGTTGCCTCTTCAAAGCCTGAGCGCTTAATTGCTTTTAAAAGCTCATCTTTTAATCCTAATTCTGAAAATTTCACTAAATTCTCCTTATCTAAGCCGTTTTACTACTTTTTCCAGGTGCATCCCATGCGAACCCTTTAAAACAACAATGTCATGCGGCTTAATATCATTTCTTAAATCTGAAACCATGTGTTGCATTTGTTCTGGGGCATAATAATGCAAATTCTCTGGTTTATACTTTTCTTTAAGTGCATTTGCCAGATTTTTCATTTCTGTACCATACAAATAAACTTCATTAATTACCTGCGGGTCAAGACAATCTGCCAGCCCAGCGTGAAGCTTGGCAGATCTTTGGCCTAGTTCTAACATATCACCCAAAACGGCGATCCTGCGACTTCCAGCTGGAACCTGGATCTGACCAAAACTGGTTATCACGGCACGCACAGCGGTAGGATTGGAATTATAAACATCGCTCATAATATCTTCTCCTACATCGCCTTTTTCCCATTCCATTCTATCCGCTGTCGGAGTGAACTTTTCTAAAGCTGTGGCAATTTCTTCATCGCTTTCACCAAAATGCCTGCCAACACAAAGAGCCGAAAGTGCATTAGAAACATTATGTTTGCCAATCATAGGAATAGTAAATTTATGAGCAGAATTATTAATCGTAAAAGTAGCATGATGCTTGTAACTGCGATAACCTGTTGCATAAACTGTATCATTTTTTGCAAAACCAAAGGTAACTTTTGCTTGTGGTATTTTTGCTGCCCGTTCACGTAAAAGCGGTTCATCCCCGTTATATATGAACTCACCATCTTCGCGTAAGAAATCGGTAATTTCCATCTTGGCATCAGCAATTCCAGCACGAGAGCCTAAAAATTCAATGTGAGCCTCACCAATCATTGTAATGACCGTGACATCAGGGCGAGTCAGTTTACTTAGTTGATGAAGTTGCCCTGCATGATCCATACCCATCTCCAAAACCAAGATTTCAGTATTTGGTTTCATATCTAAAATTGTCATGGGTACGCCAATTTCATTGTTAAAGTTAGCAGCAGTTTTATGCACATTAAACCTTTTCGCTAAAACTGCTGCCGTCATATCTTTGGTCGTAGTCTTACCATTTGAACCTGTAATGGCAACTACTGTAGGATTAACTTTATTTAAATAATATTGGGCCAGTTGCTGCATACTGCTTAATGGATCATCCACTTCTAAAACTGCAATATTGTCGGGTTTATTGGGATGATCCTTCTGCCATAATGTGGCACTTGCACCGTTACTAATTGCGCTGCTGATAAAATCATGACCGTCTCTTTCGCCCTTTAGTGGAACAAATAATCCACCAGCGGCGATTTTTCTAGAATCAAAGGCAACAGAAGTAATAACGGTCTGATCGTTGCCTTCACACTTTGAATTTATTGCTTTGGCTATCTCTGCCAGTTGCATTTTCATCTTTTTATCTCCTAGCCGAAAAGAGTTTTTGCTGAAGTAGTTAATTATACTCCTTATTTATGTAGTATAACAATTAGCCTTTACATAAAAAAGCAGCCCCAATGGGACTGCCTTCCACCAGATTGAAGATATTACTTGTTGTTCATGCCATACTTCTTGTTGAACTTTTCGATTCGACCATCGGCCTGAGCAAACTTTTGCTTGCCAGTATAGAATGGGTGAGAATCCGAAGTAATTTCAACACGAATCAATGGGTAAGTTTTACCTTCATAATCCACTGTTTCTTTGGACTTTAATGTTGAGCCAGCAACAAATTTAGCACCAGTTGCTGAATCCATAAAGACTACTTGTTGGTAATCTGGATGAATACCTTGTTTCATATTTATTACTCCTTTGCCATGACTCCTATTGCAAGTCATAGATTAATCGATTAACGCTTAATACCTTAACATTTTTAATAGTAAAATTCAAGACTTATTTATTATAGCAGCAGAGTTAATTTAAAACAATGTCGCTTGGTTTAACTTCCTTGCCAAAATATGGTTTGAGTTCTTTATTATAGTCATCTGTGAAGAACTTTTTATCTGCCAATCTAGTGATTTCTTTATTAGTCCAGTTTAAAAGTGACTTATTCCCTTGTTTAACTGCGGGGGCAATAAATTGATTAGGACCAATGTTTTTAATTCCGACTGTATAATTAGGATTCTTTTTGACCCAGGCATAGAGATATGAATTGTCATCTGCTAAAGCGGCAGCACGTTTATTTTTAAAAGCGTTGAACTGCTGCGTTTTGGAATCAAATTTCAGTAAATCAACTCCGCCTTTTTTAGTGAAGTAATTTTCTGCTGTTGTGCCCTTGTTAACAATTAAATTTTTGCCCTTTAACTGTTTTGCATTAGTAATCGGAGTACTCTTAGGTGAAATAACCCCAACGGATACTTTCATGTATGGTTTTGCAAAATCGACGACTTGTTTACGTTCTGGCGTTTCAGTAAAATTGGCTAAAACAATATCGGCCTTATTCGAATTTAGGGTATCAACACGATTATTGGCATTTACTTGGGTAAACTTCACTTTAACGCCCATATCTTTAGCCATTTGGCGAGCAAGACGAACGTCGTAGCCTACGCGATTGCCGTTATCATCAACCCAACCATATGGTGGTAAATCGCCAAATACGGCAACTCGTAAAGTGCCCCGCTTTTTAATTGCGCTCACGCTGCTGTCATTAGCATTGCTACTTTTATTATTTGTTGACTTAATGCCAAAAAAAGCTGCCACTGCAATTATCAGGACAATTAAAACGGTGATGATAATATTTCTATTTTTATTTTTCTGCATTATTTTCTCCTTAGAAATCCATACTTGTTAAGAAATCACGTGCCCTATCTGTTTGGGGATGCTTAAAAAATTCTTTTCCCGGCGTGTTTTCTAAAATTTTGCCATTTTCAAGAAATAAAACCTGATCTGCTATTTGACGCGCAAAATTCATTTCGTGGGTCACAATAATCATTGTCATATGATCAACTCGGGATAAGTCAGTCATAATTTGTAAAACTCCTCGAACCATTTCGGGATCAAGAGAAGCTGTCACCTCATCAAACAGCATTATTTCAGGATGCATGGCTAACGCCCTAACAATAGCAATTCTTTGCTTTTGTCCACCAGACAGTTCACGGGGATAAGAATTAACGTACTTTTCTAGTCCAACTCGTTTTAACAGCTGCAAAGCTTCAGTTTTAACTTCATCTTCAGCTCGTTTTTGCACCTTCACCGGTGCCAGCAAAATATTTTCAAGAACTGTAAAATTGGGAAATAAATCATAACTTTGAAAAACCATGCCAATTTTTTGGCGTAACTCTTGCCAGTTTTTGGCAGTAGCTGCAATTTTCTCACCCTTAAAATAAATTGCACCACTCTTGAAATCTTCTAAACCATTTAGGCACCTGATTAGCGTACTTTTGCCAGAGCCGGAAGGTCCTAATAATGTCAAAACTTCGCCTTGATGGAGGGTAAAACTAATATCATGCAAAGCCTGCCAATCGCCATAAAACTTATTTAAATGTTCAACTCGTAAAACTTCTTTTGTCATTTGCTTCACCTATTCTGTTTTGCCGCTAATCGTTTAGACCATTTTGATAACGGATAATCTATTATGAAATACAGGAAGAAAATCAGACCATAAATCCAAAAAACGGCTGTTGGATATTTTTGATTATTAGCTTCAATAATCTGTTGACCAATAGCAATCACGTCCATGATGCTGATCATCATTAATAAAGAAGTCGTTTTGATTACTCTTGTTGCCAGATTAATAGTTGCCGGTAGTTCCAATTGCACAGCTTGAGGTAATAAGACATAGCGCAAGAGTTGCATTCTGCTTAAGCCCAAAGCCAAGCCCGATTCTTTTTGCACAAGTGGAACTGATTCAAGTGCGCCACGAACAATATCGCTAAATTCAGCTGCAACCCATAAAGAAAATGCCAAAACCGCCATCCAACTAGCTGGCCAGTTAATATGGAAGGTACGCGGCAAAATATAATAAAACAAGAAGAGTAATACGATTGTGGGAACTATTCTAAAAAATTCCAGATACAGTCGTAAAATGAAGCGCATTATTTCATTAGGTAAAGTCCGCAATATTCCTAAAAGCGTGCCCAAAATTAAGCCAATTATTAAGCTAACTCCAGCTATCCAAACTGAGGTCCATAAGCCTTGCAAAATTCTACTGAAGTTATTACCGGTAAATAAAACATTAATCGCCGAATGTGCCATAGCGAACCTTCCTTTCTAAATAGTTTAAAAGCAAAATAACCGGAATTAGAATAATGGCATAGGCTATGACCAACACCAGTAGATATTCATTGGAACGGTAATACAGCCCGATCAAGTCCAAAGCAGTGTTAGTCAGCTCGGGAATTGCAATGACCGAAAAAATTGATGTTTCTTTGATTAAGAAGATCACGTTAGCCGTTAAGGCTGGCATACTCAAAGCAAAGCCTTGTGGAAAGACCACATAACGTGCTATTTGCAAGTTATTCATCCCTAAGGCTTTGCCATCATCAATTTGACTTGGACTGACCCCGGCAAAACCGCCTGTAAAGCCCTCAGCCATATACGCTCCACCCAAAAATACCAGACCGATAATCCCGCAAGTTTGAGCCGACATTTTTAAGCCAATGACTGGAAAAGCATAATATAGAAAAAATAATTGGATCAATAAAGGTGTATTTCGTGCCAATTCCACATAGGCTGTGACTATTTGATGCAAAACGGGCACTTTAAAATACTGCACTAAACTACAAAAAATACCCACGAGGATTGAGCACACAATTCCCACACATGATAGCCAAAGGGTCAACTCAAAGGCTTTCAAAAAAATAGGCAAACTCTGTGTAATTATCTGCCAACTCATTTTTTACCTCCCACTTTTAAATAGACGACCTGATCTAAGAGTTAGAGAATCAAGCAGTCAGAAAAACAAAAAATCTACGAATCAGATTTATTCGCAGATTTAAATGTCATAATTGCTAACACCATTGAAACAAGTGAAAAACTAAGTTCCAACTACTTTTATCAGGAATCACTGTTATTTTCCCTTTTGTAGTCAGACTTGCCTACTTCTTGTTTTCACTTCCTTTTTGTTAGCAACTACAAGTGTCTCTAATGCTATGCGTTTACTTACTTTTTGTCAATTACTTTGCTTAATATTACTTTCATTTTTCCAATTTTTGTTAACAAAAAACGCGCTTAGTCAAGCGCGTTTTAATTATAATGTACCTTTTTTAAGCTTGTGATTTTTCTTTAATTGCTTCAGCAGACTTTTGTAATAATTCTTCTTCTGCAGCAGTTAATTGTAAATCAATTTTGTGAACAATTCCCTCGCGGCCAACAATTGCTGGATAAGACATATATGTACCGTATTTTTCTTGATAACTCGAAACAGGCAATTCAGTCCGAGAATCTGTCAAAACAGCACGAACAATTCTAACGCCAGCAGCGGAAACTCCATAGTTAGTGTAATGCTTACCCATAAAAACAGTTTGGCCACCGAATCTAATTTCATCCTCAAGGTCACTTGGTTGCCATGATTCATTCTTAGCCAGTTCAGTTATAGGTTTTTCGAATACTTTTACAGTTGACCAGGCAGTAAATTGCGAATTACCATGTTCACCTAGTGCAAAGCCACTTACAGAACGAGGGTCAACGTTAAACTTTTTAGCAACCACTTTCTTCATCCTGGCTGTATCAAGCAAAGTTCCAGTTCCTATTACATGTTCTTTTGGTAAACCTGTTAGTTGCTGATAAAGACTGGTAATTGCATCTACCGGATTGGAAATAACAATCAAAATTCCGTTGAAGCCGCTATTTTTAATAGACTCTGTAATCGGACTGAGCTGTTTTTTATTGTATTCCAATTCTTGAAAACGATCGCCTTGTGTTTCTAAAGATATTTTACCTAAAGTGCTAATGACAATGTCGGCATCTTTCAATGCGTCATAGTCATTAACAATAATGTTGACATGATTTGGCAAATTAGCCATAGCATCCTCAAAATCAATTGCGTCAGCTTTGACTTTGCCTTCATTAACATCGATCATTACCAAGTCATCGACTAATCCTGAAATTATTAATTCGTGAGCAACAGTGCAACCAACGTGACCGTCACCAATAATACCTATTTTTGTTGTCATAATTAAGTACCTCTCCCTTAAAATATCTGACATATTGTCAGCCAAACTCAATTACTCCTCTATTATACAAAGATAGGGCTTTCAAGGTTACAATTTAAAGAAAAAATTTTTGAATCTTAATCTTTAAAAGACAAATACTTTTGGGTTTTTATTTAATATCTTTTCTATAAGGAATTGAAGGTTGGGCACTGTACTTTTGAACGGTAAGTGACGAGGCTTTATTGGCAAAAAGAATGGCCTCTTTTAAGTTGGACAGATCTGGATGCAACACACTTGCCATTGCCCCAATAAATGTGTCACCAGCTGCTGTAGTATCAACAGCTTTAACTTTAAAAGCAGGAATGAGTTCATTTTTACCTTGATAAGAATAAAATGCACCCTTGTCACCGATAGTAATGATAACTGTACCCACGCCTTGCTCGTGCAATTTATCAGCAGCCTTTTGTGCGGCTTTTTCATCAGTTACTTTAACGCCTGTAATAGTTTCAGCCTCTGTTTCATTTGGCGTAATGATATCAGTCAGTTTTAATAATTCTGTTGGAATTTGAGCCATTCCAGGAGCTGGATTTAAAATTGTTCTGACACCTGCCTCATGAGCAATTTCAAAGCCCTTAATTGTAGCTGCAAGCTGTGTTTCAAACTGTGCAATAAGAAAATCTGCATTTTTTATTAAACTCTGGTTTTGTAAAACCTCATTTGCTCCAAAAGCGTAATTAGCTCCTGCATAAATAGTAATCGAATTTTGACCACTGTCATCAACCGTGATAAATGCTTGACCAGTAGATTCTTTAGTGGCTGTAATTATGCCACTAGTATCAATATTTTCGCTTTTAAGCAAGTTCAGCATTTCTTTTCCTGGTGCGTCAGCGCCAACTCCGCCAATAAAACTTACCTCAGATCCTGCTCTAGCTGCAGCTACTGCTTGATTAGCACCTTTACCTCCCGCAGCTGAATAGTGATCTGTAGCATGAATTGTTTCACCGGGTCTGGGCATTTGCTTGACACGTAAGTTGGTATCCAAATTAATACTGCCAATAACTGTAACTTTATTCATTTCTGCTCCTCAAAAATAAAATTTTTGCCTGATTCAACTCAAATCATATCATATCAAAATCTGCTTGCAACAAAACCTGAATTTTGTAATTTTTTCATTTAATTTTTAGTTATTTTTGCTTAAGTGGCGTTAACAGTTCTTTTTATTTTCTTAGAGAAAGAATATAATACAGTTTAACTTAAAATAAGTAAGGTAAAAATATGAAAAGAGAACTTAACTTTTTCGCCGCATTAGCAACTGTCATGGGCACCATGATTGGTGGCGGTGCTTTTTTTAAAATTGCTAATGTCTCCGCATTGACTCATAATGCATGGCTTAGTATCATCGTTTGGCCTTTTGCCGGTTTTATCACACTAATGGCAGGACTAAGCATAGCTGAATTAGCGTCAATTTATCCTAAAGATGGCGGACCTGTCAGATATCTGGAAGAAATTTACGGACCTAAGATAGCCTTTCTTTTTGGCTGGTCTTTGATAATCGTCTATTATCCAGCAAATATTGCAGCACTTTCAATCGTGTTTGCCACTCAGTTAAAAGAAATACCACATTTTAAAGGCTTGTCTACTACGGTAATTGCCCTAATTGTCATGTTGACAATCCTATTGATAAATTGGATCGGTTCTAAATTGAGCGGTCAAGTGCAAAAAATAACTTTAGTTATTAAACTACTCCCAATTGCGGCAATTATCATTTTTGCTTTGTTTTACAGAGGGCCTAACCAATTAGCTGGTGCTCTAGCACCACACATTTCTTCTGCTTCAGGTGCAATGGCTTTTGGGCAAGCTCTTTTGGCCGTACTTTTTGCCTATGACGGCTGGCTAAGTATCGGTAATTTAGCCAGTGAAATTAAAAACCCGGCAAAAACGTTGGCCAAAGCGATCATCTGGGGACTTTTTGGAGTAACAATCTTTTACACTCTTCTTAATTGGAGCTATGTCAGAGTTATTCCCTGGTCTAAGGTTGTAGGTAACCAAACAACAGCTCTGCTTACTGCTAAAAAATTATTTGGCAGTGTAGGTGGCACTTTAGTCGCTACAGGGATATTAGTATCTGTATTCGGTGCTATTAATGGACACCTTCTTCTAGGGTCAAGAATGCCCTATGTTTTGGGTAGAGAAAAGAAGCTGCCAGCCGCAAGCTTCTTCAGCAAACTAAATTCAAAAACTATCGTGCCTACAAACAGTATGATTTTTGAATGCGTAATTGCCACCATTATGATTTTTTCCGGTACATTTGACTCATTAACAAACATGTTAGTCTATGTTTCCTGGATTTTTTCAATTTTATTATTTTTAGGAGTTCTTATCTTACGTAAAAAACAACCAGATCTTTTACGACCATACAAAACTCCCTGGTACCCTATTCCACCAATTCTAGCAATCTGTGGTGCGTTATTTATTGTTATTACCACCACGTTTACCCAGCCACTTTTATCACTTACAGGTATTTTACTGACGCTTAGTGGTTGGCCGGTTTATGTTTATGTGCAAAAGAAAAATCGTACTTAAAAGCTATTTATAAACCACTCAAATATAATATTAAGCACTTGAAATAAAATTATACGTCTTTATTTATTTAATAGAAAGTTACTCATTAATAATTCAAAATAGATTAATGTGGTACCAAAAAATAGCTGTGGATAATGACTGTCAAATGATGAAGGGTTAAAAGTTTCTGTACTTATTGTAAGAGTAGCATGCTTTGCAATAGTAGAACTTTTGTCGCCAACAAAGGCTAATACATCACATCCATTATTGTGAGCTTGTCCACATAATTCAGCTAGTCTTTTTGTCTCTCCGGAATTACTAATAGCAATAATTAGCACGTTTCCGTTTTCTCTCAGCAATTCCAAATGGGAGTTTGCCGTGCACCTCAAGCCATTCATATTTAAGTACTCATTCATATAGTTTGCTAAATTTTGTGAAAATCCACTCCCTAAAATCATGATCATTGAATTTTTGTGTTTATTCATGAGCTTTAGAAAAGGTTTTGTGTATTTTTTTATTTGAAAATCCATTTCTAAATTACTAGGAAAAACAGGTGTATCTGTTATCAGAAAAACGAGTTCAGAATATCCTGATAAGTTCATTTTTTTGCAAGTTTTTATAATAAAACTTGGTGAAGAATATGTCTTCTTAGCTAATTTTCGGATACTCATATTTTTTAAACTTGCACGGTTCTTATTCATGTATATTAATATTCTTTTTTCATCTGCATTCAATTGATACTTTTCACAAACTTTTTCTATGCTCACTATTTTTCTCCTTTTACAAATATAAATACAGTTTCAATAAGTTAAAAAATGACCAATATCCTCAAATTGAAACAAATTATTACTCATAATGTATTATATAATCCGATCAATTATTCTTTCAACAACAATTTTTGTTTGGCTTAATAGGAACTTTTTAATTAAATATCCTTTTTTTAGCACACTTTTGTATAAAAAAATTTAAAATTATTTTTCTAACTATATAGCTTATGCTTGAATTATTTTCAATACCATAAGCTTTTTGTTTTGAATTATTTTTATTAAATAAACGGCTAAAAATAAACATATTTTTAATAAATAAAAACATGTTCACAAAAAGGTGCAAAATCTTTATTTTTTGACCTAATTTATTATTATAAATTTGTTTAGAAAATATAACTTTTGCACAAAAGAGTGAGTCGAAATAATGGGATAGATAATTAATAGTTTTATTTAACAACTAATTAAATAGCTTATTTAGATTCTTCAAATTAGTTTATTTTCTAAATTTATATACTTTAAATTTTATATAAAACTTTTCATAAATAAGAAAGGAATATTATGGCTGAAGAAAAAAACAATCTCAATCCAACTAACAATTCTGAGTTTCTAGCTGATCCTTGGGCTAGAACAAAAACTCGTAATGGCTTGGCTGCAGATGAAGTAATTTCTGCTTTGCAAAAATCAATCCGCAAGGGAAAAGAGAGAGCTGCCTGTGAATTTGCTTACGAAATGTATATTTCATCTCCAGATATGGAAGAAAAACTTTGGCGCCGGCTTCAAGCAATTTCAGTTGAAGATATCGGTATGGGAAACCCTCAAGCAGCAATATTGATTAACAGTCTTAACCAAATGAGAAAAAGCTTTAGTTATAATGAACCTGATAGGGCAATGATGTTTGTTCACGCAATTCGCTATCTTTGTGAATCAACTAAAGACCGTTCGTCCGATCTTCTTAAAAATATTATTATTAAAAAATTTGCTTTAGGCTATGTTCCAGAGATACCAGATTATGCATTGGATAAACATACAACTAGAGGTAAAAAAATGCATCGTGGCAGTATGCATTTTTTGGAAGTTGATTCTAAAGTTACCCCACAACTTAAAGTCAGCAACAATTATTGGGAGGAATATCACAAAATCAAAGAAAATTGGGATGAAAGTAAGGTTATTAAGAACGCTTTTAAATTTAACACTTATCAAGTTTAATGCTGCTTTTATTCAATAGGAGAAAACTATGACTAAACAAAAAATGGGAAAATACTCTATCATTAACAAACTTGATAAAACTTTAACCCCAATTGGCCAAAAAATAGGAAATGAAAAACATCTTCAAGCCATTTCTAATGGCATGCTTTTTGGATTGCCCTTTTTAGTTATTGGTTCATTTTTCCTAATATTAGCAAATCCACCAATAATAATAGAGAAATATAATCCGGCAACAGCCAATTTCTTTGTTAAATTAATCGCTGGTTGGAAATATTGGGCTATAGCCCATTCTGCTCAAATTACTTTACCGTACAATATGACTATGGGTATATTCGGGATGATTAGTGCCTTTGGTATTGCCTATGAACTCAGCAAAGGAAATCACCGCTTTCATCCTGAAACAGACGGAATGATTTCAATGGTGGTTTACCTAATGGTCACAACTACCGTTAACAAAAATAATAGTATTAGTTTAAACAATTTAGGTACAAATGGATTATTTGTAGCGATTATAATTGGACTTCTATCCGTAGATATTAATAAGTTAATTGATAAAAAGAATTGGAAAATTAAGCTTCCTGAAACAATTCCACCAATGGTAGCAAATTTTATCAATTCCTTGATTCCGCTCTTAGTAAATATTGTCATTTTTTATGGAGCAAATTTAATCCTTGTCAGCATTACACATTCTGATTTTACGACCTTTATAATTAAATGCCTTACGCCAGCTACATTTCTTGCTAACAGCTTGTGGGGCTATATTTTAATCGTTACAATTGGAAATCTACTTTGGTTAATCGGAGTTAATGGTAGTAACGTTATTTTCCCCATTATATTCGCTACTGGAATAGCTGCTACTGGCGCAAATGCTGCACTGGTTGCCAAGGGAAATATGCCAACAAATATTATGAATTTACAAATGTTTCGGATTGCAGTTTTAGGCGGGTCAGGAAATTCTTTGGCATTAGTTCTTTTGATGATGACAAGTAAAGTGGAAAAATTCCGAGTTTTGGGTAGATTATCAATTATTCCAGGAATTTGTAGTATAAACGAACCAGTCATTTTCGGAGCACCTATTTGCTTTAATCCTATTCTAGGAATTCCGTTTTTAATCGCACCAATAATTAACTTAGTTTTGACTTATGTGGCAGAAAGTTTGCACTGGATTGGTTTAGGCTATATAGTTGATCCATCATTCACACCGTACTTTTTCCAAGCCTATATTAGTTCAATGGATTGGCGAAATGTTATTTTTGAAACTCTATTGATTGTGATTGGCATTTTTATCTATTTGCCTTTCTTTAGAGTGGCTGAAAAGAACGAAATAGAATTAGCAAAGTGAGTTTTTTGTGATTTGACTTTAAATTTTTTTACTAATCTAAAAGAGCACTGAGCTTTATTGCTCAATGCTTTTTTTAGATACTATCTAAATTTTTAGCTATTTTCTTGAGATCACCATAATATTCCTATTGTTTATTCCTACATAAGTAATTTAAACTTGTTATTCTAAATTGCAATAATTTTAGAGCATAAGGATAAAATATAACTGATGATTTATGATTTTAAAACATATTTTATATTTAAAAAGTAAAGCAAATTTAATCAATTCTATTTTTTAGAATTTCTTTTTTTTATTCTAGAATTGATTTTATTCACCGTGTGTACTTGCGACAAAATAACAATTAGCCAAATAACGATATAAACTAATATAAATACGCCTATCAACCAAAAATTAATCGGCCACTTATTTATCCAAGACATTAATAACACCAGTAAAAATGTGCCTATGATATGAACACTGAAGGCAATAGCAGGTGGTACATCCATTGCAAAAATCATTGATAAAATGCCTATTAACCCTGAAATAATAAAAACAGAAATAACACCTAAACGGGTAGGAATACTAGGAGAAGCAAAAGTCAGTATTATCAAATAAGTAGCTGCACCAAAGCCCACACCGGTAAAGAAATAGTTAATGAAATTACTCAATTTTCTCATTTTTATAGCCCCAATTCTTTTTTTAATGCCGGCAAATATAATCTGGAAACGTCAGCTTTTAAATTATTTTTTAAAAGTGCGATCATATTTCCTGCAAAGCCTACTTCTATCGATTCCAGAAAATTAATATTGATAATGCCATGTTTAGAAACCTGAATAAACCCATCACCCAATTTTTCAAGTACCTGATATAAGCGACCAGTGGTTTTTATTATGTCTTTAGTAGTATAAAATGTGATATCTGTTGTTTGGATTTCTACTTTAATAATCTCAGTAGGTTTAATTGTTACTATGCGGTCTTCTACCTTAATTGGTAAAAGATGATATTTCTTTTCGCCGAATTTATGCAAATAATCTATTAAATTATCAACTACTTCACTTTTTTGAGCTGCCTTAATTTCAACTTCAATGTCTTCTTTGTTTAAAGCAGAGTCCGTCTTAAATTCAATCTTCACTTTACTTATTGCGCCTTCTATCAGTGATAAGCGAAAGCATAATAATCACTAAAATTAGTATTGCAATCATTAATAGCAAAACAAGCATATTATTTAGCCTGTTACTATTAATTTTGAACTGTATCCCTAAATAATTAATTAAATGCCGTTTTACATTAGTGGGGAGAGTAGCTAATGTTGGCTTAAGTAAAAAGCCTCTTAGAGCAGCTGCCTCATAACTACTTGGTACTAATTTTACCAAATTTTGTGCTCCAGAAACCAATATACCATATGGTAAATAAGTCGCAACCGCGAAACCGGCAGCAGCACCTAATACAGCGGAAAATCGGCTAAAAGTAGTGCTGGAATGCATGAACAGCACAATTATCTCATCAAGTAAAGTTGCTGCAATTGCACCCACGAAAATAAATACAAGCCCAGGTAGATATGCTTCTTGAGGAATTTTTACTTTATCTACTAGTGCAAAATAAGCTGCCATCACAATAAACGTGATTATTTGCATAAGGAAGCTAACTACTCCCCCGCTCAAAACATAAGCAAGATTTTGTTTGAATTGTGATAAACCTGTCAGTTGAAAATCGGCAACAGCATGAGTTTCTTGATCAGTAACTTGCTGGCCAAGAGCTTGAAAAGCCGTAGTAATACCAGAAACTGCAACAATACCGGCTATCATCCACAAATCTAATATTTTAGTAACATGTGGTAAATTTTGCCAACTTTTTTCTAGATTGTTTTGCAAAAAGCCAATATAAATAAAGAAAGATATCAGTGCACCGAGGCATGACATAATTACACCAGTAATGTTAGAAAAATAGATTTTTAAATTTCTGCGAAACAAAGCAACCATTTATTGTATCTCCTTTCCTGTAATCTGCAAAAACGCATCATTGATCGTTCCTTTAGAATAAGTAAAGTCAGCGATATTTTCCTGATTGTTTTTTAATAATTCAATGGTTTCTTGCGCTGATAAGGAATCAATTTCAACTTGCTCACGATTAAGCCGAATAACTTTTTGATTAGTGTTCAAAGACTGAATATCGCCAACGGTGAGTATTAATTTATTAGGAGCATATTGGCTCTTAATTTCTGCAGCAGAACCACTAGCTAGGATTCGACCATTTTCCAAAATGTACATTTGATCAGCATTTTCAGCTTCTTCTAAATAATGCGTTGTCAAGAAAATAGTGAGTTCTTGTTGTTGTTGCAGTTTGGTCAATAATTCCCAAATAGCATTTCTGGTTTGAATATCAAGCCCTGTAGTTGGTTCGTCTAGAAACAGTAAATTTGGTTTACAAATAAGAGCCCTGGCTATGTCTACCCTTCTCTTTTGACCGCCTGATAAAGTGCCGAACTTTTGCTTTAAAAAATTTTTAATACCGATTAAGTCAATTAATTGTTCAAGCCACTCCTGGGAAAATTTGGGGTACATCTTTGCTCTTAAATAAAGATTATCTTTAACCGTTAACTCATTATCTAAAATGCTATTCTGAAAAACTAAGCCTATTTTCAAATCTGCCGCATATGAAATGACACCTGAAGTAGGCTTTAATAATCCGGTTAGCATATTAATCGTGGTAGATTTACCCGCACCATTTGTTCCTAAATAAGCAACAAGCTGGCCCTCTTTAATTTGAATATTAGCTTTGCTGACAGCAACCTTATTACCAAATTTTTTCGTCAGTTCTTTTGTTTCAATCAGCATAATTGGCATCTCCTTTTTCTAATTAGAGCCATCATACTAATAAAATAAAAATTTGTAGCAAACTTATAGATAAGCAACCAAATATTCAACACAAAAAGACGAAATTAAATCATGAAATATAAAAAAGGCTACATTTAGTAGCCTTCCACATATGATTTGATAGAAACTTAATGCTGCTCAAAAGCAAAAACGATTTGATGTTTCTTGGTAGTATTAGCAGGTAAAACAATATCTCCAAAATCTCGGTGATTAATTGCATCTGGTAATATTTGCGCTTCTAAAGCGACAGCTTCACTTGGCTGCGCAATTGAACCGTTATCCCGCTTAAATTTTACTCCAGTTTGCTCCTGCGTCATGGTATACATCACTAAACAATTGCTTTCACTTGAAATAGTAATTTGACGGCCACTTTCTTTTTCTCTCAAAGTAGCGACAGGCTTCATTTGATTTTCTTTACCATTAATAACGAACGCGTCATCGAAACCTTTATTGGCTTCTAGTGCAGCAGCCAAATTATTAAAATCATGAAAATCATACGGAGTATTGGCATTTGCCAGCATTTTTCCAGTCGGAATTAACTCAGAGTCAAGTTGTAAATGTTTCTCACTATTTATCTTAATTTCGTGCGTACTTAAATTAGGCTGGTCACTTAAATTAAAGTAAGCATGACAAGTAGGATTAAACAGTGTTGTTTGCGTACCATTTTCAGCTTTATAAGAGATTGTTACTTTATCTTCATTATCTAAAGTATAGGTAATGCTTACCAGCATATCGCCAGGAAATCCATCATGGTCTTCATTAATCTGGTGTGTAAATATTGCACTCACACTGTTAGCAGTTTTAGCGGTTTGTACTTGCCAGTTTAAAAAGCGAAAGCCGTTATTACCACCATGCAGTGTATTGCCATTTTCGTTGGTGGGAACTTGCACATTAACCCCATCTAAAGTGAACTGGCCTTTTTTAATTCTGCCAGCTACACGTCCAATTGATTGGCAGCAACATAAACCGTTAGAATAATAATCTGCACAATGATCAAAGTTCATCAACAAATTCTTTTGTTGTTTATTTTTATCTGGTACCAAAAATTCGTACCAGACAGCTCCCAGCGATAAGCATGAAATTGTTATGCCATGATCATTTTTTAACGTAACCTTTTTGATTTCATTACCTTGATAATTTTCAAATGTTTCCTCAATGTCTTCCATTTTTTTCTCCAGTTAACTTGATCGCATTACTAAAATACACTACTTCAATTATACTATTGAAATAGTGTATTTATTCTAAGAAATCTTAAGCGTATGTGTTTGGGATTTATTAGTTAGCGATTTGATTTTATTTGATACTGCACAGATCAATGCCGTACATTGTTGCAAGGTCAGTAACTTGATCTTCTGTTGCTGCAAAGGAGAAGACAGTATGGTGACCACCACCAGCTTTGATCCACTCAGTAGCACCTTTTTCTAAGCCTACCTTTGGGGTCCATAATTGTTTAGCTACAGGCAAGTGTGGTGTTTCTTTTTCAGCCTTATGAGCATCAACTTCATAAGTAACAAGCTTAAAGTTATTTCTAAAGTCGGCTAAGGTAACATCAATAGCGTCTCCTTCAGAACCTGAAAAGACTAATCTGGCCGGATCAGCTTTACCGCCAATATCCAATGGATGAACTTCAACACGTGGTTTTTCTGAAGCAATTGATGGATCAACTTCAAGCATGTGGGAGCCCAAAATTGCTTCATGACCCGGACGCAAATCAAGAGTGTAATCTTCCATGAAGGCAGTCTTTTGATTATGAGTCATGATCTTGAAAGTTCTCAGTAAGGCTGCTGTCTTCCAGTCACCTTCACCTGCAAAGCCATAGCCGTCACGCATTAACAGTTGAGCTGATAAACCTTGTAACTGCTCTAGTCCATGTAAATCTTCGAAGTTGCTGGTAACAGCGGTATAGCCACCGCGCTCCAAGAAATGTTTCATTGCAATATACTGTTTTAACTGGTAGCGCACCGTTTTATTGTAAACATCTGGATCCATAGCGCCTTGGACTAAAATATATTTTGCTTTCAAATCAGCAAATTCGTCATCGATTTCAGATTCTTTGACTTTTGCCATTTCAGCAACTAAGTCGCCAACGCCGTAATAGTCAACAGTCCAGCCTAATTGAATTTGAGCTTGAACTTTATCGCCTTCAGTAACGGCTACATTCCGCATCGTGTCACCAAAGCGGCAAACTTTTAAATTGAACGATTCATCATAAGCTACAGCAACATTTTCCCAGTCAGCAATTTGCTTCATGATCTTTGGATCCTGCCAATAACCATAGATAATCTTATTATGTTTTTGCAGGCGAGCATTAATATAACCATATTCACGATCACCATGAGCACTTTGATTCAAGTTCATATAGTCAAAGTCAATTGTGTCATAAGGAATATAATTTAAAAATTGAGTTGCAAAGTGTAACAACGGCTTTTGTAATAGTTTTGTACCGCGAATCCAGTTTTTAGCGGGTGAAAATGTATGCATCCATGTGATTACACCGGCAACTTCATCCCTGTAATTGACTTCTTTCATAAACTGGGTAATTTCGTCGGCTGTAGTTAAAACCTTCTTAAACACAACCTTGTAAGGCAAATTGCCTTTTTCATTTAAACCGTCAGCAATTTTTTGCGCATCATCAGCTACACTGCGCAAGGTTTCTTCACCATAAAGGTGTTGACTACCAACTGCAAACCAAAATTCATATTTTGGTACATTTAACATTATTTGTCCTCCTTTTATTTTTAAAAAATGTCTAAACTAAGCTTTAACAATAATTAATTAAAGACTTAAACGAATCATATTCCATGAATATGCGTCGAGTTTTCCTTTCACAGTATTATTGTCGATAGCAACATCTTTTAAATCTGAAATATGCATTAATTGATTTTCATTTGTTGCGTCAAGATCATACCCTGCAAATTGAGTTGCTTTTTTTAAGCTGACATTTGGAAAATTGCAGAGTTGATATTCAAACTGTGCTGGTTCATCAGCCTTATTTTCAATAAATAAGACTATTTCATTTGTTGCTTTGTTGACTGCTGCAGCTGAACTGAGATATGGTACGTCTCTGTTTACTACAGTATAGTTTTCTACTTTACTATCAACCTTAAGCGATTCGCCTTGTGCAAAGTTTGAAATTTGCATAAATGGATAAAAGATTGATTGATACCATACTGATGGGGTTCCTTCATTGTTAGTCATAATTGGTGCAATAACATTTACCAGTTGTGCCAAGCAGCCAATCTTAATCCTGTCGGCGTGCTTTAATAAAGTTAGAGCGAGTGAACCTACAACAAGTGCATCCGCAAATGTATAATGATCTTCTAACAAATGTGGTGCTACTTGCCATGGCTTTTGTTTATCATCATTTTCTTTTGAATGGTACCAAACATTCCACTCGTCCATAGCCAAATACATGGTCTTATCTACGCGCTTACGCGCCTTAACAGCATCACAAATAGAAACCACTTCACTAATAAAACTATCCAAATCAACTGAAGACGAAAGGAATTTTTTAATATCGTGATCATTGTCATCATAATATTGATGAAGTGATAAGTAGTCTACATCTTCATAGACGTTATCTAAAATAGTCTCTTCCCATGAGCCAAAAGTATCTATGGAATGTAGTGAGCTTCCACAAGCTATTAATTCAATAGAAGGATCAACTATTTTCATTGCCTTAGCGGTTTCATGAGCCAATCTGCCATATTCATGGGCATTTTTATGACCTATTTGCCAGTCTCCATCCATTTCATTACCGAGACTCCATAATTTAACATTGAATGGTTCTTTTTGTCCGTTCTTAATGCGCAAATCACTCCAATAAGTACCACCTGGGAAGTTGCAGTATTCGATCAAATTGCGAGCGGCATCTATTCCACGGGTACCTAGATTAATAGCCATATCAGCTTCAGCACCAATACATTTGCACCAATTTAAAAATTCGTGTAAACCAAATTGGTTGGTCTCAATACTTTTCCATGCTAAATCTAGTCTGACAGGTCTTGTATCTTTAGGACCTATGCCATCTTCCCAGTTATAGCCTGAAACAAAGTTTCCTCCTGGATATCTAATTAGGGGAACTCTTAATTTCTTGATAGCTTCAATTACATCGGTGCGAAAACCATCTTTATTAGCTAAAGGATGATCCGGTTGATAAATACCGTTATAAACACAACGACCTAATTGTTCGGTTAAAGAACCCCACATACGTGGGTCAATTTTACCGATTATATTGTCTGAATTAATTTTAAAAGAGGCTTTTACCATTATTTATTCTCCACAGAACTTGATTGGGTACTACTTGAAGCATTACTTTCTGCAACTTCACCAGCTTGTACTGGGTCTTCTTTCTTTAAAGCAAATGCTGAAAAGAGAGTAATAACAAAGACGAAGATACCCATCATGACATATGTATGTTGATAACCAAAACCATCATACATATGACCTGCTACTGATGAAAAGATAAAGACAGATATTTGCTTGGCAAAGTTTGAAGCTAATGCATAAACAGTAGCATATAATCTAATATCAAACGCACCGGCAATGTATTTCATGATTGAAGTTAAAAGCAATGGCATTTCCAGACCAGCCAGCAGTCTAAATACAACTATCCAACCCCAAGTTGGAGATAAAGCAGAACCTAAAATACGAATACAAGTTAAAAAGCCATAAGCAATTAAGCCCTTTTTAGCTCCAATCTTATTGATAATCCAAGGCATTGGAAACATTAAGATAAATTCAATTAAAGTTTGAGCAGATGACATATAGCTGTATACTAAAGTACCTTGAGCTGCGGTAGCAAAGAATGTCTTGAAAAAGATAATGAATTGCTGATCAAAAACATCAAAAATAGCTGATGCACCAACATAAAAGATACATAAATACCAGAAGTTTTTATTCTTAAATACAGAACCAACAATCTGCATATTCAATGAATTAGATGTATCACCGGCAGCTGATGCATTATCCATATTAATTTTATCGCTAAACAACAACAAGCAAACAAAAATTATAGCAGCAATAGAACACATCCAGAAAATTGAATCTGGTTTCCATAGAAACAGACGACCTGCTACTAATGAAGCCACAATTCCGGCTAAAGAACCACCTAAACGTGAGTGGGAATATTCAAAGCCGTTGGCTAAACTAGCACGCTGAACGTATTGTTCAACTACACTAACACCGCCATTTAAAACAAAGCTGAGGAAAACACCGGTAACAAAGGCAACCAAAAATGAATTAATTTTCATTAATGGTATGAAAGCCCATTGGAAGTAAGGCCCAATGAAAATTCCTACTACACCAATAATTAGTATCAAATCTTTCCTGAAAAGTAATTTGTCAGAGATTACTCCAAAGAAAGGCTGGAAGATTAGTGAAATTCCTGCCATCATTGAGAATACTAGCCCTGATTGTGCGCCATTTAGATGACCTACTTGCTCCATCCATAGAGTTAAGTAACCATTTACAGTTGCCCAAATAAAGAAGTAACTAAAATGGGTAAACGGGAAACCCCAAAAATGTTTATTTTCTTTTTTTACTTCACTATTCATTTTTTCTCCTCTATTTATTACTGATAGTTATATGGAACTGGTTTACCAAAAACAGGCATGCCATTTTCGTCCCAAGTGAAAGCCTGAATCTTAGTATGACGGTTTGGATCGTACAAAGGATCTCCTTTAATATCGGTATAATCTCTGCAGTGATAAACTAAAATATCAGTCTTATCATCTTCTGCCTTGGTAAATGAATTGTGACCAGGTCCATATTGGTGATGAGCTAAATCGCTTTGAAATACCGGCTTTGAACTCTTTTCCCAGCTGTTAGGGTCTAACAAATCTGCTGTGTCTGAAGCCACAAGCATGCCCATACAATAGTTCTCGTCAGTTGCGCTTGCTGAATAAGTAAGGAAGAACTTATTACCATGATGAATTACAGCAGGTCCTTCATTTACCCAGAAAATCTTTGTCTCCCAGTCATACTCAGGTTTGGTTAACATGACAGGCTTAGTCTTTAACGTCCACGGATTTTCCATTTCAGCAATATAAATATTTGAATTTCCTTTAATATTTGGATCCTTTTGAGCCCAAACATAATACAAGACATTCTTGTATTCAAAACTGGTTGCGTCTAATGAAAAGCTGTCCATACCAGTCTTTATTTGACCATGCTCTATCCAATTTTCTTCCTTGGTAATTGGGTTAGCCTCATCACATTCGATGCAAAACATTCTGTGTTGAAACATACCATTTTTATCTAATTCCTTTGTTTCTGCTGCAGCGAAGTAAATGAACCACTTACTATCAATATAGTGAAGTTCCGGTGCCCATATTAATTGGCTCATTTCTCCACTATCATGTTTACGCCAAATAGTTCTGGGAGCTGCATGTGCCAGTCCCTCAAGGGTTCTTGCTCTTCTTAATTCAATGCGATTATAAGATGGTACAGAGGCTGTAAAATAATAGTAGCCGTCTGTATGCTTATAAATATACGGATCCGCTCTTTGAATTATTAAGGGATTAGTATAAGTATTAGTTTCCATAATTATTTCCTCCTAAATTTTTATCTTCTTTTTGCATGCGTCTGTGATTGCGCGTTATTTTGACCATAATATGCATCCTTGCCATGCTTACGGTAATAATGCTTGTCTAACAAGTATTGGGGCAGCCGGCTGTTTGCTCTAGTCAATTGCAGCGTATGATAGTCTTCTGCAGCTACAACTTCTAATACCTTAGCATTATAAACAGCCTGGGCTGGTGTTTGCCCCCAGCAAAAAGGTCCATGTTGACTAACTAAGGCTCCTGGAGTAGCTTCATAATCTAAATGACGCTCATCAAACGTGCGTACTATGGTTTTGCCAGTATTGCCTTCGTAATCTTCTGCGATTTCTTCTTTAGTCAACGCATCAGCTGCTGGAACATCAGTGTAAAAAGTATCGGCGTGTGTGGTGTTAAGTGCCGGAATATCCATCTTAGCAGCCGCAAAAGCTACTGCCCAAGGTGAATGAGTATGAACAATGCCACCAATCCTTGGAAAATGATTATATAAATATGTGTGCGTGGGAGTATCACTTGATGGATTCAATTTTCCTTCGACTACTTTGCCCGCCAAATCAACTACCACCATGTCCTCAGGTTTTAGCTTATCGTATTCAACTCCTGAAGGCTTAATGACAAATAATCCTTGATCACGATCAATTCCGGAAACGTTACCCCAAGTAAAAGTAACTAATCCTAATCGAGGCAACTGCATATTAGCCTTGTAAACTTCTTCTTTTAATTGCTCCAGCATTTAACGTTCCTCATCTTTCAAAATAGACGCTGAATTTTCTAAGGATAGAGCTGAACGGTAACGCTCAATGTATTGCGCAGCCCCAGTAACTCCTTTTTGTTCAGGACTCAGTGTCATTATCTCCGAGTCAACAAAAACCTTCTCATCTAAGTAGTCCTCCAGCTTTTCTTGAGCACCAGATAATACATATTGGGCTAAAACTGCCATACCCCAAGGACCACCAGCACTGGCATTAGTCATAACTGAAATTGGCATATTCAAAACATTAGATAAAACTTGTTGAGCTACAACGGGTGTCTTAAATAGTCCGCCTTGGGCAATCATAACGTCCGTTGTCACTTTCTCCTCATTAGTTAAAATATCCATTCCAATCTTGAGTGGTGCAAAAGCTGAATAAAGCTGTGCCAACATAAAATTAGCTAAAGTAAATTTACTGTTAGGTGTTCTAATTAGCAAAGGTCTTCCTTCTTGGGTTTTGGTTACTGGTTCACCTGAAAAGTAGCTATAGTTAACTATGCCACCGGCATCTGGATCAGACTTTGTAGTATCTAAAAACAAAGTGCTAAATAGTTCGTCTGCACTAATATTTTTACCTAATCTGACTGCAAATTCGTTAAAAACTTGCGACCAAGCATTAATATCTGAAGAACAGTTATTTATGTGAACCATTGCCACCGGTAGTCCTGTAGGAGTCGTAACAATATCAATGTCCCTATGAACTTTTTGCAAAGGCTTATCTAAAACAACCATCGAAAATTCTGATGTACCCACAGAGATATTTCCTGTACGCCGTCTAACGCTATTGGTACTAATCATGCCGGTTCCAGCATCTCCTTCAGGTGGTGCCATAACACTACCAGCTTTTAAAGTACCAGTTGGATCAAGTAAAGCAGCACCTTTTTCAGTTAAATAGCCTGCAACTTCACCAGCTTTTAAAACTTGAGGTAAAATATCTTCGATTTGCCACGGATACTGTTTCACCTTTTCTAAACTGGAAAATTTGCGAAGACATGTTTGGTCAAACTGACCATCACTATCAATTGGAAACATTCCTGAAGCGTCGCCAACGCCAATATTTTTTTCACCAGATAATTGCCAGTGAACATAACCAGCTAAAGTTGTGATGTAAGCAATATCTTTAACATGATGCTCGTTTTGCAGTATCGCATGATATAAATGAGCGATGCTCCAGCGCAAAGGAATATTAAAGTTAAATAGCTTGGTTAGTTCTTCTGCTGCATCTTCCGTAATAGTGTTACGCCATGTTCTAAATGGGACTAGCAGTTTGCCATTAGTATCAAAGGCCAAATAGCCGTGCATCATTGCACTAACACCTATGGCTCCTATTCTTTCAATTTTGACATGAAATTTACTGCTGACGTTAGCGGCTAATTGGGCATAACTTTGCCTTAAACCAGTCAAAATATCTGCTTGAGAATAGGTCCAGATACCATCTTGCAATCTGTTTTCCCATGAAAAGCTGCCAGAAGCAAGCGGCTGAAAATCAGGACTGATTAGAACTGCTTTAATTTGTGTAGAACCGAATTCAATTCCTAATGCTGTTTGCCCCCTTTGAATGAGTTGAACAATTTTAGTAATGTTCATTTAAACGCCTCTTTCCTCACGGTAGAATTCTATCCTTAGCTTTCTTCGGAAAGCACTTTCATGATATATTTTTTATTTGAATAATTCAATAGGCTTAAAAATTCATTCGAATGTTTTTGAAAATTTTTAAGCTTTCTAAACTCTTAATTTCACGGCATTTTAGCTATTTTAGAATTTTTATTTGTTTTTATTGAGCTATTTCAGCAGAAATTTATTGTTTACACTTATACCTTTATTTTTTTATAAAAATGCTAATATTTCAGCAAAAAATAAATATAAGTTACCTTTTAAAATTGAACTATGTTATGATTTTAATTAAAAGAGCATGGATTTTAACAATATTAGCTAAAATTTATTCAAATGAATTTTAGGAGGTTACACAATGAAAAGCGATTACATAAACGTTGTGGAAACACTTAAAAATGAAATAACATTTGGTAATTATGAAGTTAACCAAAAATTACCCACAGAAGACGAGTTAATGCACCGCTTTAAGGTCACTCGTTACGCTGTTAGGAAAGCCTTAACTGAATTGCAAAATGAGCATTTAATCTACAAAGTCCAAGGAAGCGGAATGTATATCCAGGATTGGAATAAAAAATGGCAAGCCAATCCGCAAAGTAAAACTATCGGATTAATTTGCACTCACATTGCAGATTATATTTTTCCCAAGATTATTGCTCAAATTGATTCGGAAATTGAACCACAGGGCTATTCTTTGCTTTTAGCTAATACGCATAATTACCCTCAAACTGAACGGTCAAGTTTGATTAAAATGCTTGATTCGCAAGTGGCCGGTTTAATCGTTGAACCCAGTGAAAGTGCCAAGCCTTGTCAAAATGCGGATATTTACCGCCGGATTGCAAAAAGTAAAATACCCTTGTTGTTCATTAATGCGGAGTACCCTGAATTTAATTTTCCTGCTATTGTGAATTCGGATAGAGAGTCAGAAAATGAATTGACAACTTATTTATTGCAGCAAAATCATCGCCGAATTTTAGGTATCTTTCAAACAGACGATCTTCAAGGGGTCGAACGGATGAAGGGCTTTATCGCTGCTTATCAGGAAAATAATGTTAATTTAGCTAGTAGTAATTTAATTATGTACAGCTCACATGATCCTTTCTCTGTTATTAGTAAAAAAATTGATATGTATTTAAATGGTCCCGAACCGCCTACAGCAATAGCATGTTATCATGATGAATTAGCTGTTTTAGTCATTGACAAATTGAAAAAGCTAAAAATCAAAATTCCCCAGGATATTTCTGTAGTTGGTTTCGATAACTACGATTCATCTGCTTACTTAAACCCTAGCCTGACGACTATGAATTATCAGAGAACTTCCGTTGGTCAAGAGGCAGGCAAAGGAATTTTAGCTTTAATAAATGGTAAGAAATTTACTTCAGTGGTACATCACCCTGAGATGAAATTGCGTGATTCAGTTGCCACACTGAAACAATAAAAAAAGGCGTTAATCAAAAATTTGATTAACGCCTTTTTACTGTTGCTATTTACTTAGATGAATCTCGCGGTCAAACAGCAGTTGCAGGTTTTTATCAAAATTATGGGCGATAAAAATGACAGTGCCTGGCATTTTAAGGAGTTCTTGCAGGATTTCTCTGGTTCCTGCCTGATCAATTGCACTTGTGCCTTCATCAATCAGTAAGATTTTACTGTCATGTATTTGCGAGCGCGCAAGAATTATTTTTTGCCTTTGACCGCCTGAAACATTTAGTTTTTGCAAGTTTATTTCTGTATTCAAGCCATGAGAAAATTTGGCAATATCTGCGCCCAAACCTACTGCTAGAGCTGCAGGTTCGGCCAGCAAGTCTAATTTGGGATTGAACATTGTAATATTGTTTTTAATGGTGCTGGGAAATAAAACAGGATCTTGTGCAATATAGCCGATTTTAGCTAAATCAGGTTTGATAACTTTTCCCTCTTGATCCTTAAATGCCATTTTTCCAGAAGTCGGTGGCAAAATTCCTAAAAGCAGCTTAAACAAAGTTGACTTACCTGTTCCGCTATCACCTGATAGTAAAATTTTTTCACCATAATTGACGGTGATATCAGGGAACTTTAAAGTTTCACCATTAGGAAAACTAATTGCCAAATCTTTTGTACTAAAAGCAACAGGTGTTCCTAACTTTTGCCCATCAGTTTTTACTGGTACAGTTGCTGCGGTAACTTTGTCTCTCAAAGTTCTGGTGCCCTTAATTAAACCAAAATAGAATGGCAAGTATTCGATTGCTAGTGAAATATAATGACTAAAATTACCGATAACTGCAATTGCACCAAACGTAACCAGACCGCCTTTAATTAAAATACCAGTCCAGACGAACAAAATCAGGATCATAACTTGCGCAACACCGTTAGTAATAATGGATAGAATTTGTTGTTCCCTTGTCTGTTTGAGGTTGGCTTTTTCTAAATCTTGCGCGCCCTTGTGCATTACGCTAGTTAATTTATCACCGGCAAGATACCGCTCTAATTCAGCAATACCGCTTAGCCATTTTTCAATCAGATCCAAATATTGTCTATTTTGATGAGAAACCTTTTCCGTTGCTCTTTGCAACGGCTTTTCAATTATTTTAGGTAAAACCAGGGAAACTGCTACCGAAATTAAGATGAGCAGCAACAAACTCCAGTGCATCGTTAGCAGGGCAATTACGGAGAAAATAACATAGCCCAGAAAATTGCAAATGACAGGAATTAAGTTAAAGGACTGATTGTTAACCGTATTAAGATCATTGGTCAGGCGATTTTTAACTTGCGAAGTTTGATAATTTTTACGGTCATGGTAGACGTGGCTTACTATTTTGCTTCTTAAAGTGTGATTAAATTCTTGAACTTGTCGTGTCAGTAAATATTCAGAACTCCAGTCAAAAGCATACGATGAGAGATAAGCTAATGTTGTAAAAGTAATGATTAAGAGCCAGGCTTGCCCATCATGCTGGCGCAAAGCGGTAAATTCCCACATATTTAAGTATGATGCGCCAATTAAAACCAAAGGTTGTAAGAAACTAAAAAGTACAATGAATATGAAACGAATTCGATTGGTATGAAAGAAGTTTTTAAAAGTCATGGTGGTTCTCCTTCTGGCTTGCTAACCGAATCGTTTTATCAAACATATTTTTAACTTCAGAATTAAGATTATGGGCAATCATGATCACGGTCTTATCAGTGTTAATCAGCTCGGTAATAATTTGCTTAGTAGCTTGACTATCAATGGCGCTTGTCGCTTCGTCCAGCAAAATAATTTCATCAGCGAAAATTTCTGATCTGGCAAGGATAATCTTTTGTCTTTGACCACCGGATAAATTGTTTTTGTCCAAATCAACTTGGGTATCAGTTCCTTGGGGAAACCTTGCAATATCGCTCTGCAATTGCACTTTATTAATTAAATTAGGCACTTGATCCAACAATTGTCGATGAAACATCACGATATTTCCCGCAATTGTTCCTGGAAATAATTGCGGATCTTGAGCAATGTAACTGATCCGGTTTAAATTAGGTTGAAAAATCTGCCCCGCATTATTTTTAAAAATAATTTGACCTTGATAAGGCCTGACCTTACCTAAAAGAGCTTGAAGCAGTGTTGACTTGCCTGTTCCGCTGTCACCTGTAAGCAAAACTTTTTCACCCTTATTGATCACAAAATCGGGATATTCAATTATTGGACCATTAGGATATTTAAGCGCCAAATTTTTAATTTCAATTTGGGCAATTTGAGCAGATGACCCATTCGGTTTGGATTTGGTGTTAGAAATCAAGCTAGCCGTAGTTTGATTAATATTTTTAGTAGACTTAATCTTGACTGCAGCACTTGTAATAGAGGATACAGCTGAAAAAATACCAAAAGCAAAAGAAGTCGAAGCTAATGCCGCTCCAATTTTTATTTGACCAGTTAAAAACAGGATGCCCGCTAAAAAGGCAATCGACATTTGTCCTAAAGTATTACCAATTCCATTAATTGTATTAGAAGCACAGTTTTTATTGATTTGATTGACTTTAGATTTTTCCAACTTCTCAGCGTAGCTGCTCAATTCTTTATTTAAGATCGTCCAAGCATGATACCGCCGCAGTTCATTTAAGCCATTGATCCACTCGCCAATTCCTGTTAAAAAGGTGCTAGTATTTTTCATCACTTTTCTACTTGCCACTGAAGTCATGCGCGCCATTATTTTGGGTAAGCTTAAATCAATTAGAACAAAAATTGTAGTTAGTAAAACAAAAGACCAATTTAAGCTAAAAAGGACACCGGCAGAAAGCAAGATGATGAACAAATTGCTAAGAACATTAACCCAGGGCAGAGCAAAATCGCTGGTCAAAGTATCGAGATTGCTTTGCAGATAATTTTGCATTTGCGCCACTGTCGCATCGTTTTCAGTATAAAAATGGTCTACCATTTGCCCTCTTAATTGATCAAGATATTCCTGAATCTGTGCGTTAAAAAGGTAAGTCGCTAAAGGCAGAATAAATACACCACAAACTACCGGGATAAATTCAATTAATTGCCAGCGAATATAAACAGGCAAATTGCCAACGCTTAGTCCGTTAACTGCAAATTGAAAAAAATATTGGTCAAGTGATCCTGTAACAGCAAAAATAAAATAAAGTAAGATAATAAAAATTGCTCGTTGTTTATTAGAGCCAATCAGTCCCTTTAATGTCATGTTCTTGCGTCTTTCATTTTATGCTAAATCAATTTTATTAAATTTATCTAATAATAAAATGAATGAGTACGGGTGTCAAATTAGCAGGCAAAATATAATCGCTGTTATAGATAAAAAACTAATTCTTTAAAAAGAATTAGTGGAAAAGTGATTAAAATTTTGCACTGGTCAACCGGTTCAGCAATGATAATGTCAATTATAGTTTGTTTTACCTTCTTATAATTTCGGACTCTCTTGAAAAAAATCTATTCTAAAAATTCCTAAATTACAAAAAATCAGTTTACTATTAGTAAACTGACTCTTTAAAATTATTTAATAAATGCTCTTAATCAAAGTTAAATAATATTTAGTTTTTATTTACAGCTGCTTGCTCCTTTTCATAATTGAGATTATCGACTTTTCTAATAAACGGAAAGTAAATTAGGCATGAAATAACAATATTTACTGCTTGAGCTAAAGCCAAACGCCAACCACCAAGAATAAAACCTGAAATAATTGCCGGTGTGGTCCACGGAACTTGAACACCGCTGAATAGCGGAAGTATTCCAGCAGTCATGAGTCCATAATCCAAAAGTCCAATCACCAGTGGTGTTAATACAAACGGGATAAATAAGAAGGGATTCATTACTATTGGTGTACCATAAATTACTGGTTCATTAATATTAAAAAGCGTAGGAACAATGGCTAGTTTACCCAATTGCTTCGTTTGCTGAGATTTGGCAAAGAAGAACATATAGATTACCAACCCAATAGTTGCTCCAGTGCCAGTCATATTAATCAAGATAGCTGTGAATTGATCAGTGAATACGTGTGCACCATTTCCAATTGTTAAGGCTTTACCAGCATCTAAGAGTTTTTGGTTAGAAGTTAAATTTGCTAATAAAATTGGATAAAAAATGCTTGTGACAATGGTACCGCCATGGACTCCGAACCACCAGAAAAATGTTGCTATAAAACAATAAGCCATTACGCCCCAAACTGAGTCTGTCATACCCTGTAGAGGAGTTTGAATAATCTTATATACACCTTCAATAAATGTAGTATTCCATACAAAGTGGATGAGTGCATATACGGCAAAGGTAACTGAAATAATGACAGCTGCGGGGATCAGAGCTGCAAAAGAATTAGAAACTCCTGATGGAACAGCTTCTGGCATTTTAATTGTCCAGTGATGTTTAATCATTGCAGAATAAGCCCATCCAACTAATAATCCGACAATTATAGCGGCAATCATTCCTTGGCCACTCGTCCAGTCTTTTGGAATAACATTTGCAACTGTAAATTTACCATTTGCAGTTACTGCAGTTGATTTTGTGAGTACAAGAAAAGAAGATAAGGCTATAACAGCGGCCCCTAATGGTTCAACATTCTCTATCTTGGCATATTGATAACTAACACCTAAGACTGCAATAATTGCAATAATTGAAAATGTGGCTCCATTAATTTGATTTAAAGGATCCATCCATCCATTAACAGTCAAAAAATTAGTTACAGGAGCCCAAGGAAAGTTGGCAATTAAAGTAAATAAAGAGCCGATCATTAAAAGTGGCAGTGTATAAAGGATACCATCTTTTAAAGCCCTGATTGCTTTGAAATTGACAAATTTAAGTACGGGTGGGACTAATTTATTATTAACCCACTTTGAAAATCCATTTTTCATTTTTCATCCTCCAAAAATAAATTTTTACCATTAGAATCAATTACTTTTCTATACCAATAGAAAGAATCCTTTTTTAACCTTCTAAATGAACCATCTCCCTTATCATTACTATCAACGTAGATGAAACCATATCGTTTTGACATTTGACCCGTACCCATTGATACCAGATCAATACACCCCCAAGGAGTGTAACCAATTACGTCAACTCCATCTTGTTCAATGGCATCAATCATTGACTTTATGTGCTCTTTTAAATAACTAATTCTGTATTCGTCATGAATTGATTTGTCATTTTCTACCCTGTCCTCTGCACCAATGCCATTTTCCACTACAAAAAGTGGCTTATGATAATGATCTGTTAGCCAATTTAATGAATATCTAAAGCCCAAAGGATCGACTGGCCAGCCCCATTGAGTTTGTTTTAAATATGGATTGTTAACATTTAATTCTGATCCGACAAATTTGAAATCTGGATTATTTTTTTCAAACTTGATTGTATTTGAGTTGTAATAACTTAATCCGATAAAATCAGTTTTACCGTTTTTCAAGTCCTCACGGTCATTATCTGTTATGTCTTTACGAAGATTATTCTCTTCAAAATAGCTTTCCATGTTTTCAGGGTATTTACCTAATACTTGTACATCCGCAAACCAATATCGTCTTTGCATAGCTTTTTGCGCCTGAAATATATCCTCCGGCTTACAAGAATAAGGATATTGAGGCGTCATATTAATCATGCAACCAATCTTATTATCTTGATTAATTGCATGACCAATTTGCACTGCTTTAGCACTGGCAACTAACTCATAATGAGCGGCTTGATACATTTTTTCTTCTCGTTCTTCTTCAGAAAGATTATTAATTACAATACCTGAATCAGCTAACATACTTAAATCGCTATTGTAGTCAGTTTGATTGTTGATTTCATTAAAAGTCATCCAGTAATTAACCTGATCCCTGTACCTAGAAAAACATACTTCAACAAATTTTACATAGAAATCTATTACTCGACGATCTGTCCAACCACCATATTTTTTGACAAGAGAATAAGGCATTTCAAAATGAGAAAATGTAACTACAGGTTCAATATTATATTTTTTACATTCATTAAATACATTGTCATAAAACCTTAAACCATCTTCATTTGGCTCCTTGTCATCGCCGTTAGGAAAAATTCTTGACCATGCAATTGATAAACGAAAGCATTTAAAATGCATCTCAGCAAGAAGCTTAATATCTTCTTTATAATGATGATAAAAATCACTGGCCTTATGCATTGGATAATACTTTCCCTTTTGAATTCCATTGGTTATTATTCTTGGTCTATCTACCGCTCCTTCAGTTACTACATCAGCTATACTTAAACCTTTGTTATCTTCATTCCAAGCTCCTTCAATCTGATTAGCAGCAACAGCTCCACCCCATAAGAAATCTTTTCTTAATTTGTTCATATACTAACTTCCTTTCATTAAAACGTTATTTTCTTTTTATTTTTTGTTACGAAATATGTTAAATTTTCGAAATCAACTTTTGCAGTGACCTCACTTGTTTTTTGCTTATTCGTCCTTGTTATTACAATTTCATGATCACTAGGTGTCAAAACTTTAATTGAACCCTGCAAATCGAATGCTTTTTCTTTATTACGAAATTCTAATAACTTTATCAATGCTTTAACTATAGGACGCTGAACTTCTTGTTTGATTTCTTTTAGACTATAGTAATGTCGATTAATATTACGACCTTCTTTAGTTCTTTCAAGTAGCTCTATGTCATTCTTACCTGCTAGTAAACCGACATAGTATATTTGAGGAATACCAGGCGCAAACATTTGAATTAAACGAGCAATAAAATATTTCTGATCATCATTACCTAACGCTGAATAATACGTTGTATTAATTTGGTAAATATCCAGACTGTGATATTCCATACTTGAATATTTTCTTTTCACATTAGCCCCTATTTGGTAAAGCTTATTAGTAGTGTACTCTACCTGTTTCTCGGTCAAAATATCCTTAGCATCTACTACTCCAATTCCATCATGTGTATCAAGAGTAGTAAATTGATGCATAGGACACTTTTCAAGCCATTTTGCTAATTGATCACTTTTACCACTATAAAGCGAATAGAGTAGTACCATAGGCAAAGCAAAGTCATAAATAAAATAACCATGTTTTGCAACTTTAAATGACATTGAATAGTGCTCATGAATTTCTGGCAAAATAACCGCGTCAGTATCTGCTAAGTAATTTTTTATTTGCTCTAATAAATCCCAGATTTCTGGTTCCACAAAAAAATCATCTGAATCTAATTTTTTAATAGCATAAGCAAAAGCATCTAGGCGAATTATACTTGCACCATGTTTTACTAAGTTTTGCAGATTATGCTTAATAAACTTTTGTGTAGTACTGGTTCTGATATCAAGATCCATTTGGTCAGGGCCAAAAGTATTCCACATTTTTTCTTTACTACCGTCTTCGAATGTTATCTCCTTACATGGAGTTTTATTTTTTCTCTTATAAATGATAGCAACGTCATTTTTGGTTGGTCGACCAGTAGGCCAAAACCTATCCCAACTTAAAAAAAGATTGCAAAATTCACTTTTAAACTTCTTAGATTGAAAGTCTTTAAAATAAGATGAATGCTGTGACAAGTGATTTATCATAAAATCAAACATTAGATAATAGTTTTTACCAAGTTCTTCAACATCTTTCCAAGTGCCAAACTTGGGATCCACTTTATCGTATCTTAAAGGTGAAAATCCTCTATCACCAGCTGATGGAAAAAATGGTAATAGGTGAACTCCGCCAATGGCATTTTTGAAATACTTGTTTATTACAAAAGTCAAATCCTGCAGATTGCTTCCAAGACTATCTGGATATGTGATCAGTAAAGCTTTGTTTTTGACTTTCATTGAATCTCCCCATTCTCAATTTACTGAAATCGCTTTTTTCTTACAGAATTTATAATATCAAAATGAAAACCGAATGTTACTTTTTAAAGCAATTTACATCTTAAAACTGTATAATAAGCTACAAAACTAGTAGTTAACAGTATGTAAATTTTCATAAATAGGTGTAAAAATGAAAATAACTATCAGAGAAGTAGCCGAATTAGCAAATGTTTCAATTGCTACCGTTTCAAGAGTTATTAATAATAATGGCTATATTAGTACTAAAACACGTAAAAATGTCTTAGAAGCGATCAGAAAATCTGGATACCAAGTTCCAGTAAAGGAAAAGCAAGTCACAGCATCAAAAAGAATTATCAAAGCCATATTGCCTAATATATATAATCCCTTTTATGCGGACTTTCTTAATAATCTGGTAGAAAGTCTGAATTACTATAACTATGACGTTCTGTTTACTATTGCAAATAATCCTCAAGATAGTTTAGAGAATTTTGTTAACGATATCCGTTCTCGCAAGGTTGATGGGATAGTCGTCTGTTCGCATTTGCAAGATTCTTATCACTCTTTATCACGAGATTTACCAATCGTTTCATTTGATCGGGACTTTAAAAATATTATAGAGATAAGAAGTGATAATTTAGACGGTGGCAAAAAAATAGCAGAGAAGGTATTAAGCCTAGGCAAAAAGAATGTATTAATAATATCAGGTGATAAGTCTGATTTGTACCCAATTAATGACAGGATTAAAGGAATGCTATCAGTCTTTAACTTATATAAGGTAAATGTTAATACCAGTTATTTAGATTTCAATAGTTCAATCATGGCAAAAAAAATTGCTATTGCGCAAATTATTAATTCCCAGGCTTATGATTCTATTTGTTGTACCGACGATAATACTGCACTTTTGGTTAAACAATTTACCAGTAAACAGGAATATTATCCTTTAATAACAGGCTTTGATGGAACTGCTTTGGTACAAAATCTATTTCCTGAATTAATTACAATTAAGCAACCAACTAAAGACATGACTAACTTAATAGCAGAAATCTTAATCCAAAAGATTCATCATCCAACCGAAGGTTTTAAGAAAATCTACACCCTACCGGTAACTTTAATTTCTTAAAAGTTAGCTGAAAAATCAGTTGCTTTAACCAAAATAATATTGGATTCAACTTCTTAAAATTATTTCTTATGATTTTAGACATTAAAAAGTGCTCGATTATATTTTTAGCTATAATCGAGCACTTTAATTTTAGAGTTCAAACAATCTTCACACCAAAGTTATTCTGATTTCGAAATAACATTATCTAGCTTGCTAATATCAGTTAAATTGGCATTTAAAAATTCCTGATTATCAACTGGTAAATGCAATTTAAAGTTTTCTATTGGTTGAATGCTGGCTGTTACATCTTTCATCGTAGCTGCCAAAACATGACCGCCAAAGCTTAAATCGTCGGCCAAAAAATGATTGTGAAATCCTGATACCCCAACACCTTGAAAAACAGGCGGCGTGTAATAAGTAATCATTGCTCCAGTGATATTTTCAGCTTCAAACTCGACTTGATTTTCCGCAATTTTTCCTAGAGACGGATATGGCTTATGTGACTTTTTGGAAGACCTTGTACGAATTTTTTGGAAGACACCTTTAGTCAATATTGCGAAAAATTGATTTTGAGCGTTATTTTTGTTAAAACATCTTTTAGCATTTCTGTCAATTCGACATTTTGATAGCTTTTGAATTTGTGATAATCCGCAAAACTAACGTCAGCATAAGTCACTTTAAAGTTATCTGGCAGTTTCACAGCTGGACCACTAACATCTATTTTGTAACCAACACCGTCTAATATCACTAATTCACCATCAACGCCATCACCGGTTCCAATACCAATATTGCCGTGTTTTAACAATTCTGATAGCGGTAAAGTGCCTTCCAATAGGCCCTCAACCAGCATTTGCATAGTCCCATGTTGAAACAATGTGTTTTTATTCATTGTATTGCTGCTCCTTTTTTCAAAGACTTGTATATAAAAACAATCAGAACAAACTTAATTTTTACAAATCAGTTTAGCACCAATTTGTTCTCAACTTATTATGTTCTGATTGTTTTTCAGCTCTTGCTATTTTTAGTTTAGTAAATAACTATCTCGATCTAAAAATTCAAATGCACAAATTGATTTTCTCAAAGAAATCATTCATGTCAATGCAATCAACATCTAAGTCATCGCACACATCAGGTATTTTTGCGGCCTTATTACCATTTGGATTGTGCAAATTAGGATTCCGAATTTCACTTGTTACAATGGTTAAATTTTCTTCTTTTGCAATAGCAATAAGCCAAGGATCTGCAATTTTTTCATGTGCCCATCCTCTGTCAGCTGATAATGCTTCATCTTTATAATATTCACAGTCGCCAATATATTGTAGTACTTTGGCCCATTGTATTGCATAATTTTTATGGTTTATTATTTCTTTTAAATAATTTTTATCCAACCATTTTCTAAATTTAGGGGCTTGGTAGTTTTCATCGACCACAATTTCGGGAATGACAACATATTTATTTAAAATGGCAGGTAGCTTAGCCCAAAAACTAGGAAAATACTTTACCCGATAATACCGTTCATAAAAATTTATATAGATATTAGTATCCAGCAAATATTTTTCCATTACATTCTGCCCCCCGTCAGAATCTTAAACGACTTATAACTAACACCAGCAATATTAAAAGCGTCCGTATAAGTAATCTTATTTTGTTTTATTGCATTTTCAATATAATGTACAAAAGTCTGATCAAAACGAAATCTGATATTATTATCATAGTTTCCACCCCTAGTTTTTTTATCTAGCGGGATTTTCGCAAATTCTTTTTCTAACTGTGAAACTTTTTCATCATACTCTTTTTTCGTCAAAATCTTCATATCATATAGTTTACGTACAATGACAAATTTACTAACGGGAAATTTGTGAGCTAAAAATTCAATATCATAGTTATTTAGTTTTCTGATTTCTTCATCTGGTAGCAGTACTTCTGCTGCTACTTTATTAACAAAGGCTTCTGTGCGATCAAACTTGTATGATCCTGTGTCAACTAAACTAAATATTTCTTCCTGATCAAGAAAAAGATGGACTAATTCATGAACAAGTGTAAATAATCGACCCGCTTCACTATCTTTAGAATTAACGAAAATAATGGGGGCTTTTTTGTCACTTAAGACAAAACCTCTGAACTCATCTAGCGACAAGCTTCGATGCGTATTGCTTTTCACTGAGCCATTAAAGAAGATAAAGATGCCTATTTTATTCATTTTATCTCTAAAATATTTCAAGGCATTCTTTCCCACATTTTTCTGATAGTTAACTGGAATATCGAGATAATTACGCATATCATCTACAACTTGCTGGTAATCATTTTTAATTGAATATTTTCCGATAAAATCGAGTTGATAATCAATTTCATTTCGCAGAAAATCCTGTTTTGTTTGCATTTCAACAATCGTATCTCTAAGTTCATTACTAATCTTTTCAATCCGATTTGAATTAATCGTCCTAAATTTAAGTGTATTCTTATCAGTATCAACTGGATCTGAAAGAAGCAGCAAGCCAGTCGGAACATCAATAAGTTTAGCAATTTCTGAAAGTTGATTAAAAGTAGGGTTTTTACTGCCATCTAAAAAAGCATCAATGTTCTGAACTTTCATTTCTAAATAATCTTTAGAAACTCCAGAATTGTCAATGTAATAAGCTAAAACACGTGGATTTATGCCTAATCTAGTTACCATTAAAAACACCTCCCTTATTAATACGCATTTATACTGTTATTTTCCTCAAAAATTTACATTAATGCAATCTTTAATATTATTTTATGATATTAACTTTGTTTTAAACAACTAAAGAAACTATTTCTAACTCATTTTTATAAAATAAAAATATTAAACGTACTCACCTGTAAAAACTGTCAATAAAAATAGAAAGCTCTGAAAGCCTAATAGCTAGCAGAGCTAAATTATCATATTACTCCCATTCAATCGTTGACGGTGGTTTACTGGTGACATCATAGACTACACGGTTAATGTTGGGCACTTCGTCGACAATACGCGTTGAAATTTTTTGCAAAACGTCCCATGGCAAGCGGGCAAAATCAGCGGTCATCCCATCAATTGATGTAACGGCACGGATACCAATGGTATAGTCATAAGTGCGACCGTCACCCATCACGCCCACGGATTTGATACCGGGTAAAACGGTAAAGTATTGCCATACTTTTTCCTGTAAACCGGCTTTTTTAATTTCATCCCGCAAAATTGCATCACTGTCACGCACCAATTTGAGTTTATCCTCAGTTACTTCGTCAATAACGCGAATGCCAAGACCAGGTCCTGGGAAAGGCTGACGCCAAACCAAATCATGCGGAATACCTAATTTTTCACCCAGTTCACGTACTTCATCTTTAAATAACTTGCGCAAAGGTTCAATTAGTTTAAAGTGTAAATCCTTAGGTAACCCACCAACGTTATGATGCGACTTGATTGTCTGGGCGGTATTTGTGCCGCTCTCAATCACATCAGTGTACAGGGTGCCTTGAGCTAAAAAGTCCACATCCTTAATTTTCTTTGCTTCGTCCGCAAACACCTCAATAAACTCTTTACCAATGATTTTACGCTTTTGCTCGGGGTCGGTGACACCTTTGAGTTTATTTAAAAAGCGCTCTTGAGCATTTACCCGAATAATGTTAACACCTAGATCACGGTTCAAGGCAGCCATTACTTCATCGCCTTCGTTTTTGCGCAACATGCCGTGATCCACAAAAATGGCTGTCAGCTGATTGCCAATCGCTTTGTGTAAAAGAGTCGCGGTGACGCTAGAGTCTACCCCACCGGATAGACCCAGAATTACCTTCTTATCACCAACAGTTTTTCTAATTTCAGCAATTTGCAAGTCAATAAAATCGGTCATTGACCAGTCAGCCTTAGCGCCGCAAACTTTAAAGGCAAAATTACGCAGGATATCAAGGCCATATTGCGTATTGCGCACTTCCGCATGGAACTGAATACCATACATTTTGGCTTGATCGTTAGCAATAGCGGCAATCGGGCAATTCTTACTTGAAGCGACCGTTTCAAAACCAGCAGGAGCACCAGTGACCAAATCACCGTGACTCATCCAGACATACTCATCTTTGGGCAGCCCAGCAAATAAAACGGAGTTGGTGTCTTCAACCTCGATGTCGGCACGACCATATTCAGAATTAGCAGCTTTTTCGACCTTGCCGTTTAAATAAGAAGTCATGAGTTGCATCCCGTAACAAATGCCCAGAATAGGAATGCCCAACTTAAAAATTGCAGGATCTACTTTCAAGGCATTTTGGTCATAAATACTGTTGGGCCCACCTGAAAAGATAATTCCCTTAGGACTAATCTGCCTTATTCTATCCATACTAATATCATGGGGCAACAACTCGGAATAAATCCCAAAATCCCGCAGCCTGCGTGTGATTAGTTGATTATATTGACTACCAAAATCCAGCACAATAATTTCATCAAAATCACTAATATTCTTTTTCACCGACATCCAAGCTCCTTTACTCACTAAATTCATACTATATCAACTTTACTAAGAAATGCAGCAGTGGTCAATAATTTTTTAGCTCTAATGAATGATTTTACGAATTATTTATGTCTTCTTACTGAATATAATTCGCAATTTCATTTAAAATTAATCTTGCACATATTATGCGACTCTGTTACAATGCTTGCAATAGCAAAATAAAAATCTATATATTGCCGTAATGTGGTCGGCAGTTTCTACTCAGAACCGTAAATTCTGAACTATGGATAATATGCATTTAAAGTAGTTAAAATACTGGTTTAAAGGGCTTTTTTTACCATAGTTTTGGTAGGAAAAGCCCTTTTTGTGTTGAAGGAGGAAAAAGTGAAGTTATTAGAAGACCGGATTCGCAGTGACGGAGAAGTTCTACCCGGTAACGTTTTAAAAATCAACTCGTTTTTAAATCATCAGGTAGATCCCGAACTAATGAAGAAAGTCGGAGAAGAATTTAGTCGGCTATTTAAAGATAGTGGTGTCACAAAGGTGTTGACCTGTGAAGCTTCCGGAATTGCCCCTGGAGTAATGGCAGCCTATGAATTACATGTGCCAATGGTCTTTGCCCGCAAGAAAAAGCCAGCTACACTTAATGATGCTGTCTATTGGGCAGATGTTTATTCCTACACCAAGAAAGTCACTAATCAAATTTGTGTTGAACAAAAATTTTTGCACAAAGATGATCACCTGTTAATTATTGATGACTTTCTGGCAAACGGCGAAGCAGTTAAAGGCATGATTAATATTGCTAACCAGGCTGGTGCTGAGGTAGCTGGTGTTGGTATCGTAGTCGCCAAAACTTTCCAAGGCGGCAGCGACTGGATTAAAGAACACGGCTATCGCCTCGAAGCATTGGCAGAAATCGCTAGTTTGGCCAATAATCAAGTACGTTTTGTGGGAGAAAACTAATGGCAGAAAAAGAAGTTAGCCAGCAAAAAGCAGCGGTTTTAGGTTTACAGCACCTGTTAGCAATGTACTCCGGTGCTGTTGCGGTACCTCTGTTAATTGGCAATGCATTAAAATTTTCTCCTGCACAAATGACTTACCTTGTTTCAATTGACATTTTCATGTGCGGCCTAGCTACGCTATTACAATTAATGCGCAACAAGTACTTTGGTATTGGTTTTCCAGTCATTTTAGGCTGCGCCATTCAAGCAGTTGCCCCCTTGCAAATGATTGGGCAGAAATTCTCAATCAACGACATGTATGGTGCCATCATTGTTGCCGGGATTTTTGTCGTTTTAATCTCAGGCGTTTTTGCTAAAATCAAAAAATTCTTTCCCCCAGTGGTAACAGGCACGTTAATTACTACTATTGGATTAACCCTCGTTCCGGTCGCAATTCAAAACATGGGTGGCGGCAATTCAGCTGCTAAAAGTTTTGGCAGTGGTCAAAACCTGTTTCTAGCCTTTTGCACCATGTTTATCATCTTGGCATTAGAAATTTGGACTAAAGGATTCATCAGGTCAATTTCAGTTTTAATCGGTCTTGTTGCCGGAACTGTTATTGCCGCTTGCATGGGACTTGTTTCATTCACTCCCGTAATGGAAGCATCTTGGTTCCACTTACCCCAACTTTTCTATTTCGGAGTGCCGAAATTTGAATGGTCTTCTAGTCTGACAATGATCATCATAGCTTTAGTCTCAATGGTCGAATCAACCGGCGTATTCTTCGCCATCGGTGACCTCTTACACCATGACGTAACTGAGGAAGATTTGAAAAAGGGTTACCGCGCAGAAGGTATCGCTCAGATTTTTGGTGGTTTATTCAATGCTTTTCCTTATACCACTTTTTCGCAGAATGTCGGCCTTTTACAATTATCAGGTATTAAAACCAAACGTCCGATTTACTGGGCCGGTGGTCTACTAATGGCTATGGGTTTGTTACCTAAAATTGGCGCAATGGTAACTATCATTCCTACCCCAGTGTTGGGCGGTGCCATGCTCGTAATGTTCACTATGATTGCAGTTCAAGGTATCAAGACACTGGCCAAAGTTGATCTTAGTGACAATAACAATGTCTTAATCATTGCCATCTCAATTGGACTTGGACTCGGTGTTACTATTTATCCCCAATTTTTCAAAAATCTACCGGCTACTGTGCAATTGTTTTTAAGCAACGGCATCGTCATTACCAGCTTATCCGCAACGATTCTAAACTTTTTACTTAAAGGAGGTGATAAAAAAGCAAAACAAAATACTCAAACTGCAAATATCACGTAAATGAAGTTGTCTTTACCCTTGAGACAATTCTATTTACCCCAAAAAAGCATCTTCAAGAAAGAAGATGCTTTTTTATTTTTATAGGATAATAGCATTCATGTTATTCAGGCTCTCATTCAAACTCCCTGTATTTAGAAATGAACTGCAAGTTGCCAGCATTTGCTTTCCAATTTTCTCAAATGGCTTATCCTCAATCTTTTCCGTATACTTCATAATTCCAATAGCAGTGATAAAAATGAGAAAGGCCTGTGTCACTGGAGTAATTGCAACTTTCTGACCACATTTTTCATATCCTTTGACAAAAGAAATAATCAATTCTTTATTTAAACCAAAGTCCTGGTAAAAAAGCTTAATGAAGTCTTGATAATTTACTCCCATGCGTGCTCGTTCAAAGTCAATTAAACTAAGATGATCAGCAACGATTTTATAATTGCGCAAGCCGACATCTCCGTGTAAAACAGTATTTGCATGAACTGCTAAATCTTTTTCAATATCTGCTCTTTCGGCTGTAAACTGTGCCAGCAATTTCAGCAGCTTATTTTTGATTTCGGGTTTATTTAAGTTATCAATGTCGCGTTTTGACTTATTGAATAGTTGATTATTTAGGTATATGCCAGAAAATGGTTTGACTTTTTGATGGAAGTGAGACAATTCTATGCCCATGTTAAATGCCATATCAGGATTGATTTCTTCTTTAATATCAGAAGGCGCCAAATCTTTCATGACCAAAACAAATTGTTGCGTTTGTTTGACAACAAAAGAGTCTAATACACGAGTATTTAGTTGCTCGTTAACAGATTTTTCAGTTAAAAATTTTCCTTCTTGTGCAAAGACTTTGACAAAAATTTTTTGCTCAAATTTTGCACTAATACCAACAAAAGTGCTATTCTGTGACTCGTGCGTAACCTTTGTTAAGTCTGCTTGCAATTTTTCTTCTAAAATTTTTTCTATAGTCATTAGTCTAGTTCTCTCATTTCATCAACGCGGACAATGCTACAGCGATATAGCACAAAAATAATTTACCGGTTTTTGCTAATCAAGGTAGCAGTATGAAAATGCACCATAAACTATGTTTTTCTTAGTATTAATCATTTTAATCCTCGCCTTCATATAAGAATAATTCGTCAACCGTTACCCCTCATATCTGCGCCAACTGAAAAGCTAATCCTAATGATGGGTCATACTTATCATTTTCAATGGCGTTGCTTGTTTGCCGAGTAACATGAGCGGCTGCGGCGAATTGAGCCTGTGAGTACCTCTGCTTTTTACGCAATTGAGCAATTCTATTTTTCACTAATTCACTCTCCTGTCAAACTTATTTGACATTTTTAGTAAAGCATCTTTTACATTTTTTGCCAATCATAAATCAGAATTTAGTTAAAATCCCAACTTCGTAAAAGTAATAATAATTTAGGTTTAAGTTTACTCATTTTTTTGCAAACAGCCCGTCTTTTTTAATACAATATAGATTAAGTAATTTGAAAGGACAGATAAGATGAAAAAAGCAGAATGTACGACTATTCTTGTCGGTAAAAATGCCACCATTGACGGCTCAGCTATGATTGCCAGAAGTGAAGACGGTGGCCGTGAAATAATTCCTGAAGGTTTTGAACTTATTACACCGGAAAAACAACCAAAGCATTATGAAAGTGTCATTAGTCACCAAAAGATTGATGATGCAGACTTAGCGGAAAAGCCTTTACGTTATACCAGTGCACCTGATGTCTCTGGCGAAAGCGGCATCTGGGGTGCAGCCGGAATTAACTCAGAAAACGTAGCAATGACTGCTACCGAAACTATTACCACAAATGCACGTATACAAGGGATCGACCCGCTTCTTGCCCAGGGCGGCCTAGGAGAAGAAGACTTTGTTACTTTAACATTGCCTTATATCCACAGTGCTCTTGATGGCGTTAAGCGCATTGGTTATTTGCTGGAAAAATATGGTACTTACGAAATGAACGGTATGGCTTTTGCCGATCACGATGAAGTTTGGTACCTGGAAACTATTGGTGGTCACCACTGGATTGCACGTCGTATTCCTGATGACGCTTATGTTGTTGCTCCTAACCGTTTGAACATCGATGAATTCCATTTTGGTAAAGATGGCTTCTTAGCTGATGACACCTTAGAAGACTTGATTAAGGAATACCACTTAAACCCTGACCGCGAAGGTTACAACATGCGGCATATCTTTGGTAGCTCAACTATTAAAGATGCTCATTACAACAATCCACGTGCCTGGTTTGTTCACAATTACTTTGATCCAGAATTTGGCGGCAAACCAAGTGATCAAGATCAACCATTCATTTGCCACGCAAACCGTAAAATTAGTATTGAGGATATTTGTTTTATCGAGAGTTCTCACTATCAAGATACGCCATTTGATCCTTATGGCGATCAAGGTACCCCTGAGCAAAAGAAAACTTACCGTCCAATTGCCCTTAATCGCAACTTTGAAACTCATATCCTCCAAGTTAGAAATGATGTCCCTGAAGAAATTGCTGGCGTACAATGGCTTTGCTTTGGTCCAAATACTTTTAACAGCTTTGTCCCATTCTATACCAACGTTAATGACACACCAGCCAGTTTCCAGACTGGTCCAAAGTTCGATTTGAACAAGATTTTCTGGTTAAACAAATTAACAGCACAATTGGGTGACACTAACTTTAAGGTCTACGGTGAACTAGAAAATGACTTTGAACAAAAATCTTTAGCGCAATGTCACTTCATTCAACATGAAACTGATAAAAAAGTTGCAGGTCTATCAGGCAAAGAAGCTGAAGATTTATTAACTGCAGCCAACCAAAAGATGGCTGATCAAGTTTACAACAACACTATTGAACTGCTGGGTAACATGGTTAATGAAGGTCATAACCTGGCAACGCTTAAGTTTGACTTGTTAGATTAAAACTGTGAAATTTTAGTAAAATAGACACTTTAAAAGCCACTGATATTAATAAGATATCAGTGGTTTTTATTGTAGAAAGATTTCAATAGAGTTGTTTAATAATCATGCCATAGGTGAAAGATTTAAATCTTATCTCGCATAGATAATTTAGCCACAATAATACCCCCAAATTTGTCCTAAATTTGGAGGTTAGATCATATTTTTATTCTATAAATTATTCTCTCAACACCCGTTTTGCCAAAGCAAAATCACCGACTGTGGCAGAACCATTATTACTGATTTCCGGCATAGTGATGTATTGCTCCAATGGTGGCACGTGGACATAATTATGCAATAATGTCGCAAAATCACGCCGCACTTTTTCTAGAAACTTTTCACTAGTAACACCGCCGCCAAAAACAATTTTGTCAGGACGTAAAATTAAGGTGACTTGCAAGGCAGCCTGAGCTACGTAGTAACTCATAATATCCCAAACAGGATCTGAAAGTGGCACATCTTTACCGGCTGTATTAAGGCGAGCTTCAAAAGTAGGACCTGAAACTAAACCTTCCAGGCAATCTTTATGAAAAGGACAAATTCCTGCAAAATCCAAGTCATCTGGATGACGTTTAACTTTTACGTGACCCATTTCAGGGTGGCCTAAAGAGCCTACCAACTTACCATTAATAATAGCTCCGCCACCTACTCCAGTACCAATTGTATAGTAAACAAGAGAGTCAACATCTTCGTTTGATAACTGTGACATTACGTATTCCCCAAAAGCCGAACCATTAACATCAGTAGTAAAGAAAACTGGGACTTTAATTGTTTTAGTCAAAAATCCGACAAAGTCAGTATTGTTCCATCCCTTTTTGGGTGTATCAGTGATAAAGCCATAATTAGGTGCTGTTTTCCGCACCTCAATCGGTCCAAAAGATGCAATTCCAATGGCATCAACGGCAAATTGTTTAAAGTAATCCACTGTTTTCTGCAAAGTTTCTTCTGGTGTCGTGGTGGGAAAAGTTGTTTGATCTTTAATTTGATAATTTTCATTGCCGACTGCACAAACAAACTTGGTACCGCCAGCTTCTATTGAACCTAATAGCATTTATAACTCCTTAATTGACCTTTCATTTTAGTTACTTTTTTATTATAACTCTCAATCAGAATAAAAAAATTTTTTCTCAAATAAAAAGTGCGTCTTCCTGCAAGCCATACAAACAATTATTTAATAAAAAAGCCCGAAGCAATCATACTTCAGGCTTTATATTTTACTTAAACTATATTATTTATCCTATCTATATTAAGTCTTTGAACAATTTTCAATCTGTAGTAGCTGTATTACCACATAATTCTATACTTGATCTATTCCTTTAATTAATCAGGATACTTTCCAATTAATAGCACTGGTATTTCTCCCATAGTCCCATACTTAACGAATTCTTTTAGTTCTTTGATAGATGTCAGTGCGATTTTCTTTTCGTGTCCTGTCAATTCATTAGCTAATGTTTCAGCTTTAGCTAATAGTTCTGCAGTTGGCTTATTATTATCTCTAGCTGTCGTAACATCCAGCTCTGCCTGCACCAAAGGTTTCAGCTTTTCATCTTCTGTATTTTTGTTATATATACCAGTTAGATATGTAGTATAACCCTTATATTTACCATCTTTTGAAACTAAATCAACAAACATGCCATTATGAATTGACCAAACTTTTTTAACTTTAAAAAGTGTATTGTTCTTGACAATCTTTTTAATGACTTTGGTACTATAAGGTTTACCAGTAGACTTATATAAGGCTCCCTTTGTGGCATCAGTTAGTTTAAAAACATAACCGGCCTTAGCAAACTTTTTGGACAAAGTCTTTTGAGAATAGTGAAAGACCGTTTCTGCGCTGGTAACAGTTTTTGCTTCAACATTGTTGACAGAAAAAACTGCTCCGACAGGAACGCTTAGCAAAGCCGCAGCTATGACAGTTTTTGAAAATTTATGAAAGTCCTTTTTCATTTTTATACCTCATTATTTCATCTTTTAGTAATAATAATGTAATTATATTACGTTCTTATTACAAAAGAAACAATAAAGTACTTTTTATAATTTTAAAATATAAACAAACAGGCTAATCATTATGATTAGCCCACTCAACTATTATTCAGTTACTATTAAATTATTCATTAGGTGCATCCTGGATTTTTACATCCGCACCAAGTAGCCGGAGTTTTTCTTGCACGCGATCATAACCACGGAGAATATTATCAGCATTGTCAATTACAGTCTCGCCATCTGCCATCAAACCAGCTATCATTAAGCAGGCTCCTGCACGAATTTCACCAGCTGAAACATTCGTACCATGAAGTTTAGCAGTTGGATGAATCAAAATAATATTATCTTCCACTTTAATGTCCGCACCCATTTTACGCAACTGCTCAATGTGACCGATTCTTTTAGGATAAATCTGGTCAATAATCACGCCTTCACCAGACTTGGCAGAAAGCAGAAGCGGAGTCACCGGCTGCTGCAAATCTGTCGCAAATCCTGGATAAGAAGACGTGCGAATTTGTGTCATTTTTAAATCGCCAGCAGGATAAACATAAAGGGAATCTTCAGTTGCATCAATTACTACACCCATTTCTTCCACCTTGGCTAAATAAGAATCAAGGTGCTCCTCAATAATATTATGAATACAGATGCCATTGCCAATGCAACCGGCAAGGGAAATATAAGTGCCCGCTTCAATTCGATCAGGAATTATTGTATGAGGGGTTTTAGCTTGCAGCTGCTTAACTCCTTCAATCCTAATCGAATCCGTTCCGGCACCCCTGATAATTGCGCCCATATTATTTAAAAACGTAGCCAAGTCAATTATTTCAGGTTCTTTAGCAGCATTATCAATAATAGTTTGTCCCTTAGCGGTTACTGATGCCATAATTATATTCATTGTTGCACCTACAGAAGGCATTGCTAAATGAATAGTAGCACCATGGAGCCCTTCTGCAGGGGAAGTAATTTTTATTTGATCATTCTCATTTTTTACACATGCGCCTAAGGCTTCAAACCCCTTTATATGTTGATCTATGGGGCGGGGACCAATATCATCTCCACCAGGGAAGCCCACAACAGCCTTACCAAAACGACCAAGAAGGGCACCCATAAAATAATAAGATGCACGCAAACTCTTGATTTTACCACTTGGCAATGGGCTCATCTTAATGTGTTCTGGATTGATACGCAATGTTGTATTGTGAAAATCACTCACAACATCCATTTCACTGAGCAGATCCATTAAGTTGTCAACATCTGCAATCTTTGGAACACCTTCCAAAGTTACTGGTGTACGCGACAATATAGATGCTGGAATTAACGCGACCGTTGAATTTTTGGCACCACCAATCCAGACATCACCCTGCAGGGGCTTTCCACCATGAATTATCATTTGCTTCATTGGCGAAAAAATCCTTTTCTATTTCGTTTAGTCATAATAATGTTATAGGAATTTAACAGAAAAAACAAGAGAAGACCTTTGCCTTCCCTCACCCAAAAATCTGGTTTTTGTATTATTCAACTTTGCCAATTAAAGCTTTTCTTCAGGAAGACCACATGCAGCACCTATAAATGCTTTATACAATCCTTCCGGCCTTTGCGGTCTACTCAAAAATTCAGGGTGATATTGTGCAGCAATGAAGAATTTGTTTTTAGTTAATTCAATAATTTCAACTAAGTGGTTATCTGGTGATACTCCGGCAAAAGTCATTCCTGCTTTTTCAAATGCTTCACGATATTCATTATTGAACTCGTAACGGTGACGGTGACGCTCCTGAATGACATCTTGATTATCATACGCAGCAGCAGTCTTTGTTCCCTTCTTCAAGGTTGCTGGGTAAAGACCTAAACGCAAGGTTCCGCCAATATTTTCTTCGTCACGCTTATCAGCCATAATGTCAATAACATTATGCTTAGTCTTAGGATCTGCTTCGGTGGTATTAGCATCCTTATATCCTAAAACGTCACGCGCAAATTCGACAGTCGCCATTTGCATCCCCAGGCAAACTCCTAAAAACGGAATATCATTTTCACGGGCATACTTAATTGCTGTAATCATTCCCTCAAAACCGCGTGAACCAAAACCACCAGGAACGATTAAACCATCAGAGCCTTTCATAAAGTCGGCAATGTTATCTTCGGTCACATCTTCTGCTTGCACCTTATTAATTTTGACATCAGTATTGTAGGCGTAACCAGCATGCTTCAAGGCGTCTGTAACAGAAATGTATGCATCCTCAAGTTCAACATACTTACCAACAAGAGTAATTGTGGTAGTATGTTGTAAATTTTTAACCCGTTCATCAAGCCTTTGCCATTCAGCCATATCAGCTTCATCCTTAGGGCTCTTGATATGGAGAAAATCACAGACCTTTTGATCCATTCCCTGTTTTTGGAAAGCTAACGGCAAGTCAAAAAGCGATGGCGCATTAATTGATTCAATAATACGGTCAACCGGCACATCAGTAAAATTGGAAATTTTATCCTTATGTTCCTGATCAATTGGCATTTCAGCACGTAAAACCAGCATATTAGGCTGAATACCAATACTGCGCAATTCAGCGACAGAGTGTTGGGTAGGCTTAGTTTTCATTTCTTGTGCCGCATGTAAATAAGGTACTAGCGTACAATGAATGTACATTACATTTTCTTCACCTACTTCACGGCGCATCTGTCTGATAGCTTCCATAAAAGGAGTAGATTCAATATCGCCAACAGTACCGCCAATTTCTGAAATAACAACGTCTGAATCAGTGGTCAGACCAGCACGCATAATTTTTTGCTTAATCATGTCTGTGATATGGGGAATGACCTGAACAGTAGCTCCGTGATAGTCCCCGCGCCGCTCTTTTTCCAGTACTTCTTTATAAATTTTACCGGTAGTAACATTGGAATATTTGCTGGTACGTACGTCAACAATTCTTTCATAGTGTCCTAAATCAAGGTCCGCCTCAGTACCATCATCAGTGACAAACACTTCCCCGTGTTGATAAGGATTCATTGTTCCGGGGTCAATGTTAATGTAGGGATCAAACTTTTGCATTGTCACCTTTAAACCGCGGTTTTTTAATAATCGACCTAAGCTAGAAGCGGTAATTCCCTTACCCAGTGAAGAAACAACACCGCCAGTAACGAAGATATATTTTGTCATTAGCCCAAACTCCTTTGCAAAAAATAAGAATAATCAAAAAATAAAAAAGCTCCCTAACGGGAGCTTAAACGCACATAACGTGCCCAAATAAAATACTATCTATTTTAGGACGCAAAGTCAAGAAAATTATTCATTGTCATCTTCGTCGTCATCATCGTTTAATTCTGATAACTGACCTTCAATACCATCTGGTAAGTCTTCGTCATCGTCATCATCAGTATTGACATAATCATCGTCATCATCAAAGTCATCAGGCTCATCATCAGCAGTGGCATCCAAGTCTTCATCTTCAGGATCATCATTGTCGTAATCAATAATATCATCGCTGCCAGTAGCACTTGCCAAAAAGGCATTAACTTTCTTATGGTGAGTCCGAGTATCTTCTTCATCCTCATCTTCAGGGTGATTAACTTCTTCATCTACAGATTCATACGGGAACCATGAACGAAGAGCCCACACATTTTCACCCATTGAAATAAATTCACCATCGGTGTTCATGTCAGTATAGAATTGGGGCAAACGTTCCCTTATTTCTTCATCGCTCACACCTAAGTACTTTTGCACAGCGTTAACAATATCTGCAAAAGCCATTCTCTTATTGTTATCTTCTAAAATTGCGCGAGCAACTTCAATCATTGATAATTCATTGCGATTTTTGTCTTTAAAGTCGTTTAATCCCACAATTGTATTCCTCTCTTTTAAACAGTCTTTTTTATTTTACTAGGCGTTCATGTAAAAATCAATGTGACGGTATAATTACCTATTAAGTATAGACCACTGTAAAGGTTATATTCAATCTGAAGTTCACGGGAATTATTATTTTTAGAAAAAAATTTAATAAATTCAGTTGTACTTTGCAGATCCATTTGATAGCCTTGTGCCACATAGCGACAATCTTTACGCTCGCCAACTATAAAATGTAACTGCGAGTAATTATTCTGGTCACTGCCACGCCTAATAATCACATTATTTTCTCTAATCAGTATTTTAACCGGTACCTGGTCATCTTCCAAGTATGAAACTCTGGTAGTTTCACCTGATTCAATTAGTTCTCCTTGGCATTTCTTAGTAAAAGTTTCGCTTTCTTTTCCTTGAGTTATTCTACTAGTAAAATCAATTTTTACTTTAGTCATCTATCTGATTCTTTGTAATAAAAAAGCCAACCATCACGATTAGCTAATATAATTTAACATCCTTCTTAATTTTAGCAGAAATTATTATAAAACAAATTATTTTTTAACACCACTAATTAGTTTTTTTAGGTTCTGACAGCAAAATATTAATACCACCAATTATAATTAGGCTTGTACTAATAACAACAATAAATTTTTCACCAAGATGATCAAGAATTACTCCGGCAACAACTGACGAAATCGGTCCACCAATATTGGCAAATGTCCTGATAGTCGTCAAAACTCGTCCTAAGTAATTATCAGAGGTCGAAGTTTGAATAATAGATTCTTCAAGGACATTATGAATACTGGTTGCAGGGCCAAAAAGGAAAAGCAGGATACAAAGCATAACCATATTCTTTAGGAAAAAGAGCATAACAATGATAGGTATAGCGCTAATAATCCAGGCCCAACCAATTGTTTTAATTTTGGCTTTCATTTTGCCACCGATGACAGCACCAAGAATTATTCCTACCAGTATACAAATGTAAAAAGTGCTATAAAGTGCCGGTTGTCCTGCCTTTGCAGCTATCCGAGGCAAAATCAAGATCAGTGCAGGTTCTGCAAATGAATATAATACGCTGGACCAAAGATAGTGAAACAAAAAGCGGTTTCCCTTTATGTAGCGGTAACCGTTGAGAATTTTTTGCCAATATTTTGTTAAGCCTTCATCTTTATTCTCTTTTTCTTTAACTGCATTGTGAACAGGAATATTTCTTAGAGCTCTAATTAGTAATAAAAGTCCGAGCAAGCTTAAGCATGAACAAGCTAAAATAATATCTCCACTTGTCAAAAAGGCCAGTAATGCGCCAGAAAGTGCAGTACCACCAACATTGACTAGCTGATCAACAATATTAATCTGGGAAATGATACTGGTCATTTCGCTTTCGTCTAACACAGATTCTTTTAAAATAGCCCGATCAGCGGGATCAAAAAACTCATCACAAATGGACAGAAGCCCAGCAATAATAATGGCAAAAGCGTAATATTTACTAAAGTAAATCATTGCAGCTGTTAACATAAAAAGTAGGACTACTTGGATCACCATTGAATAAATACTGGTTTTCTTGAAAGAATGATTGTCAATGAATGGCCCATAAAAAATAGAAAGGGCTGCAGTTATTGTGAAAATGGCATTGGTAATACCAACAACAGATGAACTCTTAGATTGTATTTGGATCCACCAAATAAATACCATACCAAAAAGTGAGTTGCCTAAACCACTGACTAATCGGGAAAGTAAGTACGGTCTTTTTTCTAACATGATTTTTCCTCTAAAGCTTAGCTTGTTAATATCGTTTTATATTAGGCGCTTAAAATAAATAACCGCTTGTTTTACATGGAACGAAAATTTAAAATTAAAAACTTCTTGTTTTTCATTTTATCATTTTTTTTTAATAATAAATCATTTTTCGTAAAAAATTTCAAAAAAAAAGAGTTCCGAGTCGTTTTATGTTAGATTTACAAAAGAGTTACTTTTAATAAGTTAAACAGTTATGATTTGGTCAAACTTATCTTTATTTTCTTCATGTAATTGGTGACTGACAAACACAACAGTAATTTTAGGCTGATTTAAAAAGTCATTTTCAACTTTGATAGCTCCAGCTTTATCTAAGCTGCTAGTCGATTCATCCAGTAAGAATAACTTACGATTGCGTAACAATCCTCGAGCTAAAGCCAAACGTTGCTTTTGCCCACCAGATAAACTAGCGCCACCTTCGCCAACTGGGGTATCTAATTTTTGCGGCAAAGTGCTGACAAAATCCCATAGATCAGCCTTTTCCAATGCAGATTTTATTTCTTCGTCAGTAAAATGCTGGCCAAGTTCCAAATTATAGCGCACAGTAGCATTGAAAAGATATGCTGTTTGATCAATGTAAACAATGTTAGACCGTAATGTACTATTATCCATATTTTTAATCTCGGTTTGGTCTATTTGAAGATCACCTGTGTAATCGGTCAACCTACCAGCTAAAATTTTTAATAGCGTACTCTTACCACTACCTGATTCTCCATCAACAGCAATTTTTTGACCATCATGAATGGTAAAGTTGAGTGGCTTTTTAAATACTGGCTTACCTGGATGATAAGCAATTTGTAAATTTTTAGCTGTAATATTAATGTCAGCAATTTTACTACCGCCTTGAGTATGAGCTTTAAGTGGCTTGTCTAATTGGTATTTGCTAAAAATCGAATTGAGTGCCTGCAATTCAGTCAATATCGGTGCAATAACCGCTAATGAATTAAAAACATTAAAGGCAAGCGAAGTAGATGAATTAATTACCCCAATAGTTACCTGCTTTTCTAAAATCAGAAAACCTGTCCAAGCTTGAATAGCTACTTGACTGATAACATTGCTGGCCCCAGCTATACTGCCATTATATGAGCTATACTTTGCTTGTCGTACTTTCGCCCCAATTAATTTTTTTATAGCATCGGTAATACGCTTTTCTATTTGCTGTTCTGCAGTAAAAATATTATAAGTAGCAAACCCTTGTAAGCAATCATTAATTACATTAACCACTTTTTCATTTTCCTTACTAGTAGTGAAGTTGCTGCTAGCGACTTTCTTTCGCACAAGTTGAGGTAATCCCAAAGTAAAAAGGGTCAAAATGGCTACTAGAGGTAGAAAAGTCCAATTAAATTTTATCAATGCAATTAGAGAAAAGATGGAATCACCAAAAATTTGTACCATTGAGAATAAATTTGTAAAACCATTTTCTTCAACTAAATTCATGTCATTAGTTAGCCATGATGTGTAAACTCCAGTATCATGTTTTTCAAACCTGGAAACCGAATAATCTTCTATGTGTTCAATAATATCCTGACGTAACCTTAAGCTAAGAAACTGCACTGTTTTTACGCTCAATACTTGTTCACTAATTAAGAATACGGTCATTACTAAAAATAATAAGATATTGAGCAAAATATATTTAAAAAAAGCCTGAAAATCAAGTTTAATCAAACTATTTAAAATGAAAACATTAATTAGTGAATTAAGAACCCGAAAAGCTGAGCAAATTAGTTGGAGAATTACTACCAAAGTTACTTTTGCCGGTTCTTGTTTAACGTATTTAAACAAATTTTTCATAAAGCTCTGCCTTAGGAACATCATCTTAAAATTAAAAACTACTTTTGGACCCCTATTTGGATTGGAAAACTGGTTTATTTCTTGTTTGTCCTAATTATTATTGAAATAGTTGTTACTATTCAAATTTATGTTTTAATTATCTTTTTTATTAAAAAAAGACCAATAATTATGTACTTAATTAATCTACATGGTTAAATTAAATAATATTATTGGCCGTTAATTAAATCGTTTTAGAAAAAGTCAATTAATTTCTAAAGACGATTGATCCCTATTCAAATTGATAAAGTTCAATTCTGAATATTAAATTTACATGTCAGCTATATAAATAATTACGTTTCTTAAAAGATCCATAATGTATTCCTCCCTAGATTGTTTTTAATTTTTTAAATATATAATAACTCTTATATTAGATATTGTAATTTGCTTTTTCATATTTGAAAAAATTATTTGACCATTTTTTTAACGTTGGCCTCATACCCAGATTTAATAAGTATATCTCTAATATTACTTGCTTCATCTTTTTTATTAGTAATTAAATCTTCATAATACCTGCCTAATATTTTACCAAAAGCCAATTCAATGTCATTAGGTAACCTTTTCAGAAAATTAATTGGCACAGAACATAGACTATATTTTCTTTCCTTATAACACCAATCTATATAATTAATCATTAACACACTTAGTGCAATCATAATTTTTTTATCTAATTTATCAACATTGTGATAATGTCTAATTATACTATTTACTAAAAAAGAGGCCTCATCAAAACTATATATTTGAATAATATTTCCAATTAAAGAAATACGGTGATACTCATTTTCATCCGTATCTTTTTGAAAAATTATTTTTTTTATTTTATTTTTTTGGGATTTATCCAACTTTTTAAGTGCATTTATATCTTTAGTTTGATCAATTAGTTTCGCCTGTAAAAGAGAAAATTTAATAAAAGCTGTTCTTGGTTTGATCAGTTGCAATTCCTTTATTATTTTTTTTATTACTTTATCGTTATCTGAGTATGCAGCTTTAATAAATTTATTCATTAACGATAAAACTAATTTTCTATTGTCTTTCTCGACTTTAAAATCATTAAAAAATTTCTGTGGTTTAACATTATGCTTCTGTAAAATTTCCAGAAAATCATTTACACCGATGTCATTTAAGCCTCGCTCGACCTTTGAATAAAAGGAAACGGAAATTACACCCGCTGCCATTTCTGTTTGAGTTAAACCTAATTCTTGACGTAAGGCTTTTAATTTATTGCCTATATAGTTCATATGATCTCCCATCTATTTAATAATATTAGTGCCTTTATAATTATGAACAGTTTTGCCACAACTGGCAAAACTCATTATTTAATTTTAATAAAAATAATATTAACGGCAACTGTATTAAACTAAAAGGCTTAAGTTTGTTATAATTTAGGTATCAAATAACCTTTAAAGAATAATCTAGTAATTTTCGAGGATTCTATATGCCAAATTTCTACAGCCAAAAACTTAAAAAAGAAGTAGTTTTAAGAGATCCGGTTCATGAATACATCCATATTGAAGATCAGGTAATACTTGATATTTTAAAAACCAAAGAATTTCAGCGTATGCGGAGAATAAAGCAACTCGGGCCAATCTCATATGTTTTTCCTGGTGCAACTCATACACGCTTTGAACATAATTTAGGTGTCTATGAACTGACACGCAGAATTTGTAATATTTTTGCCAAGAAATATCCTTCTCAACGCTCAGGTGATGGTCTCTGGGACGATAACAACAGACTCCTTGTTGAATGTGCGGGACTACTGCATGATATTGGTCATGGCCCCTATTCACATACTTTTGAACATCTTTTTGGTACAAACCACGAAAAAATCGGTCAAAAAATTATCACTGATCCAAATACCGAAATCAATCAGGTTTTGAGATCTGTTTCACCCAATTTTCCAGCTCTTGTAGCTAGCGTTATTGCCAAAACTTATCCTAATCCACAGGTGGTAAAAATGATATCCAGTCAGGCAGATGCTGACAGAATGGACTATTTGCAACGTGACGCTTATTTTACTGGTGTAACCTATGGTAAATTCGATTTATCAAGAATTTTACAGGAAATTCGTCCCTACAATGAGGGAATCTGCTTCACAATGGCAGGTATGCATGCTGTTGAAGATTATATTGTTTCCCGTTATCAAATGTATCAACAAGTTTACTTTCATAGAGTTGGTCGTTCAATGGAAGTAATTTTACAACATTTGCTTGAAAGAGCAAAAATTATTTACCAGCAGGGTAATTTGCCAGTAACACCAAGTTTAGCCAAATTTTTAGCCAACGACTGGACGCTTGATGATTATTTGAAGCTAGATGATGGCGTAATGGAAACTAATTTTTCAATGTGGACTAAAGTGAGTGACCCAATTTTGGCGGATCTAACCAAACGTTATCTTTTTAGACAACCCTTAGCCAGTATTTGTATTGATCAGGAAACTAAAAATTTACTACCTAAATTGAAAGATTTGATTAAACAAGCAGGTTTTGATCCAAACTATTATACAGATACCAATTCGGCTTTTGACGAGCCATACGATGCCTATAAGCCATCAGGCAAAAATGCCAACAGTCAAATTGAAATCATGCAGGATGACGGACAATTGATTGAATTGTCACAATTAAGTCCACTTGTAAGATCATTAAATGGCACACTTCAAGGCGATGAACGTTTCTTTTTTCCAAAAATTATGATGTCAAATAGTGATGAACCCCAAATTTTTGATCCCCTATACCAAAAATTCCAACGTTATGTTAAAAATGGTGCGTTAAGATATATCAGAAAGCCTAAAAAATAAAAATCTGCAAAAATTATTTTTCCAATTTAATAAAAAGGTGAAAAATTTCATTACTATTTTTTCGCAGCAAAGACAAAAAGAAGGCAAATCACTAAATGTGGTTTACCTTCTTTGGTGTAGTTTCAATATTTTGCTTTTTCTGGATACATAATATCTAAATAAAGTTTTAGCCGTTCATATGTCCAGAAATTGATCTGTCGGTTACAGGACTCACACTGGTATCAATACCCACTTTCTCTGAAAGTTTAGCTGACAAAACTTGAAATGGTACTACATAAAAAATGGGTGAAAGCAAGTCTGTAGTTTTTACAGTGAATTTCAAATCTCTCTTGTCTTCTGTTGCCTTTGCAGAAGATATCACAAAAACATGTTTTGTGAAAGCACGACGATAATATCCTGCAATATCAATCATCCGTTTGAATTCAGGGCCATTATTGCCTCCAATTAAGAAGATAAAATTATCTTCATCATAAGCACGAATAGGTCCGTGAAGTTGTTCTTCTTGCTCATACGCTGTTGTTGGCCTGCCAAAAGTTTCAAAAAACTTTAGCCTCCCCTCTAGAGCAGTTGGAAAGTTGTAACCATATCCTGCAATTGAAGCTTTTTTCATAGAAACTAGCTCATCTTGTTGCTTTTCATACCATTCGGAACTTTCTTTTACTACAGTTGGAAAATCATTTACCAAGTTTTGTGCATCACTGATAAGTTGGTTATATTTTTCTTTACCAATTAATTTAGTTTGATGTGCTGCTTCAACAGCTAACAGATAAAATTGCAGCAAGGTTTCAGTATAACCACGTGTTTCAGGCCCGATTTGTTCTTCTTCACATACAAGATGGACATAATGATCAGCAATTTTAGTAATCGCAGTGTTTTGTTCCTCAGAAATTCCTACAGTAGCAAATCCTTCATCCTTTGCTCTTTTTAAGGCATCACATGTAGAAATGCTATCTCCATGTTGCGAAAGGCCTATCACTAAAACCTGATCATTTCTAAAGCAACTGCTTGGATTAATACTTTCAGAATACGTGAAAACTGTGGGCTCAATCGCTACCCCTTCGATATTCAGTAATTTGACAAACATATTACGAATCACGCGCATAGCATTGTAAGAAGTTCCAGACCCTGTAAAAATAACTTTTTTAAAATTATTATTTTGCCAAAAATCAATAAATTCCTGACCATAATCTTTTCTTTCATCAATTGCTCTCTGCAAAACTCTTGCTGTATCTTCAATATGTCCCATCATTGTTAATTTTGCCATTTAAAACTCCTCCATTTTAATTGTTTTTTGTGCAATTTTACGCATTTGCGTTAAATATTCTTTTGCTTGTTTTTTTAATCCTAATGATTCACTTACTTTAGTTAGACGATCATAAATGATCAACTTTTGCTGTGGCTTTTCTGCTGTCTTTAATTGTTTACTTAGTTCAGTTAATAAATTTTGATTTGGTGCCAAATATACCTGATGTAGCTGTTCAATTTCCTTTTGTATCTGAGTTTTCTTACAATTTTTTCTTAAATAATCTTCAAGTTTTAAAGCTTCTTGATTATCATTTTTATCTAAAAAAAGAATATAGCTGCGCATTAGCCTAATTAATAAATTTTGGTCTTTTGACAAGTCTGCAGGTTTTTTCGTAATTTTCGTAATAAGTTTCTTTACCTTATTCACATCCCCATAGGTTAAATAAAAGTCTAACTGCAATAATAAACGTGAACTTGCAGATAAACAGATCTTGGCAACAGGCTCCTCAAGAAGCTTAAAATAATTTTTGCTATCGCCTTTCTTCTCGCATGCCAAAAGATTGGTAAAAAGTTTCTTTTTTGATTTTGCTTCCGCTAACCAACTAAATAAAAAGGCCAAAATAAGAAATAAAATCATTAGTACAGATTTCATAATTTATCCCTTTAAAGCAAACCAACTGCTACTGCTAAAATTCCCAGTATAATTAATCCTATCAAGATTACAGTGCCGTTAACCTTTTTCTGTAATAATCCATAGCAGCCAAAAGTTAATAATAATGGCAGTAAATTAGGCATCAGGGAGTCCAAAGTTTTTTGCAGACTGACCTTAGTTCCTCCAAACTTCATTATCAGTGGCACCTTAATAATCACCATTGAAGCAATCATTGCACCAACTACAACCAAACCAAGAATTTTCGCAGCTTCAGTTAATTTTTGCAAAGTTCCACTTTCACTGGCTTCTGCCAAAAATTTATTACCGCCTTCATAAGCTAATTTAAAGCCAAACCAACGAAGTAATTCACTTGGGATAACATTAATTAAAAAGTAAAGAATCGGCCCTAAGATACTTCCTTTTACTGCAAGAGGTGCACCAACGCCAACACCAATGACCCTTAAAGTACCCCAGAACATTGAATCACCAATTCCGGCTAGCGGGCCCATCAAAGCAGTTTTTACTGAGTTGATTGAACTAGCATCAAAATCTTCTGAATTAGCATTTTGCTCCTCCATTGCACAACTAATACCTAAAATCATTGGCGATGTTGATGTTGCACAGTTAAAGAATTCGAGGTGGCGCTTAAATCCCTTTTGCAATTCTTCATCATTATCACCATATAGCCTTTTCAAAACTGGAGTCATAGCCCATGCATATCCGAGGGACATTTGACGCTCATAATTGAAGGCACCTAAGAGTTGATAATGACGCCACATAACACTCCGTAAATCTTTTTTTGTAAGTTGCTTCCTTTTATTATTTGCGACTGAGTCTGTCATTATAACAAGTCCTCCTCACTTTGATCGTTAGGCTTAAATTGGTAATAAATATAAGCAATTATTAAGCCAAAAACAGCTACTCCTATCATTGGTACTTTTAGAAATGCTACAAGAGCAAATCCCAAGAAAAGAAATGGGGCGTATTTTTTATCGTAGGTTAATTGCATGAGCATTGCTATACCTAAAGCTGGTAGCAGATTGCCTGACTGTGCTAAACCATCTTTAATGACTATCGGTATAGCTTGAACAATAATCTTAATAACTGGTGCCCCAACAAGATAGCCAATCATAATAGGAATGAATTTTGAGAAAAATACTACTACCGAAGCCGTCCACTGACCGATTGCAATACCTTTCCAATTTTTCTTTTCTATTTGTCTGTCAGCATAATGGGTAAAAATTGCATCAAAACTGTTGACAACTAGACTGATCATTTGGGCAACCAATGCTATTGGAATAGCAAGAGTTAATGTTGTTTGCCAACTTGCTCCAGTTTTTATGGCAAGTGCTGTTGCTAAAGCAGAACCTACAACTACGTCGGGAGGAGTAGTTGTTCCTATACCAACTAAACCCATCCAAACGAGTTCCAATTCTCCGCCCAACATTAAACCAGTTTTCAAATCACCCATTACTAAACCGACTAATGGTGAAATAATTATTGGTCTGGCAAGCATGTGCTGTCCCAGAAGTGGGCTTTCCATGAACACCCCAGCGCCAACCAATGCTACTAAGAATGCTTGTAACATAACTTATCTCCTTTTTTTATTATTGATTAAAAGCCTTCGCTATCCCTGCAAAGTTGAGACTTTCTGCTGTGGGATTTACTTGAGCAAAAACTTCTACTCCTAAATTATTTAGTTGACTTGCACAATTAAACTCGTCTTTGGTCATTTTTACTTGTGGTAAAACAGATATTCCATCCTTGTAATGAATTCCCGCCGTTCCCACATTTACCTTATTTATGGCCTTAACACTTTGTTTCAGTGTTAAAGCGTCTTTAATATTAATTGTCACCACAAAAATTTTTTTATGCGCATACTTTGGATTATTTAATATTTTTGCAGCAGATGACAAATCTTTAATTCCCAAAGTTACTCCTGCCGGTTTTGCCAGCTTCATTGTCATTTTTGTCATTGCATCATTTGCAGCATGATCATTAGCAACCAACAAAATATCTGGATGTAACTGATTGGTCCATGAAACTGCAACCAATCCGTGAACTAAACGATCATCTGCTCTTAAAAGACTGATCATTACAAATCATCCCCTTTTAACAAATCATTCATAAATACAATTTGTGAGCGCGCTTGTTCTACTGCCGCACGTATTTTTTCGTCTGTGAGAACTTCATCATAACCTAAAACGAGTTCTAAAACTAAAGACAAATTAATTCCACTAATAACGTTGCAGTTATACTTCTTTATCAAACCTGTGGATTCTTTGTTAACACTCCCTCCAGGCAAATCAGTTAAAATAATTACTTGTTCATCTTCAAATTCGTTTAATAGTTTTTCTAGTTCTTCAACAAAATTATTTTTTTCTTCTGTATAGGCATTTATAAAATGAATATTTTTAACTTCAGTATTAAAAAATTTAATTGAGTGTTTATATCCATCTGCTAAATAGCTATGCGTCGCAATAATAAATTGGCTCATATATGCGCTTCCCTTCTTCCAAAAATGAAATTAAAATATTAGCGCTAACATTAAAACTAAGTTAATTTTATTACTGTATATACAATTTATCAAGCTATTTTTTACTTATTAGTTAGTTTAATCCATATTTTATAAGCATTTAAACAATTAAAATTAGCCTATATTAAAAGTAATTTATGTTTGTCTATACATTTTTTAAATGAAAAAGTTATTTGCTTAAAAACTGACTATTTAACTATAATATATAGTAAAGAAATGATTTTTATCACAATATGAAGGACAAAAAATTGAAGGCAAAATATCTAAAAATTGAAGATTTTTTTATCAAAAAAATAAATAGTGGTTCTCTTAAAGCAGGCGACAGATTGCCACCGGAAGTAAAAATTAGTCAGCAAAACGGTTTTAGCAGGATGACTGTAAACAAGGCTCTTAAAGACTTGGAAAAGCAAGGTTATGTAACCAGGATTGCTGGCCGGGGAACATTTGTAAAAGAAAAAAGCATTGTGCGATCGCTAAACGAAACTGTTAGTTTCAGTGATATTATCAAACGCCAACGTATGACACCGGGCTCAACGCTGCTTTCATATAATTTACTAGAATCCAAGGCCGTTCCTACATATGTCAGCTTTTCTAATTCCTCAATTATGCCCAGTAAATTTCATTATTTAAAAAGACTTAGAACAGGTAATAATCAGCCTATAGCTATTAATGAAGAATATTTAAATTTCGATATAATGCAAAATATTGATTTGGCTCTTTTGAACAAGTCTCTATACCAATATTTGAAAAAATGTAAGTTACCACTAATTGAGAACTACGCTGAAATTAACGCAGTTAAAGCAACAAAAGAGCAACAGAGTCTATTACATTTGAGTGTTGACTTTCTTTTAAAAACTTTAGCTAACGTTGATACAGTTTCCATATCTGGTAAGCGGGTACCTCTAGGAGTATTTGTTTCATACTATAACCCTGACTTATATACATATAGATTTAATGGCTCAAACAATTAAAAGCCTTATCTCGCTTTTAAAACGAAATAAGGCTTTTTTAACAATACACAAGTTGTTCACTGTCTAACTTATTGACACACTAGTTTTTTCAATCATGATATAATAAATTTTGCATTATAAAGAAGTAATTTTTTTAATAATTTATCAACACGTCACATCTATATCAAAATAAATTTGATAAAATTACTTTAAATATAACTAAATGTTTTCAATTAATTCCGAATTAATCTATCTAAGGAGTGGCTATCTTGTCGGCTATAAGGAAAGAAGAATTGATAGCTAAAGATATTCAATACCAAATTGAACAAGGCTTCATTAAATATGAGCAAAAATTGACTGAACGTACTACAGCCAAAAATTATTCAGTGTCTCGTGGAACTGCTAGAATGGCGCTAAAAAGACTGGAAAAGCAAGGATTGATCTCTCGCAAACCGGCAGCTGGTTACTTTGTTAACTACCGTAAGCATGAGCCTCTTTTAAATTTGATTAATTCTTTTTCAAATAAACTTGATTACCTTAATATTTCTCAACATGACACCAAATATGAAATACTAAGATATAAATTTATCGACACTGACAAGGAGCTTTCTGAAAAATTAAAAGTTTTATTGGGAACAAAAATTCTACTAATAACTCTCAGATCAGTTGAAAAAGAATCAAACGGTTATGTAGTTTATCGAATCTTTTTACCAATTGACAACAGTTTTTCAATGAGTAGTGAAGAAATGATCTTCAATAAAATTAAGGAAAAACTGCAAACGGCGCAAGATGCAGATGTTACTTTAAACTTCTGTTTTGCCGATAAACTAATTGCTAAAGCTCTTCACGTCAAAGTGCAAGATCCTTTGCTATCTATTGAAACTACATTTACCACTACAAGCAATCAGACTTGTTTTTTTATAGAACAATATAGTGACGCCCAAAATACGGTAAGTATTATGCCGTCTCAGATAATAAGTGAAAAACTTGGTACATTTAATGAATAAAATTTCTTATAAAGCTCCTTTATACGAACAAATTGAACACCTCTTATACGAAAAAATTAGAACTCAAGAATATTTACCGGGGCAAAAAATACCTAGTGAGCGTGAACTGGCGGAACACTACAAAATAAGCAGAACAACTACAAAGCGTGCCGTTAACTCATTGGTTGAACAAGGATTATTAATAAGAAAACTGGGAAAAGGAACTTTCGTCATCAGTGGTATTGACCAGCGTTTTAATATTTCATTTGACAGTTCCCGTTCCCTGACCAATTCAATGTCTCTTAAAGGAATTATTATCACAAACAAACAAATTAAATTTTTCACTGATATTGATTCAAAATTTCTAAGGCAAAAATTAGCTCTTAACGAAAATGAACCTGTATATGGCGTTCAACGGTTAAAGTTACATTGTGGCAAACCCTTTGCACTTGAAAATTCCTTTGTTCCGGGAAAGTTTTTCCCTAATTTTTATCAAATTGATTTTAATAATATCGGCTTATACGATTATATTGAAAGCATGGGACACTTTTTAAAGGCACATCAAACATATCAGCAACTCGAAACCTTAATGCCTGAAGAAGCAAAATTATTACAAATTAGTACCAACTCATTTGTTTTCAAATCTTGCTATTCAACCGCTGATCAAAATCAGGATATCATTGAATACACTGAAAGCTACGTCATTGCAAACGAAGGGTCAATCCGTTATCATGTAAACCTCAGCAATTAGACCTTATATTTTTTTGAAATAGCAAATCCCGGCCAAGAAAAAATAACTAAAGCCATTAAGGCCATTAAAATACAGGTTAAGAACAAAAATTCATAACTGGTATTGTCAATAATTAATGCTCCGAATAAGGGACCTATTGCTTTGCCTAAAGCACTAAACATTTGAACTCTGCCTTGATAATAACCTGTTAAATTTTTAGGTGATTCAATGTCTACAAAGCTGGCAACCCCTGGAAAAAGCAATATCTCTCCTAGGGTAAGTAAACACATAGATGTCACATAAAGTCCGTAAGTGTTTTTAAAAGGTAATAATAAAATTGCAAATGATGCCAGCAATAATAAAATACCTATATTTAATCGTCCTCTAATATGTTTTAACAATAATTCATCAAAATGAGTAACAACAGGTTGAAATAAAACAATTAAAATTGCATTGAATGTCCAAAGAAAGCTGTAACTTTTAACTTTAAAGCCTTTTTCAACCATAAAAGTGGAGAGATTGCTTTGCCATTGTTCATAAATGAGCCAGCAAATTAAAACCATGATAAGAGCACCTAGAATCTTTGGTGTTAATTTTCCCTTTTTTATTGCTTGCTTTCTGTCGCCCATTGTTTGGTTAAACTGAATATTGTAATTGATAACAGCTACCACTAAAAACAATACTTGAATTATGGTTGCAATGGCAAATACGTAAGCAATTCCCAAAGGCATAATATATCCAACTGTAAGAGTTCCAAAAACTAAGCCAAAGTTCGAGGCGAAGTATAAGAGGTTAAATACATAACTGGAACGATGATCGCCGACTCTAGTTGCCAAAGAATTTTCACAAGTTACAGAAATACCATTTGCAAGACCAGACAAAATGAGCAATAAAGCGTAGGCCGGCCAAGCATGAAAAAAAATAAGTCCCCCTAAAGCAAATATATTTAAAATTATTCCTAGTAAAATGGAGTAATAAGGACTCCAGGTATCAAACAATTTACCACCAATCAAACTACCCAACATGGTTGCAAGTTGATTTAAGAATAATACAGATGCCGCAACTACCAAGCTTTTATGTAATGTTTCATGTATATAGATTGTATTTAACGGCCAAATAAAACTCATTGCAGTATTAGTAATTAAAACACCAAGAAGTAGCCATTTTAAAGAAATAGTTCGTCTTTTTTTCAACATTTTTTCACCTAGTTTTTACTTAAAAAACAAAAAGAAATGAGTTCATTTAATCTCATTTCTTTTTGATGACTCTTAAATTAAATAGCAGCTAAACTCCTAAAATGTTAAAGTAAGCTCCTGCTATACTTACGATTAAGACAATCAACATAATTAACAATGGATTCATTTTCTTCTTAAGCATCCAGTACATGACGCCAAATAGCGCTAAGACACCTAGTCCCGGGGCGATACCATCAAGTAGTCCTTGGATCGTCTGGGCGCCTTTACCGGAACCTATTTTTGTAATAAAGTTAATTTTTGACATGCTCATCGTCATGCCACCAACAACCATGATCCCCATGATTGAAGCATATTCCATAACCTTATCCATAATACCGGACTTCTTTAGTTTATCAATCACGTTTGAACCAAGACCGTATCCTAAAAAAGTCATGACATATCTGATTATAAAATGTGGTACATCAAAAATTATCAAGAAAAGTAAAGGTCCCAATATATTTCCCTGCATTGCTAAGGAAGTACCAACACCAGTAGCCAGTATTCTTAAAGTTCCCCAGAAGAAAGCATCACCAACTCCTGATAAAGGACCCATCATAGCGAGTTTCACAGCCGAAATTGATTGCGTATCAAAATCTGGATCACTCGCATTTTGCTCTTCCATAGCAGTAGCAATACCTTCTGGTAAAGTAATAATATACGGAGTAACATTATAAACTTCTAGACTTCGCGTCAATGCAGCTGATAAATCTTCTTTTTTAGGATAAAGTTTCTTTAAGATTGGGATCATGGCAAAAGTATAGCCAACATTCATCATTCTTTCGTAGTTCCACAAATGCTCTGTTGGAATACTGCGCCAAAATACTTTTTGTAGATCCTTTTTAGTTATTTTACCTTTATATTCAGGCTGTATTTTAAAACTCATCGAAACCATCTCCTTGTTCTTCTGTTGCTTGTCCTGTGGCGGGTTCAGTGGCTGTAGCTTGACCTTTCTTATCATCTTTTCTCTCAACAAAGATGTACATTACAATGATGATTAAAGCAGCAAATAAAGCTACACCTGTTGTTGACAAGTTGCCATAAGCAACCATGAAGAAACCAATGAAAAAGAACACAGCAACTTTCTTGTTCATTATCATTTGTGCTAACATGGCAAATCCTAATGCTGGCAGTAACCCTGAAGCAATAGTCATCCCCGTCGAGATAAATTTAGGCATATTGCTGAGTAAAGTAGTAACCGCATGTTGACCAAAGTAAAATGCGGTTGGTACGATAACTAAGCCCGGTAATTTACCAGCATAACCACCAAGGATCATATTACGTGCAATTGCCTTAGTATCTCCATCCTGGGCGTTTTTATCAATTCTGTGAACAAAGATCAACTTTAGTGGCTGACCAATTGCTGTTTCTAAAGCCAATACTATAGTAGCAATTGGAATACCCAATGTTAAAGCAGCTGCTGAATCCGCATGTGCTTGAATTGCCAAAGCAGTTCCTAAAATAGTTCCAGAAACCATATCAGGCGGAATATAAGCACCAATTGAAACTGAACCTACCATGGCCAGTTCCATGGCACCACCCATAATAATGCCGTCTTTTAAATCGCCCAATACCAGTCCTGTTAACATCCCCATAACTAGTGGACGTTGAATTAAACTTGTACCAGTAAAAGCATCACTATAGCCAATTAAAGCCACAATGAAAATCAAAAATGTTTTTAAAATCATTTAGAACATCTCCTTTACCGCTCTAAATTACGTTTTTGGCCTCAATCTTATTTTCTGTAGGTACCATTTGGATAAAGACATCAACTCCTTCATCAATTAATTCTTTAATTGTTCGTTTTTCGTCTTCATTAATATAAATACTCTTGCTAATCTTTTGCTTGCCGTCACCAAATGAGATATTGCCCAAATTAACTGATTTAATATTAAATTCACGAGCTAACTTGGCCGCTATTTCAACAGTTTCACAAATAATGAATAAACTGTAGCGATCGGTTTTGCCACTCTTGATGACATCAATTGCACCTTGTGTGTCTTTTACTACTACCTTGACACCACTGGGCTTAGCCAAAGCAAGCATTTGTAATCTTAACTTATCATTTTTCAAGGTGTCACTAACTAGCAAAAGTGCATCAGCTCCAAGAGTTCCTGTCCATGACACAGCGACTTGGCCATGCAATAGACGGTAATCAACTCTGATCATTTTAATCATTTAAAACATCCCCTTAAAAATCATCACTTAAACTATTCGTTTGTTTAGTGAGTGTTTGATTTACATACTGAATACCATTTTTTGCTTCTGCAATTGTCTTTTGGATTGTTCCATCCAAGGTTTTTTCATTTGACAACAACAGTTGCACTATCATTGGTAAATTGACTCCCGAGATGATATGCAGGTTTTGGTATTGATCTAGCATTTTCCCTAATGCTGTATTAACGCTGCCGCCAAGGATATCTGTTAGCACAACAACAGGTTCAGAAGAATGTTTTGCTAAAAACTCAGCAATCATTTTTTGATAATCTAAATGTTCATCAGTATAAGCTGCTATAGCATGTAAATTTTTTTGCGGGCCCATAATAAATTCCGCTGTTTTTTTCACACCAACTGCCATCTCTTCATGCGTACATATCAATACTTGAACCATTTTTTACTCCTTGTTGTTTTGACTATAATTTTTAGTAGTAATTGCGTCCATAAATTTTTCTGCCAGCGGATGAGATTTTTCCGTACTCAGTGCGGGCATCATTGAGGCAACAATAACTTGGAAAAATGGTATTACGGCCAGAGAACACAGATCTGTAATCAACGGTTTGGTAATATTAATAACGTTTTGCTCTTTTGGTTCACTGTCAAACGTGATCAAATATCTTCTTGAAGTTACTACAGCTAGTTTTTCATAAATACTGGAAATTCGTGAGCTGTGTTGCAGATTATCAATTAAAAACACCGTATATTTTGGGCTTAGTTGAATATCTGGTCCATGCATAAATTCTTCAACTTCATAATGCATCGTAGGAATTTTCAAAGTTTCTTGGAATTTAAGAGCAGCTTCTCTGGCAACACCCAGGTTCATATTATTACCGCAAATAAAAGTTGGGCCCATTTCAGCAAGCTCCAGGAAGTGCTCATTGACAAAATCAATTCCCTTATCTACTGTGCTAGACATAACATTAGCTAATTGGATAAATTCATCATCAGTGTTATGTTCACGATCACCTTTAATAGCAACTTCATTTGCAAAGAGGGCTAAATAAAGAATTAAGGTTGACAAACCGATGGTCACATAACCAACCGTTTCAACGCCTACACAGTAATCAATTACGTAATCAGCATTACCAGCAGCCTGACTATGAACATTACCTGTCAATAAAATAGTTTGGTGGCTTAACTTTTTCATGTAATTCATCGCATGCAGAATATTGGTAGAAGCCCCACTTTGAGATATAAAGAATACGAATGTTTTGTTAAAATTAATTGGTTCTATCAGTTCATACAATTCAGGGGTTATTACCGATACAGGACATCCTAAACGTTTAACCATATATGGTTGTGCCATTTTTGCAGCATTCATAGATGATCCAGACGCAACTATGATAACGCTTACAAAATTTTGATCACAAAAAAGTTTTACTAATGGTGTAACTAAACTTTCTTTATCATTAATGTTTTCTTTAACTTTTTGTGGTGACGCTTTAACATAATCCAGCATTTTCATCATATTCACTTCCAAACTAAAAATTTGAACAAAAAGCGGGATACACAAGTATCCCGTCTTTTTATCATACTAATATTCGAATTGACGATAATATCTTCTGTAGTTCTTATTATGCTTTGTATAAACTTGGTAGTGATTTGTTAATCTGTCTGTTAATAGAGAGTTAACAATCCATGGAATAACCAAATGTCTAAACTTATCATCAACACTTAAACTATATTCTTTTGTATCAATTACATAATGTTCAGCGCCAATCTTTTCACAGAAACGTTGTACGCGAACGTCTTGCTTTCTAAATTCGTCTTCACCTTCGACAATGAAAACTGGTACACCCTTTTCAACCAACTCAAGAGTACCATGGAAGAATTTTGCACTGGTAATTGGGCGTGTTCTTACCCATTGCATTTCTTCAAGCAGACATTCAGCGAATAATTCAGTTTCACCCCACAGAGCTCCTGAACCGGTGAAAATAGTGTAAGGAGCCTTGTAACATTTATGAGCAATCTCATCAGCTGTTGGTTCGAATTTCTTTCTGATGTCCAGCAAATCCTTAAAGACATTTTTCAGTTGATCAGCAAACTGAGGGTAGTCTGGAAAATCACCATGTTTATAAAGCAAGCTGTAAACTAACATAGCTTCTGCCATATAGTAGTTTTGTCCAGAACCTGTTGAGCCATTTACTTCGATCACAGTTGGTGCCATTCCACCTAATTCGCCGCTCTTTTTAGTAAATGCAATTAGTCTAATATCATCTTTTATTAACCACTGTGCAGCTTCGATAATCTCTGGAGTATTACCACTGTCACTTGCAGTAATAACAATTGTATCTTTGGTCAAATCACGTGGATGGACTGCATTTAAGTCGGCAGCATTAATCACTTTAACAGGTAAATCTGACATTCTATTAGCTGCATATGCAAACTGGTACAATTCAAACTCAGTTCCACCTATTCCCATCAGATAGATATTTTTATATCCTTCTTGGGTTAGCTTGTCAGCCAGCTTTTCAATTTCTGACCTCTTGGAATAGACCATTTCACCGTCTTTTAGATAGGCTTCCGGGTTAAAATTGATTAGTTCTACTTTTTCTGTTTCCATTTTTTACCTCCCAAGTAAAAAAACAAGATAAAACAAAATTGGATATTTAATAAGTCCGATTTCACTTTTAAGTGTACCAGTTTTTAGAAATAAATCAACACTTTTTTTAATCGCTTTCATTCATTTTGCTAAAAATAAAAAACTAATTCAAAATTGGCTTTGAATTAGTCTTCCACTTATTAATTTCTTCTCTTAATCTTTAACTTTTACTTTAACATTTTTAACTAAGTGAATTTCCCTATCGAATAGGCTTTTCATTTTGTCACTAAAGTTGTGTGCAATGAAGATTACCGTAGCAGGGGTTGAAGTAACCTCGCGCAATATTTGCATTGTTGCTTCTTGATCAATGGCACTAGTCCCTTCATCAATCAAAATAATTTCACTCTGATGAACTAAAGCCCGTACCAGTACAATTTTTTGTCTTTGTCCGCCTGAAATATTTAACTTATTTAGGTCAATCTTTTGATTTAGTCCATCGTCAAATTTGGCAATGTCTCCCGCTAATTGTACTTTTTCAACCAATGACGGTAAAGCGCTTTTTAATTTGTCTACAAACATAGTCATATTGTCAGCAACACTCACCGGAAAAAGCACTGGATCTTGGGGAATATAGCCAATTTTACTCATATCTGGGTTAACCACAGCACCATCTTTGCCCTTAAAAACTATCTGCCCTGAAGTTGGTTTGATTTGTCCTAGAATGAGTTTAAACAAAGTTGATTTCCCAGCTCCAGAATCACCAGTCAGAAGCACTTTTTCACCTGACTTAATATTAATGTCTGGAAAAATTAGACTTTCACCATTAGGAAATTGCAAACTAAGATCATGAGTACTAAGTGATGCTGGAGTTGCTACTTCTTCAGCTTGCTCTTTTTTAACTGGCGCAGCCGTTTGGGCAATCTCCTGATTTAAAGTTTTGGAGCCCTTTATTTGTCCATAACGACTAACTATGATTTGAATACTTTGCCTTAAGTAGAAATTACAATTGCCTACTCCAGTAATTGCACCAAATGCTACTATTTTAGCTTGGAACAAATAACCCGTTAGTAAGAATAAAATTAATGAAAAAGAAACTGATACCAATCCATTAATGATACTTAGTAATTGCGTAACCCCATTTTGCTTGACATAAGCATCTTCTAGCTCTTTAGCTGCATCATTAGTTACTTTAAATAGTTTTCCTCCGGCAAAATAACGTTGTAGTTCTTCAAGGCCATTAAGCCACTTTTCTAAGCAATCGAGATATTGATTATTACTCTTTGAAATCTTGGTCATTGAATTTTGTAGTGGCTTTTCTAATAATTTTGGTAACAATAATGAAATAGCTACCATCAAAATAATTGTGAGAAGTAAACTCCAGTGTAATGAAATAAGCAGAACAATTACAGATACTAAATTAATAACACCACCAATTAGACCAAAAAATGGTGCAAAATAATTTTCTTGGCTCTGATTCAGGTCATTTGTTAATCGATTTTGAATCTGGGCAACAGAATGCTCTTTTTGATCCGCATAAAAGTGAGATACAGATCTTTTTCTGATATGAAAATTAAATTCCTCTTGTTGTTTTGATAGAAGGAACGCATGCAGTCCTTGTATTAAATATTGAAATAAGAAAGGCATAAATGAAATGACATTTATAATTAAAAACTGTTGGAATTTCTGTTGCTGAATTGCTGTGGTTAAAAGCATAAGTATTTGTGTGGTTACAATTGGTAAAGTCCACTCTAAAACGGTAATCAAAATTAGTATCATGAAGCGTAAAGGGTTTTGCTTATAAAAGTCCTTAATTGTCATAATATCTTACCTCCTTTTTATTGCTTTATGTTTTCGTTAAGTGAATTTCTCTGTCAAACATTTCTTTCATCTGATCATTAAAGCTGTGTGCAATAAAGATTACTGTAGCAGAACTCGATGTGATTTCCCGCAAAATTTGCATTGTCGCTTGCTGGTCAATAGCACTGGTTCCTTCATCAATCAAAAAAATTTCACTTTGATGGACTAAAGCTCGTACTAGAACAATCTTTTGTCTTTGACCACCAGAAATATTCAATTTGTTTAAATCGATTTTTTGTTCTAAACCATCATCAAACTTGGCAATATCGCCAGCAAGTTGAACTTTTTCAACTAATTGTGGCAGTGCACTTTTTAATTTATCGGAAAACATAGTCATGTTATCAGCAATAGTTACCGGAAAAAGCACAGGGTCTTGCGGAATATAGCCAATTTTACTCATGTCGGGGTTAACTATATTACCATTTTTGTTTTTAAAAGTGATTTGTCCAGAACTTGGTTTAATCTGTCCCAAGACGAGTTTAAACAACGTTGACTTACCAGCTCCAGAGTCTCCAGTTAATAGTATTTTTTCACCGGGTTTCACATTAACATCAGGAAAGAGCAAACTCTCACCGTTAGGAAATTGCAAACTAAGATTAGATGTGCTAATCGCTGCTGGAGTCACAATTTTTTCAGTTTGAGTTTTTCTTACTGGTTTTGCGGTTTTAGCAATTTCTTTATTTAGAGATGCCGTTGCCTTCATTTGCCCATAAGAGGTTACTATAAACTGAATTCCTTGTTTCAAGTAGCTTAAGCAATTACCTACTGCGGTAATGACGCCAAACACTACTAATTTTTGCTGAAACAAATATCCGGCTAATAAAAATAAAATCAGTGAGAAAACGACAGACACTAAACCGTTGATAACAGTTAATAATTGCATGACACCATTTTGCTTAACATTGGCATCTTCTAATTCTTTAGCTGCGCTACCTGTTACCCTAAATAGTTTTGCCCCACTAAAATAACGCTGTATTTCTGCAAGTCCATTAAGCCATTTTTCCAGACAATCGAGATATTTTTGGTTACTTTGAGAAATTCGAAGCATTGACTTTTGCAAGGGTTTCTCTAACAGCTTGGGTAAAAGTAAAGAGATTACCACCATTATTACAATAGTAACAAGCAAACTCCAATGCAATGAAATCAATAATATAACAGCAGAAACTATGATGACTACTCCGCCAATTAAACTAAAAAAGGGAGTAATATAATTTTGCTGACTTTGGACTACATCATTTGTTAGCCGATTTTGAACTTGTGCCACTGTGTGATCTTTTTGATCTTTATAAAAGTGATTAACGGTTTTCGCTCTGATGGCGATATTATATTGTTCTTCCTGACAAGACAAAAGGTAGTTTGTCAGACCTTGCATTAAATAATCTGCCATTACACATACAAAACTACATAAAATAGTAATTAAAAAGATTTTAAAATTGCCCTGTTGAATTGCCGTAGTTTCTATAATACTGAAAACTGTGCCAATAATTAGCAGAGCATAGAAACTAATATTGATTAATAGTAAAACAATAAAACGCAAAGGATTGGTCTTGTAAAATTCTTTAATTGTCATTTTGATTACCTGATTTTTTATTAGATTTTAAATTGATTTGATAATCAAACTTGTCTTTTAGTTCAGGACTAAAGTTATGTGCAATCATCAAAACTGTTTTATCAGTATCGAGCAAGTTACCAATAATTTCATTGGTAGTTTTACTGTCAATTGCGCTAGTTGCCTCATCAAGTAACAGAAATGGTTCTTCATGAATTTCCACTCTGGCCAAAACCACTTTTTGTCTTTGCCCACCTGATAAATTGCCTTGATCTAAATCAACTGTTGTATTAATTTGTTTTGGAAACTTGGCTAAATCCGGCACTAACTGAACTCTTTGTGTAACTTCTTTTAGTTTGCCAGTCAATTTGCGGTTAAACATTGTAATATTATTAGCAATAGTATCAGGAAAAAGAGTTGCATCCTGAGCTACATAACCCAGTTGAGCTTTTTGAGGTGATATTTTGGTGCCATCTTTAGCAGTAAAGAATACTTCACCTGTTTCGGGCTTAAGTTGTCCCAGTAAAACTTTGAATAAAGTCGACTTGCCTGTACCAGAATCACCAGAAAGTAAAACTTTATCACCTTTGTTGATCGTAAAATCAGGATAGGATATACTTTCACCATTTTGATATTGTACCTTCAAATTATGACATTCAACGCCATAAACTTTAGTGCTTTGCTTCTTCCCAGATATTGGCTTTGTCAATTGAGCAATTTCCTGACGCAATTTTTTGGTAGATCTCATCTGCGTCATTGCGCTAATAACTGACCAGAGACCATTAAAAATTGTCGAAGCAAAGCTGCCCGCTATAAACCAATCACCTAAGGTGATAATATGTGCAAAAAATAGCAGCCCACTCCATAAACTTGCACCAATTTGACCAATAGCATTACCCAAGCCATTAATACTAATAGAAATTCCTTGGATTTTTCTTCTATTAACATTGGCTGCTGCCAGTTTACGGCTGTCTTGGCCAAGTGCTCTGTCCAAGCGAGCCCCCGCACTGTAACGGCGTAATTCTCCTAATCCGGAAAACCAATTTTCAATGGTATTTAATAATTCAGCATTTTTCTTTGATGCTTCAGCCGTTGAACTGGATAATTTTTTAGACATAATTTTTGGTAATGCCAAGACAATGACTGCTGTTATGGCAACGAATAAAATTAATGACCAGTGAAGTGTAAGCAATGTCCCTATTGCCATAATTATACTTAATAAATTAGTCCAGACCTGAATCCAGGGAGTAGCATAATCATCAGTTAAAATTTTGAGATTGTTGTTCAACTGGTTTTGAATATTGGAAACTTTATAAGTATTTGACTGATAATAATGGCACATAAGTTCTGCCCGAATATTATGCAAGCATTCTTGAATTTGTTTATTAAATAAAAATGTTCCTACTGGTAAAAGCAAAACGGAAAAGATTGATATGACAAAATCAACAACCAGCCAAAACACAAATCTGTCCCAATGCCCCTTTGTTAAATCATTAATTGCATATTTAAAAAGATATGTTCCTAGTGTTCCACAAATGGCATAACCTAAGAAAATAATTAGAATAAATACACTACGGGGAATATTAGTTTTCAAAAGTTCTTTCAGTGACATTACCCTTTATCCTTTCATCTTTTGTATATTTTTATTAAACTTTAATTTTATTTCAAAAGCAATTGAATTTTACTAAGAGGTTAATAAAGTAAACTAAGTGGTAATTCTGTCAAAATAAAAGATCTGCCTTATTTCAAGCAGATCTTCTATCTTTTTTAACTTATTAATGTTTATCTTTTTCATACCGAGTATTAAACAATGGACTAAGAGGCTCGTGTTTTTGAATACATTTAATTGCATCCCCAATAAGCGGGCCAACCGAAACTAGAAGAGTTTTTTCCAATTTCTTTTCTACTGGTTGATTAATAGAGTCAGTTAGCACCAAATTTTTAATCGGAGAATCATTTAACCTTTGAATAGCGGGTCCTGATAAAACCGCATGTGTAGCACTGGCATAAACTTCGGTAGCTCCAGCATCTATCAGAGCCTGAGCAGCAAGAGTAATCGTACCAGCAGTATCAATCATATCGTCAATAATAATTGCACGCTTACCTTTCACGTTACCAATGATATTCATTACTTCAGATACGTTAGCCCGCGGACGACGTTTATCGACAATTGCAATTGGAGTCTTTAAAAACTCGGCTAATTTACGAGCACGGGTTACACCACCGTGATCGGGAGAAACCACAACAGCATTTTCATGCAATTTGTTTCTTAAAAAGTAATCAGCAAGTAATGGTGCACCCATTAAGTTATCAACCGGAATGTCAAAGAATCCTTGAATTTGTGGGGCGTGAAGATCAAGAGATAAAACTCTAGTTGCGCCAGCTTCTTGCAACATATCAGCAACTAGTTTAGCAGTAATTGGTTCACGGGGTCTTGTTTTGCGATCTTGCCGAGCATAGCCATAGTAAGGAATTACGATATTAATCGTTTGTGCACTGGCGCGGCGCACAGCGTCAATCATGATTAACAGCTCCATTAGGTTATCGTTGACCGGCACACTGGTTGACTGAATCAAATATACATCTTTGCCCCGCACTGATTCATCAATGTTTATTTGAATTTCACCATCACTAAAGCGTTGAACGCTAGACTTACTTAAGGGCACCCCCACACGCTCCGCAATTTTTTGGGCCAGCGGAACGTTTGAATTAAGGGCAAACAACATCATATTGTCTTTATAAGACATAATTTCCTCCGTATTAAATTTGTTAACAACTTATTATTTTACCAAAAGTTGTCTGAAAAAGTTACTTCCTTTATTATTATTCAACTTTAGTTGGTGACATTCAAGCCCCGAATACTAGATTATCTTGGAAATTGCATAAGTTTTAAAGTAAACATAGAAATTTAAACAAACAAAAATCTGCTATTTTTGTTCATTCATAGATCTAAAAATAATTTTTTGACCTGCACCAATTTGATTCAAAAGCGGTAAGTCTTGAGGCACGACATGTCCTAAAACGTTAACTTTCTTATCTGCTGGTAAATCACGCTTAGTTATTTGTAATTCACCCTGATAACGCAGATATAATTTGTTATCACAGGTAATTGTTCCCTTAGGACGTGCACTTACTTTTGTCTCTGGTTCTGTGTTAAAAAGTTGGCGGCTACGCCCCTCCGTCAACCTAATCACATCTCGCGCCACATCTGGACGATTGCTCCATTCATAATTGAACAATTCAGGCAAGTTTTCATCAACGTGAAGTGTAATAGTCTGCTGTTTGATGTAATTATTAAAACAGTTAATCATGTCTGGAGTTAAAGAGGGATCCCCGATAAAAATATGGTCGCAACCAAGCTGTTTCAATTCCAGTGTGGCAGCTAAAGGATTCTCACCTCTATGTTTTTCCAGAGTTGGCAATCCCGCATAAATAGGTCCACGCAGAATATCATCGCCCGCAACAAACGCCATCGTCTCCAAATTCATTTGGTGCAACCAATTATTTTTTTGTTCCAACCAATTTGCATCTAAGCCGGTTTCCGGACGAGGATAAAAATTGTGCCAAGCTTGCAAATTTTCGAAGTTAGCACCGTGTTCTCGTAAAGCTGTGATGTCATCTTCATTTATAGTGCTGGCATTCAGAGCAATTGGCATTTTCTGCGAAAGTTTCGCTATAGTAGCTGACGACACACCATCATCTATTCTTAGGCCGGTTAAACCCAGACTTTCAACCTGCTTTTCGTTATCTAGTGCAATGCCTAATTGCTCTAGTCCCTCCTCTGAAACGTCGGCAATGATATCTGTTTCTAAATTTTGACACCACTTGGTTAATTCAGCTAATCTTTTCAAAACAACTTTTTGATCATCTTCTGGTATATGCAATGAAGTAAAAACAGTAGTCAATCCCGCATTACGCATTGCCAGCAGATAATTATAGTCATCAGCCGTAAAATCGCGGTTGAGATACATTGAAAAACCTAGCATAGTAATTTAATTCTCTTCCTTTATCTGAAATCACTTACATGTACAATTATACTATTTTTTATTTAAAAAAATGCATATTAAAAAGCCATGAGCAATTGCTCATGGCTTTAATAATTAAATTAACTTAGTTAGATTCTCGTAATATAAATGTACTCCAAGGCTCAATGTCTTTCAACAGATCCAAATCATCTGGACAGATATGACCAACAAGATTACGTCTGCCATCATTTGCAAATGGAGTTAAAACAATTTGTAATTCTCCCTTGTAGCGTGGATATTTATCATTGACAACAACTATATCTCCTCTTTCAAAAGAGGCTTTATCGTTATTATGTGCAGGAATATCTTCTTTAGCATAAACGACACGGGGTTGGGTATCACGCAACAAAAATTCCGAAGCATCACCGCGATACAAATGCGGCTTTTTAAGACAAATTGTCTTCTCAATTGGCAAAATATCTTGTTCAAATTCAATTCCTAGAGCAGGAAATGAACTGTTAAAAGCTTTCGCAGCAGCAGCTAGTTCATCTTCACTAGCAAACGCGTTGCCAAAAATAATATCATCAATTTTTTTACTCAAGCGCAAATGTGTTACTTGACTAAAAATATCTCTTTGACGATCGCTTTCCATTGTTGGTAAACCTTCATGAACAGGCCACGGACCGAATTGAGCATTTTTAGATGAAACAAACGCAGCGGTATGTAAACCATAGTCACGATACTTTTGTGAATATTCATTAAAAATTTTCTCACTTAGTCCCGTGTATTCTTGAGGATAAAAGTTATGACAACCAATCAAATTATCAACTTCAGGGTCATAAGCCATAATACTATCCAAATAATTAGTACCACGACTCATATTAAGTTCTATTTTTAACTCATATTGATTATGAGTCATGGCGGCTTCTTCCATACCGCTGAAGCCTTCATCTAATCTTAAGCCCCAAACGCCTAAGTCATGGAAAAAGACTAGATCATTATAGTCAATTTTTAATTCTTTAAATAAAACGGGATTAATATCAACTACGGTTTTAAACCCTAAATCATTTGCATAAGCAACGTCTTTTTTTAACTTGGCAAGTAAATCTTCACCGCTGGCACTCTTTAATTGCAAGAGTGAAGAAAAAATTCTGCTGTAGCCATACTTGTGAGCTAAATCCATATATTCTTTATCCTGCTCAAATGTACTTTGTTCGGGATAAAGGGAAATACCTAACTGTTTCATAAAATTATTGCTCCTTAAACTTTATTAACTTTTTCAGGATCCATGTTATTAGATGCAATAACGAATGGTACATAGATTAGGAAGCCAACAACCATATTAACAATTTGTAAGATAACTGAACGCCAGTCAATCGTAGCGATTATTGCGTTAAGGAATGGCGGCATTGCCCAAGTAGTCTGTACTGCAACCGGACTTACCCAGCCGAGACTCAGAACACCGTAGGCAATTGATACCATAACTAATGGAGCAAGAATGAATGGAATAATGTAAATTGGGTTCAAAACAATTGGCATACCAAACATCATAGGCTCGTTAATGTTGAAGATTCCAGGTACGAGAGAAACCTTAGCAACAGCACGTTCATCTTCACGTTTTGAAAAGGCAAGAACAGCCAGAATAAGCAACAGTGTTGAACCTGCACCACCAATCCAAACGTAAAGGTCGAAGTCGCTTCTAGTCCACATATATGGTAAAGCTTTTTGCATCTTGTGGGCATTAACGTTAGCGATTAATGCTGTTGTCCAAATACTTTCAGTAACTGGAGCAAGAACATTGGTACCATGAATACCAAAGAACCAGAACAGTTGTACTAAGAATACAATTAATAATAATGAACCATAGCCTTGACCCATCTTCATTAATGGCTCTTGAATTGTTTGAGCAATTAGGTCAATAACTGTAGTGTTCTTTAAACTAAATAGATAATCAATAATACCGACAACGAACAAACCAGCAGTTGCTGGAATAATACCAGTAAAGGCATTAGAAACTGCAGGTGGCACACTTTCAGGCATCTTAATAGTAATATGTCTCTTAACTAAAGCAATATAAACTGCAACTGAAATGGCACCCATAATCATTATGGTAAAGAAGCCGTAAGCACCAAAGTACTTGTTAAAGTTAAACCAGCCCCAGGCACTAACATTTTTACCGACAACAGCTGTACCAGCATCAGTTAAGGTCTTTATATCACCTTTAGTAAGAGCATTTTTCAAATCAACTGAAAAGCTCTGAGGCAAGCTCATAATAAATGTGCCTAGTGTAAGAAGACCACCCGCAATTGGTTCAACTTTATACTGCACACACATCTGATAACCAAAAGTAAAGGCAAACAGCAAGCCCAAAATAGCAGTTGATCCTGTCCAGACCATTGCATTGATACTGATCAGCCATTGCATTGAGTTAACAACACCCATCCAGCCTAAGTTGGTGGGAACGTCTCTAAAAATGGCATTCAATACACTAGCAACAGAACCAGCTAACATTATTGGCATTATCGAAATAAAGGCGTCACGTAAAGCTACAAGCCAGCGAATTGAACCAATCTTGGCTGCAACAGGTACTAGATGCTTGTTTAGCCAATTAATTATAGCATTCATAATATTTCCTCCTACTAATATTTCACTACAATTGTATTATAGCACATTAAATGGAAACGTTTTACTATAAATCGGTGAAAAATGTTGTGGCAGTAAGGTTTAGAGCTTTGGTATAAACCAAATTAGTCTTGTATTTCAATATATTTATAGCTTTTGAATATAAATGGTATATACCATATTTTTCTTAAAAATTTTTTTAACCTTTTTGTTTATGCTATAAAAAAAGAAATTATTAAATTTAAATTATTGCACCAATGAGTTAAATATATGATGTTTACAAAATCATGGTTACACCTTGTCCTTGTATGGTCGGTATGTCTCATGCTTGGTTGAATATTCCACTATGCTTTTTATCTTGTTATCAGAAAAAGCTATTAGGGAAACACCGTCAAAACAATATTCCTGCTTTTCTTTAGCATCAAAAAACCAAGTAACTACAAACTGGTTAGAGGAAGTATAAGCCATGCTCAAAATATCCCATTTTAAAACTGTCTGCTCTTTAGACTTCGAATTGATATAGGCTTTTAACTCATTTAATCCCTTATAAGTAGCACCATAACATTCACGGTAATAGACATCTTGGCTAAACCAGTTATCAAGTCTACTAAAATCGCTTTCTAGCCATGAATTAAAATATTCTCTAATAATCTTTTCCTCAGCGAAAAGTTGCTCAGTTGTGTGCATCATTTTCCCTCCTGTCGGTTTTTATTTTGGTTTTATAATCTATCAATATTATAAGCTTAAAGTTAAAGAGCTTTATATAGTTTATTAGGGTAGAAAAAGCAATTCATCAAAGAATTGCTTTATAGCGAACTATTTGGGATAAATAAGTTTAATATTCTTTTGTTTAAAGTACTCTAACCATTCTACACTTGGTTTTTTATCTGTAATCACATTACTTAATTTTGAAGCATCAATCAAATGAACGAAACCTTTTTTATCAAACTTCGTTGAATCCACTAGCAAATAAACTTCACTTGCTTGTTTAATCATTATTTTTTTGATTATAGCTTCAGAATCAGTTGAGTCTGTTACCCCTTGCTCCATATCTAAACCTTTACAGCTAATTAAGGCTACATCGACATTATAGTTTTGCAAAGTCCGCTCAGCTATTGCACCATGAAAAGAAATACTGTGTCGATCTAATATTCCTCCTGAGCAAATAAAGTTTGCACTTCCCGTATATAGCTGTCTTGGAACCTCGGCGGAATTAGAAACTACAGTTAAATCAGAGTCACGTAAATATTTCACTGCATTAACAACAGTAGTACTTGAATCAGCAAAAATACTATTGCAATTTACCAAAAGTGGTATCACTTGCAGAGCAATTTTATCCTTACCATCTTTATTCTTAGATAAACGCCGATAAAATGGAACTGCAAAATCAACCTTTGCTTCATTAAGTACCGCTCCTCCGTAAGTACGATTAATGAAGCCCTCAGATTCTAATTGGTTTAAATCTCTTCTAATAGTCTGATTGGTAACATTAAACTTATCACTTAATTCTGAAATATTCACAGTGTGATTGTTCATTAATTCTTTTTTTATAAGTTCTATTCGTTCCATATTAGTTCCCACTTCCGCCGTTCTATAAGACTATTCTAGCAAATGTTTAATTCATATAATATGAAATTGTTTCACATTTTTTAAAAAGATAAAATAAGACCAAGTTTTTCAACCTGGTCTATTTTATATAATTCTGACAATAAAATAAATTTTAAAATATAACTTAATAGTTTTCCAGCCTTAAGTCAGCTTTATTTTGAGAGCCCAGAACATGAATCTTATGAACTGCTTCATCTTTTATAGCTTCACGGACATACTTTTGAACTTCTAGATAAAGTTGATCACTATGAGCGTTAGCAGCTTTCATTGCAGCAATACCCAGATCAGTATGAATGTTAACTTTACAAATTCCCATTGATACAGCTTTAGATACCTGCTCATCTGGTATCCCAGAAGCGCCGTGTAAAACTAATGGTACAGGAACTGCTTTAGCTACTTTTTCCAAAACCTCAAAATTAAGATGAGGAGTAGAAGTATAGACACCGTGTACCTGACCAATAGCTACAGCTAATGAGTCACAATGAGTTTTATCAACAAATTCTCTAGCTACTGAAGGATCGGTATACTGATAATCTTCCATTGCTTTTTCATACTTATTAGGATCAGCTACGTGACCAAGTTCAGCTTCAACACCAACATTTAATGGATGAAAGTAATCTACTACTTTTTTAGTTTCAGCAATATTTTCTTCAAATGTTAATTTCGAAGCATCTCTCATAACAGAATTCATCCCGTAATCATAGCCATTTTTTACGATATCAAAACTACGACCATGATCCCAGTGAGTTATTACAGGCAGTGTGGAATGTTTAGCCATTGAAACCATCATTCCAGCATATTCTTCAAATATTGTATTGTGAATAAAACCAGTACCAAAGGATATAATCACCGGAGAATTTTCTTGTTCACTGGCATCCATAACTCCTTCGAGCATTTCGACGTTCCAAACGTTAAAGTGTGGAATAGCAAAATGATGTTTCTGTGCAATTTTTTCCCAATATCTAATATCTGCTAACATACCAAATTATCTCCAATCTTAATCATCATAGTCATAATGAAATACTACTTTGATGGCCGATTTATCTGCCATAGCATCAAAGCCTTTTTGCCATTCCGATAGTCCAAATCTATGAGTAATCATTGATTCAACATCAATTTTGTGAGCTGCCAGCAGCTTAATTGTACGACGCCAAGTAGATGAACTGTATGCCTGGTGGCCCTTAATATCAATATTCCATTCAGTAATACGATTGATTGGAAAGTTAAATGGCTGGTAACCCATGCCGACACGTACGATCGTAGCATTTGGACGTACCATCTCAATTGCTTGGTGTAATGCGACCATAGCACCTGAACATTCAATAACAGTGCCCAGATTGTCTTCTCCTATAATCTCTTTGCAGCGACTTACAACATCTTCTTTAGAACCGTTAATACAATCTGTTGCACCTAATTTCTTAGCGACATCAAATCTATATTTTGTATCTGCATCAAGACCAACCATTACAATCTTCAATGCTCCCATTAACTTCGCAATTTGGACTGAAAATAATCCCAATGGTCCTGTACCAAATACGACTACATCATCACCAGGTTTTAAGCCAGATTGTTCTGCAACAGCTTTATATGCATTACTAATAGGATCAAGACAACTTGCTTCTTCATATTTGACACCATCAGGAATCTTCCACAAAGCGTGCTTGTGAATACGTAGTATTTCACCGGGAACTAAACAGTATTTAGTGTAGCCACCACCCCAATGATTATTATCTAAACCTAAATTGACCTTATGTGGGCACAGGAGAAAGTCACCATCATCACAGGCTGGACATACACCACAAACATGGCCTGTATTGTCAGAAACTACTCTGTCGCCTACTTTCCAATCTGTTACCTTGTCGCCAACTTTAACAATATCACCAGCAAATTCATGGCCACGAATAGAGTTAAATTCTTTTGAACCATTATCAACTTTATAGTGCTTCATATCCGCACCACAAATAGTGGCAGCTTTAATTTCTACTAAGACATCCTCTGGGCCAACTTCTGGCACAGGGACATCAATCATCTTATAGCCACCAAATTCTTTACCATAACGAGCTAAAGCTTTCATTTTAATATCCTCTTTCTATTTTATTGAACCAATTTCTTCTACAGATTTTCCTCTTGTTTCAATGCCAAAAATACCAATTATAATTGCCGTTATTAAACACGTGATTCCAAGTAATATGAATACTCCAGTAATACCAACTGAATCAAGCAACTTGGCAACAATGAAAGGAACAATTATTCCACTAATCCTTCCTATGGCATTGCACAAGCCAGATCCCCTTAATTTGGCATAGGTTGGCCAAATTTCAGGGACATATACAGCAGAGGCATAACAAACAAACATATAAACAGAAATCATTAGGAAAAAGCCCAAAATCGAGATCATTAACATACTCCTTTGAAAAGAGTAAATATAGCCTAGTACGGCCATGATGCTCAAGAGACCAATCCCCATAACTTTGCGCGGTATTTTATCCATTATTAGCGTTGCAATAAAAATACCTACAGGTGCACCAAACATGTTCATAGTATTAAGAAAAACAGACTTCTTAAGATCTATTCCTTGAGCGAGGAACATAGTTGGTAACCAGTTTATTAAGGTATATTGCGTAACATTCATAGCAATTAAAGCAAATGAACCAAGTATTACTCTTTTAAGCAAATTTCCTTTAAAAAATTCCGTATAAGAAATATTTTGTTTTTCTTCTTCATTTTTTTCAGTCTTGTCTTTATGAATTTCAGGCAAAACACTATTAGTCTCTTTTGAAACCTCATTTTCAATATTGGTTAAAACTTTTTCTGCGTCAGCATAACGCCCCTTTGACTCTAACCATCTGGGACTTTCGGGAAAGGCTTTCCAAGCAATTAGAGAAATGAATGTTGAAAGTAACGCAGGAATTACAAATTGCAGTCTCCAGTTCATTTCCGGAGCAACAATTTCTGTTAATAACATTGCTATCAATGAGCAAATAGGATATGACCAATTTCCCACAAATGAAATTCGGGATGACCAAGTACCTCTACTTCTTGAAGGCATGTATTCCGTAAAACTGGCAAAAAGTATAGTTAATAGCGCCCCTAAAGCCAGTCCCATGAAAAACCTAACTACCATTAAGAAATTCATGTTCGGAGAAACAGCTGCAACTAACATAGTAATTATGTGCATTACTTCAAAAAGCAAAAAAGTTTTTTTCCTGCCATATTTATCACCAATAGAACCACCAATTAAAGCTCCAAAGAACATGCCGGCAGTGCTTAATGAAGTAAACAATGCAGTCTGACTGTTATTTGTCCAACCAATTACTTTTAATTGTGCAAGGACCAGCCCTCCTATTGCATTACTCCAGCAGGTTAATAATGCAAAACCAACTATTGCAAAAATTTTCCAATGAAATTTACTAGTTGGCAATCTATCTAATCTTGCCCCGGCAAAGGGCGAATTGTCATTTTTCATGTTGACCTCCTTACAAGAAAGTCCTTACTATCGATCGAGTCATGACTCAACTATTATACTAAGCCGAAAATGTTAAAAGTCAATCTTTTTTATAATTTAAATTTTCTTTTGTAACATTTTTATTCAATATTTATAGCTTATATTGCTGATTTAAAAGCATTTTATAAATTGTGAACTAAATAATTATTTTTTTATTTTTACATTTTATGTTTCAAATGAACATTAATGGGTGTATTATTATGTTAGCGATTTCAGAAATAGAAAAGGGGATTGACATGAAAGAACTAAAGCAATCAGATCAAGTTCTCGATAAACTGCCTTTTTCAAAATGGCATTTAGAAAACTTTTTCCTTTTAGGGTTTGGACTTCAAATAAACGGTGTTCTTAATTCTTCAGGAAATTCAATCTTAGCTGATTTAATTCATAAGGGTTGGTCTAATAACTATTTAAACGCAGCCTTTTCTTCTGCTATGATGATTGGCTTTTTTATCGGATCACTTATAGGTGGCTGGTTAGGCGATAAAATTGGCAGAAAAAAGTCAAATGAAATTTCCATTTTGACTTTTGCTGTGTTTTCTTTAGTTGCTGCACTTGTACCCAACATGTTCTTGCTGATTGTTAGCAGAGGCTTAATGGGAGTTGGTATGGGAGCTGGAATAGAACTAGGATATGGTTCATTTACTGAATTATTGCCAGCCAAATTCAGGGGAAAATGGCAAGCCATGCTTTCTTGTTTCGGCAATTTTTCACCTTTAATTGCATCCCTGCTTTGCTTAATAGCAATTCCAACTATTGGATGGAGATCAGTTTTTATAATTTGTTCGGTTAGTGCTTTCATTATACTTTTCTTTTTCCACAAATTTTTTAAGGAATCGCCACACTGGTTATTACAAAACGGACATGAAGAGGAAGGAGAATGCTTACTTAACGAAATAGTTAAAAGAGTAGAAAAAGAGCAAGGCCATAAAATTGATATTTCAGTTAATGAAAATGACAACAGAAAACTTAATTCAAGCCAAAAAGTTAAAATACCATTCAAGAATTTTTTCTTTGGTGCATTAGGAAGGCGAACATTAATTTGTTCCACTACGCTGATTGCAATGAACCTAGCGCTTTATACGATAAATAATTGGATACCCACGATTTTTGTCAACAACGGTATAACAGTCACCAAGTCCCTTCTTATGACCACTATTATGATCGTTGCGGCACCTTTGGGAACTTATTTTTCAACATTCATTATTGAATTTTTACCCAGAAAGTTGTTCGGAGGAATTTTTATTATAGCTATTGCAATTTTAGGCTATATTTATGCACAACAAAGGTCTGAGACGAGTATTTTAATAATCGGCTTTATTATGATTTTTATCTTATACATCTACAATAGCTTTTCTTCTGCAGTGTATGCAACTGAACTTTGGCCTACACAAGTTAAAATGCGGGGCTTGGGTATTTCAAACGCTATTGGTAGATTTGTAGCTATTACATCTCCATATTTAATCGCTTGGATACTTACAGATTTTGGAGTAGTTGCTGTTTTTATCACTTTAGGAATTCTTTTAGGACTTTGCGCACTTATTATTATTTTATTTGGTATTGAAACCAGAAAGAAAACAATTAATGAAATCGATAGTTCCATTAATTTAGAAAGTAATAGAGAGGTTAATCATGCATAATACAAAAGCAATACTGGAAAAGCCAGGAAAAATGGTCATTAAAGATGCAGAAATTGAAGATCCTAAAGATAACGAAGTACAAATAAAAGTCTGTGATGTTAGTATTTGTGGCTCTGACATGCACGGCTTTACTGATGGACCTTATTTACCACCTGAAGATCCAAACCAAGAAATCGGTTTGGGTCATGAAACTGCCGGAATAATTTCTAAAGTAGGAAAAAATGTTACTAACTTTAAAGTTGGTGATCGTGTAGCTATGGAACCTGGTGTTCCTGATGGCACCTGTGAATTTTGCAGATCAGGTCATTATAATGTCTGCCCTAATGTAGATTTCCTGGCAACTGCTCCTAACTATAAAGGTTCTTTAACAAACTATATTAATCATCCAGCCGAGTGGACCTATCATTTACCCGATAATATGAGTCTGGTTGAAGGAGCCATGACAGAGCCAGCTTCTGTGGCAATTCACGCTGCCGAGTCCGCTGGCAATTTAATTGGTAAGTCAGTCGTCATATTAGGTGCAGGAGCCGAAGGTTTACTTACGACAATGGCAGTCAAGATGGCAGGCGCCTCTACAGTTGTTGTAATAGACATTGTCGATAATCGCTTGGCAAAAGCCAAAGAACTTGGTGCAAATGCTACGTTTAAAGGTGATGATCCGGATATAGTTGAAAAAATCAAAGCAGTAGTTGGAACCAATGGCACTGATTTTGTATATGAATGTGCCGGTAGCAATGCGACTGCACAAATTGGTTTAAAGATTGTTAAGCATACTGGAACCTTCTTTATTCTGGGTACTATACCAGGAGCAACGCCAGTAGAATTTCTAAAAATTAACAGAGAAGTAACAATTCATACTCTATTTCGTTACGTCAACGATTATCCTAAAACTATTAAAATGATATCAAGCGGAAAATTCAATGTAATGTCAATTGTAGATAAATATTTCATGTATAAAGATATTCAAGAAGCGTTTGAATTTGCTACAACACATAAAAGCGAATTTATCAAAGGCGTAGTAATAGTTGACAAATCTTATAAATAAGGTGAGTTATATGACGCAAGATGTAATTTGTGTGGGTACTGCTTTAGTTGACATACCACTATACCCTGTTAGCTCAGAAACATTAAATAAAGTATCTTTCCCGTTAAATGATATATCTATGAAAATAGGTGGAGATGCAATAAATGAGGCCATTGTCTTATCCAAGCTAGGTAAAAAGGTTGCTCTAATCAGTGCTGTTGGTGACGACGGAGCTGGAAATTACATTAGAAAAATTGCTCAAAAAAATAAAGTTAATATTTCTTCTGTAAAAGTCAACCCTAATCTCACTACCTCAATCAATATCGGCTTAGTTAAACCAGATGGTCAAAGAACTTTTCTGACAAATAAAAACGGTAGTCTTTGGAAAATGAATGAAAATGATATAGATTTTAAGGCAATTTCCAACAGTAAAATCTTATCAATGGCAAGTATTTTCAACAATCCATTAATTGATGATCAAGTTATATTAAAAATTTTCCAAAAAGCCAAAAAGGAAAAGATGACAATTTGTGCCGATATTGATGCTCCCCGTTTAGGAGAAACGATTGATAATATTAAAAATATCCTGCCCTACATTGACTACTTCTTTCCAAACGATTCTGAGGCAAAGGATCTGACAAACCAGCCTGATTTAGATTCACAATCAGATCTGCTACTGAAACTTGGTGTTAAAAATGTTGTTATTAAAACCGGGGCAAATGGCTGTTTCATTAAAAATAAGAAAATGAGAAAATATCTACCATCTTACGAGGTGCCATCAAATATCGATATAGATACAACAGGTGCTGGTGATAACTTTGCTGCTGGTTTTATTTCTAAGTTAGCTGAAGGACAAAGTTTTGAAAACTGTGCTCGATTTGGTAATGCTGTAGCTTCACTTTCTGTGAGAAAACTGGGTGCTATTGATGGTGTAAAAAATGAACATCAAGTAGAACAATTACTTAAAAATTATCAAAAAGGAGATAATAATGAAATTAGGAGATAATATGCAAGTTTCAAGAATAGGATTAGGTACTTGGGCTTTAGGAGGAGGTCCAGCTTTTACCGATTATGATAACCATCAAGCTGCACTAGATACTATTAGAGGAGCCTTGAAATACGATATCAACTTGATTGATACTGCGCCAGGATATAATTTTGGTGAAAGTGAGAAATTAGTTGGTGAAGCTATTAAGGGCAATAGAGAAAAATATAAAATTATTACTAAATGTGGTATTACGTGGGAAAGAAAAGGAGCATTCTTCAATAAAGTTGGAGATAGATCACTATATAAGAACCTAACTCCTGAATCTATTTCGTTAGAACTATTTGATACTTTAAAAAGACTACAAACTGATTATATTGATATCTATATGACTCATTGGCAAGCTGTTGAGCCATACAAAACTCCAATAGCTGAGACCATGAGGTACCTTATGGAACTCAAAGATAAAGGAATTATTCGAGGAATAGGTGCAGCTAATGTTAACGCTGACGACGTACGCGAATACCTCAAGTACGGACAATTGGATATTATTCAATGTCGTTATAGTTTACTCGACAGAGAAGTTGAAGATGAACTGCTGCCATTGTGCAAGGAAAATAATATTGTTTTACAAGCATATTCTCCGTTATCAATGGGCATTTTATCTGGAGCTGTTCCTCGTGATTATGTCCCACCTAAGGGTTCCGCACGTAATGGTAAGAAATGGTTTAAACCAGAAAATCTGGCAAAAGTAGACGACATGCTTGATTCCTGGAAACCCTTATGTGAAAAATATCATTGTACTTTAGCCAATTTGGCTATCGCTTGGGTATTAAATCAAAGCGATAACATTAACGTCTTAAGTGGTTCGACTTCGATTGATCAACTTGATGAAAATAGTAAAGCTATGAAAATTATAATTGAACCAGATGACCTGAGACGTATGAGAGAAATGGCAGAAGACTTAGACAATTAAGGTATAAACTACTTTTATTAACGCGCTTTTTACAAAAAACACCTTTCAATTTAAAAATATGTATTCCTAAACTTCAAGAAACTAAATTAGTTACGCTTTAAGAGATGTTTCTCTTTGTGTAAATAAAAAAAGAACACAGTTCACATTTTCAGTGAATTGCGTTCTTTTTAGTTTATCTGATTTTATTTACACTTTATTTATTTGTCGTGACGTAATCAGTGATAGTTACAGGTTTTTGGAAACCATTAGCACTAATAATTGTCAGTATCGTATTATTGTTGCTAAATTGTACAGCACTCTTGTCTACACCATTTACACTGGCAACTAAATCAACAATTTGACTGGCTTCAGTTAATGACAAGTTCTTTAAATCACTAACAACTATCTTTTTACCATTTAAAGCTGCCTTAGCAGTATTAATTTTACTTAAAACATCATTTACTTGAGTAACAGTTGACTTAGCAGTGTTAACCTGACTTCCACTGGATATAGCCGCGTCATAAGCATCACGCAACGATTTAGCAGAAAGCTTATAAGCATCACTGGCTTTAACAGTTGTATCTTGACTCAAAGCATCCTGCAAAGCTTTTTTATCGGTTGCTGAAGCAAAAGTATTTTCATTCTTAGCTGCTTCTGGAGTGTTGACTGGTGATAATTTAACACCATTAACATTACTAATATCTGATTCTCTCAGATAGCCATTTTTATCACTTTGCAACTTGTAAAACAGTGCAGATTGGTTTTCAGCTGCTACCCAAATATAACGTAATTCTGTTACACGTGCAGTGTGGCCTTTAGCAAAAGTCTTAGTTGATTGCAGAACACCTTTATTGTTGTAGACATTAGCGGTGCGAGCTAAAGTAACAGTGGTCACATTTTCGTCACTTTCAGGCTTTGAATTTGCAGGCTCAAGTTGCTTACCAGTAACAATTCCCACATTATTCTTTTTAACCCATTGATCATTACCTGGGTAATTAGCGTCATTAATATGATAATAAAGCTTTTTACCTATATATTGTAATTTATCAACTGTGACTTTTTCACCACTCCTAATCAGAGTCTTGGTGGTGTCACCGTTACTATCATAGACATAAGCATTGTGATTAAGAAGAATTACAGTTGGGTCGTTTTGATTATCGCTTGGTACATTTTCATTTTTACCAGGCTTTTTATTTACTGGCTTCAGTTTAGCACCACTGGTTTTACCAACATTTGCGGCTTTTATAAACTGATTACTTTGACCACCAATTCTGTAAAACAATTTTTTACCAATATAAATTAACTGGTCGACGGTAACAGTTTGACCTTTCTTAATTTTCTTCTTGTCTGTTTTGCCTTTAGCATTATAAATATATGAATTATGCTTAATTTTTGCAGTAGCTACTGGTGCACTTTTAGTCACCTTTTTACCATTAACATAGCCAACATTAGTAGCTTTAATGAAAGCATTATTACCGATACTGTAATAATCCTTCTTATTAATAGTTACTTTACTACTAAATGATAGAGTAATGCCCTTAGCGATTTTAGTGTTTTTAGCACTACCCATGTAGGTCTTCAAGCGTTTACCATTTTTATCATAAACATAAGCATTATGACCCAACTTAATGGTATTCTTCTTTGTCGTCTTTTTCTTAGCGGTAGTCTTGTTAGCGGCCTGAACCACAACAGCTTGACTTGCACTAAGCACAGGACTGACACCTATTAATGCAGCAGCAGATACCATTAATAATTTTCGACTAATCTTCATTTGTTTCCAACCTCGTTATTTTTAAAATTATATCGGTACATAATATTGTATACTTAAAAATCGCTAATTCAAATAGCTTAAAGCATTACTTACCTTTTTTTAACACTCTTGCATCAATGTAAAATGTCTGCAAAATTCTTTTAATCTAATTATTGTTACTTTCTGCTTCTTGACGCATCTTGTTTTCACTAATAGCGGTATAAATTAAGAAAATTAATGCCGCAAATGAGGCAACGTAAAGAACCGAGTTGCTGGCGATCCAGCCAAATTTATCAACTAGTATCCCGATTAAAGCTGTTGCTAGAGTTTCACCAAAAATGTATTGGAAAAAGCCCATGAAGCCCGTTGACGCACCTACTGCATATTTCGGGACAACCTCATTAATCATTAGTCCCACAAGTGTCAGCGGTGCGTAAATTAAATTACCCATTATGATTAAAGCGGCAATTATCAGAGCATGATTATTACTGAAAAAATATAGCGTTAAGCAAATTAACGTCCCAATTACGCAAGCGATTGAAACTAATGCTCGGCGACCTTTTAAAGCATCTGAAATCGCTCCAATAATAATTACTCCCGGAACTGATGCTAATTCAAAAATGCCGATAATCCATTTAGCAGCTGCAGGATCGAAGCCCTTATTCTGGACCAAATAAGATGGGATCCAGCTCTGAATGCCGTAGCGAACCAGATAAAGTGACATTGAAGTCAGAGTAACTGCCCAAACTAATTTATTTTGCAAGATATACTTAACAAAAATTTGGCTAACACTCAAATCAGTCTGATCCGCAGTCGAAACTTGGCCATTATCCAGAATAACTTTGTCACCTGTATAAGTAGAAATATCAGGTAACCCGACCACCTTAGGTCTATCAGCACCCAAAACTAAAATTAAGATGCAAATGATAAAGGAAACTGCTGAGGATGTATAAAAGACAGCTGGAATTGAACCTGAAAAAAGGAAAACCGCCAGTTGCACTATGGCCACACAAATAAATGAGCCGGCATTATGTGCTGAAGACCAAATGGAATACATTGTTCCCCTCATTCTTGGTCCCCACCAGAGCTGAATCATTTTTTGGCAAGCTGCAGCCCCCATTCCTTGTGTGACTGCCATTAAAAACATTAACAACATCATTAAATAAAGGTTGTGAGTTGAACCTAAAAAAATATTTAATATTGCAGACAATAACAGTCCTACCATTAAATACCGGTTGGAATCACACCTATCTGCCAATACCCCCATAAAGAGTTTTGCTATGCCGTAGCCAATACCAAAACAAGACAAAATGAGACCAATATTAGCTGTAGAGAAATGATATTCTTTCATAATATCATTTTGTTCTGTGGTAAATACAAGGCGAATGATGTAGTACCCAATATAGCCAATACAAGTTGCTAGTAAAACCCCTAATTGCCGCCATCTGTATGTTTGTGCCACTTTTTCTTTAGGAACTAGCATATTCGAATCAGGCTGTTTTAAAATCCATTTAAACATCATAAATGCCTCCTCCCCTTCAGGATATCATAGAACTTTCTCAATACTTAAAATGGTGCAACTAATTTGAAACATAACAAATCATGCATTGCGGCAACCGCATTTTTCCTTCGTATTTTAGCAAATTAAATAAATTATATAACAATATTATTTAAATATATATATAAATTTTAGCTGTCTTATTTTGAACAGTTTTTTTAATATCATCATCTAATTTTTGCCTATAAAAGCCAATTATTGTTATCTAAAATTTAATGCTAGCGTTATCTTTATTTAATTTACGCTGTCTTATTTTTGCAAAACTTGTTATTTATAAACTAATACTTTATAAAACGCAATAATTGACATTTATATCATCATCTACTAAATTGATAATTATATAGTAAATGGAAATTAGAAAGGAAATTTCTATGTTAGGAAAGAATAATTACAATGAACGGGTGAAAAAAATGGCAAGGCAGGCTAAGCAAGACCATTTCTCAATTCGTAAATTGAGTATCGGTACTACTTCTGTATTGCTTGGCTTTACTTTTTTAGGCTTAAACAGCAAAACAGTTAAGGCTGATACAGTTGTTCCACCTCAACTAACTGAGAAGAAGGCCTATTCTCAAGGGGAAATCTTTTCGCAAGACAGCAACAAAAATACCGCACGAGATATATCTACTACTACATACAAAACAAACAAGCCAGAAGGGGAAGCAAATTTAACCGCATTTTCTGGCTTGAGTTCGTTTTTGAGGGAGAATAATAGTAACAGTAAACAAAATGACACTGCTCAAACAGATCAAACTCCTGCCAATAATGACGAGCCAGACAAAGAAGAGCCTAACGCAAACAGTACAGATAACAATGAAATTAACAAGGGCAATATAGATAAAACAGATATTAACACTGATAATTCTGACAAGGAAGAGCCCAATGCAGACGATACTGCTAAGCAGGAAACTGGCAAAACAGATCAAAATAATGACGCCGCAAAGTCTAAGATCACCGCAAAAGATGCAAAAGACGCTGGTAAAAAAGTAAGCGTTGGTAACTGGAAGGATTTTATTAGCGCCCTAACCAATAGTAATGTAAGTGAAATTGATATTACCAATAATATTATTGCTGACAGAGAGACAGGTCATAATCGCCAGGCTTTTCAAGGTAGAAAATTATTAATTAAGTCTGCAGGTAATGCGAAATATACTCTTGATTTCAAGAGTAACCACCCTACTCTTACCGGTAATTCTTCTTTAGATATTACTTATGAAAACTTAATACTTAAAAGTACCGACTATTATGGTGTCGCTGACACTTACAATATGACTAGAGGGCAAACGGCTAAAATCACTTTTAGAAACATTATCTTTTATGGTTCACAATTAGCTTATACCAAAAACAATACTGACATTATTTTTGAAGGTCAAATTCACGCGGAAACTGTCAAAATTCCAAGCAACATTGGCGGTTGGTTTGACGGTAATAATCAGCAGCTTTTAGAATTTACCAACAGCAATAATAGCATTACTTTTAAAGCAGGCTGCCACTTTGACGGTTCGACATTTGGTGGTACCTTGATTGAAATGAGAGGGGAAGGCAATTCTCTCACTGTTGAACAAGGAGCAGTTGTTAACCTAACCCCACTTAAGGCATATGATGGTACAAATGGTGCTAATAATGGTGAACACGGCAATCCAATCAGTGCCATCTTTATTAGTGACGATGCGCAAGTAACTGTTCACGGTCAAGTGAACATTAACATCGGACAAAGTGAAGGAATTAATTATGTGGGCAAGCAAAATAACGGGCAAGCCAGAGCAATTTACCTAGATAGCGCCAAATCAAAAGTTAACATTGGAAAAGGCGGTATTATTACCGTTAACACGAATGGAAATATTTCAACTAGAAATAAGCAAAACCTGATTTATATTGGGGGCGATTTTGCCATTAACTCAGGTGGTGCTCTCAAAATTACTGGGCAAAACATGGGCAATTATACTGGTTCGCTAGTGCAAATTGATGGTAAAGCTAACGTGCAAAACGGCGGCTTTGAAATCCAATTAGTTGGTGATGCCGGTACTGGTGCAATAAAATTGGTTGATGTGGCCAATACCGGGCAACTAATTGTTAATAACCCTACTTCTCTTGTATTAGATGCTCATCTGAACAACAATGACCGTACCAGCATTATCGGTGATAATAAAATTACGGTCACAAATGTTCGCCAGTCCTTAAACCTTGGTGAACTGTTAAATGGATCTGCTCTTGGCAGCAACTTAGTCTTGCCGCCTTTTCATGTTTTACAAGTCGAAAAAGCCGCTAAAACTGTCGCAGTTAGCAAACTGGAAGTATTAAACGGTCAAAGGATCTTCGACTTAGAAAAAGTCAAAAAAGATAGCCCCCAGCTTAGCGCCATTCTCAGTAAAGCACCTGAAAACTTCCAGAAATTGCTGCAAAATTACAATCATCAAAGCTATGACCAGCTCTTTCGAGCCATCGTGGAAGCAGCTTTTTCCAATAAAGATAACCCAGGCTACAATAACATCAGATTTACACCGGCTAATCAAAGCGGCTTCTTAGACATAGACCCAGAAGACGTGACGGTAACTAATCAAGACGATGGTTCCAAGCTGGTCAAAGGTCATGTATTATACTATGATCCTGCAAAAGATGGTCCTGATAGTGACAGCTTTTTTAAAAACATCTTACCTGGTGGTACCGAAGCCTATGTTTTAGCCAGGTTTAAAGATAGTGGTGTATACAGAAATGGTCAAGCTGTTATTGATTCAACAATCGCTAATCCCTACGCTGATACTGTTGATACTTATCGCGGTGAAGCAAATGATTTGGCAGCATTACCTACCAAATTTGCCGCTAAAGTTGCTCCTGATGGCTCCTTCACCATTACCATCCCTGCCGAAATTACTACCAGGATGGCTAAAGACGCCACAATTCAACTAACTCCACATGCAAACTTCATTGAATATAGTCCGTTAGACATTGCCAGTGGCGACCGCCCTACTATAGTTAGTCTCGGCATCAAACCGTTTAGCGAAGTACAACAAGAAGCAGCTCAGGAAATTACTGATGCTATTAATGCTGCTAAAACTAAAAAGCCGGCTAATTTGACTGCAGATCAGGAAAAAGCATTCTCTGATGCACTGAATGAAGCCGCCCAGTATGCTTCTACCAATAAAAATAGCAATTATGATTCTAAAAAATCAGTTTATGGCGTCCAATCTTCCAAGACGGCAATCAGTGAAATAAATAATAGGAAAAAGACGGCTTTAGACTTGGTTGATAAGGCTATACAAACAGCCCAAAGTCAAGGAGAATATGAAAAAGCTAAAGCGGCTGCAATTGACAAATTAACTCAGCAAGCCGACGAGCAAGTTAAAAAGTTCCCTGCACAAGAACAATCTATCACTGCCGCTAAAAACCAAGCTATTAGTAAAGTGCAGGCTGCTGCCACAAATAACACTAACATCGATCAGGTTGTTAATGACGGTATTAATGCCATTAATCAAGCAGGAAAAGATTACCGAGATAATGTAAAAACTGATATTAACCAGGCAATTACAAAAGTCGAAAATGCTATTGACGCAGCCGCTAAAGATGAAAATGTTAAACCACCGGTAGACGAGTTAATTAACGGCATAAAAGACAAGCTCAAGCGGCCAAAAGAAATTGTTGCTCCTGACGGTGATCTTGATCAAGACGAAGATGAAGCGGCTATTAATAACCATCAAAAAGAAGCCAAAGCTCTACTCCCAGGTGTACAAGATACCGTCGATGCAATTAATGCATTAGAAGCTGCTGCTAAAAAGCAAATAGCACAGTATGGTGATGATCGACCTGAAATTCAAGCTGCTTTAAATCAAGCTATCAAAGATATTATTAACAGCAATAATCCTAAAGATGATCTTAACAATGGTATTGATAAGATTAATGGCACACATACGGATAAAGTAAAAGACCAAGCAGCAAAAGATATTAAGGAGACAGCTGCTCAAGCTAAAGAACGGATTCAAAATTCTGATTTAACAGCGGATGAACAAAAAACATACCTTGATGAAATAGATGAAGCAGTTGCTGCTGCAACAGCTACTACTGGTGATACTGCCAAATCTATTTATGGCACTGATGACGGTGAAATTATCAATAAGAGAAAAGCTGCTGCTAAAAGTTTAATTAACAAAGCAGCTGCCAAAGCTGAAATTGCTGGTTATACTAAGGGCTACGAGAATGTCCTTGGTCAAGTTGGCCAAGCCGAAACCGCCATGACAGATGCCCTAGCGGCAATTGATAAAATTGAGGATAATGCTGCAAGTAGTTCAAATATTGCCAAAGCAGAAAATGCAGCTAAAGAAAATATCTTAAATGCTTTTAAAGAAAATGCTAAAGCTCAAGTTAAGGCAGACGCAGAGACAGCTAAAGGCAATTTAGGAGTTGAACAAGAGTCTAATATTGATGAGGCTGTCACTAATGCTACCAAAACGATTGCCAGTCATAGCTCTGCTTTTGACATCAAACAAGACATTATTGACGGTAAAAAGAACGTTTTAAATGCCTATAAGGCTGCTGCTAAAGCACAAATTGAGCAAGATGCAACTGAAGCTAAAAACAATTTAGGAGTTGAACAAGAAGCTAATATTGATGAGGCTGCCACTAATGCTACCAACACGATTGCTAGCCATGACTCACTTACCGCTATTAACCAGGATATTATTGACGGTAAGCAGAACGTTTTAAGTGCTTATAAGGCTGCTGCTAAAAAGCAACTGGAAACAGTTAAACAAGACATTGTTAACAAAATTCAGAATAATCCTAATTTAACGGCCAAGAATAAAGACGATGCTGCCAATAAAGCCAGTGAATTGCTTACCGGAAGTCAAGGCTATATTAGCCGCATTGATAATGCCGAAACTATAGCTGATACTAATACAGCTACTAAAGAAGGCACTGCCGCATTAAACAATTTACTTGATGAGCAAAACTTAAGTGGTCGACGTAATCAAGCTATTGCAGCAATTCAGGATGCAAAAGACAAAGCCATTGCTAAGATTACAAATAATAAAAACCTGAGCGATGAAGAAAAAACCAAATTTCAAGAACTAATTAATAACGCAACTGCTGCTGGTGTTGCTAAAATCACGCAAGATGAAAATGAAACTGCAATTGCAACAGATGAAGACAGAGCCATTAAAAATATTACTGGTTATCAAGAAAATGCTGCTAATACCGGCTCTACTAATTTAAATAAGCAGCGTCAAGATGCAATTAAGGAAGTTGAAGAAGCAGCTAATAACGCTTTAAGTACAATTGACGACTTTGACGATACTGTTTTAAGTCCAGAAGATAAACAACATTATCAAGAAACTATTAATAAAGACTTAGCTAATGCCAAAGCAGCAATTAATGCAGCTAAAGACAATGATGGTGTTAATTCCGCTAGACAAGCTGGTAAAACTAGTATCAATGAGGATTTGGCGGCTGGTCAATTAATAGTCGCAAAATCTCAGGCAAATATAGCGTTGCAAGATGAGAAGAAAAAAGACATAGATACTATTAATCAGGCTTTTACCGATAATAAAATTAATAGCGAGCAAAAAGACGCCTTAACAGGCAAAATTAATAGCTTCTACGAAACGGCAACCAGCAAAGTTTACAACGACTCGACTGCTGAACAAGTGGCTAAAGATAGAGATGATGGCATTGCTGCTATGGCCAGCGTTGCTAGCAGTATTGCCAGTGAAGAAGCAAAATACTTAGAGCAACAAAAAGATGATGCTTTAACCAATAAAGACACTGGCCTAAATGCTCTAGCAGAAAAAATTTGGACAAGTATCGAAAAAGATCCTAACCTTTCCGGCAAAGAAAAAGGTGATTACTATGACGAAATTAGTTCTGCTTTAACTTCAGCCAAAACTGATATTCAAAATGCTCATTCTCAAGATGAAATTGCTACTGCAGCAAACGCCGGTCGGGAAGCTTTAAATAAAATTCTTGCTAAAGTAGTATTGCAATCAAGTAGAAGCGCTGCCCTTAAAGAATTGTTGAACACCTGCACCGATGTTTCTAATCAAATTACCAACTTACAGAATGTTAACAGTACTACTAAAGACGGATTAATTAAACAGTTAACCGATTACTATAATGATGCAGTTGCTAAAGTAAAGAATGTTCCTGCTGCTCAAGTTGATTCTGAAAAGCAGCAAGGCATTGATAATATGAACACAGTTATTAGGGATGCGCAAAGCCTTGATACCAATATTGATCATGCTAAGCAAGAAGTCGACAAGCAGGCTGATCAAGCAATTTCTACCATTAATCAATCTGCGATGTCTGACGCTGATAAAACTCAAACCATTGCAAAAATCAACGATGAAAGAGCTAAAGCTAAGCAAAATATTGAATTGCAAAAAAATAATGATGCCGTAGACAAAGCCAAAAATGATGGTAAAGATGCTATTGGTCAGGTTGCAGCCACAGCTATGACAGCTGATTTGGAGAATGCTAAACATCACAGTGAAGAGGCTATTAACCAAGCTGCTCAAGAAGCAATTAGCAGATTAAAATCTTCATATGACACTCTAAGCGCTGAAGAAAAAGAAGAAGCTAGTTCCCAATATGAGCAGGCAATCTCTGATATTAATCAGGCTGTTGCGGATGCCAAGAGTAAATTACAAAATGGCCAGACAAAAGATGGTATCAATAAAATCACTACTGATACCATTAATGCAATCAATAAAGCGGAAGCAAGTGGTAACTTAGCAATTACCAAAACACAGGCCAGAAAAGCTATTAAAGATGTCGCAGACGAAATCAAAAACAACTTAAAAGATAAAAAGGATCAAGACAGTGTTGATTCTATTCTAGAGAATGCCACTTCAGCCATTACTGCTGCTGAGGATAGTAGCACTGTTTTGAGCAGTAGAGATTCTGCCATTAATCACATCAAAGGAATTAAGACTACAGCAGATTCTAATGATGCTGCCAAAATAAAAAATGCTAAAGACGAAGCAATTAAAGCATTGACAGCGGAACTAAACGGTCAAACTAATAATCCTGGTGCTCCGGGAATTTTAGCTCAAATTGATCAAATTACAGGCTTAAGTGCTGAAGAAAAAGCTCAGTATAAGAGTCAGGCAACTGCTGCCAAAAATAAAGCCGTTAGTCAGGTTAACGGTCAGCAAACAACAGACGATATTACATCCGCTAAGACTACTGGTATTATCAATATTGACAAAGCTTTAAGCGCTGCCCAATTACAAGCGTCTAAGAATAATGCCAATAAATACTTAGAGAATATTGCCCAAACAGCTGCAGATAATATCCAGAAGATCGAACAGTCAGCTCTAAGTGATACTGAGAAAGCCCAGCAAATTGACTTAATCAACTCAAATAAAGAGACAGCTATCCAAAATATTAACAAGGCACAAAGTCCAGACGAGGTAGAAAAAGCCAAACAAGGCGCTGAAAATGCCATTACCGGTATTGTACAAAATGCTAAAGATAACGCCGCTTTGCTGCAGGAACAAAATGCCGCCTACAACTCATTGGTTGAGCAGGCTAAAAAACTGAGCCAGCGCTTAAGCGATGACCGTTTGCACAATAAAGTTGATCAAAATCAATATGATGACTTAAGTAAGGCTATTAGTGACGCTTTAAGTGCAGCTAAAGCCGAGATTTCTGCTGCCACTGATCTGGATAAAATTAATGCTGCCAAAGGTAATGGTGAGACAGCTCTTAACAAGGTCAATAATAATATTGCTAACGAAGAAGCTCTAGCCCAAGCTCTCAATGATTTACAAACTGCAGCCACCAACGCCAAAGCTAAGGCTGCTGAAACTGAAGACAGCACCGTTGCTGACCAAATGAAAGCACAAATAGATCAGGAACAAAAAAAAGCAGCAGCAAAGATTATTAACGCTAGGAGCAGTAAGCAGAACACCATTACGCAAATTCAAACAGCTGCAGATGATGGCATTACCACAATTAACAAATTAGGTGATGATTTTGATCGTAAAAATCAAATCGTTAAGAGCTTAAAAGAACACGCCGCAAGTGCCAAAACTGACATTGATAGTTTAGACTTAGCTGGCAACGATGTCGCTAGCGGCTATCAAGACATTGACCAGGCTTTAAATGATGGTATTAGTTCAATTTATGGCGGGACAAGCGAGCAGCTGTCGCAGTTAGAACAAGATGCCAAAACAAACATTGATCAGGCGAAATTGCCAAGCAAACTGACTGCAGAAAAGAATAAACAAATTAACAAGTTTAAGGACTATGTTAACAGTAAAGGTGAAATTGCCAGTGTGGCAACCAACCTGGAGCAAGGTCAAATTGACGCGCTTCAAAAGCAACTTGAAGAAGCCATTAACAAAACCATTGCTAACATTGCCGCTATTAAGCTTGAAAACCGCTACGAAGATGCTAAAACACAAGTTGAAAATACCGAACAAGGTATAGTGCCAGAAGGTGAAACTGCTAATTTTGGTGAGAAAGAAATCGACCGTATTTTCCAAGTTGCACAAGAAAAAGCCGAAATAGTTAAAGCTAAACAAGAGGCAATCTCTCAGATCGAACAAGCGCAAAAAGAAGCAAATGATGCCATAGAAAAATCTGGTTTGTCCCCAGCAGACCAGCAAAAGCAGAAGGAACAAGTTCAAAAACTTGTTGAACAAGCAAAAACTGACATTAATTCTGTTTCGCAATCTGAAGCTGGCGCTAAAGACCAAATAGATAATAATAGAAAACAAGCTATTACTAATATCAACAGCATTAAAGAAAAAACAGCCCTGGCTGGACAAAAGACGAAAGCCGAGAGTGTTCTGAAAGATACACAGACCAAAGCTCATGCTGTAATTGATCAATCTCAATTAACTGCCGAGCAAAAGGCAGCAGCTAAAAAAGCAATTGATGATGCATACAAACAGAGCTACCAAGATATCGAAAGTGCTGCAACAAGTGCCGACATCCCAGAAGAAACTAATATTGGGCAAAACATTGATCGGCTGTTGGCTAAGCCTGAAACTGGCACTGAACCAGAATGGTTCAATGATGAACAAAATAATGCCCTTAAGGGCGCTGAAGGAGTAGACGGCATTAACAATGCATATAGTAGATTAAAAGACAGGTTGAAAGATAAGCTGTCACCAGAATTGCTAGATCATATTGACGAGCAAATTAAAGCTATTAATAATGCTACTGATATCCAGACTACCAGTGCCGCTTATGATGAGGCTATGACCATCATTAACAAGGAACAGGCTAAGGCTGACATCGACGAAGAAGCTGCAAAAGTAACTGCAGAAATCGACAGTAACGATAAATTAGCTGCTGAAACAAAGAACAGGCTGAAAGAGCAAATTAAAGATGATAGCCAGAAAGCCAAGGATCAAATTGATGCAGTTAATGCTCCTAAAGGCGATACATTAGGCAAAAAGGACCAGATTGCTAAAATCACAGAAACCGCTAAATCCGATATTGGCAGTGCTGGTAATGCCGCTAAAGACGAATCTATTAGTTCGCTTAAAGCAGAAGCCAACAATGAATTAGCTGCTGAACATCAAAAAGCAGTTGCTGAACTAAAAGAAAAATTTGGTGAAAATGCTGACACCACCAATGTTGATAAAGCATATCACGAGCACTCACAGGTGAATGGTGACTCAATTGAAGATATCACAGCAGCTAAGATTGCAGCTGTAAAAGAAATAGCTAAAGGCTCAGTAGCTGACACTGCTGCCAATGCTAAAAACCAAGTTGATAAATTAAAGCATCAAGATGGCAGCGATTATACTAGTGCTGAAAAGCAGGCAATTAAAGATTACATTGACCAAGAAGCAGCTAAAGCTAACTCGGATCAAACGGGCACTATTGATCAAGCTCAAGATTCAACTGGAATAGAAACTGCCAGAAAGAATGCAGTTGACAAGATAAGCAGAATTATTGTAAGTGATAGTCAAGAACTTGAGAATGTTTTAAACAACGATAGCAAAGTACAAGAAGAAAGACTAACAGCTGCCTATGATTCCGCTGTTAAACTTCTCAAAGACAGGTTTAAGGATAAAGCAAATACGACCGGCATTGATCAAGCATACGAAAGTGCCAAAGATGCTCTCAAAAATTCTACTAACGCAGATAAGCTGGCCGCAACAGAGTTAATTGGTGAAAAAGAAATAGCTGCTGGAGCTCTGGCAGACGCACAAAATGCAGCTACAAGTGAAATTCAGTCATCAAGCAAATACACTGAGCAGGAAAAGAAAGCTATTATTAACCAAATTGAGACAGACATGGCCAAGGCAAACGCTGCTCTCAAACAGCCTGAGGTTAATGACAGTCAGACAATTACCAAATTACGTGATGATGCTATTAAGCAAATGTATCTTAATGTTACGGATTCTGCCACCATAGACCGTATTCTTCATGATATTAATCACAAAAATGAACCTAGTTCTAGCAATCATTCCGTTCCTGCCCCTGCTAACAATACGCCTGTTAATACATCAAGCAAAGAAGACAGAGAGTCAAAACTTGATTTAACCAGCAGCGAAGAATTAACCTTAATGCACAACGCTTACCTTTACGATGAAAATGGCAAACGTGCTAACAAAGTTATTCTTGGTGCCGGCTCAATCATTACTTCTTACGGCACCAAAGAGATTAACGGGCAGAGCTATTACGTCTTGGTCGATAAAGGCAATCAGAATAAAATTTACTATATTGCTCTGGGTAATGTTATTCCTACAAGTCAGAAATTAAAACATAATGCCTATGTTTACAATAAACATGGCAATCGCATAAAGAAAGCTGGTGTATTAAGAAAAGGCAATAATATTAAAACCTATGGCAATGCAGTCACAATTCGGGGTAAAAAATATTACATTATTGCACCAAACCGCTTTATTAAGGCCGCAAATATTGCTTTGCAAAAACCCGCTAGTGCAGCTCCGTTCAACGAACTCGTAACGGAAAATGCGCGACCAGCAGCTGCCAAAACTATTATGCACAATTCCTATCTATATGATCAAAACGGTAAACGTGCTAACAAGATCGTTATACTGGCCGGTTCAATTGTTAATACGGTTAACCAGCAATTCATCAATGGTAAAAAATACTACGAACTGGATGATGGCTTATTCATTGCCACTAACAATATTGATTCTAAAATGCTTAAATTAAGGCATAATGCTTATGTTTATAGCCAACATGGTAATCTAATTAGCAAAAAAGTTTTAAGGAAACAGCAAGTAATTAAAACTTATGGCAGTCCTGTCAAAATTAACCACGAAAAGTACTTTATCATTGCTAAAAATAAGTTTGTTAAAGAAACTAATTTTAATAAATAGGTGTAGCTTACTAAAATAGCTCTTGAGTTTAAAGAACTCAGGAGCTATTTTTAGTTATTCTGCAAAATCAAACAGAGCTGAAAATTGAATTCAGCTCTGTTTGATTATTATTTCCAGTTAGAATCGTTAGACAGGGGCAATTTATGCCAGTAATCAGGCTTATTTACCTGTCGGCCACGCGCAATTGCCATATCATATTTAGCTACATCTTTAGTAATTGTTGAATCTGCTGCTACAAAAGCATGGTCAGCAATATTAACCGGTGCCACTAAGGTAGCACCTGAACCAATAAACGCATGATCACCAACGTTAGTGTGATCTTTTTTTACACCATCATAATTAGCAAAGATAGTACCACAACCAACGTTAACATCTTTACCTAATGTAGCATCACCAACATAAGTTAAATGACCAACTTTGGTGTTCTCGCCAATCTCAGCACTTTTAATTTCAACAAAATTACCAATGTGGGCGCCCTTTCTAATAATAGCCTGGGGACGCAAATGTGAGTTTGGCCCTATATCTGAAAAGTCATCCATTTCGGCCTGCTCAATCGTGGATGAAGTCACAGTCACATTATTGCCAATTTTTGAATCAACAATTCTGGTTCCAGAGGTAATTACACAATTATTGCCAATCTCGGTATTACCCTTGATAACTACATTACCCTCAATTTGAGTATCACAACCAATTTTTACATTCACATCTACATATGCCGTCTCCGGATCAATAAAAGTAACGCCATTAGCCATATGCTTTTCATTGATTCTCTTCTGCATAGTTTTAGTAGCCTGTGCTAATGCTAAGCGATCATTGACCCCAAGGCTTTCACTGAAATCAGGCATTTTATATGCACCAATTCTTTCACCTTGATTGCGCAAGATTTCCAAGACGTCAGTTAAATAGTATTCTCCTTGGGCATTATGGTTGTTAACCTGCTTTAAGGCACTAAACAGTTTCTGATTGTCAAAACAAAAAACACCAGTATTAATTTCGTTAGTTTCCAATTCTTCTGCTGTGCCATCTTTTTGCTCAACAATCCTTAAGACGTTATTCTGGTCATCCCTTATAATGCGGCCATAGCCAAAAGGATTAGGAGCTTGAGCAGTTAAAACTGTAGCTGCATTTCCCTTACTTTGGTGGTAATCAAATAATTTTTGAAAGGTTTCACCTGTAAATAAGGGAGTATCGCCAGTAATCACAAGAGTTGCACCATTCTCTTTTGCCAATTCATCGGCGGCAGTTAAAACAGCATCCCCTGTACCAAGTTGCTTTTTCTGCAAAACAAATTCGGACTCACCGGCCAGGACTTTTTTAACTTCTTCAGCGCCAATGCCAACAATTGTAACTATTTTATCCGGTTCAGTGGCCTGGGCAGCTTCGACCACATATTCAACCATAGTTTTCCCACATATCTTGTTCAAAACTTTGTATGATTTGGACTTCATACGTGTTCCTTTGCCAGCCGCTAGAACAATTACAAATTTTCTCATAGATTTTTAGCCTCTTTTATATTCTTAAATTACTATTTATATTTTAGTATACTGGCGCAGAAACTAAAAGCTGCCAAAATCAGTATGAGCAATCAACGAGCCTGGCTCTGCCATGATAACTTTCCTCTTATCATCTATTTTTTTAATTTTTACTAAAGAAAGATGACCTTCAATTAGTTTAACATCATCAAAATCCGCTTCACATAAAACACAAATACCGGCAATGTTGCCATTAAATTCTTTTACCAGTTGTTGCATTCCCGTCAGCGTTCCGCCAGCCATCATATAATCATCTATCAACAATACGTTTGAGTTTTCTTTTAACACCCTTGTGGGTAACTCCATTTTAGAAACACGATCAAGTGAAGAAGAAATATAATTTACAGAAACTGTTGCTCCCTCAGTTACCTTTGAGCGTTTACGAGCAATGATAAAAGGTACGTTTAAATAGCGCGCAACTGCTTGAGCCAAAGCAATGCCCTTGGTTTCGATAGTCATCACAATGTCAATATTAGAATATGCATACCTAGTAGCAATTAATTTACCGATCTTATCCAGGTCTTGTGGGTTGCCAATAATATCAGACAGGTAAACAAATCCACCAGCCAAAATGCGGTCAGGATCCTCAATGCGACTAGCCAATTCATTTAAATATTTCTGGGCGTGCTTTTTACCCCAAAAAGGAATATAACGCACACCCCCAGCCGCACCTGCGACTGTTTCCAAAATTCCGTCTTGATTACTTGCTAAGGTGTGCTTCAAGATTGCCAGGTCTTCAGAAATTGAAGATTTGGCTGCACCATATCTCTTTGCAAAAAATGGCAGCGGAATTAAGTCATGTGGTCGTTCCATTAAATATTTAGTCATATCAACTAATCTCTCTGAACGTTTCATAGAAATTACCTCCTATTGTTTGCTTTTTGCCAGTTACTACTATACACTCAACCATAAAAAAAGGCACTAACATTTTACCAAATGTTATTGCCAAAAAGTAATCTTAAGATGACGCCTTAATCTTATTGCACAGCGTTATCAAATTTTAATGTTATATTTTTGGTTAATAAATCTGTGTAACTATAAGAAACATGTTCAAAGTTATTTGAATCTTGATCTAAATCAACTACAAAAACTGCAGGAAATGTGTTCTTCAAAATTCCACGTCTTTTAGTTACCTTCTTACGTCCAGCTCTTGCAACTACAGTTAATGAATCACCTAAATGTGAATCCAGCTTACTCTTAATGGTCATAATAGATGTTGGCAATGAAAACAACTCCTTTGAGTTGTATTATACCACTTTATTATTATTTTTTCAATTCTTTTTAAAAACTACCCCAGAATATTTTCGTCAATTTTTAACCGACACACTATGTGCAATTTTAACAAATTGCTCTAGTGTCAGTTGTTCTGGACGAATGCGTGAATCAACACCCAAAGATTTAATCAGAGCTAAGCGCTGTTTTTCATCTGGCAGAAGAACTTTTAAGTTATTATTTAATGTTTTACGTCTTTGGGCAAAACACATCTTAACTACCCGTTTAAAGTGTTCAAGGTTAGCTATATCAGGTTTATTCGCTGCCGCTAAAGGTTTTAAAACTACGACGCTTGAGTCAACTTTGGGTTGGGGTATAAATGAGCTGCTTTTGACAGTCAAATAAGGCTGCACACTCATTTCGGCTTGAACCGCGATTGTTAAAGGCCCATATTCCTTTGTTCCGACATGAGCATGCAAACGGTCTGCCACTTCTTTTTGCATCATTAAGGTTAAACTGGTAAATTCCAGTTGAGAATTGTTAAGAAAGAAAATGATTGGAGTTGTAATGTAATAAGGTAAATTGGCAACAACCTTGACCGGTTTATTTAAATCAAAAAAGTCAACCAGATCAGTTGCAAAATCAGCCTTTAAAATATCTTTCATTTTTAATTTAAAGCATTGTTTCAATGGCATACCATTTATTTTAGCGGGTAGTTCATTTTGCAAAACTTCTGGGAGGTTTTCATCAACTTCATAAGCAAAAACTTTAGCTCCGGCGTTGAGCAGTTGTTCAGTCAAAGAACCAATTCCCGGTCCAATTTCAATCACCTGATCACCGGGTTTAATTGCGGCAGCTTGAACTATACCTTGAAGTACATCCAAGTCTACTAAAAAGTTTTGACCCAAGCTTTTTTTAGCCTTCATAAAATAGCGATTGATAATTGCTTGAGTTCTAACTGGAGAGCCAATAGGAATCTCAGTGTTCATCTTTAACCTCCTCAACAGCCTGTTTAAGTTCCGCAAGTGAAATACCAAAAGTTTGTAAACGATGGTAGAATTGTTTGCCATTACCATAGCCAACACGCAGCTTTATCCCCACTTGTTCCCGCAATTTGCGTGAATTAGGGCCACTGGCTAAACCTAGTTCTTGATATTTTTTCATGGTTAAATCACTGCTGGGCAGCTTCTTTTCATGTAAAGCACTTAGTGCCCTCACCAGTGCCTTTTTTGATGCATGCTCAACGCCAAGTGAACCTTTTTTATGAGGCTCGCCCTCTTTACGCGTTATAAAAGCCTGCTTTGCTGTTGGCACTGCTTTAGTAACTAAGCGTCTGATTCGTTCGCCGTTTAAATCGGGATCTGTCAGGACAATAATTTCTCTTTTATGAGCTAATTCCTGCAACGCAGTAAGCACTGTATCAGGCACATCCGAGCCATTCGTTTCAATGGTTTCAATTCCGGGAAAAAATTGTTTAAGACGAATAGTATCGTCTTTTCCCTCAACGACAACAACGGCATTAAATTGTTTTTTAGTTAAGACCATAGACCCTCATCGTATTCGCATATGTTGCCTGAGCAACTTTTTCTAACGGGAGATCCTTTAATTCCGCAATGGCGCGAGCTACATAATAAACATTGCCCGGTTCGTTTTGTCGGCCGCGATATGGTTTAGGAGTTAAATAGGGAGCATCGGTTTCTACCAGCAATCGCTCTAACGGAGTTTTTCTGGCCGCTTCATGGACTGCAGTTGCCTTAGTAAAGGAAACAACACCAGAATAAGAAAAATATACATTTAAATCCAAAAATTTAGTCAGCCATGAAATATCGCCATTAAAGCTGTGCAAAATTGCACCATATTCTAAGTTACTGCTTTTTAATATCTCATAGCAATCACTAAAAGCATCCCTCGTATGAATATCAACCGGTTTTTTTAATTCATGAGCCAGTTCAACCTGTCTGGCAAAAACCTCTCTTTGTTTATCACGCGGAGATTCATCCCAATAGTAATCTAGCCCTACTTCGCCTAACGCCACAACGCCAGGAAGCTGCAACTGTTCAATTAGCAAGTCTTCTGCTTTTTGGTTATAATCTTTGGCCACATCAGGGCAATAACCCACCATCGCAGAGACTTGGGTAAAACGCTGGCTTAAATTAATTGCGCGCTTATTAAACTCTGGATCCTGTCCTGCACAAATTATTTTGGTCACACCTAATTTTTGAGCTCGATCCAAATAAAACTCTTCTTTGCCCCGAAACGGTTCATCTTGTAAATGAGTATGGTTATCAATTAATTTCATTAACTTAATTGCGCCCCAACTGCATGTTCAGCGCCAACCAAGGCTAACTTAACTTCCCCATTTTTCTCACTGGACAAAAGCATGCCTTGGCTTAGATGACCTAACATTTTACGTGGTTTAAGGTTGGTTACTGCCAAAACCTTTTTGCCCAGTAATTCACTGGCATTAGGGTAATACTGCCTAATACCACTTAAAATCTGTCTTTCATCGCCATTGCCAAAGTCCATTTGGAACTGAAGCAATTTCTTAGAACCTTGAACTGGCTCAACAGACAGAATTTTACCGACTTGGATTTTAACCTTAGCAAAATCGTCAATCGATATTTCTTTATCCTTACCTTGTTCGCTGCGGCTTGCCTTCTTCGGCTTAGCTTTAGCCATTTCGTCTTTAATGTATTTAATTTCTTCTTCAGGTTTAACTCTTGGAAAAATCGGCTTAGGATCAGAAATGACTTGAGTCCCCCAAGCGCAGTTACCAAATTCAAGTTGCTTGTACTCATCACTCTGCCAGTCAAGACCTAATTGTCTGTACATTTCAACTGGAGTCCTGGTCATAATTGGAGCAATCAGCAAAGCAATGATACGTAAACTCTCTGCCAAATTCGACATTACGCGCGCTAAATCTGCAGCTTTACCCTCCTTATTTAATTTCCACGGCATTGTTTCATCAATATATTTATTAGCACGATTAATAAACTTCCAGATATCTTCAATTGCCTGAGTAAAGTGCAAAGTATCCATTTCTGTTTTATAGCTGGCAATAACGTCTGCTGCCGTTTGGGCCAAGTCCTTACCTAAGTCATCCTGCTCTTGGGCAACTGGTTCAACTTTGCCATTTTGATATTGATTGATCATGGAAACAGTTCTGTTGAGCAGGTTGCCTAGGTCGTTAGCCAAGTCATAGTTAACGCGCTCAACGAAATCTTCTGGCGTAAAGACGCCATCAGAGCCAAATGGCAAGGCACGCATTAAGTAGTAACGCAATGCATCCACGCCATAACGGTTAATAATAGATTCAGGATAAACTGCGTTGCCCTTCGACTTGGACATTTTGCCGTCTTTCATCAAAACCCAGCCATGACCAATAACATGCTTAGGTAATGGCAAACCTAAAGCCATTAACATAATCGGCCAGTATATTGTGTGAAAACGAACAATTTCTTTACCTACCAAGTGAATATCAGCCGGCCAGTATTTTTTAAACAAAGAATCATCGTCTGAGCCATAGCCCAATGCAGTAATATAGTTAGATAAAGCATCTATCCAAACATACACGACATGTTTAGGATCACTTGGAACAGGAATACCCCAGGAAACAGTCGTTCTGGTGACTGATAAATCTTCCAGACCAGGCTTTATGAAATTATTGACCATTTCCTTTTCGCGAGAATGAGGCAGGATAAAATCAGGATGGTCTTGGTAGTACTGATAAAGTCTGTCTGCGTATTTGCTCATCTTGAAAAAGTATGATGGTTCTTTCACCAGTTGAACTTCATGACCGGATGGCGCCTTACCACCGATTACATTACCATCATCGTCTTTATAAACTTCAGCTAATTGTGATTCTGTGAAATACTCTTCATCTTCTACAGAATACCAGCCTGTATATTCGCCCAGATAAATATCACCTTGTTTTAACAGCTGCTCAAAAATCTTTTGAACGCCTTTAACGTGTTCTTTATCAGTAGTCCGAATAAATTTATCGTATGAAATATCAAGGCTTTGCCACAACTTTTTATAAATAACCACCATTTTATCTACAAATTCTTGCGGCTTAACTCCTTGCTTTTCAGCCTTTTGCTCAATTTTTAATCCGTGCTCATCAGTACCAGTTAAAAAGAAGGTATCGTAGCCTTGGCTGCGCTTGTAGCGTGCCATTACATCAGCTGCGATTGTGGTATAAGCATTGCCGATAGTCAATCGGCCGGATGGATAGTAGATTGGTGTTGTGATATAAAAAGTTTTTTTATCAGCCATATTCATTTGCTCCTTAATTTTTGCTTAATTATACTATATTATACTACACTAACAAAAAAGCGAATTCCTTACGGAGTTCTCTTTTTTAGTAGATATTTAGCATTCTGTACTTATTTTTAGATTAAAAATTTTTCGCTCTTTAAATAGAAATACTTGACAACAGTAGTCAATAAAATATATAGAACAAGTATACCGAATACTACCCACATAAATTTAATTGGCATCTTGCCAAAGCCCAGTTTTGTTGCCAAGAATGAAAATGGAATCAAGGTTCCAATTACACCAGCGCCAAATGTTGCTAGCGTGACTCCGGGTGCAGCGTGCTGCTTAATAAATGGCAAACGCGGATCGCGCAAAGCGTGAATAACCATTTCCTGAGTCCACAGCGATTCAATGAACCAACCAGTGTGGAAAAGAGCGACAAATGCAACTTTTTGGGTTGCTCCCAAAGCGCTGTAATTACCACCTGTCAATTGTGGACAAATAACAAAGAATAATAAGGCAAAAGTCAGAATATCGAAGACAGATGAAGTTGGACCAAAGTAAAACATAAACTTAGGCAACTTCTTGGTTGACCATGTCCGTGGTTCTTTTAAGAACTTATCAGACATGTCATCAAATGGTAGCGCCAGACAACTAGTGCCATAGAGTAAATCTAAAACCAAGAGTTGCAATGGCAGCATTGGCAAGAATGGCAAGAAAGAAGAAGCCACCATAATTGATAAAATATTACCAAAGTTGGAAGAAAGTGTAATCTTGATATATTTCATAGTGTTGCCAAATACTTTTCGACCGATTCTCACGCCTTCTTCTAGTACATTCAAATCCTTATGCAGCAGAATAATATCAGCAGATTCTTTGGCGATATCCACAGCAGTATCAACAGAAATAGAGACATCAGCTGCCTTCATTGCTGGGGCATCGTTGATGCCATCACCCATATAGCCTACAGTATGACCATTTTGCTTTAACAGATTAATAATTTTAGTTTTATCTTCCGGTGATAATTTGACAAAAATATTGCATTCTTCCACCATTTTTGCCAACTCTTCAGGTTTCTTGCCTTCAAGATCTGCACCTGAATAAACTGTATCAACATTTAAACCAACTTGTAAGCCAACAGTTCTGGTAACAGCCTCGTTATCTCCTGTTAAAATTTTAACGTTGATACCATCATACTTTAGACGAGCTAAAGCGTCTTTGGCACTCTCTTTAGGGGGATCAAGGAAAGCAAGATAGCCGCAAAGAATAAGGTCATTTTCATCTTTTACTGAAAATTCACCGACAGGTGCAGGATTACGTTTGTATCCCAGCATGATCACGCGCAAGCCATCATCATTCATGTCATTTACTTTAGCCATTACTTTTTGCTTACGTTCAGGTGTTAAAGGTAAAATCTGACCGTCAACTTCAAGCTTAGTAGCAACAGCCATCATTTCTTCTGAAGCACCTTTAGTTACTAACAGGTGTTCGCCGTGCTGTTCATCAGCGTTTTCCACCACCACGCTCATGCGCCTTCTGGAAAAGTCAAACGGAATTTCATCAATCTTATTGTAATCACGCTGAATTTCACTGATATCCAGTTCATCCCCAGCAGCTTCAATGATTGCTTTGTCAATTAAGTTTTTCATCCCCGTTTGGTAATTGGAATTAAGATAGCCTAACTCTAAAATCCGCGGATTTTCCCGTAAATTTAAATCATAATGACGCTCCAGAACCACTTTGTCCTGAGTAAGGGTACCGGTTTTATCAGTACACAAAATATCAGCTGAACCAAAGTTTTGAATTGAATTCATCTTTTTAACAATCGTGCCCTTTTTGGACATTTCGATTGAGCCTTTCACCAGATTGGTAGTTACAATTACAGGTAGCATTTCAGGTGTTAGGCCGACTGCGGTCGCAATTGAAAAGATTAGAGCATTAACCCAATCGCCCTTAGTAATACCATTGATAATGAAAACTAAAGGTGCGATGATGGCAGTCATAATTATTAATAATCTGGAAACATTTTTGATACCAACATCAAAAGTCGTATTTTTAACATCGTGATGTGAAATATCATGAGCCAATTTGCCGAATATGGTTCTTTCACCAGTTGCAAAAACAATTCCTAAGCCCGAACCGGAAACGATTGTTGTACCTTCATATAAAATATTAGGATAATCCAGATAATCACGGTCCGCCCCAATTTTTGGCTTGGCAGTGGCAATTTTTTCTACCGGATTTGATTCACCATTCAAAGAACTGGAAGAACAAAAGAGATCCTTACTGGTTAAAAGGCGCATATCAGCCGGTACCATATCTCCTGCAGCCAACCGAATTACATCACCTACAACCACTTCACTGGTATCAATTTCCTGGTCCTTACCATCGCGAATAATATCTGTCGTAACAGAAACGAGCTTAAGTAAGGAATCCACAGCATTAGATGACCTGACATTTTGCACAAAACTGGTTATTCCAGAAATCAAAACCATCGTGACCATAATTGCTACAGTAGTTAGGTCCTTTTCTCCTGCTGGCACAAAAATATAGTCAGTAAATAAAGACAACGTGGCTAAGACCAGCAATACTAAAGTAAAAGGCGTGATGAAGGCTTCCGCCAAAAAGCGGAGTTTAGAATTATGTCTATTTGTGGCAATAGTATTAGAACCATATTCCTCCCGGTTTTTTTCAGCTTGCTCGCTAGTTAAACCATCACTGCTTGCATGCAGTCTTGCTAAAGTCTCTGATCTGCTTTCTTTAGCTATTGCTTTTACCAGTTCTAAGTCTTTGTTGCTGGTAGTACCATTTGGTTTTTTCAGCATTTTCCCCACTCTCCTCATCACACAACTAATTCAAACAAACTAAAAAAGGAGCCACCTAGCTAACCGCTTGGCGTCCCCTTTTCAACAGGTATTATTATACTCATCGTTCAGTTTTAACACTACGTGACGTAAGCTTGTGCTGCTAGCTATCTGGTTTGCGCCTTATATCGACGAAAACTATTTGACCCGTTGGCATCTCTGGATGTTTCCGGGCGATAGCATTTGTTCACGTAGGAGTCTCACCTAACAGTTTATTTGTTCTTATTTAATTTGCACTGTGAGTTTAATACATAACACATGATAAAGTCAACATTTTTACCTTTTTATGTTCAAATTATTTTTAAAAAAGTAAACTAAACCGCTGATTACTAGTGCCAAGGCTAAAGCGATAGGTAAAGCCAGCCTATGAGGGTGGGAAAGTTGCGCACGTTCATCACTGGACAAGTCATATTTATCAAGTGAATATTGGTAACGCTGATCAATGGTAGTGGCACATGCCCTAAAAACAAAGCGTAATCCTTCATTAAATTTCTTTTTATTGTTACTACGCAATTTGTCAGATTGAGACCGAATTATATTTGTCCGGACATCAGCAGAAAACGCACTGTGAAGATCTTTACTGGAATATATCTGTACGTTACGCTTCTTGTTTTTAGTACCTACAACGATAAAAACTGTCCGTTTATATTTATTTAATTTAGCGGGCGTTAAATGGTCAACCCGGTTTACCGTTTTGACAATGATTTGTGGTTGTTCACTGGTTTGAAAATACCGGTCATTTTTGGCCAAAATCAATTTACTGGTTTCACGCTCGAGCAAATTACTATTATCTTTAATGTTAGGACTTGCAAAGCCCGTCAGCATCAGAAAAATACCGACTAAAGCCGTAAATAACGCTAATTTAGTTTTCAGCGTCTTCCAGTTTATGGGCCAATTGCTCCACATATTGCCGATCGATTTTAATTTGTTCATAAGGAACCCCACAGTCTTTAAAAAGTTTAATCGCCAGCGGACTGTCATTGTAATCAAAATAATAATTGATTTTTTTAACTCCAGCCTGCACTAAAGCTTTAGCACAATTATAACAGGGAAAGTGCGTAACATAAATTTCAGTATCATCGGTTGAAACACCGTTACGTGCACACTGAATAAGTGAATTCATTTCTGAATGAATTGTCCGCACGCAATGGCCGTCAACTAATTGATGACCTACATCATCGCAATGAGGCTGACCCGTAACAGAACCGTTATAACCGGTTCCAATAATACGATTCTTTTTTACTAAAACACTGCCAACCAAAGCCCGGTCACATGTTGAACGCTGAGCAATCACTAAGGCCTGCATCATAAAGTACTGTTTCCAGGGAATTCGCTTACGCATTTTTTTTACCTCTTGAAATAATTCAAACCGATTGCGTCTCGTACCTCTTGTAAGGTTTGATCAGCTACTTCGTTTGCTTTTTTAGAGCCCTCAATCAGCATCTCATAAACAGCAGATATATTCTGTTCATATTGAGCACGCCGCTCACGTATTGGAGCCAGTTCTTTTTCCAACACCGTATTTAAGTAACGCTTAATTTTAACGTCACCCAAGCCGCCTTTTTGGTAATCTGCCTTTAATTGCGCTACCTTATTCTTGTCAGGATCAAAAATATCAAGGTAGGTAAAGACAGTATTGCCCTCTACTTTGCCTGGATCTTCAACATGGATGTGCTGGGGATCAGTATACATTGACATTACTTTTTGTTCAACGGTCTTGGCGTCATCAGACAAATAAATAGCATTATTTAAGGATTTGGACATTTTGGCATTACCATCTAAACCAGGCAAGCGCCCCTCACCCTTTTCTGGAAAGTAGCCTTTAGGTTCTACTAAGACATTGCAGTTATAGACACGATTAAAGGTCCGCACAATTTCACGTGCTTGTTCTAGCATGGGCTCTTGGTCATCTCCAACGGGTACTAAAGTTGCCTTAAAGGCTGTGATATCAGCTGCCTGTGATACTGGATAATTTAAGAAACCCACGGGAATGGAATCGTTAAAACCTTTTTGCTTGATCTCAGCTTTAACAGTTGGATTACGCTCTAAGCGGCTGACTGTGACTAAGTCCATATAATAGGCTGTCAGTTCAAACAAGGCGGGTATTTGGGATTGAACGAAAACGGTTGAAAATTGAGGATCTATCCCCACTGCCAAATAGTCTAATGCTACTTGAATTAAACTTTTTTGAATCTTTTCAGGATTACGGGCATTATCAGTTAAAGCCTGGGTATCAGCAATCATGATAAATGGGTGATATTCACCCGAATTTTGCAATTTTACCCTATTCTTTAATGAACCAATGTAATGACCCACATGCAACTTTCCCGTTGGTCGATCACCTGTCAGGATAATTTTCTTTTTCAATTTAGTTTTCCTTCCTTAAATAATTAAAATCTTTTTAATATAATAATTTATAATAATTCTACCAAAAATCAAGCAATGATTAAACACGGAGGAAAAAATGTGTAATCAATTTCAACTGCCAAGTTTGGCCGAAATTAAAAAATACTTAGCAAACGACTTAAACTTGCCTTTAATAGAACCCGCAAGTAACTTACCCCAAAATCAGAACATTTTCCCACAAGGAATTGCTCCTGTACTAGTATATTCGAATAAGCAATTACAGTTACTGCCTAAATCCTGGGGTTATCCCAGTCCATTCGACCACAAACAAGTGGTTTTTAATGCCCGGGTTGAACGCTTCTTTGAAGAAAAAAGATCAATGTGGGATTCTTCATTTGCCAAATCTCGCTGCATTATAATCGCCAAGCAATTTTTTGAATCTAGTCATGAAACCTATCTGGGGGAAAATAACCATAGTTATCACGAACGCTTCAGTTTTAAAAATGCGAATGCCGCACTGACATTAATCGCCGGAATCTATCAAAAAGACCATTTTTCAATGGTTACTACTAAACCTAACGCGTCCTATGCCCCAATTCATGACCGTATGCCCCTAGTTATTCAACCAGATGAATTGCGCCAATGGCTGTTTCAAAACTTCTCGTCTTTAGTTGATCGCAGCCAGTTGGAGCTTGATTCTGTCAAAATGCCCCATAGAAAGTAATTACTCTTAAATTTTTCGATCACTTATTATTACGCAAATAAAGCTAAAACACGCGAAAATATTAAGGGCTTTAGCTACATTTTATCTAGCCAGTTTTAAAAATCAAAAAACAAAACTTGGTTTCGCAAACGAAACATGGTAAACTGTTTGAGTAATGCGGGTATAGTTTAATGGTAAAATGTTAGCTTCCCAAGCTGAAGATGCGGGTTCGATTCACGCTATCCGCTTAATTAAAAGGCAATGGCTTCGATAGTCGTTGCCTTTTTACTCTACGCAGATAATTGAAACCAAAAAAATTCCCCAAATTTCGGACAAAATTTAGGGAATTATTTCATGTGCTAAGCTCTTATTTTAAGTCATAATTATTAAGATAATGCCATTTAGCACCGCTAAATAAATTGGCATCCATAAAGTTTGAGTATAAAGGTAAGACCAAGCAAAAAGCCCACCAAGTACAACGTTAACTACTAACAGTAACAGTGAATTTTGCCAATTGAGTAAGCCAAACAAGATACCAGAAGTTAGTATTCCTAGAATTGCTGTTAAGACAGTGTTACTTCTAAATGCATAATTAAATAAAAACCCAGTAATTAAAAATTCTTGCAGAATTGGTAAAACTATCCCTATTGCAGCTAGTAAAAACCAGTAAGTCAAACTTGCCTCCTGGTGCAAATAAGCAATTTGAAAATTGTATAATTTTAATCTGCCGTAGGACTGGAGCCAGGAAACACTAATACGTAATGCCGTTACCACAGCAGTCAAACCAATTATTAAGCCAAAATTGTTTAGCCAGGAGCCCCCAAAACTACGGTCAAAAAAGCGCTGTTCTCTATTAAAGCGATAAATAAAAAACAATGAAACCATCAGCGAGATAGTTGCAAATAAGATTAAATCCCAAATATGAATCGGTGAATTAGCAGTAACTAGCTTAATCACGCCGACAACCATCAAATAGCTAATAAAATAAACAAAATAGCGTATAATGTTGCCTTGCCTCGATGCTGGTGTATTCACAAAAATTACCTCTATACTATTATGTACCTTACAAGTTCCATATTATAGCAAAAAAAGCAACCTATATAAAATATCAAGAAAATTTTTCTCAATCGATACTGATGTTATTGATATCTTCTAGCGCAATTTTTTGGCCAGCAACAATAATACCATCATCACTATAGCCACTGACAAAACCAACTATATCTGCGGGCAGCTGATCATCATTGTTCATGACCTTGACTTGCAGGTGAACCATGCGGTGATTACCATACGCCTTAAGGAGTTGCAGGCTTATTTCTTCCATACTCATAGTTTCTTTTGCCGAATGCTGCACGCTGCGCTTTTGCTTATCTTTATTAATTGCCATTGTATGATCGCTTAAAAAGAAACCTTGCCACTTTTTCATTTTGCGATCTTGATAGTTTTTAAAAAAATCTGTGACAATTTTATCAAAATCATTCATATGCATTTCCGCCATTATGCCCGCCAACTAAACTACTGCGCCTGATTGCTGTTGCACCTTTAGATAAACTAGATGCCTTAACTAAACTGGTAAAGCCATATTTCTTTCTGATTCTATCAATAGTTATATTTATAGTCCGTTTTTTTATCTGCTCAGAAACTGGAACAAAAAAGGTCAATTGCTGGCAGGTATCCGGCTCTAAACGACTGCAGTTAACCCCTAAAGCACGGACTGTTTCGCCATGCCAATTTTTACGAAAAAGTGCCAGTATTTCTTGCACTAACAAGTCATTATCATTGGTCGGACAAATTTTTTGCTGCACATTAAAGCCCTTGCGCCTGCCATCTTGTTCATACCTGGAAAAGCCGACAAATAAACTAATGCAGCCAGCTTGCAAGCGGTGTGCCCGTATTCTGGCACCTACCTGCTCGCCAATTTCACGTAAGACTATCTCAATCTCCCGCTGATCTGTATAGTCACGGTTTAAAATCTGTGAATTGCCGTAATTTTTCATTATGGGAAAATATTTTTCGCTAATAATGCTGCGATCCACTCCCCAACTGATTGCAAATAACTGCTCACCAATCACGCCAAATTCTTTTTTTAAGATTGCTGGATCAGTATGTGCCAATTCATACATATTATTAATATGTAACCGACGCAAACGGACAGCTATTCTTTTGCCAATCCCCCAAACATCTTCCAGATCTTTAATTTGCCAAATAGTATCAGGTACATCAATATAATGCCAATAATCAATCATTGAACAACGGTGTTTAGCAGAAATATCCATGGCTAATTTGGCTAGCAATGGATTTTCTCCTATTCCGCAAGTAGTGTAAAGTCCAATTTTTGATTTGATTTCTACCTGAATTTTGCGTGCTACCAGATACGGATCGTTGCCAAACAAACGCCATGACTTAGTCATATCAATCATGCTTTCATCAATAGAATAGACATGGATATCCTCATCAGCAGCATACTTTTGAAAAATTGCCAATACCTGCATGCTGCGCTTGATGTATAAGTTCATATGAGGTTCTACTAAAATCAAATCCGGCGCTTCTTTTTTGGTGGGTAAATCACGTACTCTCATGACGTTAGTCAACCCATATTTCTTTTTCGCTAATGGTGAAGCCGCCATAATTAGCCCCGAGCCGTAATTTGTATGCGGCTGATGCGAAACTACTGCCAACACAGCTTTCATTGGATTTAGACCTAATTGAAGTGCCTCACAACTAGCAAAGAATGATTTGTTATCAATCATAAAAATTAACCGGTGTGGTTCATAACGGTAATCATACATTGCTTTCACTTCCTATTGCAAACTTACGTTCGCTAAAATAAATTATACAAACACAAGTTCGAATAATCAAGCAAAAATTTATTCGATTTTTGCAATAGTAACTTGATACTCACCGGCAGGTGCTGCAACACTTACAGTTTGACCAGCTTCTTTTTTCATAATTGCTTGACCCAGAGGTGAGTCAAACGCAACTTTTCCTGCTTCAATATCAGCTTCCATGCGGCCGACAACCTGGTATGTTTCAGTCTCCGGATCGTCAGCAAATTTTAGTGTGACCGTCTTGCCTAAATCTACTTTGCCATCGGCCTTCTTTTCAATAATTTCGGCATATTTCAACTGCTTTTCCAGATAACGCAGACGACTTTGAAGATGACCTAAATCACGCTTGGCCTCCGTATATTCGGTATTTTCCGATAAGTCGCCTAAAGAGCGGGCTTCCTGTAAAATTTTAATTCTTCTGGGTCTATCCTTTTTTAAACTGGCTATTTCATCTTTAATTTTTTGGTAACCTTGGGGCGTCATTTTTTGATAATAAACCAAAATATTCTCTCCTAATTATTTTCTTAAAAATATTATCCACAAGCTATAAATACCAATTTCAAGGTATCTAAGCTAATTGTTTAGCACTCTAAAAATAATAGTGCTAATTATTTCCTTTTTATGAATCTGCATACTATAATAATAATTGTAAGGAAGAAATGAAAGTCTTCTGATACAAATATATAAATTTCGAAAGGAAGTTTTTTACTATGGCAAATGATATGATGAATCGGCACAATGACCTATTTGATGCGATGAACGATTGGTTTGATCTTCCGAGAAAATTTTTTGACGATAACGAAGTAGCAAAATTAATGCAATCAGATGTTGTTGAAAACGACAAAGAATATGTGATCAAAGTTGATATGCCCGGAATGGACAAGGATAAGATACACCTAAATTATAATAATGGTATTTTGAGCGTATCCGGCTCAAGAAAATCATTTAAGGATATGTCTAAGGATAACAGTATTATCCACCGTGAAAGAAGCGAAGGTCACATTTCACGCAGCTTCAGATTACCAAATGTAGTTGCAAGTGACATTCACGCCAAATACGATAACGGTGTATTGACTATTACCTTGCCAAAGCAGCAAGCTGGTGCAAATGATAACTCAATCCAAATTGATTAACTTATTACCATCTTGCATAAATTTTAAATAAGTTACTAATACAATTCTCTAAAGCGAGTTCAGCTATTGAACTCGCTTTTATTTTAGCTTAAAATATATAGTAATTTAAAAATAGATTAAAAAAGGAGAATTTATTTTATGGCTCATAAATTAACTGTCCAAGAGTTGGAAGAATTTGCCGCAAACTTTAATGAAAAACCACAAAATCAAGTTGTTGCCCGAGCAGCTCAAAAAAGTGGTGTTTTAACAGCTGCTTACAATGAACGCGTTCAAGGTGAATTGACCCGTGTATTTTCAACCGAGCTTGACACAGAAAATGTTACTAATCAACGTCAATCAGGTCGCTGCTGGGAATTTGCCACTTTAAACATCTTACGCCACAATTTTGGTAAAAAATATCACTGCAAGAATTTTACTTTCTCACAAAGCTACAACTTCTTCTGGGATAAAATTGAACGGGCAAATATTTTTTATGACAATATCTTAGACACAGCAGACGAACCACTCGATTCACGTACTGTTAAAGCCCACCTAGATGGTGCAGGCGAAGATGGTGGTCAATTCCACATGGGCGCTGCTTTAATTGAAAAGTATGGTGTTGTTCCTTCTTATGCAATGCCTGAAAGTTTTAATACCAATAATACTAACGGCTTCGCCAAAGCTTTGGGTGATAAGCTGAAGAAGGATGCTCTGGTCTTGCGTAAATTAAAGCAGGCCGGTAAAGACGATGAGATCGAAAAAGCCCGCAAGCAATTCTTAAGTGAAGTTTACCAGATGACTGCAATCGCAGTCGGTGAACCACCTAAGAAATTTGACTTGGAATATCGTGATGACGATAAGAAATACCACTTGGATAAAGATTTAACTCCACTGGAATTTTTGCATAAATACATGGGTGACGTTGACTTCAACGACTATGTCGTATTGTCTAATGCTCCAGACCATGAATATGATAAATTATATGGTCTACCTTTTGAAGATAACGTTGAGGGGTCATACCGCATCAAATTCTTAAACGTGCCAATGGAGTATTTGGAAACTGCAGCTGTTAACCAGTTAAAAGATGGCGAAGCAGTCTGGTTTGGCAATGATGTTGGTGAACAAAGCGACCGCAAGAAGGGCTACCTTGACAGTGATTTGTATCAACTAAGCGAACTCTTTGGCGTAGACCTTAAGATGTCCAAGGCTGATCGTTTGCGCACTGGTGCAGGCGCTTCTACTCACGCAATGACTTTAGTTGGTGGAGATGAAGACGGTGGACATGTTCGCCAATGGAAGGTTGAAAACTCCTGGGGCGAAAAGAATGGCGACAAAGGATTCTTTGTTATGAACAACGACTGGTTTAAAGATTATGTTTACGAAGTTGTTGTCCACAAGAAGTACCTGACACCAGAGCAAGTAGCTATAGCAGAAGGTCCAATTACTGATTTGCCAGCTTGGGATTCACTCGCTTAAATTAATTTATACCTAATAAAAAAGACGAAATTCACAATAGAATTTCGTCTTTTGTCTATCTTAAAACAATTATTTAGTAAAATTGACTGCTTTTAATTTCAATTGACTAATTTTCGGTCCAAAAACTGCAAACTTTTTTGTAAAAGAGCAAAAAATAGCTTTTTAGTCATTTTTTTAATTAGTACATTATGGGCTGCTTTATTCTCGTCTTTTCCCTTAGCAATATACGTTTGCCCATATGCATCTCCGTGATTAGTATTAACTTTAATGTTGGCTGGAACGGCCTCAAAAAATTCTGGCCAAATTGCATACTCCATTGCAACTAGGTCGTGTACAGGTGCAGCCGTAAAACCAAATTGTTCACCTGATTTTTGATAAAAATGTAACAGGTTCCCTGCCAATTTAGATGCTGGACCACCAAATTGAAGACTTGCTATTTCCTTTTTAGTAATAGTAATTTTTTCAGTTACATCTAAACCCGCCATGATCACTTCCAAAGATGAACTAAAGACAATTTGCGCCGCTTCAGGGTCAGTCCAAATATTGAATTCAGCTAAGTCAGTAACGTTGCCGTGATCTATACCTCCGCCCATAATAACTATTTTAGCTATTTTAGGTATAATTTCGGGAAAAGTTTTAATTAATAACGCGATGTTTGTGAGCGGTCCCGTAGCAACAATAGTCACCTTTTGAGACTGCTTTTTCAACATATTTGCCATAAAACAAATTGCATTGTCATCTTCAACCGGATAAGCATATTTATTTAAACTATCTGAGCCATCCATACCAGTGCTGCCATGAGCTTTTGCCTGCACGTGTAATTGATTAAGCAGTGGCCCTGCTTGTCCTTGAACTAACGGAATGTGTTGCTTACAAAAGGCTAGTAAGTAGCCCGCATTTTGCGTTACCAAATTAATATTCTGATTGCCGCCAACTGTGGAAACACATAAAACCTTTACCTTATCAGGATTACCTAAAGCAGTTAATAAAGCCATCGCGTCATCTTGACCAGGATCGCAGTCATATAAAATATCCATTAATTTACCACTCTTAGTAGATCTGTAACTGTTAAGACGTTGCTAAACCCTAGTTTTTTTGCCAGTTGACCAATTACTGGCGGTTCTAATTTACTCTTACGTAAAAGAGACTCATCACTAAAAATTTCTGCAGGAGAACCTTCTTTTTGCTTATGAGCCTGAGCAAAAACTATCAGGCGTTTAAAATTATTAACTACAAAGCTCATGTCGTGTGTAATTGTAATCACTAGCTTATGCATGCTTGTTAGTTTTTTGATAATTTTATTTAAACGTATAATTGAGTTATGATCCTGCCCTGCGGTTGGTTCATCAAAGACCATAACTTCTGGGTTCATAGCTATAATTGCCGCAATTGTAACAAATTTTCTTTGAGAATAAGGTAAATTATATGGATGTTCATTTAATTTATTATCCAAGTGACACAGTCTAGCAGCGTCTTTTACCCTGGTAATTATTTCCGTTTGTGGCAGCTTTTGCTTTTTTAGCGAAAATGCAATTTCTTTTTCAACTGAATCTTGAAAAATCTGCTCATCAGGATTTTGAAACACATACCCAACATGGTGAGATAATTGAGCTACACTGATTCCTTTAGTATCTTTGCCATCGAGTAAAACTCGACCCTTATCAGGTCTAATCAATCCGTTCATCATTTTTACAGTAGTAGTTTTACCAGCACCATTTTGTCCGATAATAGCTACTGCCTCACCTAGTTCAAATTCTAAATTGACACTTTCAACTGCATTATTTTTATTATCATACGAATAACTGACATCATCCAGACTTAAGTAACTCATGCTCTAGCTTCCTTTAACATTTCATATGCTTCATCAACCGTAACAGGAACTTGTTTTGATTTAGGATATTTTTTTAAATAGAAAGCTGATACTTCTGGAATCTGTCCACCTGCAGCTACTACTTTTTCATCACTAAAAACATGATGTGTTTCTCCTTTAACCACAAGTTGTCCGTCTTGGATCACTGCAATTTCATCACAAACTTGTGCTAGTAAATCAACTTTATGATCAACAATAATTATGGTCTTACCTTGCTTTTTCAAGTTTTTGACAATATTATACACAGCTAATGTCGAGCTGGGATCTAGCTGTGAAGTAGGCTCATCTAAAATAATTAATTCTGGATCTAATACAATAACTGAAGCCAGAGCTACCATTTGTTTTTGACCACCAGATAAATCATAAGGATTCTGATTACGTATTTTTTCTAAGTTTAATAATTCTATGACTTGCTCAACTTTATTGTCAGCTTCTGCTCTAGGAACAGACAAGTTCTCCAGTCCATAACCTATTTCATCATAAACTGTATATTTAACACCAGTTATTTGTGTAAACGGATTTTGAAAAGCATAGCCAATTTTTTGTGCCAGTCTGCCCAGGTTAGAAGTATCCAGCGGTTTGTCTTCAAAGATAACCTTTCCTTCAAGCTCGCCTTTATAAAAAGCAGGAATAAAGCCACGCATTATATTGCACACAGTCGTTTTGCCAGAACCATTGCTGCCAATAACACCCAATACTTCACCCGGCTCAACCTTTAATGACAGATCTTTAATCGTTAGGTCTGAAGTTAACGGATAGCGATAATTGATATGTTGCAGTTCTATTAAGCTCATAGAAATTTACCTCCCCAAATAACAAAAACAACCAAGATTAAACAGAGTATTATGTCTAATAAATAATCGATTCTCTTTTTTGAAATATGATGCAAAGTTGTCCTGGGAGTTGGATTAGAAAAGCCACGTGCCTGTAACGTTAAAACTTTTTCTTCATTTTGCTCAACAGAAGATAAAACCAAGGGACCCATCATTGGTATAAATGTCTTTATTCTTTGCCATAATGAACCCGTAGTTTCTACTCCTCTTGCTTGCTGTGCCTCATTAATGATATTTGACTGCCACATTAATTGGGGAACAACCTGAATAGTTGAAGCTAAAACAAAGATAGCTTTTTTAGGCAACTTAGTTTGATCCAGAGCTTGGATGATAACATCGCTGGGAGTAACTAAAAAATACCAGATAATTGGTAACGAAATAGCAATTATCCTGCTTGCCAACATAATTGCAGTATTAAGACCTGTTTGTGAAAACTTAATGACCCACCAAATTTTTTGTGAATCAGGATAGCTGATGAAAAACACTTGCAATACAAATAAAAAGACCACAATTAATGCTAAAGATTCAAAGAACAATTTAATTAGCCTGACTAATGTACCAGAAAATAATGCCAGAATCATTGTTACAGCTATTAAACACAATTGAACCTGCCACTTTGAGCTCATCATACTAAGTAAAATAAGAAGCAAAACAATTAATGCCTTAGTTGAAGGATATAGTGATTTAAACCATTTAAGCATAGATTAGAGCCTTTCTGTTTTTAATGTATGGACGACCATAATTTAATTTTATTAAAAATCTATCGGGTAAACGTCTTACTAAAAGCCATGCAATAGTGAAGTTAAAGGCCACACTAAAAGTACCCCCAACTAAGTTTGCTTGAATTGTTGACCAAAGCAAAGCTTTGCCTGCTGCTAAAAATACAGCTGTAAGCAAATCACTACCAGCTCCTGTTGCTCCACCGAACACAAAAGTTGTTACTATAGCTGAAGGTACTGCAGTTGCAACATTAACAATTGCACATGCAATAACTGCCGTAAAAATGTTGCTAAAAAACTTAAACCGTGAAAAATAACCAACAAATAATGCGTTAGTCATGGCTACCAAGGCGAATGGAATCGCAGTTGGTATTAACATACCGTTAATGATATTGCCTAATAAAGCCATTACCATTCCCACCCACGGACCTGCAATCATAGACACAAAACATGTTCCTACCTGATCAATCCAAACGGGCAGTTTTAATGCCGCAGATAACTGATAACCGACAAAATTTAACGCTACGCCAACTGGTATTAATAATAGTGCCAGTAAATCGAAATCATACCTAAGTCCTCGTTTCAATTTTTCCTCCTTAAAAAACGAATAATATAATGATATACGCATAAATTTATACGTATGATTCAATTTAAGAATACATGAAATTATTGTGATTTTCAAGGCTACTTTTATTTAAATATAGGGAAAGTTTTGCGTTAGCAAGTAAATACTACAAACTTTATTTTATTTTGCCACCTTAAATAATTGTTCGGATATAGAATTAAGCTCGATCTTATTTACTTTCTCAATCTGAGCAATTTTGGAAATTGGTATACTGTCAGGACGTATACCACCACATATACCAGTGGCAATTGAGCCAATTGTATCTGTATCCCAGCCAATTTCTGCAGCTAATTGTGCCGCTTTCCAAGCATCTGCCTTGGCAAAGTCAACTATGGCCAAAACGCAGGGAATAGTTTCTATCGTTTCCATTCCACTGCCCACTTCTTGATAAAGCCGTGAAAGCAATACTGTTCTTGTTCTGGAAGTCTGAACAATTGCTTTTGCCTGATTAATGCGAAAAACTAAATCGGCGGATGGAAATTTAAAGCCATTCATTGAGCCCTTTTGAGCAAAATCTACGGCAATTTGCCATATTGTACTGATCTTTGTGCCGCCCCTTACAACATAGCTATCTATAGCTGCTATCGCACTAGCTCCAGCAATGGCAATACTTGTGTTATGGGTGGGCATACAAATAGCCGAAACAGCCTTTAGCAGTGCACTAGCATTTTTATAGTCAAACACAATACCAACCGGAGAAATTTTCATTGCTGCTCCGTTAGTAGTACCAGTAATTCCCGCTTTTTCAAGTGGTAACCCGTTTTGAATAGCTTTAATAGCACTTTTAGTTGATGGACCCGCAACATACTGTGCCATATTGGAATCCTGTGTCCATCTTATTAAGGATTCAATAAATTGCCTGCTGTCTATTTTGCCATTATTTTTAATTAACATTTTGCAGACTAATAAGGTATTAACGGTATCATCAGTGATAGAGCCAGCCGGTAAATCTCTCTTGTACGGTCCGCCACTTACAGGGCTTAACAATTCATGAATACCGTTAGGAAATTTTTCGCGAATAAGTTCTTGTGACAATACTTCTGTTGGCATCCCCATAGCATCACCTAGTGATACTCCCTGCAATATTCCTAAAACTCTTTTCTTATCTGGTTTCATTTTTCCTCTTAATTAAGTATAAATTATTCTTATCAAAATAATATTCTGGATTTTTCAATGCAATCAGCAATGTTTCTGGATTATAGCCAGCTTGGATAATATTATTGATGTTTACATTTCCGACTTTGTCTCCTCTTGCAACTAATTGTCCTACTTTTAAATTTAGTTTAACAGCTGCTTTTTTTAATTTTACCGTGTCAATTCCGACATGTACCAATAGTTCAACACCTGCAGTAGTTTTAATACCAAATGCATGTTGGTCGGGCGCGATCATAATGATTTTCCCATTTACGGGAGCATAAATGTCAGCATTAGTCGAGGATAAGGGAGTAATTGCTATTCCATCTCCCAGTACCTTACTGGCAAATGTCTGGTCCTTAGATTGTGCAATATCAAAGTATGTTCCCGCAATTGGGGCCGTCACTTTAATTTTAGGTAAACTGTTATTCTGTTCGCTAACTAAAGCAGCAATGAAGCTGGCGAAGATAGCAATTAAAATCGAAATTAAACCTGTTATTAGTGAATCCCAGGTCGGCTGTTCCGGATTAACCAGGGAAAAGATGCTGCTTGGAAAAGCATACATTTTAGCGTTAGCAATGGCTAAATAAATTGCACTGAGAGCTAGTCCAACAAGACTTGAAATATACCTGCTTTTCTTTAACGTGGTATAGCCATATAGTGCGGGCTCAATAATGCAAAAAAGGCAATTTTTCACAGTGTCCTTCACTTTTTTATTTTTTATTTCTTTGTGCTTCGTCGCAATTCCCAAAACTGCTCCCAATTGGCCAAACTGTGCAGTTGAAGTAAAAGCAAAAAGCCAAGAATAGCCTAAGGCTCCTAAGTTGTTCAGAGCAAGTAACGTTAACCACCAATGCTGACCCTTGACAACTAAAAACAAATAAAGTATAGAACTTACTAACGCTGCAATGACAGGCACTTTTAGCATAATTAACTTGATAGTATCTGAAAATAATTTGCCTAAAAATAGGCCAATTGGTGCTAAAAATAAAATTCCTATTACACTGGTAATGATAAAGCCCAATGTAAAATTATAAGTAGCACCTATGATTCCCCTGATTTTTTTATCCAAAAACACAAAAATAATTTTGCTTGCCAGGCATACCAAAATCACAGGAATAAAAGAACCAACATAATTGGGAAAAGCTTTGAAATAATGATGTACTGCCATTAATTCTATACCAAAGCCTATTCCAGCAAGTGGGTTCAATTTGATACTTTTGGCGGTGCTATAACCAATAATTATTGGTAAACAAAATACGGGAAGTCGTATTAAATTTAATAGAAATTGATAATTATCAGCGGAAACTAAATTGCACAATTTAATTAATACTAAAACACCTTGAAAAATAGCCGCGGTTGTATATAAAGGTAGTATAGGAACTAAAATTTGACTTGGTATGGTTTTCCACTCAATAGCTGTAAAATCATTCCCACCTGAATGCATCTGCTTTTGCAGACTGGCAAATTCTTTTTCCACATTATTGCTCACTATAATCTGGTATTCATGACCAACAAACTGTTCCTTAATCACATTTTTTTCACTTGCAATTTGCCTTCTATTGACAGATTGCGGATTTTTGACTTTAATACGAATCCTAGTCATACAGTGTGAAATTGATTCAATATTATCTTTTCCACCTAAATTTGCAATTAAATTCTTGCTGTTCATAATTGTTCACTATAAATTTTAATTACAAGAAAACCCTCGAAAATCGAGGGTTTTATCTATTATAAGTATTACTTAACTACGCAATAATAATTCATCAAACTTTTTAAAGAATAAATTTTTATCTGCTTTAGTCACTAAAGTTATTTCACGACCAGCGGGATCATCTTCCAGACGGCCTGCTGCCAAGCCTTGGGTAATTACTCTTACCTTGTGTTTTTCAGTCGTCAAAACAACTGCGGGATACAGGGCACTAATGACAGTTAAAACATCCCAGAAGTATAATTGCGCAGTTGGTATTGGCGGATTAACCAGAAGACAATATCCTTGTGCAACTAAATCCATAGCTGGATGTTCACTTAAACTGGCCCAGTGCATTCTTAACTCATCAGTTAAAGGCAGTTCTTCACTGCTTTCAAGACCAATAACCTGCATGGGAATACTTGATTTTAAGACAGTTTCAAGCGCAAAAGGATCCCAGAAAGCATTCCATTCTTGAGTACCGTCAGCATTAACCTGAACAACATTACCATGACCATCAAGGGAACCACCCATCCAATACAGCTTTTCAATGTTATCCGCAATTTGAGGATTAGTTTCTAGTGCGCGCGCTAAATCCGTTAAAGGACCTGTCATAACTAAAGTTACAGGCTGCTCTGATGTCATAATTTTCTCAATCATATCTAAATGAGCCGGCTTGTCCGCCATCTTGGTAATCACTTTGCCAGAACGATTCAATAACGGCAGATAATTGAAAGAATATGCCGCTTTACGCCAATCTTCCGGAAACTGATTAACAGCGCGAGAATTTGATTTGGCAATTTCCAATTGATCACCGCGCAAGTTAAAGCGATCTGTCAACTTACGACATACTTCAACAGCCGGATCAACATAGCCATCCGCATCAATTGCACTAACGCCAATTAATTTAATATCTGGGGCTTGCAAAAACAGCAAGCAAGCTACTAAATCATCAATATTACCATCATGGTTAAAATAAATTGTTTTCATTAATACTCCCTATTTTGACTTAATATAATTTTGACCATCAGCTGCTGGAGCAACCGATTTTCCGAAGAACAGAACTAAAACTATGATTGTAATTACATAAGGAGCAATCTGCATGTAAACAGCAGGTATGTGGCTGAAGAACGGCAATTGATTGCCGATGATACTAATACTTTGAGCAAAACCAAAGAAAAGCGAAGCCATCATTGCACCTAACGGATTCCATTTACCAAAGATCATGGCCGCCAAAGCCATAAAACCTTGGCCCACAATAGTAGAAACTGAAAAGTTACCAGAAATTGCCTCTGCAAAAACTGCACCGCCAACTCCACCTAAAAAGCCTGATATTAATACTCCAGCATAACGCATGCCATAAACATTAATCCCCAGAGTATCAGCAGCTTGCGGATTTTCACCACATGAGCGTAAGCGCAAGCCAAAGCGGGTTTTATACAAAATCCACCACAATACTACGGACACCACTATTGCCAGCCATGCTGGTGCTGAGGTATTTTGAAAGAAAATAGGCCCTATTACAGGAATATCAGCTAAGCCAGGAAAACTAAAATAACCAAAGCTTTGAGTAATGTTTTCAGTTTGCCCTTTATCATAAATAGCTTTAACTAAAAATACTCCTAAAGGCGGTGCCATGAGGTTAAGTACAGTCCCACTGATAATATGGTCAGCATGAAAATTAATAGTGGCAACAGCATGTAGTAATGAAAAGAGCAGACCCACAATTCCACCAATCAATAAGCCAAGCCATGGCGTTGCTTTACCAAAAGTAGAAGCAAAAGTCAGGTTAAACACAATGGCAGAAAAGGCACCGATAGTCATTATTCCTTCCAGGCCAATATTGGTAATACCTGAGTTTTCACTATAAACGCCACCTAAAGCGGTGAAAATCAACGGAGCCGAATAGACAAAAGTTGATGATACAATTAACGCTAAAATCGTAACTAAATTCATTAATTTTGTCCTCCTTGAGTTTTAGTAGAATCCGCCACCGCACTGTCTGAATCCGTATCAGCGGTTTTGGTGTCTCTTTGAATTGCCTGGGCTTTTTTAGTTTTAAATAGTAGTCCAATAACATATTGAATAGCAACAAAGAAAATAATAGCGGCAATAACTATCGAAACGATCTCATAAGGGATACCGGCAATGGTCTGCATCCCTAGACCACCAATTTTTAATATCGAAAATAATAATGAAGCTAGCAAAATACCAACAGCTGTGCCGCCACCAAGAAGGGCAACAGACAAGCCATCCCAGCCAATATCCAAACTAGTCGTCTGGGTAAAGTAGTTTTGATAAGTACCAAGTCCCTGAACAACTCCACCTAAACCGGCAAAACCGCCAGACAGGAGCATCGATAGCATAATATTCTTTTTAGCAGACATTCCGGCATAACGACTAGCTGCAGCATTAGTACCAACCGAACGAATTTCAAAGCCGGTGGTAGTCTTCCGCATTAAATACCAATACAAAAAGACGGCGACTAAAGCAATAAAAATTCCCGCATTAATCCGTGAATCACCAAACATTGAACTAAGCCAGTTAATCTTTAAACTACCGTTAGCAGTAATTGTTTTAGTAGTATCAGTATCAATACGTAATTTCGCTGACATTACCTGCTGCATCAAATATTGACAGGAATAAAGCACAATATAGTTAATCATAATGGTTGTAATTACTTCGTTAGTGCCAAATTGAGCACGCAGCCAGCCAGCAACTCCGGCAACAAGTGCACCGGCAATAATACCGGTAATTACAGCCAATGGCAGTAAAAATACTTTAGGCATATTCGGATTTGCCAGCACTACCCAGATAGATGACAGCCAGCCTGCTTGCGCCTGGCCTGGTAAACCAATATTGAAAAAGCCGGCTGTAGAAGCAATGGCAAATCCAATAGCAGTAAAAATCAGGGGAGTTGCTTCACGAATAGTTTCACCTATACCATTCATGTTGCCTAAGGCGCTGGAAAACATTGAAGCATATGCTTGAAACGGGTTGTAACTCCAGACCAGCATGATGATTGCCCCAACTAAAAAGCCTGCTAAAATTGAAATAATTGGTACTAAAATTTTCTTAGTTTTTAGTGTTACTTTAAGCAAGAGCGCTGCCTTCTTTCTTAACACCAGTCATTAACAACCCTAACTCCTCATCACTCGTGTTTTCCGGTTTGACTTCACCTGAAATACTGCCATTGTGAAGAACAATAATCCGATCAGACAACTGCATAATTTCATCAAGCTCGTATGAAATTAACAAAATTGCTTTACCTTGAGCTCTTTCGTTTAAAAGCTGATTATGAATGTATTCAATAGCACCAACATCAAGTCCGCGTGTCGGCTGGAAAGCAATAACTAAATTGCTGTTGCGGCTTAGTTCACGGGCAATTATCACTTTTTGTTGATTACCACCAGATAAATCACTCACAGGCATTTTTTCACTGGTCGTTCTGATATCAAATTGCTTAATCAACTTCCTGGCATGTTCGTGAATGACGTCATAATGCATGACGTTGTGACGTGAAAATGGCTCTTGATAATAAGTTTGCAGAGCTAAATTATCTGAAACTGAAAAAGGTAAAATTAAGCCATATTTTTGCCGGTCAGCAGGAATATATGACACGCCCTTTTCAGTTATCTGGCGTACCTTGCGATTAGTCATGTCTTCGCCGGCAATTATAATTTTGCCGGCATGAACATGTTGCAAGCCGGTTAAAGCCCTGACAAGTTCATCTTGACCATTACCATCAATACCGGCAACACCCAAAATTTCGCCAGCATGCAAATTAAAAGACATTCCTTTAATTACAGCCACGTTTTGCTTATTTTTCACTTGCAAATTTTCAACCTGCAGCATCGTTTTACCAATTTTTGCCACTGGCTTATTAAGCTTCATGTTAACATGACGACCAACCATCAATTCCGCCAAACGATTATTATCAACGTTAGCAACATTAAAAGTTCCTACACTTTGACCAGCACGAATAACAGTGACACGATCAGCAGCTCTCTCAATTTCTTCCAGCTTGTGCGTGATTAAAATAATCGATTTTCCCTCTTTAGCCAGTCCACGCAAAATTTGAATAAATTCCGTAATTTCTTGTGGCGTTAAAACAGCAGTGGGCTCATCAAAAATCATAATATCAGCTCCGCGATACAAAACTTTCAGAATTTCCACTCTCTGTTGCTGTGCCACAGTAATCTCACTGATTTTTTTCTGAGGGTCAATATTTAAGTTATAGCGCTCAGATAAGGCCATAATCTGCTTTTCAGCTTTTTTGAAATCTAGTTTAGGTCCCTTGGTTGTTTCATGACCCAAAATAATATTTTCCAAAACTGTAAAGGATTCCATCAACATAAAGTGCTGGTGCACCATACCGATACCTAGATCTTTGGCAACAGTTGGATTTTTAATATTAACCTTTTTTCCGCGAACTTTGATTGTACCTGAAGTTGGCTGAATCAATCCTGATAGAATGCTCATGAGAGTTGATTTACCAGCACCGTTTTCCCCTAATAACGCCAGAATCTCACCTTTTTTCAAAGTCAGATTAATATCGTTATTAGCTTTAAAGCCATTAAAATCCTTAACAATATGGCGCATTTCTATTACGTTCGTCATATTTTCCATTTTATGTAAATTTCCTTTTTCGTAAAAAACTCTTTGCATAAGTATACACAAAGAGTTTTAATCAATAATTTACTTTAATTTTGCGCTACAGTAATTTTTCCGGCAACTATTTGTTGTTTAGCCTTTTCTACTGCCAGCCATGCCTTTGGTGTAAGGTTGCCTTTAGTAATTGAAACACCATTGCCTTTTAAGGAATAGACAAGATGCTTTCCTCCTGGGAATTTTCCTTTAGCAGCATCGTCAGCCAAGGATTTAGTTGCAACGTTTAGTCCCTTCAATACTGAAGTTAAAGTAAAGTTAGCCTTTTTACCATCTTTCGTTTTATAGTTACCAAGATTTTTCTGGTCAACATCTACACCAATCACCCAAACCTTGTTACTTTCAGGTTTAGTTTGATTTAGGGCTTTAGCTTCTTGGAAGACTCCGCTACCGGCTGAACCTGCAGCTTGGAACACAATATCACATTTATTAGCATACATTGACTGTGCAATTGATTTAGCTTTATCGTTTGAAGTAAAGTTACCGATATACTGTACGCTGACATTGATCTTTTTATGCTGAGCTTTAGCAGCGTCTTTTACGCCTTGCTTGAAACCAGCTTCAAAAGTATCAATGATAGCTGACTTAGCTCCTCCGATAAAACCAACTTTGTTGGTTTTAGTAGAATAAGCAGCAGCCACACCACCTAAATATGATGATTCATTACTCTTAAAAGTTACTGAAGCCACATTTTTTTGACCAGTAATCACATCGTCAACGATTACAAAATTTTTCTTAGGATTCTTTTTAGCAGCTGCTTTAACCGAATCTTTTAACATATAACCAATACCAAATATTGTTTGGTAACCAGATTTAGCAGCTTGGTTAAAGTTAGGCGTATAGTCAGTAGCACTGCTAGATTGGAAATACTGATAGCCTTTACCTTGCTTGAAATGATGTTCTTTACCATAATCTTTAAAACCGGCCCATGCAGCCTGGTTAAAGGATTGGTCATTAATACCATTGCTATCAGTAATTAAAGCAATACTGTCTTTTTTGTTCTGACTGCTTGTTCCCTGCTTTTTTCCCGAGCAAGCATTCAAAACTAAAGTAAATGATGCCATTAAAAATCCTAATGACAAAAATTTCGTAAATTTCTTACCCATTGATTTTACCCTCCACAAAATACGAACTTTTCATAGTTAATATTATAATAAAATACGCATTAATTCAAGAAATATTTTTTTGTGGTTGATTATAGGTAAAAATGTTGGCGTATTGCGAACTATTTACTTGGATGAATTGGCACTTTGATATTACCCTTAATAATTTCTGTACGAGCTTGACGTGAATATTGCCAAGCTTTTGCACTAATTTGTCCGCGTTTGATCGAAACTCCGTTAGTTTTTAAACCATAAACCAGTTGTTGACCGCCAGGGAATTTCCCGTGATAAGCGCGATTAGAAATGTCCCGTGTAGCTACATTTACACCGGTAATAACTGAAGTCAAAACAAAATTATCCTTTTTACCATCTTTAGACTTGTAGTTACCTAAATGAGACTGGTCGGAATCGACGCCAATAGCCCAAACTTTGTTAGCAGCTGTTCTTGTCTGGTTAATTGATTTAGCCTCTTGGAACAAGCCGTTGCCAGCTAAACCAGAAGCGTGGAAAATGATATCGGCTTTTTTAGCATACATTGACTGGGCAATTGCCTTTTCTTTATCAGCACTCTTAAAGTCGCCCACATATTGGTTTAAGAGTGTAATTTTTTTATGCAATTTTTGCGCCTGATCATGAACGCCTTTGGTAAAACCGGCATCAAATAAATCAATAATATTGCCATGGGCACCGCCAATAAAGCCGATGACATTCGTCTTTGTTTCTGTTGCCGCAACAACACCTGCCAAATAGGAAGCCTGCTCACTCTTGAAGTTGGCAGAAGCTACATTCTTCTGCCCCTTTATTACTTCATCGACAATAACGTAGTTCTTTTTAGGATTCTTTTTAGCAGCAGCCTTGACTGCATCCTTTAAGCTATAGCCAATACCAAAAATTGTCTGGAAGCCGGCTTTACTTGCCTGATCAAAATTAGGCTCAAAATCCGCCGCACTGCCTGATTGAAAATACTGGTAGCCATTGCGCCCGCGATTAAGATTATGATCTTTGCCATATTCCTTAAAGCCTTGCCAAGCAGACTGGTTAAAAGAATTATCATTAACACCCGCAGTATCAGTGATTAGCGCAATTGAGTGCTTGGCACTACTACTTGAATTGCTGGCGCCACCCTGCTTTTTACCTGAACAAGCAGTAAGCGCTAACCCTGCAGCAACCGCTATCGCACTGATGGAAAAGATTTTTTTAATTTTTGACCTCATATTGTACCTCCTGTAAATATCACAATACCTAACATACCACATTTAGTGGCTATGTCAAAAAAGTGATACAACATAGAGTGTTGATCTAACAACATTCCTATTTTTTATGAAAATGAATGTAAACTACATGCTAACCTCTTTTGTATACCACAAAGAAAAAAGTTAAAATTTTCGTATAGAACTGGTTAAACTTTTAAAACTATAGTTACTTGGAAACTTTTATTAAAACTATTAAAGCCAGCAAAATTATTAAATAACTACGTAAAAAAATTGGTCTAAACATACATTTAAACATTGTTTCATTAGAATTAGGTTTCATTGAGAAATCAATATCTGCTTCATCTTTTTTTGCTACTTCATCATACAAAGAACGGTATCTACGTTCTTGACAAAGATAATAAGCATCGCTTATCCAAAAGAGTATAGTTGCGAATAAACACAAATATAATATATTGCAGGCCCATTTTTCATTTATATTCGCTAAATATAATGTAACTAAACCACCAATTGCTGTTAGCGACCAGCCTTTTATCAAAAAAGAGTTTGAACTCATTCTTGTTATAGTATCTTCGACCATCTTTAAGTGTAATCTTTTATTTTCACCGGTTGTTTCTTTTGGCATAAAAAAATCTTTCTTAATTTACATTTATATGTATATTGTATTCACTAATATTATCTCTCAGATCATTAGCCTGATTAAGGTAAAAATCCATATTATTTATAAAATCTATCCAACTAACTGTATACATATAGGAATAATCCCCAAAATAAACTTTTCTACCATTTATGATTTCTGTATAAGGATTTTTTTGATTAAACATATTCTTAGAAATAATTCTAAATGTTTTATCAGTTGACAACTCTTGTACTTGTTTTTTCTCGTTATTTTTATCGATATAATTCCAATAATTTATGAAATAGTTATAGTTACCAAAACGATCTGGTAATACAACAGCAATAATTCCATTTGGCAAGCTGCGCCTTTTAAATCTAGTCTGAGTTCTTAAAGAATATGAAACTTCCCACGGAATCCATTGATCGTCTTGTTCTTTAAAGCAGTCAACCATGTTCGGAGATATCAGAACAAGCGTAATTGATGAATCCCATATTTTATCCTTTAAATGTGTTTGTATTGTTTCATCCTTAAAGCTGCTTAAATCCTCATCCGCATTCTCTGCTTTATTTAAGTCATCACCGCTAAATTTATTTTCTTGTAAATAATCTACATAATCTCTAGCCGTTCCTAACTTGCCACCCTCAATCTTTTCAACATTATTGTCACAATACTTATATGAAACGAATACTTTATAACCCATTTGCAAATTCCTTTCTTAAATATAAATAAGTTTTGAAATTAGTGTCTGCTACATAATATAAAATATTAAGATAACAAAATTTCTGTAAATTTCAAATAGACAACTTTTTATGTAACAACTACAAAAATCAAAACCTTTAACTATCTCAATGTTTAACATACCATATTTAGTTGCTATGTCAAATAATGACTACAATATATAGTATTGATCTAACAACATTCCTATTTTTTCATGAAAGCGAAACTGAACTTTACTCATAATGATTTGTATACCACAAAGAAAAAAGTTAAAATTTTCGTATAGGTGTTAATTAAGTTAATCTGGCGCCATTAAGCAACCTTTGTTCATAAACTAACGTATAATAAAATAAACGGTAAAATGTTCGTCAATGATAAAGGTAATATAATGAAATTATATAAAGCTTTTTTTAAATCAAAATTAGGAACATTAACGCTTTTAAGCGATGACAGCTATCTCTTAGGATTATGGTTTAACGGGCAAAAACATTTTGGTGCTGGCTATGATTTGAGTCTTGTCAAAGTCTTTCCCAGTAGCCCGATTAAATCGGCCCAAAAATGGCTGACTGCTTATTTTGCTGGGCAAAAACCAGACCCATCTACCGTCCCCGTGAAACCTGACGTGTCAGCCTTTAGGCAAAAAGTACTTAAGGAACTGCAAAAAGTGCCTTACAGCGAACTTGTCACTTATAAAGAATTATCCGCTCGAGTGCAAAAAGGGCAAAAGAATAAAGTAAATAAGGCTCGTGCAATTGGCAATGCTGTTGGACACAATCCTATTAGCTTAATCATTCCCTGCCACCGTGTAATTAGCAGTGACGGCTCTTTAACGGGTTATGCTGGAGGTCTCGACCGCAAAAGGGCATTATTAAAAATGGAAAATCCCCAAATCAAATTTTCCAGCCAATTAGACTTGCGATAAAGCATTTAATATTCGGTTTTAAAGCAAAATAAAAAGCTGCATGGAGCTCCACGCAACTTAAACATTCCATTCAGACATAAATTCTTTGACATAGTCACGCATAAATTCAGTTCTTTTTTGCGCTTCCTTTTTCCCTCCGACTGTATTCATTAAGTCAGCCAAATGGAATAATTTTTCATAAAAATGATTGATTGTTGTTTCCGTGTGCTTTCGATATTGATCATGACTAACAAGCTTTTGTGGTTTAATTCTGGGATCATATATGACATTGCCATGGGCCCCACCATAAGTAAAAGCGCGTGCAATACCGATTGCACCTAGGCTTTCTATTCGATCAGCATCTTGGACGTATTCTCCAGAAACTGGCAAATGATAATGGTGTTCGATATTGGCTGAAAAAGACATGTGCTGTATTGTAAATAAAATATCTTTTACTTCTAAAGCAGTAAACCCTGCTTGTGGCAACAATTCTTTAATACTGGCAAGAACCTGATCAGGATCTGCACAGATTTTTTCATCAATAGTATCATGCAAATATCCAGCCGCCTCGATAATTGCAACCATACGGCTGTCTTTATGTGCAGCAGGATTATCCTGCAAATACATTTTGCTGGCCAAATGCGCTACCCGCTGGCCATGATAAAAATCATGACCAGTTTTTTCATCTTGCAGCTGCTCTTTAACAAATTCTGTTACTTTAGCTAAATCCAAATTAATTTCCTTTCCCCATCCAACTATTAAGCCTGCATTACCTCAAAATACAACTTAATGACGATTTTACCGCTTTTTTACTAAAAAAAGACAGACTACAAATTCATAGCTTTTACTACTTGTTTAATAGTCTATCTCTTTTGATTAATTTAACCAAACCATTTTATGTTAGTCACAAAGATTAAAGAAACACTAGCTTTTGAGATAATTCTTACCAAATATCAATGCTAAATGTTTAATTTCTTATGGGCTGGTTTGAACTTATGATTTTTAGTTATAGTACCAATATGATTATAAGTTACTGTCGCTGGTTTAAATTGACTTAAATCTTCCGTCTTAATATAAGTCACAATTAGTTCACCATTTGGCACATAATTGTATAGTGGATAATAATTTTCATAGGTATTAGTACCGTCAACTCTGAACTTAATCGGTGTGCGTCCAATCCAAAAACCCTTATGTTTGCCCTTTGTTTGACCATCTTGCTTCAGGGAAACTGTAAACGTGGCGTCTTCCTTATTACTATATATAATGTTTTCATTAGTTAGCGTTTTACCATATTTATGATCTGATTCACTGTAACCATTATAAGCATTAGCCAAAGAGCCATTGTAATCATGAACTACCGCGTGTCCCTTTTTAAGTTGGTAACCATATGGGACCTGGCAATATGCGGCTGGAATAATATATTTTCTTTTGCCATCTTTTTCCTTAATATTACTAATAAAATAGCGTGTGCCGTTGATTGTGCCAGCACCTATAAAGACATCCCAGTCATCAATTCCAGGATCAGACTTAGTTCCTATTAATTTTAGTGATTTAAGATCACGATATGCTTCAACATTGTCGCCTGGAATAAAACTAGCGTACCATTTTCTTTTTTTGATGTAGTGGACACCAGACTTTTTAGAAAGTTTCTGAAGCTTGTTATAATCCTTAGTTGTCGCAACCGGTAGTGACTTAGCAGCAACGGTTTGAGAGTTTAAACAAACTAGTGTAGTGATGCCAGCAGTCAATAACACTCCCGCAATTATGATTTTTTGGAATAATTTGGTTTTCTTCATAGCAAATTGACATCCTTTCTGTAAGATACAGTTTGACCTTTTATAATAGATTATTTACCTGACACTATTAGTTATATAATCAATAATAAAATTAAGCAATATAAAAATTAGATAATAATGATTTTTAATTTTCAATTTTTCGATACAATTTTATCTCTAAAACTGATTACTACACTTAATGCAAAATAGTCCTTAACCTATCACAGCAATATTTTGATAAATTACTGATATTAAAAATTAAGCCACTTCCCAGATTTGAACTGGGGACCTCCTCCTTACCACGGCGGTGCTCTACCTTCTGAGCTAAAGTGGCGAATTAAATTCAATAAAAAAGCATTCACTTTTCATAAAGCGAATACTTCAAATAATACTATATCTATTCGTTGTCTGCAATAAATCTCACAGCGGTACCATAGGCAACCACTGACTGCATGTCGCCACTGATTGAACTAGAGTCAAAACGCATCATCACAATTGCATCTGCGCCCTTATCCTCTGCAGCTTGACGCAGTCTCTCTAAAGCTTGATTGCGAGAATCTTCCAGCATCTTGGTGTAACTGCGAATTTCACCACCAACAACTGATTTTAGCCCCGCACCAAAATTTTTAACAAAATTTTTGGACTGAGTAGTCAGACCAAATACTTCTCCGATAAGTTCGTATTTTTTACCAGGTATATTTTCTGTAGTTGTTATTAAAATTTCTTTTTGTGCCATTTTGCCCTCCTAGCAGTATGGTTATACGTTACTAAATTAATAGTATGAAATCCCATAACTTTTTTGTCAAATTAGTCAAATCAGATTTATTATTTTACAAGCAATTTTAGGAGGCATTAAATTAATCTGAGTTAGGTCTTTAACAGCTACCCAGCCAGGCTGATAAACATTTGCATTATTTGAGCGTTCTTTTTCTTCTCCACTAATTTCTGGTGCAGCTATAAAGGAAATTTCAGCATAAAAGAAATGTTCATCTTCTTGACTTTTGTATTCAAATAGCTGGTTTAAGGCAGCTGGTTTTAGTTGAATACTTAGTTCTTCATTAATTTCTCTGATTGCGGTTTCAACTGGGGTTTCATTCCCTTTAGCTCCACTTCCCTTTAGCTCCACCACCAGGTATTACCCAGTAGTTACGACCATTTTTTAATCTATGAATTAATAAAATTGCATCATTTTCAGAATTATAAAGAATTACACGTGCACGCATATCAACCACTCCTTCCGCAAAAATAATGTTTTCTTATATACCCTTTTGTCAACCAAAAAATCTGTTGCACCGAGACCGAGCGCAACAGATTTTTTCTTAACTAGTCTTTAATTGTTACCAAAGTATATTTTCTTTTGCCTTTTCTAATAATAACGTATTTACCGTCAAAGGCTTTAGCAGGATCGACCTCAAAGTCAACTGATTGCTCGCGCTCACCATTAACATAAATTGCTCCGTTAACAACATCTTCTCGTGCCTGACGCTTAGAGGGCTCAATCTTGGTATCAACTAAGAAGTCTATGATATTTTTGCTCTGAGAAGGTGCTGCGGCTGCAGGAGCACTCTTAAGTCCCTGCTCAATCTGTTTAACCGACAAGTTTTTAATATCACCGGAAAACAGGGCGTCTGTGATCATCTCTGCCTCTTTTAGTCCTGCTTCGCCGTGAACAAACTTGGTTACTTCCCTTGCAAGTGTTTTTTGTGCTGTCCGTTTCCATGGTTCGGTTTTTACTTGTTCAGCCAGATCATCAATTTCTTCATGACTAAGAAAAGTAAAGTACTTCAAATACTTAACTACGTCACGATCGTCCTGATTGATCCAGAACTGGTAAAATTCGTAAGGACTGGTTTTTTCAGGATCAAGCCAAACAGCTCCACCTGCTGATTTACCAAACTTAGTGCCATCAGCTTTTAACATTAACGGAATTGTTAAACCAAATGCCTGTCTGTCTGATCCCATTAACTTGTGAATTAAATCAATGCCAGCTGTGATATTACCCCACTGATCGCTACCACCAATTTGCATTTGGACACCATAATTTTTATTTAGCTGGTAAAAATCAATGGCTTGTAAAATTTGGTAGGAGAATTCAGTAAAGGAAATACCATTTTCCAAACGACTGGCAACTACATCTTTATTAATCATGTTATTAACTTGGAAGTGCTTGCCATATTCACGCAAGAATTCAATTAAACTTAATTTATCAAGCCATTCAGCGTTATTAACGATTTCAAAGTTGTCAGTGCCAAACAGCTTTTCCATTTGTTTAGTCAGAGCTACCTCGTTTTCATGCAATTTTTCTGCACTAAGAAGAACCCTCTCTGATTTACGCCCAGAAGGATCGCCAATTGTTCCCGTACCACCACCTATAACAATCACAGGATGATAACCAGCCAATTGAAATCTTTTTAATATCATGAAAGGAATAAGATGGCCGATATGTAGTGAATCACCTGTGGGGTCAGTACCACAATAAAGGGCTAAATCATCGTGCTCTTGTAAATACTTGGTTAAGCCAGCCTCATCGGTTTGCTGGTTAATCGCTCCGCGCCACTTCAAGTCTGCTAAAATATCAAAGTTTGCCATCTTTTTTCCTCCAATAAAAAAGTCCCCAGATTCATTTTTGAATCTAGGGACGACTAATTACCTTTTCAGCCGTGGTACCACCCACGTTTACACTTAATCACAAGTGCCTTAACCATGGTCTTTACGGGAACCACCCAACTAGTATTTCGCTACTCTTGACCTGTCTAGCTCACACTAACCGCTAGTTCTCTGAACGCTGAATCAAGGTGCTACTTAAAATTGTTATAAATGATAATACTCATTTTTTCTTAATAAGTCAATATAATTTTATTACTTATAGAAGCCTTTAATCTTTAAGCCATATGCTTTACCTGCTGTCATATCATATTGGATAGCTTCATAGTCAGCTAAAATTTCTTGTTGTTTTTTGGTGAGATATTTTGGATCAATTACTTGTCCTTGCCGGCCAATTAATTCGAAGCCTTTATCTCCTTTAAAGTTAATCGTAATTGCCGGCAATTTCTTATGTACTTCAGTCAGCAGCGCTTGGTAAGGGGTAACTTTCGAATCAGTCTGTTCTAGCATCATAGCAATAAAGTCACTCGAGCTGACAAAGTTATTAGCCCTACGCGGCAACCTAGTCTTAGCACCATGTTGACGAGCATACTTGTTTGAGTAAATAAAGTAGCGCGTTGAATGCATTTGTACCGGATACTTAGCAGTATAGTTTTGAGAAATAATGCTTGGATAGTGATCACCATAAAAGACTAGAGTAATAGGCTTTTGAATTTTATCAATCTGCTTGATAAATTGCTCAACTGCCTTGTCAGTATATTGCGTACCCTTGACATAGGTAGCCATTTGATCACGTACTGCTGGAGACTTGAACAACTCTCCCGAAATCTTACCCATGTATTCGTTGTTGGGGTACCAGTTATTGTATGGCATGTGGTTTTGAATTGATATCAGGTTGATAAACTGGCCGCCATTACGGGAATTGATTTCTTTTAGTCCGTTGGCGTAGGTAGTGAAGTCAGAGTTATAACCGCTTTTACCTAGCTTCTTTTGGTCAATAATTTTATATTTTGAACCAACATAGATAAACTTATCAAACTTAAATCTATGGTAGTCTTCCTGACGTGAGTAGTATGTACCGATAAATGGGTGGACTGCAGATTTATAATCAAAGTTCATCCCTATTGTTGGGTAGAAGTCATAATTTGGCACAATTTGAACGTAAGGGGTCAAAGTAGACTTGAACATACCCATATTCAAACCAGTTAAGGTTTCCCATTCCATGTTGGCAGTACCACCACCATAACCAGCACTCAACATATTACCGTAGGTTGAGCGTGACTTCATCGACTGGATAAATTTAACTGGATTTGGAACATCACGATCGAATCTAATCGTAGGGAAGGTGCTTGGATCAACAAAGCTTTCACTCAGATTAAAGACAATGGTTTGATTCTTCAGATCATTTTTACGTTTCTTATTAATTTTGGCAGCAACTTTTTCATACTTGGTATTTAGTTGCTTAATGCTTGTTTCTGAATAACCTTCAGGCTGATCCATAATTTGCAGGTCAATGTAATTCAAGAAATTAAGGACAGGCCCATTAACCTGAATATCACGCTCTGGGTTACGGAATCTCTGTCTGTTGTCAAAACCGCGATTAATATGATAGATTACGCCACCATCATGGTTAAAACGCAGCGGCGTAACAAATAGTAACAGGCTTAACAGTGCCCAAATTCCACGCCGTTTCCATGATCCGCGCTTTTTGATTGGACACTTTAATTCTAAGAAAATATCCAGCGCAATTATTACAACCAATGCAATTAAAATTACAATGACAGTTGTTTTACCAATCATTGGAATCAAGGTTCTCCAGTTGACTATCTCACTTAATTCAGTGGGGTAGATTGGTTCACCACGGAGTAAGAGCTTAATTTTATTTGCGATAGCCCAGCCGATAGCTATCAGACTTACCAGAATATTCGAAGTCCAGTAACGCGTTGTTACGAAATAAAATACTGAGAACAATGCATCTAGAAAAATGGTGGTTAGAATCATGGCAAAGAACTTAGTGCCAAGAAGATAAACTATCGCATTAATCGTTGCCGCCGTGCTTATCTGAATTCGTAAGTTATCGGATTCAATTAGGAAAGAGCCAAAACTTAAAATGTAGAACCAGGCCCAAGTTAGCAGATTAACCCTGTTTTTAATAACAAAGTTGGTAAATATTGCCCAACCCTTTTCACAAATTTTGGCCAGATTAGGTTCATAATCTAAGTAATTGATAATCTTAGCAAATGGATTTATTTGGAACAAATAGCGCTCAAGCAATTGATACCAGACAACCACAATGATTGTCATCACTAGCAGCAAAATCAGCTTGTCAATAATGGATGATCCTGTAAAGCTAAAAGCTCTCATAAATCTGGGTGAAATAGGTGCATCCATGATCATGATTACTGGTATAAAGTAGCGCATCTGCTTTTTGTTAAAAGTTAAGATTAACTTCTTAAACAATAAAAAGACGGCAACCACCAGTAAAAACATAAATGGTGACGTAGGATTATTTAAAAATTCCCTGTTCCAGTCGCCACCACCATTACCGGAAATTATCTGAGACCAGTAAACAGCGTCAAAGCCGGAAACGCCAATCACTACAATGAAGAAGGACAAAAAACCACTGATTAAAGATAATGTCAGCAACTTATTATTGATGGGAACATTGGCTAAAAACATGCCCCAGGCAAAGAAAAGTACTAAGTACAAGCCATAAAGCGAGTATTGAAAAGATAAATTACCAGCACTTAAGGCAAAACCTAGTAATGTCAGCAAACTTAGTACTAAGAGATTTTGCTTAACAGTTAATTTATGCAAAAAATCATATAGGTGTGGCTGGATTAGCAAGCAGAAAACCAGGCCGGAGAACAAAACTGAAGTACTGGTAATGATAGGAAACAGCATTCCCCAAACGCGCCACATATTAAAACGGGTTGGAACTATAAAGAAAAAGAAAATGTAGTAAACGATTAAAGTGACACTGGCTAACAGCCAATATTTAAAGCTTTCACTAACACTTTGCTTTTTCTTACTGTAAACAGCACCGAATACCATAGGCACTATCATTAAAGTCGCGTTGTGCAACATGTTAGGCATAAAGTGAATAAATGAAAAGTGCGCTCTGGCAGCAAATCCTTTCAAATTAAACATTTGCACTAGCATAAACAGAGTTGCCACCAGTAGGAAAATTATCTGAATAGCTTTTAAAGATTTCTTATTTTTATTCATATTCCTAAGTTATATTCCTCACTAAAAATGATGCTGTTGACTATCATGCAATAGACCCAATTTTTTCTTAATTGAGTATAAAACATCAACCTTTTTCCCGTTGCCAGTAAAAAAGTCACGTAGGTCATATCTAAATTTGAAAGTCATGACCAGAGTCATTATTAATAATACGATTCCCGCTTCTTTAACTTTAAAAAGTTCATACAAACTGAACAATATTATAAAAATTATCGGCGGAATCGTCAAATTTTGTAATAGTATCAGTAGTATTAAACAAACTAGAAGTGTCACCGCAGCAGCAGGAGTATCATACAGCGCCGCTACTATCACGGCTACCGTTACGCCCTTTCCTCCATCAAAATGGTTCCAAAAGGGAAAGCAGTGCCCCAGCTCCAAGCCTAAGCCCGCATACAAAAGAGCAATATTGTCTGAGAAAAGATAGTGTACGATAACAAGACAGATGAAAGTTTTTAACAAGTCACCAATACAAGTTAATATACCCCATTTTTTCCCAAACACTGCTCCGACATTTGCCGTGCCTGGGTTACCCGAACCCACCTTTGTGGGATCCTCGTGTAAAGCAAAGCGGCAAATTAAAACCGCAGACAGCAAGCAGCCAAATCCATATCCGATAGCGATTGACCACAAACGCATTACCAATTGTCGCCTTCTTCCTGGTAACTTTGATCTTGATAATCCTCGTAAATATGATAGTCTTGATTTTCAGGATTTTTAAAATCAAACCCTTGATTTTTATTACGTTTATTTTGGTAGGTTTCGTTATTGTCTACTGCTACAACAGACAAGCCTAATTCCGTTCGTAAATAATCTGATACTCGCTGCAATTCCTTAGTTGATTGCACCTGATAAGACGCACCGTCAATTGTCGCATTGTGTCCGTGAAGATAATCATTTTTGACATTCTTAGTAGAATCACGGTAGTTAAACGCAATTTGACGCAGCGCATCAAAGGGTAAATTAGTTTTAATGTTATCAGAAATTGCGGACAATACTGAATCTAACCTGGCTAAAGTATTGATTGACACTGACTTCTTGATGATAGTAGTTATCACTTGGCGCTGGCGCTTCTGACGGCCATAATCACCTTCTGGATCGTCATAGCGCATACGTGAATAGGCCAGAGCTCCGCCGCCACCCATGTGAGTCAACTGATTTTTCTTAAAAATGTAACCACCATATTCAAAACTCAAAGTGGGTTTGATATTAATGCCACCGATATAGCGGATTAGCCGCATAATACCTTTCATATTTACCAAAACATAATATTTAATTGGCACATTAACTAACTTGGACACGCTTGCCATGGACATGGCTGCTCCGCCAACAGGATAAGCAGCATTAATTTTTTTAACTTGGAATTTTTCTGCTCCTATCATTTGGGCCATTGTATCTCTTGGTACCGACATCAATGAATAGCGCTTTTTCTGCGGATTAACGACAGCAATAATAATAGTATCAGTATTACCTATTTTTTCTTTACGATCAAGTGCCCCGGTATCAGTGCCCATTAGTAATACAGCAAATTTTTTCTTGCCATCAAACTCGCCATTTTTGATCTGCACACTATTTTGGTCATCGTAGGCATTATCAACTGCATCTTTCGTGCGCAAATAAATATATGCGGAATATGCACCAACCGCCACAGTCAACAGGACTGCAAGGCTTAACACCCAAGCTAAAATCCGCTTTCTTCTGTGATAGTCCTTTGCGTGCAATTCGACCCGACTCTTATGCGGGTGATTCTCGTTGTGATCCATAACTTTTTACTTACCTAAAATCTAGTTACAATGAGTATATTATAGCAAAAAAACAAACCGACGACGGTTTGTCAATTTTATCTTATTAAAAACATTAATTTGTTTAACTCAATGTTAAGGTCAACGTCAATTCTTCATCACTATCACTGGCAAGACTGGATTGGTCTATACTAGCCTTAACTTGATCATGAGAAGCAGTTAACGCAAAATGAGCAGAGGCCAAAGTCAAAGTAGTATCGTCCCTACTCAGCTCAAGTTCATTGGCGTTGGTAGTGATTGACCAGCCTGTAAAAACAGGCATTAAGAATTGTAACGAAAATGGCAAATCTTTATGCGAATTGTTTTTCAAATAAAACTTAATATCAATTCTATTTCCCTCCAAAGCGTATGTCAGAATTGCCTCAAAATGGTAAGGAAATTTTTTGTAGCTTGAGTTGTCGTCAATTAACGCTAAACTTACTCTGGAATCTCCTTTATCTACAACTGTCCATGGCAGATTGTCAGCCAGGTTTTCCCCTTGACCTGCTCCCTTAAAAATAATCTCTAATTGTTTTTGCACATTCTCATCTTTAAAATAATCAGTCTGATTATTTTGGGCAATAAAGTTAACTAACTTGGCACCCTTTTCAGAGATAGAAATTCGCAAAACAGAACTTTCAATTGTTTGCATAATTTACTCCCACACTTTTTTTCTTCCTCAAAAATAGCACTCAAATAATGTTATTGTCAATTTGCATCGAATATCTAAAATACTTTTATATAATTTTAATTAGGGGCTTATTTGCAAGCACTTTTTAGTAAAACAAGCTAAAAGTATTAGCAAAATTCAGTTAGATATATTATAATAGACTTGTTCCCGAGAATTAAAAGAAAGTTTTTGGAACAAGTTAATAAAAAGAGCATCCCAAGAAATTGGGGTGCTTTTTTTTGTAAATCAAATTTCATAATTAATCCGATCGCGCGACGCCTCAGTTAAATCTGCAGAAACCGGTGCAACAAAGGAACCATCATCTGGCAACTTAATATCACTAGCTTTGCTAGCCTTCGGCAATACCGCTTTATTGTATAAACGACTCGCAAGTGTATCAGCAGCCATTTTCATTGCTTCACGCAGACCCTGCCCTTCGGTTATTCCCCCTTTAACATCAGGGAAACTAATTACATATATATCATTTTCCAGTGGCTTAAAAATGGCTGGATACGTCACAACTTTATGGTTCATCCTAAACCTCCTCGTTTTGCACTTTCCCTCTACAATAATATACCCAAATAAGTAAAAAGAAGAAAAAATTATTAAAAAATTATTTTTTAAAGCAAAAAAGTGTTGAAAATTTTTATTTTCGACACTTATTTACAAGTTATTATTTATTATTTTTGAATAGTCTCCAGCCACTTAAGATAACAGTAATTAGACAAATTATCATTGAAATAATGAAAACTACATGCATACCATAAATAAAAATTTCAGGTTGCTTGGGTAAATATGCGGTGACTCTAGCTCCTTTTGCTTTGCTCATTGCCGCAAATAATACGGTAGTTGCACTGGAAATACCAATAACCATACCTAGATTACGGGATAAAGAGTTAATACTGCCAGCAACACCTAAATCCTTTTGTTCAACAGAACCCATGACAAGTGAATTATTAGGAGAACTAAAAATGCCGCTTCCCAATCCCATTAAAGCGATGCTGATAATGAACAGCCAAATTGGTGAATTTAAGTTGCACAATGTGTAACCCACCTGGCTGATTAACAGTAAAACCAAACCTATAAATGTGATCAGTTTAGGACCTATCTTGTCAGAAAGAGATCCTGCAACCGGTGCGGCAACCAGCTGGACTACAGGTAAGATCATCAAGATATAACCAGTTTGGCTCGGAGGTAAGTGACGCGCATTTTCCAAGTAAAAAGGCGTGACCACATTGAAGAAAAAGTTGGTAATAAAAATTAATAATGCACAAAGCAGACTAACTGAAAAATCCGGATTTTTAAACAATTTGAATTGTAACAATGGATTAGCAGCATGATTTTCCACATAAACAAACCAAATAAAACTTACAAGACCAATTACTAACATTAATAAAACCGGTAAAGAACTGAAACCTAATTGCTGACCTAAGAAAACACCACCAAATAGAGTAATCATACCGAAGGCAAAGCTGAACGAGCCCATTTTATCCAGAGGAGCTTTGGTAAAAGTAATGTCTTGTGGTAAAAACTTGGCGCCAATTAATGCAGCAATGATTCCCACCGGCACATTAAGCCAAAAAATGTAAGACCAGGACAGGTGACTTAATATTAATCCACCTAAACCGGGTCCAGCGATTGAGCCCAGAGCAACAAAGGAGCCAATAGTTCCTAACGCTTTTCCCCTTTCTGTAGTGGGAAAAATTTCTGTGATAATACCATTATTAGTAGCCATAGTCATAGCGGCACCAACTGCTTGCAAGGCCCTTGCGCCCAGCAAAAACAATAGATTGATTCTAAAACCTGATAAAAGTGACCCCGCAATAAAAAAGATTGCGCCTAAGCGAAAAATTTTAATCTTGCCCAAGATATCACTTAACTTGCCAAAAAACAAAATAAAGCTGCAGACTACAATTAAGTACAGCGAAACTACCCATTCGGACTGGCTCATTGGAATCCGCAAATCTTTACTGATTACTGGCAAAGCAATATTAACAATTGTGCCATCTAAAGTTGACATGAACGTGAAAAGTCCCACGGCAACCAGAATCCACCAGCGATTCTGTTGTACCTTTTGATTAGTTTGATAGCTTATTCTTTGTGCCATTTTACAAATATCTCCGTTTTTACAAAATTAGTTAGGTACCTTAACAGATTGAATTATACTCCTTTTTTTCTTTCTGCCAAGTAATAAAAACTATTGGCAGTAATTTTTGCAAAACCTAGCAGGTAAAAGAGCCGGCTCTAGGATAAATCAATTGGGACAGTTATCCTAAAAAGCTTTATTTTTGCCACTAAAATTGGCGGACAATTAATCTTCTTTTTGGTAATGAGACATAGATGTATTAAAATTAAACTAATAGCAAAGCAAAAGAGGTATGAATCATGAGGATTAAAAAATATTAATTTATAAGATCACTATTAATAACTTCACATACAGAAAGAGAATTAAATGATTGAAAATACTCCCCATAAAACAAAGGCATTTATTGCAGGAGTTAATTTAAATGACCCTAATTTTGATTATTACATGAATGAACTTGCCAATCTTACAGAAGCCGCAAACATGCAGGTTGTGGGACAGGCACGACAAAATGCGGAACACATCATAGCTGGTACTTATTTTGGCTTGGGAAAAATAAATGAAATTAAAGATATGGCACGGGGCCTAAAAGCAAAAGTATTAGTACTTAATGATGAGTTAACACCTGTACAAATACGTAATTTAGAAAAACTGACTAAGCTGCGGGTAGTTGATCGCACTGAATTAATCTTAGAAATATTTTCAAATCGCGCCCGGACTAAGCAAGCAAAATTGCAGGTGCAGCTGGCGCAATTACAATATGAATTACCGCGCCTGCATCCCTCTGAGAACTCGTTGGATCAACAACGCGGTAATGGCGGCTCCACTGGTGGTGGCTTTGCCAACCGTGGGGCCGGGGAAACGAAACTGGAATTGAATCGGCGCACAATTGGCAAACAAATTTCTATTATAAAAAGGGAATTACAAACTATTAGTAAACAAGAAGAAATTAAAGCCAAAAGGCGCAATCAAAATCATATCCCTAAAGTAGCACTAGTCGGCTACACTAATGCTGGCAAATCAACCACTATGAATGGGCTGTTAACAGAATTTTCCAAGCATAATGCTAAACAAGTTTTTGTTAAAAACATGCTGTTTGCTACGTTGGATACAAATGTTCGTCGTATCGACTTAGATAATAATTTTAGCTTTATCCTGTCAGATACAGTTGGTTTTATTTCTAAATTGCCCCATAACCTGATTGAATCTTTTAAAGCTACGCTGCAGGAAGTAAAAGATGCCGATTTATTAATTAACGTCGTTGATGCTTCTGATCCCAATATGATACAGATGATCCGCACCACACAAAACGTGCTTAATGAAATTGGCGTCAAAAACACGCCGATGATTACTGCCTATAATAAGGCTGACAAGTCAGAGCGCAATTATCCGCAAATTGAAGGTAGCGGTATTCTATATTCTGCAATTGATACCAAGTCTATCGCAACCCTTGCTGATTTAATAACCAAGCATATTTTTAGCAGTTATAAGCAAATTAATCTGCTTTTACCCTTATCTGCGGGAAAGATTTTAGCTTACCTGCATGAAAATGCTCAAGTATTAAAAGAAAACTATCAAAATGATGGTATTCATGTTGTTGCGCGTCTTTCACCCCAAGAACAAGCACGCTTAGCCAATTATATTAACTAAAAAAAGATCCTCGCATATTTTATTATTGTGAGAATCTTTTTTCATTTACTCAAAGCATCTTAGCCTCAAAACCACCATTTTATTATTGAATAACGCGCTTGGCTACACAAGGATAAAAATATGAACTGATTGTCTGCAATACTACCCCCTGCTCTGGCGTTGCAGCACAAACATACTGATTATTACCAACGTAAATTCCGACATGATAAGGCGCATTTTCTGAACCCCAAAATAAGAGATCGCCTGGCTGCAGCTGGTCCATCGTTACAGTTACTCCAACTTTTACTTGGTCAGTCGTTACGCGAGGCAATTGCACGCCACCGACTTGATTATAAACATACTGAACCAGTCCCGAGCAGTCATAATTATCTGGACCATTTCCACCCCAGGCATAACCTTTACCAATTTGACTCTCTGCTAAGTTCACCACGTCTTGTGCACGTTTAGAAACATTATCAGCAGAAACTTTATTACTCAAACGTGTTATTGGGGTTACATTAGCGGCACTCTTTGTTTGGATCGCATTATTAAGTTTAGGTACAACTGTCTTTTGCTCCTGCGCCTTTGGCTTAGCTGTCTTCTGCTTATTCGGCCCAACTGCTATTTTTTTAATTTTGCTTTTAGCCTTTTTATTCTTCTTTTTGGTTACTGCACTCTTAACTTGCTCGTGCACAGTTTGGGCATTAGAATCCTGCGTTAAATCTTGCGTGTAACGTGCTTCAATCCATTCACTGTCGCCAATCATGTACCATAATTTACCTTTGCGATCAACAGCCGTTTTGGCAACATTCCATTTACTTTTATTTTTTGCACGAAAACTGATCAGTTGCCCTCCATTATAATCTGTCCATATTTTCACACTCTTATTTGGCAGACAATTGATTTGTATTCTTTTTATAGGTGTCTTAAACGTAGCAGCATCTACAGTCTTTTGTGGTGAAGCAACACCAATTCCGGTTAATGTCAATGCTGCAGCAAGACTCATTTTCCAAAAATTACGCTTCATCAAATCATTTCTCCTTTGGTAGCATAATGTGACCAAAAACTAGTATTTAACTTCATTTTAAACGCTTCAGATTTTTAATCAAGTTACACTAATCAAATGGTACTAAAAAAACACTTAGAAAATTTTCTAAGTGTTTTAAATTTTAGTATATTCCTATTCAAGAACACGCTTTGCAACTGAGGGATAGAAGTATGAGCTTAAACTATCCTTAACAACGCCTTGTGAAGGAGAAGCAGCATGAACATATTGGTTATTGCCAACATAAATACCAACATGGTATGGAGCACTTGCTGATCCCCAAAACAGAAGATCGCCAGGCTTTAAGTCCTGTATCGAAACCTGTTTACCTTGTTTAACTTGTGAATAAGTACTACGACTCAGGTTCACGCCAGTAGCTTCACTGAATACATACTGAGCCAAACCTGAACAGTCAAATCCTTGAGGTCCATTGCCACCCCAAGCATATGCTTTGCCCACTTCAGCATTAGCCAAATTAACAACCTTTTCGGCTTGCTTAACAGACTTTTGGGGTTTGGCAGACTTTATTTTAACACCAGGTTTAACAGTGTAACGTGCTTGAATCCATTGACCTTCACCAATTTGATACCAGGTTCTGCCTTTTTGGTCAATAGCACTGCTTATAACATTAACTGTTTTACCGTGTTTTATCCGTTGGCCGGTAAAAGTAGGATTTTCATAGTTATCCCAAATGTTGATACCATAACCGGGAACATAATTGATTTTTACTTTTTTAGTGGCAGCTTTAACATTAGCAGTTGTCAAATTGTTATTGGCTAAACTGGCAACACCTAAGCCAGTGATGGTAAGCGCCGCAGCAGTAGTAAATTTAACTAAGTTACTTTTAATCTTCAAAATCAAAATCCCCCCGTATTCGCATCAAACTATTTATATTAATAAGCTCTACTTCTATATTACAAAATCAATTTTACACGCAAAGTATTACAAAAAGGTTACAAAAATAATACCGGTACGTAAAAAAGCCCTTTCACAAAACTAGCAGTAAAAGGACGCTCAAATTTATTCTATTGTTTAGCAAATTTGGGGAAAATTAGAAAAGAGTGCTTAATCTAAAATACGTTTAGCAGCGGAAGGATAAAAATAAGCACTAATTGACTGCTTTAAAACACCCTGGCTTGGCGTAGCAGCATGTACAAACTGGTTATCACCCACATAGATACCGACATGGTTTGGGGCAGCTGAAGATCCCCAGAAAAGTAAATCACCTTTCTTTAATTTTTTTAGTGAAACCTTTTTACCTTGTAAAACTTGTGAATATGTAGTTCTTGGTAAAATTTTATTTCCAGCTGTCTTGTAGACATATTGTACTAAACCGGAACAGTCAAAAGAATAAGGACCCGCAGCGCCATATACATAGCCTTTGCCAACTTGCTTTTTAGCTAAATTAGCTACAGCTGTACGCTTCTTGGTTACACTACTAGCACTAACATCATCGGCAGTAGCAGCACTAACTACCGTTACGCTAGTTGCACCAGTGAAAAAGAGGGCAATAACAATTATTAACTTAATTAATCCTTTCGAGTGTCCGTGTTTCAAAATTAAACTCTTTTCTAAATATATTTATTAATTTTAGCAAGCAGAGTTAAAACTACTTATCTATTTCTTCCGACATTTTCTATCTTACTCATTTAATGTTACACATTCGTGTCAAACGAGCTACAAAATGTTAAGAATTTTAATTTGAAACCATTTTTACAAAAGTAATTGCCCAGACAAGTTACTTACTCAGTTCTTTAACAATATCGTTCAGTTCACGCCTAGTCTGATTCCAATCGTCATTAACCAAGATGTGCGCGTATTTTTGTAGAGTTGGCGGCAGGACGTTTAGTTCACTGCCAGTTAACCGTTCTTTAATCTTATTTGGATCATCTCCACGCTTTATTAAACGTTCAGCCAGCATCTTTTTCGAACTGGCAGTAACGTATAAAAAATAGACCTGTTTTTCTAACTTTGCTAGGTAAGATTGCGCTCCCTTAATGTCGACAATCAAAGACACTAGATCACGATCCTGCCAAGCCTGGTCTAGAGCTTCTTTACTTGAACCATACTGGTAGGAACCGTATTTGACATGTTCAAAAAAATGCAGTTTCTTAAAACTGGCTTCACTTTCAAAGTGATACGATTCTTTTGACCTTTCTCCCGGCCTCATTGGCCGGGTGGTGTGGGTCAATACCCTGGGAATGGCGAATGTATTTGCCAAGTATTCTGAAATAGTAGTTTTACCAGCACCACTGGGGCCAGCAATTAAAATTAATTTTTGCAAAATCCGAGCTTCCTTTACTTGAAAACTATTCGCTTTTATAATAATATCTTTCTATTATAGTGAAACATGGCTAAGAGAGGAAGTAAAACTTATTATGAAAAAAGCTGACGTCAAAGCAGATGACATTCTCAGTGCCAAGTCTGATGAAGAACTGACCAAACCATTTGTGGGCAAAGTAGAAAAAATTTATGAAAATTCTGTTCTGCTAAAAATAATCGATTATGATAAAGCTGATAAAACTGCAGTTAGTGACCTCAATCAAAAAATAGTGGTCAACTTTAAGAATTTAAAAACCGTTTCTAAAAAGAAAATGAAGGAAATTCAGGCTTTAGCAAAAAGTGACGTTAAAGTAGAAAAGATCAAAAAATCTGCCACAGAAAAAGCAACTACTGACACAAACAAAGAATAATAACTATTTTTTAATTAAGAAACAGTGATTAATGTTCACTGCTCTTTTTTTTTGCTTTATTTTTGCCTAAAATTAAACCATGAAAATATTTATGATATGGAGAAAAAAGTGAAAGAAAAAGCAAGAACCATTTTATTTTGGTTCATTTTAATACAACCGTTTCTAGATTTATATTGGTTCTATCATGGCACTCTGGCTAATATTTTACCATTTACACTGCCTACAATTATCCGTATTTTGGCTGTGGCGAGCCTGGTTTGCCTTTACTTTAGCTCGCAAAATTCTTGGCAGAAACTATCACAGGAAAAATGGCTGCTAATTTATATTATGCTGTTAGTCATCTATTCAGCACTACATTTAATGCACGTGCAGCATTTTACCAGCGTGAGTCCCAACAATTATGGTTATTCCCCTATTGGAGAAATCTTCTATTTAATTAGAATGATATTACCCTTAACAGTGCTTTATTTGACTGATGAATTAGATTTTGGATTCCGGCAATTACAAATGGTGATTGAAGGCATTTCAGGACTTTTTTCCGGCACTATTGTACTTTCTAACCTTTTCGTCATTTCTCTGAAATCATACGAAACAGGAACTATCAGCGCCAACATTTTTGAATGGTTCTTTAATCCCAATATCGGTTATTCTCACATGGCTTCTAAAGGTTTCTTCAATTTTACCAACATGATTTCGGCCGTTCTCTTTATGTTGTTGCCACTTATGCTCTACTATCTTTTCACTTCATTTAACTGGCATACCATTTTGTTAAATGTGGTGCAGGCTCTGGCAATGATTGAAATCGGCACTAAAGTTGCTGCTATTGGTCTGATTGGCGGAATCATAATCGGTCTCATCCTGTTTGGCCTGCATAAATATCTGATTAAAGATGTAAAAAAGGGCGGCAAAGCGTTTTTAGTTGCTGTCTTAATAGAAGCAGGATCCCTAGTGATATTGCCTTTCGGCCCTGCAATCCAGCGTTACAATTATGAAATTTATCTGGCCAAGCAGTCTGACCATGATTTAGCAGGCGAAAAAAAGGAATTAGCCGCTGGTTTACAAAAATACCCTAAGGGCGAAAAAAGAAAAGAGTTTTTACGTTACTTCATTAAGAAAAATTATCAAGAATATGCGCTTAATCCCAAATTTGTCTTTAAAAGCTATCCCTACCAATATGACCCGGAATTTTGGCTCAAAATTATGAACGAACCGGGCCAGTCGCGCATGGAAAACCGCCAAATTGAAAAGGCTATGCTTAATCAAGTAGTCAAAACCAATAACAACAAACTAGACAAGCTTTTTGGTATTTCTTACATCCGAGAAAACAATATTTTTAATTTAGAACGAGATTTTACTGCCCAAATATATTCCTTAGGCTGGCTGGGAATGCTCTTGTATGTTGGACCATATTTGGCAGTGTTAATTTATGGTGCTTACAGGTGGCTCAGGTATAAAGCGGCACGGACTTATTTAGTCAGTTCCTTAATCGTTGCCAGTGGCTTCATCCTGCTCGCTGCCTTTTCTTCCGGTAATGTGGTTGACTTTTTGACAGCCAGCTTTATTCTCGCCTTCATTGAAGGAAATCTATTAGTTCAGGTTCGTAAAAAGGAAACAATAGCAATATTCAATTAATGTAAAATGTAGATTTATCATAGTTTTAATTTTAGATAAAGGACTAACTGTCACAAACAGATTTAGTTCTTTTATTTTTTAAAAATTTTCTGACCATTAGAAAACCCCGCAATTTATTCAATTTCGGGGTTTAAACTAAGTTAGTTGCTTAAATTTTATTCTTTATTCATTGTATCTGCTAATTCTTTAAACCATAAGGCACTCCTTTTAACATAACGCTTCTGCGTTTTGAAATCTACATAAAACAGACCATAACGTTTGTTGTAGCCATTCGCCCAGGAAAATTGATCTTGCAGAGACCATACAAAATAGCCTTGGACATTCACTCCTTCACTGCGAGCTTTTAAAAGGGCTGCGACATGTTGATCAATGAAATCAATTCTGGGAGTGTCATCAATAATCTTATCTGGGCTGACAAATTTATCCTTATAACCTAAACCATTTTCAGTCACATAAATTGTCTTGCAGTTAGGATAATCATGACTGATACGCTTTAATGTGTCATAGAGACCCTGTGGGAAAATATTCCAGTCCCAGTCAGTTGTCGGTACCCCTGGCTTTTTGACAGTTTCTCCTACTCCCTTAAACTTAAAGGAAGAAGTACCCTTGTCACCAGTACCGTTAAAGTGATTTTCGCTTTCGCCATGATATGCTTTAATAAACTGATTTTGATAATAGTTTAAACCAAAAATATCATTTTGTGATGCAGCTTTAGCGAGAATAGCGAGGTCACCGTCTTGAATATCCAAATGAGCATCATTTAACTGCAATATTTCATTAATTGATGCCATGGTATCGTCTGAGTAATAGCCTAAGAACGTCCCGTCAAGCAAAAATTTATTCAAAAACGCATCTTGCAATTTAGCTGCATGTTTATCTTCAGTGCTGGTTGATATGGGATATACTGGTTGAATAACATGAATTAGACCAATTCTACCTGGTAAACCCAGCTCTTTATATAAATTAACCACTCTGGCGTGTGCCACTAACTCATTATGTTCAGCCTGAATTGCCCTAGTAACGTCAAAATGATAGTTTGGCGGGAAAGTACCGGCAATGTACTGTGAATATGCTAAAGAAATTAGTTCATTAATAGTAAACCAGTTTTTTACCTCTTTAAATTCATTAAAGCAAAACTTGGCATAGTCAACAAAATAATCAATATTCTTGCGATTTAACCAGTCACCATTATCAAATAAAGTTTTAGGACTATCAAAATGATGCAGGCTAACGTAAGGTTCAATGCCGTTATCAAGACATTCTTTGAATAATTTATGATAATATTCCACGCCTTTTTGATTTACTTGACCGTAACCCTCAGGAAAGATTCTGGTCCAAGCAATTGAAACGCGCACAGCATTTAAACCATATTTTTTGGCAAGCCCAATGTCTTCTGGATATCGGTTGTAAAAGTCACTGGCAGGATCTGGTGAAAATCTGCCCTGCTTTTCAAGGTAATCATCCCACATTGTTTTGCCCTTGCCATCAACTTGAGTGCTGCCTTCAACTTGATAAGCGGCAGTGGCACCACCCCACACGAAATCGTGAGGTAATTTTTGTACTCTATTTAGTAAAGTCATTTTAATCTCCTTTATTCTGAAATATTAGCAATTATCAGGTCCAGACACTTGTCAGCGTGCTGGGTCATATCTATATATTGCTTACCAGTAGTCGTAATCATCTTAGCGTTATTCTTATCACATTCTTTTTTCAGTTCATCTTTCATCGCATTCATTTGCGGCGCCAAAATAACGATGTCCATTCCTGAAAGCAAATCGTGGTGAGCACCAAATGAAGTAGCAGCCACTGCTAAAGGCAAATTGTTTTCAGCAGCTAACTTGTTTAAGGCTTTGGCCAAAATACCACTGGTACCACCACCAGCACAAAGTACGAGCACATTCAGACTTTTACCATCTTTTGTTTTGGACAGTGGAATTTTGCTTTCACTTGCAGTTTTATTAGTATTACTTTCAGAAACAGAAGCTGCTGGTTCAGTACTGGTATTAGTAGCAGTTGCACTAGTAGAATCGCTTGTGTCATTAGTTACTTTTGCTGCTTCTTCAGCACATTTTTGCATGTCATATGCTTTAAAGAACGGGTAGTACATCACAACATCAACTACTAGAAGTAATATTGCTAAGATAATTGACCCAATCGAAAAGCCGGTACCCATTATCAAGCCGAGTGTTCCTGGTGTAGTCCAAGGAAGATTATAAATAAAGCCAGGCATGTGGAAGACATCAACAAATATTTTAAAAAGCCAGACATTGGCAATTGGTGTCAAAATGAAAGGAATAAAGAAGACTGGGTTCAAAATTAATGGTGCACCAAATAAAATTGGCTCATTAACCCCAAATAAAACTGGAATTGATGCAGCACGGCCTACTGCTTTTAATTCCTTTGATTTAGACATGAAAGCAAACATTAATGTAATTACTAAAGTGGCACCAGTACCACCTAAAGTAGCAACAAAGTACTGTGTACCTTGAGCCAAAATTCTGTTGGCGCCTGCAATGTTACCAGCTTTCCAAGCTGCTAAGTTTAATTCAACATTGCTTAAATAAATGGCAGTAACCGCTGGTTCAACAATTGATGGTCCCTGAATTCCGATAAACCAGAAGAACGCCATCGCACCATAAACTATTGCCAAACCAAAATAACCGTCTGCTGCGGTAAATAATGGAGATAAAACTTGAATAATCCAGGCAGCTAAATTTGTCCCAGTCGCAGCTCTAAAAGCTAATGAAAAGATCCAGAAGAAAAACGTACTAATTGCAAAAGGAATAATGTTTTTAAAGGCTCCCGCAATATTTTGGGGTACAGCATCTGGCAATTTAATCGTAATATTATGTTTAAAACACTGGTAGTATACATTAGGAACTATAAATGCTACCAGAAAGGCACAAATTAGTCCTTTGGTACCAATCATTGCAACTGCAAAATACAGGTTGTTCATTTTATCAGTTAAAGTATCAACAGCTACCAAGACAAAAGAAACCTGTGCGGTAAACTGCACGCCTACAGTTGGAATTTGATCTGTTTTTGGTAAATCCAGATTAAACGAATCGGTTAATGCCTTAGCGACTGATGAAGAAGCCATCAGTGCTAAAACTCCCATGGACATGTTGTAAAACATGTTTAATGCATTAGCCACTTTGGTTGGCCAGGCAAAGTGCCAAATCAAAGGCACGTTAGCTATCAGTAAAAATATACTGGAAAAGATAATTATCGGCATTAAAGCAATAAAGCCATCTCTGACCGCGCGCAGATATTTATTAGCGGCGACTTTTTGAAAGAATGGCTGTGCTTTTTCAATTTGCTTAATTACAGCATTCATTTTTAAACTCCTTTTTCATTTACTTATTTTTTAGTTCATCCAATTCCTTCAAAGCGGAATTATACTTTTCATACAAATCTATAAAGTATTTAGCTTCATCCCTTAACAACATCGTAGTCATTAAAGTATCCTGCCCGTGTGACATGATAAAAGTGGTTTCCATTTCTTCACCACTAGCTTCTTTACTCATTAGTTTTGTTTGTGCATTATGAGCATCGTTTAAAGAGCTGTCTGCACTTTTAACCAGCTCTCTGGCCTTGTCATAATTGCCTTTTTTAGCTTCATCAAGTGCTGTGATTAACGCAGTCTTCGCATCGCCAGCATAAGCGACTATTTCAAAGCCGGCCATTGAAATTTCTTCTTTAGTTGCCATCTTTTTTCTCCTTTTCTTTTGGTCCTAAAATTTGATGAATGTGAATGATAAAGTAAACCCTCTCTGCGTCTGACGGCTGAAAATTAAATTCAGCATTAAGAGCCTGAAAAATTTCTTGAGTTATTTTGTAAGATCGCGGATAGGCCTTGATCATGTCACATTCAATCTTTTTATCGATAGATTCATTTTTTTCTGGCGGACGCCAGAGCCTTTTGGCCAGATACTGCAAGTGAATTAGAAATCGTCTAAAGCTGTCCCGATTTTTACCATTTTGATAAATGTTATTGTTATCCAGGACATTAAGAACGACATTAATTAGTTTAGATGTGTTAAAAATATATTTTGATTTACCTTCGTGCTTGGCAATACCCGTAGGAATCTTGCTGTTGATAAAATGAAGCGCTATACTTTTAACCTCTGAAAGTGGAAAATCAACGCCTAATTTATCGTTAATAATTCCCAGAGCTTCGTTTGCAATTTGATATTCTTTTGGATATTTTTCACTTAAATCTGGAATTTCATTTTCCCGATATTTTCCTGCTAGCAGTAATTTGTAGGCGCCATTGACATGTTCGCTTAAGGTGAGATAAATCGAATCATAAACCTGAAAGTGATAACTGATTCGCGCATTTTCAATAACTGCAAAAACTGCTGCAATAATATCTGCAGGAATATTATGGAAAAGATAATTAAACGACTCTTTATCCTTCTTATTGTCTAAATAAAATATTTTCTGAATTTTTTTAGTATCAACTAGTCTATTTTTGCCCTGTTCAAATCCCACTCCCTTACCGAAAACAATAGCTTCCTGTCCTTTCCCAACATCAACCAAAATGCTGTTATTATTAAAAATCTTCTTAAGGCGCATAACATCTTCCTTTTTTGCAAAAAAAAGAGACTACTAGTAATAGCCGATGAACAATAAAATTCATCAGTTATACTAGTAGTCTCGCCTAATTTGATAGTAACAATCTACTTAAATTTTCAACACAGATAAAGCATACCACACTTTTACAATTATGCAAACGCTTTATTTATTTTATTTTTCTTTCTCCCTGATAAACGATGAATCTGGAATTCTAATTAAGTAATAACGAGTAGCATTGTGTCCTGCATGCATGCCAATGCCATTTTGCCAGACCTTTTTATAGTTAGCGGTGTAAATAGCAACGTAAGCTCGCTGATATTTGCGGTCCATTGTCTGCAGTTGCTTTTTGTCGTATGGAATTTTGGCCGCATTAAGATCCAGAGGACTTTTACCATAAGCCACCGTAGCGAAATCACTGGCTACTTTAATCTTTTTACCCGGCCTGTAATAAGTGAAAGTCTGGGTACTAATCCTTTTCTTTTTCGAATCAATTGTAACGTAACTTGAATTGCCTTCTCCCGGGTTCATGACAATCGGTTCATAGGTAATATGAGACTTAATCTTAGTCGTATCATCAAGATCCGGGTTATCCAGCATAGTCTTGCCGAATAACCAGACAATTCCAACTAAAAGAGCGGCTACTTCAATGATATCTATCAAAAAATTGGGCCAGCTAAATTGTCGGTGCTTCTTAATAATCATTGTGATGCGGCGCTTACGAATGTTTTGCACAACAAAAACGAAATAAAGAATAACTACTACCCATAACAATACTCCAAGTAGATTCCAGCTAATCATAATGGACCTCCTGCATCTTCTTCCATTATATGGTAAAAAACACCTTTTGAATAGTTACGTTCAAATTTGCATTAATTTTCACCTACTAAGTCTCAGATATTTTATTTCTTAGACTTTGTTTCTTTTTGTGACTTTTTTGTTTTAGGCTTTTTAACAGTGGTCTTCTTTTTAGCAGAAGCAGCAGGCTTTTGGAACTCACGTACTTGTTTTATTTTTTCCTGCATAGCATCTGTTAAGTTGGCAACAACTTCGGTTTCATTTTGTTCAATTTCTGCTTCTGTCGCGATTTGATCAATTCGGAATCCCGATGCATTCAAATATTCCGACTGCGTTTCAAAGTATACCGCAACCGGATAATTTTTGCCCTCTTCAAAAAAATTGGCATTCTTCTTATAATTACTATATGGCAAGTTGATCATATTGGTCTCTAACGCAAAAGTTATGGGTCTTTGACCGGTAATTTCAAGAGCAATATGACTCAGTGAGTTATGCTTAAGGGCAGCTTTAGTTTCCTTAATTAATTTAGCTGCCTGTTCACGCAATTTGGTTTTGGATTTGCTGACATCAGCATATTTAGTAGTTTCTAAGTCTTCAATATAATCTTGCTTTTCTATTTTGGTAGTGAAATCTGTTAAGCTTATTTTCAAGTTAAAAATCCTTATCTAATTTATCAATATTTATCATCTTTTATACGATACTCAAATTTTGGTTTAAAAACAATTTATTTTATTTCTTTTAAAAATAATTTTTAAAAAACATTTTTTCTGCTCAGAGTTATTTTATAATATTTTTGCAATTATTTAGTTGAAAGAAAACGAAAGCTACGCACTATTTTTGTAAATATTAAATAACGCTTTAGTCCTTAAAATTTTGCAAAAGCGCTTTTATAAAAATTTATCAAAAAAACATAGACTTATCTACTTTACAAGCGTTTTCACATAGAGTAAATTTAACATGTAACTAAAAATTTTTCACTAAATTTTTTAACTGAAAGGTAGACGAATATGTCAGATAAAGTTTACACAGATTATTTCTATAATTCTGAAGATTTTGATAAAAACCACGAAATGGGATACAAAGATCTTCATATTCCTGAAGGCGTTGAAGCTCAGCCTTTGATTGTTCCTCCAGTATTAGAACCTGATAAACAAGAAAATAACGATGTTTGGTATACAATCGATTCTCAAGAAGGCGACTTCCAATTTTTGCCAGGGAAAAAGACTCATACATGGGGCTACAACTTCCCAGTTCTTGGTAAGACCATGGTTTTAACCAGAGGTCAACATGTTCACGTAACTTTGAAGAACAGCTTGCCAGAATTGACTACTTACCACTGGCACGGTATGGAACTTTCAGGTCCTGGTAACGATGGTGCTTGTCACTCACCGGTTTACCCTGGTGAAGAAAAGCACATTGACTTCATAGTTAAACAACCAGCAGCTTTGACTTGGCTTCATGCTCACCCATGTCCATCAACTGCCATGCAAGTTTGGATGGGACTAGCTATGGGCGTTGTTATTACTGATGCCAACGAAGCTAAGTTGCCAATTCCTAAGACTTACGGCAAGGACGAGTTCCCAATTATTTTGCAAGACCGTATTTTCCACGAAGACAACCAATTTGACTACAAGGCAGACTACAACGCAATGGGTATCTTTGGCGACACTCCAATCATCAATGGTGTTGTTCGGCCATACGTTGATGTCACTACTCAAAAAGTACGTTTGCTCTTCTTAGGTGGTTCTAACCGTCGTGAATGGCGCCTGCACTTTAGCGATGACTTGGTAATGACCCAAATCGCTGGCGACGACTCATTCTTGGAGCACCCAGTTAAATTGACCAAAGTCTTAATTGGACCAGGTGAACGTCAACAAGTAGTTGTTGATTTCAGCAATTATAAAGAAGGCGATGTTGTCAACCTTTACACTGACGACTTCAAGCTGGTTGAATTCAGAATTCACAGTTATGAAAAAGATGACAGCGTAATTCCTGATACTTTATTCAAACCATATGATCCAGTTGTTAACCCTAACTCACCAGTTCCTCATGTTACTATGGATAACCACAACATGATCAACGGTAAGCTGTTCTCAATGGAAAGAATTGATATGAAGCAGGAATTGATGAATGCTGAATACTGGGACGTAACTAACACTAACGATAAAGTTAACGGTATGTTGCACCCATTCCACACTCACGGTGCCCACTTCCTGGTTGTATCACGTAACGGTAAAGAACCATATCCAAACGAAAGAGGCGTTTATAAGGACACTATCGAAGTAGCACCTCAAGAAACAGTTCGCATAAAGGTTTACTTCCAAAACACTGGTGTCTTTATGTACCACTGCCACATTATCGAGCACGAAGATGCTGGTATGATGGCGCAAATTCAAATTGTTGATCCAAAACACCCAGACAAGAAATATCATTTGATGGACATGGAAACTCTGACTAAGGCTTTTGCTGAAGAAAGAGGCGTGCCAGAAGATGAAGTCTTCTGCCCAGGTATGGACGTTGAAGGTATGGCAGTTAAAGGTGAAGATCACAGTCTTGACGCTTTGTCAGGCGCAACTCACCACTAATTATTACTTTCACTAAAGAATTAGTTAATTTTACAAAAATCGTTCATTAATTTGAACGATTTTTTGCTTTTAAGAAAGAATCTATGTTTAAATAGCTTTATGAAAAAGAAAAGATTTTCCATTAAAGCTATTTTATTGATATTCCTAGGTCTCGTTTTCTTAGGTGTAATTTTTAGCGGCCTTAATTCTAATAGTTTTAAAGATCGCTATGATTGGGTGACCCTCAAATCCGCTCAAAAACTGGATGTTCCCCTGGAAAACCAGTACCCGGAACTGCCAAATGGTTGCGAAGTAACTTCCTTGTCAATGCTATTACAGTATTATGGTATTAAGGTAAATAAACTAAACTTATCCGAAAATATCAAGCATGTATCTTCTTATACGGATGATGGCAAATACCGGGGTAATCCCCATGTAGGTTTTGTTGGTTATATGAGCCAGGCAAATGCTGGCTGGTGCGTTTATAATGAGCCTTTAGAACAAATAGGACTAAAATACACTAATCGGATTAAAAACTTTACTAATCATGATTTTATTCAAGTAATGAAACTAGTTTCTGATGGCCATCCTGTGCTAATCATAACTACCACAAACTTTAATCACGTTAATGATATGCAAACATGGCAAACAGCTCAAGGTGAAGTTCATGTAACACCATCTTCCCATGCTTGTGTTATTACCGGCTTTGACAAAAAAGCACGTATTGTTTACGTAAATGATCCTTTTGGCACTAAAAATAAAAAGGTTTCGTGGCAAAACCTGGAGAAAAGTTATAATCAGCAAGGAAAACAGGCATTATATCTAGAATAGAAAAAAGAGCAGATTCAATTAAGAATCTGCTCTTTTTCAAATCGAGGCCCGTTATTAATAACAGGTGACTACTTCTGTTCACATCAGGTTGGTCAACCACCAGCACTTCCCGTGCCTGCCACTTAAGGCGGGTGTCCTCACACAAATACGCATCTCGCGTTTTTGTCGACTCGCATTAATTATTATACTTATTCGAATGATGTTTGTAAAATTTTTTTATCCTGAAAAAGATTTCCACACACATACTTGATAAGAGCATCCCGAGAGCAATTGAGCCTGTTACTATTATTACTCTTAAAACTGCATCATTAGCTCCACTCAAGTTGCCCGAGGTTAGTTCTCGCACCGCCTGATAAGCAGGAACTCCGGGTACTAAGGGCACAATTGCCGGAATATAAAAGACAGTAGCCGGACACTTTTTTATCCTGGCAAAAACTATTCCTAAAATGCCAATGGCAAAAGAACCAAGCAAGTTTGAAAGTAGCCGTCCCATAGATGCTCTCATTGCCAGCCAATAGATAATCCAGCTAATAATACCGCTCACACCAGCTAAATTAAGCACTCGCCGCGGAACATTAATTGTTAGGGCAAAACCAACAGAAGCTAAATAAGCAAAGGCAACGTTAATTACTATTTCTAACCAAAAAGGCATTTTTTTACGCTCCTAAAAACTTTAACACAATACCAACCCCACCGCCTAACGCAAAGGCTGTGAGCAAGGCCTCACAAATTTTCGCCATTCCTGAAAGAATATCGCCCTTAAACAAATCCCGCAGAGCGTTAGTCAATGCCAAACCAGGTACTAATGGCATCAAAGCACCAGTTAAGATATTGTCGATAATCATTTTGGGAAAAAGATTAACTAATCCAGCTGCGACAACTGTCATAACCAGGGCAGCAACCAGTTCAGCCAAAAATTTAACGTTGGTAAAACGTTTAAAATAATAAAAAGAGAGAAATCCGATTGCTCCAACTATAGCTGCGGCCGGAAAATCAACCCAATCATAATTATTCATAAACATTACCATCAGCGTGGCACTTAAAACCGCAGCACCAATAGTTTGCAGCCATAAGGGAAATGTGGGAAAACCACCGTGGGCAATTTTATCCACTTCCCTTTTAACTTCTTGCAAAGTGATTTTTTTATCCGCAAAAGCGCGCGATAATGAATTAATCCGGTCAACTAACTCAAGATTAATATTGCGTTCATGTACTAAAATACTCTGACAGTAATTGCCGTGGTCGAGACTCATAAAAACGCCTGTCGGCACCACAAAGACTCGCGGATCGGGTTCACCAGCACTTTTGGCAATCCGCAGCATTGTATCTTCAACCCGATACATTTCACTGCCCCCTTCTATCATTAGCTCACCGGCAGTTAAACAGGTATCGAGTAAATCCTGGTAAAACAATTCACTTTGTTCAGCACTCATTTTTCACCTCAAAGTTTATTCATCGTTTCAATATCAATAGTTTTGTCAACCCAGTTACCTTGGAAAAAGTCTCGTTCGTGACTAACGATAATGACTCCGCCAGGAAACTTAACGATAGCTTGCCTAAGTGCATCTTTTGCGTCGCGATCCAAATGATTGGTAGGCTCATCTAAAAATAATAAATTAGCAGGTTCAAACAACATTTTGGCCAGTTTAACCTTTTCTTGTTCACCACCCGATAATTTTTTCAAAGGACTCATTGCCTGCTGAGCGGTAACACCTAATTTTGCCAGAGCGCTTCTTAATTCTTTAGGCTTAATCTGTTCAAAATTTTCCTGCAGATATTGCAGAGGGGTCATATTATTATTAGTCCAGGTCAATTCCTGCTTAAAGTAAGCAATCTTGGCAGTTTCTGATAATTTATAGGTGCCAAAAATAGGTGCTAATTGCCCCAGCAACGTTTTTAATAGCGTGGTTTTACCAATCCCATTAAAGCCAGTAATGGCAACTTTTTCATTATTTCCAACTGAAAAATTAAAAGCTTCTTTTACCAGCGCCTGGTCGTAGCCGATTACCAAATCCTGTGTTTGCAAAAGTAAATTGGCTGCTGTCGCTACATAAGGAAATGCAAAATGCGGTTTATGATTGCTTTTGGGTGGATTTAGCACATCCATCTTTGCCAACTGGCGCGCCCGTGATTTGGCAATTTTCGACCGGGTTCCAGCCTTATTTTTACGGATGTATGCTTCCGTTTTAGCAATTTTGCGTTGCTGGTTAGTATAGGCCTTCATGTAAGTATCCCGATTAGCCTCTTTTTGCCTCATTGCCTGCTTTAGTGTACCGGTATAACGCGTGATTGTGCCCAGATCAATATCAATAATGCAGTTAGCAATTCTGTTTAAAAAGTCATAATCATGACTAACCACAATAAAAGCACCCTCAAAATCATTCAAATAATCAACCAGCCAATCAATATGAACAACATCTAAGTAGTTGGTTGGCTCATCTAACAGCAAAACAGCCGGAGTTTGCAGCAGCAATTTAGCTAAAATGATTTTTGATCTTTGACCACCTGACAATTGGCTCACATCATGATCATACCCTAACTCAGCTAGGCCTAAGCCAGAAGCAACGCGTTCAATTTCTGTATCAATATTATAAAAGTTGTTTTCCTCTAAGTAAGTTTGCAGCTTACCCGCTTTTGCGAGTAGGGAATCAGATCCTTCAGTTGCATATTGCTCATAAAGTGAATTTAATTCTTGTTCTTTTTGATAAAGAGGAGTAAAAGCCGTGCGCAAAAACTGCCGAATTGTCACGCCTTGCTGCAATTTAGCATACTGGTCGAGATAGCCGACTGCTACCTTATTTTGCCATTTAACTTGACCTTCATCAGGCAGTATTTCACCAGTTAAAATTTTAATCAAAGTGGATTTGCCAACCCCATTTTGGCCAGTGACACCCATATGGTCTTCTTTATTGAGAACGAAACTGGCATTCTCATACAAAGTTTTATCCTCAAAGCCTTGTCCTAAATTTTTAACTGTTAATAAACTCATTATGCATCTCCCTAAATAGTAAGATAAGTAGTACTGTAAAAAGTAAAGCAGTTGTTTTGTCTATCAATTTAATTTGTAAACGCATGCAATAAAAAAGTGGGCAGTTGCCCACTTTTACATTCTTTCTTGTTCATATTTCTGCAAGGCATCCAATATTTTTGGCCAATAGCGCTTAGGCAAGATTAATTGCAGCTTGTTATTATATATTGGAAAATCACTTGCTTTCATTCCCGTAATTTCGGCTAAATCCTTATCAGATAAGTGATATTTACTAGCAATCCGCTTTATTTCAACGGAAGCATGACCCCGAAACCATGAAAGAGCAAAGAAAAATAAGGCAAATATGCTAGCCACCAAAACAGCAACCGGTAAAGACCAGTGCAATGTGCGTAAGCAGATGAAAATTGCGGCAATAAAAGCAATAAAAGCTGATATCACACCATAAACAACTAAAATTACAGATTGCTTACGCATATTTATCCTCCTTTGCCGAGAACAATTATTGACCCAAATTAGTCCCACTTGAACCAGTTCCACCCGAACTGCTACTTGACTCATCAGTTACTACTGAACGGTAAATCTGATAGTTAGTAAACGGACTTGGATCCTGCCATTTAATGTTATTGTTCTGTTCATTTAGCCTGTTGAGCTTCGTTTCATCATTATCCAATATTTTTTTATCCAAGTCAAGATTGGTCCGGATCTTGTCAGAGGCCTTCTGTAATTCTTTGGTAGACGCCACCTGAATAGAAGAACCGTTAATCCAAGCATCATGTCCTTGAATATAACCGCTTGAAATATTTTGGGAGCAACCGCGATATGTCAAAGCTAAGGCTAACATATCATTAAAGGTAAGATTGGTTTTAACATACTTCGAAAAGATCTTAACCAGCTTGCGGTAATTAGCTATTGAATCGACGGAGATAGCCTTGTGGACAACTGCGGTAATTACTTGTCTTTGGCGCATTTGCCTGCCGTAATCGCCTCGCGGATCATCATGGCGCATTCTAACATAAGCCACAGCATGACGTCCGTTTAGGTGTTGCTTTCCTTTATGGAAATCACACCAATCATACGAAAACTTAAACGGTACTTTAACATCAACACCGCCAACAGCATCAACTAAGCTTTTTAACGCCTTCATGTTAACTTCTACATAATAATGAATGGGAACACCAATTAAAGCCGATACAGTTTTCATAGAAGCAGAACTGCCGCCAATTCCATAGGCTGAATTAACCCGAAACATATTGTACTTGTTTCCCGGATCACCTAAAATATTAGCAAGGGTATCACGAGGAATAGAAGTCATTGTTGCTTTATTCTTAGCCGGGTTAGCAGTAGCCAAAATCAGAGTATCCGAGTTGCCCTTATCATGTCTTCCTTCAAGTCCTTGATCAACCCCAAGAATCAAAACTGAGATTGGCTGCCTATTAGCAATACGAGCAGATGTGGCATAGTTACCACTATCACCATCAATTGCGCTGTGCAAAGCAAAATACATGTGAGCTGCCCAAGCCAGACCCAGGCAAACACCCAAAACAGCCACAATACCACAAATCCGTGCGAAAACGCTGCCCTTGAATACTTTAGTTGGTTCTGCTAAAGCATGATTACGATGAAGATTTAGAGAAGAATGTCCTTTATGGTAATCTTCTCTGCGTTTTGAATTTGGATCCATTCCTCTATTTAATCCCTTTCGTATTTTTCCATCTATTATTTTTAACACTTTCAAACTTGAATTAAAATAATATCAATTATAATTAATAATATCTTATTTTTTATTCTTTAGTATAATTTAATTATATATATCAAAAAAGGAGATTTTAAATGTCAATTCCTAAACGAAGTGAAGTTCCCGCAAATCTAAAATGGGACCTAACTAGAATATTTAAATCAGATGCTGACTGGGAAGATGAATATACACGTCTTAAAAAAGAAATACCAGTTTTAAGCACCTTGAAAGAAAATTTTGTTACATCAGGTACATCATTATATAATGGGATAACTAAAATTTTAGCACTTAGCAGAAGACTGGAAAAAGTTTACTCTTATGCTACTTTAGCCAGTGATGTTGACACTGGAAACGCACACTATTTAGGTTATGTTGCTCAAGTACAAGGATTAGCCAGTCAATTTGAAGCAGCCACCGCTTTTATGAATCCTGCAATTTTAAGTGTTTCTGCCGCAAAATTAGCGGCCTTTAAGCAAGAAGAACCAAGATTGGTCAATTATAATCATTTACTTGATCAGATTACCAGAATGCGGCCTTATACTTTGTCCGCCAAAGAAGAAAAACTGATTGCAGATGCTGGAGATGCATTGTCTGCTTCTGACAACACTTATAACGTGTTGACCAATTCGGACATGGAGTATGGTTACACCCAAAATGATGACGGGGAAATGGTGCAGCTTTCTGACGGCTTGTATTCTTTATTGATTCAATCTCAAAAGCGTACAGTAAGAAAAGATGCATTTGATTCAATGTACGCCACATACGGCCAGTTTGAAAATTCTCTGGCTGCTACCCTTTCTGGTGCAGTAAAGGAACATAACTATAATGCCCGTGTTCATCATTATCAATCAGCACGTGAATGTGCAATGAACGAAAATGGTGTACCAACAGTTGTTTACGATACTTTAATTAATGAGGTAGACCAGCATTTAAGCCTTCTTCATGACTATGTAGCTTTACGCAAACAAATTTTAGGCTTGAACGATTTGCAAATGTGGGATATATATGTTCCGTTAACTGGCAAACCGGCTTTAACTTACACCTTTGATGAAGCCAAAAAAGAAGCTAAAAAAGCTTTACGGCCATTAGGTGAGGATTATTTAAAGCAGGTTGACTACATTTTCAACAATCGGGTAATCGATGTAGTTGAATCACAGAACAAGGCTACAGGTGCATATTCTGGCGGCTGCTATGATACTGATGCATATGAACTACTCAACTGGGAAGATAACGTTGATTCCTTATATACACTGGTTCATGAAACTGGTCATTCCGTTCACAGTATGTATACCAGACAAAGCCAGCCATATGTTTATGGTGATTATCCTATCTTTGTTGCTGAAATTGCGTCAACTACGAACGAAAATATTCTAACAGAATACTTTTTAGCACATATCACTGACCCTAAAACCCGCGCTTTTGTTCTAAATTATTATTTGGACTCTTTCAAAGGAACTTTATTTAGACAAACGCAGTTTGCTGAGTTTGAACAGCGCATTCATGAACTGGATGCTGAAGGTGAACCTTTAACTGCCGACCGTTTAGACGATATGTACGGTAAATTAAATGAGCGCTATTATGGTGATGCAGTTGAGCCAGGAGGAGCAATTGCTAAAGAATGGGCCAGAATTCCTCATTTCTATTATAATTTCTACGTTTACCAGTATGCTACAGGCTTTGCTGCTGCCACTGCTCTGGCCAATAATGTTGTGCATGGTACTGCTGAGCAAAGAAAAGCATACATCAGCTTTTTGCAAGCAGGTTCCAGCGACTACCCGGTTGAAATCATGAAAAAAGCAGGAGTTGACATGACTAAGCCTGATTATTTGGAAGACGCTTTCGCCACTTTTGCCAAGCGGCTAGCTGAATTTAAGGAAATTGTCCAAAATAATTTTAAATAACACTTGCAAGTTTCGCTGACAAATAATATAACTGATATGTAAATCATAATTTCTTACATCAAAACCCACTTTCTCTTTAACTGAAAGTGGGTTTTAAATTGTAAAAATTTTTACGCTTTACCTTTGATACTACCTTATTTGGCTAAATTGCCAGCAGGTAGGTTAATTTTTAAATGTTTATGCTTCCAATACTCTGGCTAAAAAGTCCTGGGCACGCGGAGTTTGTGGCTGCGCAAAGAATTGTTGTGGTGCAGCTTTTTCCTGAATATAGCCGTCTGCCATAAACCATACTTCATCCGCAACATTTTTGGCAAAGCCCATTTCGTGAGTTACAACGACCATTGTCATCCCTTTTTGGGCCAAATCCTGCATTACCTTTAATACCTCGCCTACCATTTCTGGATCAAGCGCCGAAGTTGGTTCGTCAAAGAGCATTACTTCAGGATCCATTGCCAAGGCACGGGCAATAGCAACCCTTTGTTGCTGACCACCAGAAAGGCTGGTGGGAAAAGCATCTGCCTTGTCAGCCAAGCCTACTTGATCTAATAGCTCAAGTCCTTTAGCTTTAGCATCACTGTCACTCATTCCTTTTACCTTCATAGGTGCCAACTTGATATTTTCAATAATGCTCATATGAGGAAACAAGTTAAACTGCTGAAAAACCATGCCCATTCTCTCACGCAATTTATCAAGTTGGTCTTCACTTAAAGCAGTTAATTCTTTATCTTCAAAAATCACTTTGCCGGAAGATGGCTGATCTAGCAAATTTAAGCACCGTAAAAACGTACTTTTACCAGCTCCTGAAGGACCAATTAAACAGATAACCTGGCCTTCATTTACTTGGGCATTAATATCTTTTAGGACTTCATTACTGCCAAACTTTTTCTGCAAGTGTTCAACTTTAATTACGGGTTTTGCGTTAGTCATGATTCATTTTCCTTTCAAATACTTTCATTAGGCTGGATAAACCAAAAGTAATGATAAAGTATAAGATCATTGTGATTACCAATGGCATAACTCCACGATAGGTATCAGCCTGGACTACCCGTGACTGATAAATCAAATCTTTGACGCCTATTACCGAAACTATAGAACTTTCCTTGATTAGAGAAACAAATTCGTTTCCCAGAGCCGGCCAAATATTTTTCATTGCTTGCGGCATAATAACGTAACGCATCGTCGCTGTCCGTGACAAACCCAAAGAACGAGAAGCCTCTGTCTGGCCAACTGCAATCGAATTAATACCCGAGCGAATTACCTCCGCTACATAAGCTGCAGAGTTAAGAGAAACTGCAATTATACCGGACAGTAAAGCCGGAATATTGATCACTACCCCTAAGCCAAAATAAATAAAGAGTAATTGCACCATTAACGGTGTACCACGGATAAATTCCACATACGCTGTCGCAAGCGAACGGGCAATTTGATTGTGTCCTAGCCGCATAAACGCCAGTATCGCACCTAATAAGAAACCGAAAAAGACAGAAATGGCGGAAATAAGTAAGGTATAGCCAACTCCCGCAATAAAGAAGTCTTTATATGCCCACATTGAATTGGAGGCTTTAACTTCTTTTTTCGTCTTACCACCTGTTAAGTAATTGCCGGCTTTTGGCAAATACTTCTTATTGATTAAATCTTTCTGCTTAATCTCCGCAATTGATTTATTAGCAGCTTTGACTAAACTATTAGCTCCTTTATGAAAAGCAATAGAGGTTGCAGATGACTCGGTCTTTAGACCTGCGGGAATTACCATCACGCCGTCAGTGTTTTGAGCAAAAGCCTCAGCCGTTGCTTTGTCAACAGACACAGCATCAACCTTATGCGTTTTTAATCCTAAAACCAAGTCGTTATCTTTATCCATAGTTTTAAGTTTGACATTTTTGGCCTGCTTTTTAAGCATTGTCGCTTGCATGCTACCAGTTTGAGCGCCAATTGACTTGCCGGCAAAAGACTTATAATTATGATATTTGCCCTTATCTTCTGTTCTTATCAGTAATTTTTGATCACTTCTATAATATGGTTGACTAAAGGCAACACTTTGAGCCCTTTTAGGTGTTGCATTCATTCCGGCAATGACCATGTCAACTTTTCCAGTTTCAAGTCCGACCAAAAGAGAGTCGAAGTCCATTGACCGCACTACGAGTTTAACACCCATATCATGGGCAATTTTTTGCCCTACTTCAACATCCATACCTACTATTTTAGATTTGCCGTTAATATTTTTGACAAATTCATAAGGAGGATAATCCGGACTAGTCCCCATGACTAGCTCACCTTTTTGTCGGACTTTTCGTAGATAATTGTCAGTTCTTTGTTCAGTTTGTCCTTTAGCAGCTACTGCAGTTTGGGGTAACAGGGTTAGCATTATGACTGCTATCAACAAAGTTTCAAGCAATTTCCACGCTTTCTTCATAATTTTCCTCCTAAATTTTATTTTTATTATGACAATTATAAAGATATAAAAATAGAATTACAACTATTACTTAATAATAATATTTTTTTAAGTAATAAAAAAAGGCTCTATTTATTAGTAAGAGCAACTAGTATATAGAGCGATTTTACTATTTAAATTTCCAAATTAATTAAGCTTGAGAAGCACCAGTTACAGCATCTGAACCATTATTCTTCAATTGGTTTTCAGCAGTTACAGGATATGGCTTAACTCTTGAAGGATCAGTATTTGACTTTAAGTTATCAGCCGTATAATTAATATGAGTAATCTTAGCATGTTTAACATCGTCGATTGTCTTGCAGCCAGTTAATTGCATGTCAATTAACAGTTCTTGATTAAGTTGTTCAATAACTGATTGAACACCCTTGGCACCACCAAGTGCTAGACCATATAGATATGGCCGGCCAATACCCACCATATCAGCTCCAAGTGCCAAAGCCTTAAAGACGTGCGAACCACGACGAACACCGGAGTCAAAGACAATCGGAACCCGATGATTAACAGCTTTCGCAATTCCTGGCAGCATGTCAATTGTTGCAGGGCCACAATCTACCTCACGACCACCATGGTTGGTAACATAAATACCATCAGCACCAGCACCCATAGCGATATAAGCATCCTCAGCACAAACAACACCTTTAACAAATACAGGTAAGCCAGACATTTCCTTGATGCGTCTAACATCCTGCGGGCCAATTTTTTGCGCCGAAGAAGCATACATTTGAGCAACAGTTTGACCTTCGCCTTTAGCACCTTGATAACGAGTAAAGAAATCTAAGGGTACAGGATAAGCAAAGTTAGTTCTAAGGTTAGCTTCACGGAAGCCAGAGATCAGCGCATCAACTGTCAGGAAAATTCCTTTATAGCCGGCTTTCTTAACCGCATCAAAGACCATTTGGTTAAAGTCCCAGTCTTTACTGAGGTAAAGCTGGAAAAAGCGCGGTGCATCTGGAGCTGCAGCAGCAATATCTTCAACGCTCTTATTTGCATATGTACTGGATGAAAAGAGTGCACCAGCAGCTGCAGCACCCTTTTGGGTAGCAATTTCTGCATCCTTATGAGCAATACCGTGACAAGCAATAGGTGAGATCATCACCGGTGTTTTTAGTTTCATGCCCATAAATTCAGTATCTAACTGCGGATGATCCATATTAGTTAAAGCACGTGGTACAATTTGAAAATGGTTGAAAGCAGTAGTGTTGTTACGCCAAGTCCATTCATTTTCAGATCCCGAAGCAATATAGTAATATGCTCCTTCAGGCATAACTTCCTTTGCCCGTTCCTCAAGTTCATCGAGGTTGACCATATTTAAAGCTTCATTACGTTCGCTTTGTGGAAAACCATTATAATAGTATGTCATTATTAAGACTCCTTCTTTATTATTATTTCCGCTTTTTATTATACATGTAAATGCATACAAAAGTTAGTGAATTTTTAAAAGAAAAGTTTAAATAACAGGGATTATACTATAATTTTTTCACAAAAATAATAGCTGTTTTATCCTTTTAACCAGTTTTACTATAATTTATGCTTAATGATGTGAGTGAAGTAAGTAACAAGATAAATTGCTACTTCAATCACAGCTATAAAGAAGGTTACAGGCAAATTAGTAATATAACCCAGATATAACCCGAGCCAAACGCCAATTAAAGCAAAAAAGACAGACCAAGCGATCATTGACGGGATAGTTTTGCCCAAATAATTAGCAGTAGCAGGTGGCAAAGTCAATAAAATAAATACTAAAAGAGACCCCACTATTTGTGCGCCAATTGAAACGGACATTGCTAAAGCTATTAAAAAAATCACGCTGATTGCTCCGGTTTTTACCCCATGAGCAAGAGCACCAATGTGATCAAAGGAATCAAAGTTCAGCGGGCGCTGAATACTAAAAATCATTAGTAGCACTATTACGGATAAGACTATTAGTTGAATTACGCCTTGATGGTCAACTCCGATAATGCTACCAAACAAAATGTTAGTAGCATAATTGCTGTTTGCACCGGATATTGCCAGAAAAAGAACTCCCAAGCCAGTAAATAAAGCTGAAATTGCACTGATTGAGGATTCTTTTTGCTCGCTGTGAAGCGACAGTTCCCCTACGCTAATTGAACCCAACAGAGTAAATAACAGCATGCCCCACAAAGGGCCAATTCCAAGCCAAACTGCAAACGCAGCTCCAGCAAAACCAATTTCAGACAGCGTATGTGCTAAAAAACTAAAATTGCGCGCAACCACATAGACACCAACCGTACCACAAGTTATGGCAATAAAGGTGCTCGCCAGAAAGGCATTACGCATAAAGCCATAGGCAAACATTATTCATATGCCTCCTTAAATTGAGACATCTCGCCATGCTCAATTTGACCATGGTTTAAATATAAATAATTTTGCATATACCTGTGAGCTAATGACACATCATGCGTCACAAACAAGACAGTTATTTTATGTTTTGCATTCAAATGCTTGATTAATTTCATCAATTCATCCTTAGCAACGGGATCAAGACTTGCTGTAGCTTCATCTAAAATAATCATGTTCGGATTATCTAGCAGAGCTTGTGCTAAATAAGCTCTTTGCTTTTGACCACCAGAAGCCTCACCCATCCGAGTATCTTTAATTTGATACAGATTAGTTTCCTCTAGTTGCTTTTTTATTGCCTTCTTAGTTGCACTATTTTTGATAACAGGGGCATTTAGACCCACAAAAGCTTCAATTGATAACGGATATTCTGCATCTATGTTGCGAAACTGAGGCACATACCCCAGCCGAACACCATCCGCAAACTTAAATTTACCTGCGCTAGGTGTCAAAATAGCCATTAAAATATTAATTAGAGTCGTTTTTCCTGTGCCGTTTGGGCCTAAAAGGGCAGTAAGTGAACCCTTTTCTAATTTAAAATTCAAATTATTGAAAACAGTATTTTTGTCAAATCTCATTGAGAGATTAGTGACTTCTAAAATATCAGACAATTTGCATTATTCCCACTTTTATTATTAAAAATTGCCCACCTTGACGAATTGATTAACATCAACGGGGTAATATTTACGACCCATAATTTTTACACGGCCGCCGTACGTGCGGACATAGTTTCCACGATATAGTTTATTTGTGCCAACTCGCTGGCCATTACCGTCATAAATATAGGCATTATGCCCTAAGAGTCGAAGTTTACCTTCTACATTGCTGGCTACAACGTATTCATTAATACCTATTTGTAAATATTTCCGTTTATTAATTGTTAGATTACCATAAATAATTAGCTTGGAACCGGCTTTTTTAGTTGGTAAATCCGTTGCTACCCCGTTTTCATCATAAATAAGCGCATTATGCATCAAAGTCCTGGTAGCAACCGGCTTAGGCAAAACTGCAGGTTTTTTAGCGGGGGCAACAGGTGTTGTCGGTGCTGGAACCTGTGTAGCTACCGGACTACTACCAATAGGAGCAGTTGGTATTGCTGATGCCCCTTGATCATAATAATATTTAACCAGCTCAAAGAAGTCATCCATTGAGTAACCCCATTTGGCAAAATAACCATCTGGATCAGTATGATCAGTTCCGCCTAAAAATGTAGATACAGCATGATGAGACCAAATTGTACCTTTACCATCATGAACGGCATTATCCGGTACCAAGTTATATTTGTGCAAAAGCTGCGCCACATAAACAGCATCATTGTTGACACCTTTGGCAAAATCAGCAAGATTATTTTCCTCACATAATTCCACTTGAATAAAACGATTATTAGCTACAGGGCCTGCACCCCAAACACCATAATCAGGAGTTGTCATCTGAATAACGCCAGTCTTATCCACAAAAGCATGAACATAGGAATAAATATTCATCCACTCACGATTAAAATAAATAGCTTCATTGCGTGCTGTAGCATTAGGCGTAGCAGTCTCGTGAATAACCACACCTTCGGGCTTGCCGTTACGATAATTAATTGGATTGGCAGCAGTAAAGTCATTATATTTAATACCTTCTTGCGCCAATATTTGTTCCGCAAATGTTACACCGCTATAACTATTTTGTTTTGCAGTGTCATTAATTGTACCAGCCTGAACTGTCACCGGCTGTGGCACTGCCATGGTTGTAACAGTTGCTCCCAATGCCAAAACAGCAATTAATTTCTTCATTTTCATCGCCTCATAATAACTACTTTCGGGCTACTTCAGCCAAGTTTTGATAATTATCCTTCATCCAATCTAAATAATTTGTATTATCCGGAATTGTTTCTCTTACTTTTAAAACAGGAATATTTTGTTTTTGAGCCAATTTCAAAAAGTTAGTAACAGTTGAACTAGATGTCTGTTCATTGTCCACAAAAAATGCAATTTTTTGTTTTTTGATCCCTTCAGTCATTTTTTGAACGGAAGCTGGACTAGGGTCAGTATTGTTTTGAATTGCCTTCTCAAAATCCTTGTTTGCCACTTTAATATTAACAGATTCTAAGGCATAATCAAAAACAGGCTCACTAACATAAATTGGTTTTTTAACCTGATGATTTAATTTAGCCGCTGATCTCTGAATTTGAGCAATCTGGGCTAAATACTTTTTCCCGTTTTTACGATAATAACGAGCATGCTGCGGATCTTTTTTACTGAGCCGCTTAACTAAGTAATTAACATACTTAGTCGGCATAGTCAAATCAAACCAGATATGAGGATTATCACCTTTTTTTAAGCCCATTAGGTCTTCACCAACGCGCACCGGCTTTTTATCAACTGAAGAAGCCAATTTGTCCATCCAGCTGTCATAACCTAACCCATTTTCCACTACTATGTCAGCATTAGATAATGCTTTAGCATCATTTGTGGTAGGTTGAAAGTCATGGGGATCAACAGATGACTTAGTAATTATTGCTTCTGCCTTACCGTACTTGCCCACTACATTTTGAGCAATGTCAGAATAAATATTTGTAGTGGTCATAATAGTAATTTTATTACTTTTATGTGGTTTCTGAGAACAAGCACCTAACGTCAAAAGAACTAAACCGAATAAGGTAATTGCAGCAAATATCTTTTTTAATCTAGTAAATTTCACTAATGTTGTCATTCCTTTTCATTTTGAAGTGTTATTTTAATTAACACGGCAACTTTTTAATTAATTGCAGTAAAAAGCCAAACTTACTTACAATTAATAACCATTATACACTAAAAACGAATTGCTTTAAAATAGCGTACCATTATAGTTATATTACAGTTTTATTGCTAGCAGCAGATAGTATTGCTGTTCCCGTTACTCTAAAAAGCATGCGCTTTTAGAGTAAGTAGATAATTTAGCCAGAAAAAAAGCACTAGGCCAATTAACAGCTTAGTGCATATTTTTTATTTCTCAATAATATCTGAAGTCGAATTTATTTTTGATCTTGTTTGTCAACAGGCTTTTTCCACAAACCTAAAATGACACCTGCAACAATGGAGCCAATGATAGTAGCAACAAAGTACAGTAGAATGTGGTTAGCAAGCGGAGATACCCATAGTCCACCGTGAGGTGCGGGAACACCAATGCGCCATAAGCCGACTAGAGCGCCACCGACAGCCGAACCAATAATACATGAAGGCAGAACGTGTCCAGGATCAGCTGCAGCAAACGGAATTGCACCTTCAGTAATGAAGGAAAAACCTAAAATCCAGTTGGTTAAACCTGCACGGCGTTCATCTAAAGTATATTTATTCTTAAAGAAAGTCGTACCAATTGCAGTCGCAAATGGTGGTACCATACCGCCAACCATTACGGCAGCCATCATTACAGCAGCAACCGTTGAATGAGGATCATTGGCAAAAGCACCAGAGGCAAAGACGTAAGCAGCCTTGTTGAAAGGTCCACCCATATCAATTGACATCATGGCAGCTAAAATAGTGGTCAAAACAGCTAAGTTGCCCGTACCCATTTGGTTTAAGAAGTTAGTAATGGCAAAGTTAACGGCACTAAAGATTGGGTTAACAATGTAGTACATAATCAGGGCTATGAAGAGCAGGCTCAAGATTGGGTAAATGAGCATTGGCTTCATCCCTTCAAGAGACTTCGGCAACTTGGCAAACAGTTTCTTTAAGCCGACTACTAAATAACCAGCAATAAATCCAGAAGCAAGTCCGCCTAAGAAACCGGCAGGTGACTTAGCATTAGTTACCACATTAGCAACATAAGCACCGCCGTAGGCGCCACTATAAACTGTGGCCATAAACCCACCGACAAAACCGGGCATTAAGGCAGGCAGATCCCCAATTGATTCAGCAATGTAACCTGACAAAATTGGCACCATGAAGGCAAAGGCCATGTTACCGGCATTATTCAAGAAAATAAATGCAGGAGATTTAGGACCACCGGCATAGTTTTCCACAATAAAGGAAATTGCCATTAAGATACCGCCACCGATAACAAATGGCAACATGTGGGAAACACCGTTCATGAGGTTCTTGTAAATTGAACCCCAGACGCCTTCTTTAGCATTGTCACTATCATCACTGCTCTTTTCACCGTTTGAATGGTAAACGCTGGCTTTAGAATTCAAAATGTCATCAATCAATTCATCAGGCTTGTTGATACCGTCAACTACTGGACGAGAAATCAACGGTTTACCATCAAAACGAGGCATGTCAACTTTCTTGTCAGACGCAATAACAACCCCTTGAGCACGGCTAATTTCAGCGGCGGTCAATTTGTCCTTGACACCTTCTGAACCATTGGTTTCGATGCGCACATCAACGCCACGTTTTTTACCGGCTTTGATTAAAGCTTCTTGGGCCATATAAGTGTGGGCAATACCATTAATACATGCAGTAACGCCGACAATTAAAGGCTTTTCTTCCTTCTTAATTTCACTGGTACTTGCAGCTTGTTCTTTTTCGGCTTTTTTAGCCTCATCCTTTTGTTGCTCTGCGTTTTCAAAAAGCTGGATCACTTCTTCCGGAGTTTGGGCTTTTTTGAGAGCATTAACCAGATCAGGATCAATTAACAACCCGGACAATTTAGCTAAAGCTTGTAAGTGAGTATTGTCGGCGCCATCTGGTGCAGTAATCATAAAGAATAAATGAACCGGTTGACCATCAAGCGAATTGTAGTCAATCCCCTTTTCGCTTTTAGCAAAAAGTACACGCGCTTTGTTAATTGTCTTATTCCGAGCATGTGGCATCGCAATTCCATCACCAATACCGGTGGTAGATTCGTTTTCACGAGCCCAAATTGACTTAATGAATTCATCTTCGTCATTGACGATGTCGGTTTTGACCTCTAAGTCAGCCATTTCTTTAACGGCATCTTCTTTGTTAGTCGCTTTAAGCGCCATAATCATGGATTCAGGAGCCAAAATATCTTTAATTTTCATTTAAATTCTCCTCAATTTACGAAATTTCTTCAACATTAATTTGCGGCAGCACAGCATCAATCTGACTTTTAACGGCAATATCTTTAGTAAAGGCTGTGGCTGCACCACAGGCCATACCGATACGGAAACTTGCGGCCGGATCATTTGTTTTCACATAAGTGCCAACAAAGCCGGCTATCATGGAGTCTCCTGCACCAACCGAATTGACTGCTGTTCCAACAGCTGCTTTAGCATGATAAAAATGCTTAGGGGTTATCAAATAACCGCCCTTGCCGGCCATGGAGACCATAACATTTTGCGCACCCATGTCAAGCAATTTGCGCGCACACTCAAGCATCTCTTTATCAGAATTAAAAGTAGTATTAAACAAATCAGCCAGTTCATGATGGTTGGGTTTAATTACCAGTGGTTTGTAGCTCAAAGTATCGAGCAAAGCCTGACCGGTAGTATCAATCACAAAATCTGCCTGTGCTTCTTTAATAGTAGGCAAAAGTTCTTTGTAAAAATCTACTGGTAAGCTAGGAGCTAATGAACCACTTAAAATTACTATGTCGCCTTTTTGCAAGTCATTTAGCCGCGCTTTAAAAGCAGTTATTTCCTGCTCTGTAATATTAGGCCCAGCGGCATTAATTTCCGATTCCTCCTCCGCGTGCACCTTCACATTGACGCGGGTCACATCAGAAATAGTAACAAAATCGTTAACAATGCGGCGCTGATTAAGTTGGCGTACCAGCTCTTTGCCAGTAAAGCCACCCACAAAGCCCCAGGCAGTATTATCAATATCCAGCTGATTAAGTATTTGTGAAACGTTAATCCCTTTACCACCCGCCAAAAACGAGCAGTTATGAGCGCGATTAACTTCACCACGGTTAACCTGCTTTAATTGAATTACATAATCCAAGGCAGGATTAACGGTAACCGTATAAATCATTAGCAAATCTCCTTCAGTTTAATTTTGGTAGGCAGTAATTCTTTTTCTTTTGCACCTAACGCAGTAGTAAGAACTGTGACGTTTTTGACTTGGGCAAAAGTGGCAAAACTACACTCGCCAATTTTAGAAGTATCGGCCAAAATATATGTCTGATTAGCCTGAGCAATTGCTATTTTTTTAATTGCGGCTTCTTCAGTATCGGGTGTGGTTAGATTGCCATGGTAATCAAGTCCATTTGTGCCTACAAAACCGGCAGAAAAGTTCATCCCCTGCAGTTGCTTCAGAGCAGTTTGTCCCACTACCGCATGAGTATTTTCTTTGATTCGACCACCCAAAAGTATAGTCTCAATTCCATGGCTAATAGCACAAAGTGCGGTTTCTAAGCCATTAGTCACAACGGTTACTTGTGGAATATCAGCAATAAAAGGAACCATCTCATATGTTGTTGTTCCTGCATCAATAAAAATATAGTCATCTTGATGCACAAAATTTGCAGCAGCATATTGAGCAATCAGCTTTTTATCATTATGATTCATTGAAAACCGAATATGTTGCGACACATCATGAGTAAAACTTTTGACTGACTGGGCACCGCCATGCACCCGTTTAATCAAACCTTTTTCTGCCATTTGATTAAGATCTCGTCTAATGGTTGACTCTGAAGTTGAAGTTATTGAGCAGAGATCACTAACACGGCATAAACCATGCTGGTTCACGAAATCCTCAATCACTTTTTGCCTTTCAGGCGTTAACATATATTTCACCCCAGCGAGTATTTTATGCGCTTTGATAATTAAAAGCAATCATTTTCAATCATAATTTGTCACTTTCCTGCAAAATCATTCATTTTAAGCAAAAAAAATAGCAGTCGCATAATTTATGCAGCTGCTACTTTGTTAATTAGAAACAATTTTCAGTTAAAAATAGTCATAAAAACTCACTTTACCAGATAAAAATTCCAATTTACTGGAACTCAATTTTTTAATTAGCCCTAACTTTACTGCTTGCCTTAAAGTTAAATGGCCTAGTAAAACCTTCGTCCAGTTAGTTATTGACCCAGTAAAATCAGGTTTGGCACTGGTTTTAGCGCAACTGATTTCACCAGAATTATTCATCAGATGCCAGACACCGCAGTTCCACGGACAAATCTCATCCTTTGTAACTTCTAAATTGGCAGTTTTTTCACCAGCAAACTTTACGCTAGACGCAATTTTCCTAAAGTCAATAATTCTCGACATCATGTAAGGCCGGACACTAATGCCTAAGCCGCTTTGATCAGGAAAATATTCCTCAAGCAATGATTCTTCTGGTGCTGTAATTTCAAACTCAGTACAGGAAGATATATGACCACCAATAAAATTAAGTAATGCAGTAATAGCAGTCGCGTTTGTATAATAGATTTCGTCAACCTGAAATTTTTTATTTACAAAACGATAAAACATATAGGCCTGAGGAGCCTGATTTTCATCAACATAAATAGCAACATATCTGCCAGGATAATATGTTTCGAGTCTGTGCCACCACCATTTTGCTCTAACAATCGTATTACGCTCCTCACCTGCATCAATTTGCTTTTGGTATAGCTTTATTATCAAACTACTTAATGTCGGATTACTCCAATTGCCTCTTAAAATTTTACCAGCCTGGGGTAGCTTGAAATACTTAAACATTGTAGGTTCAATACTATAGGTTTTTTGATAAATAGTATTTTCATAGCCATATTGCCGATAAAACGTTTCTGACCATGGTGCCAAATTAGATAGCGAAACACCTTCGTCATGAAGATCTTCCAGTATTTCTTTCATTAGCCTGGAAATATCTCCATGGCCGCGATTTTCCGGATATGAGGAGACATAACCAATTCCTGACATTTTAATTTGATGATCAAAAATCTGACTTGCAAAATGGATTGCCATAATATAACTTGCAAGTTTACCATCATGAAAAATGCCATAACTGTCACTGTGCTGATAACAACTCATAAAATTATTATCTTTTTTCAGATCATTAGTTTTTAAAAAAGCATATTGAGTTAAAGGGACAACCTCATCTAATATTTCATTAGTTTTATCTAGTTTCATTAGTTTTCATTTCCTCAGCTAATATTTATTTTTACGTGCTTTATAGAACAGTTCAATGTTTGCCAGTCAATTCCTAACTATAAGTAACCAGCAGTTTTATAATACCGTTTTCATAAAAATTGATCTAGCTTAAATTAATTGGTCAATGTCACTTTAACTATACACATAATTATCTAAGCAGAATAATATTATTTTAAACGGCTTATCACTTGAACTAATAAAAACTATTTAATTTTCTTTTTGAGGCAAAAATAGCGAACTGCAAAAGCCAATAATTGCAAAAGCCAGCATTAAAACAAAGCCCCAACGGTATCCAGTTGCTAGATTCGCAGTCGATGTACCACCTGCACACAAACTAATTACCAGCATTGATAATGCTGTGCCAAGTGAGCCACCTATTTGTCTGACTGTAGATGAACCCGCATTTGCATGTGCCGTCATGTGAGGTTCTACAACATTTATACCCGCAGTAAAAGTGGTCATCATGGTAAATGATATTCCCACCATACGTAGCGCGTAACATAAACTAATTAAAACAAGACTAGTATTGCTATTAAAAACAACCATTGGTAATGTGCCTAATAAAAGCATAGTAAAACCAAAAAGTGCCAATTTTTTAATACCAAACTTATCAAATAACGTTCCTGAAACCGGATTGCAAATGATCATTAATAGAGCCCCTGGCATCATTACTAAACCAGAAGTTAATGCACTCTCTTGTCTAGTAGTTTGTAAATATAATGGTAAAACTAATTCAATTCCTACCATTGAAATATTGCTGATAGTACTTAGTAAAGTATCCAAGTCAAACTGTAAATTTTGAAAAACTCTAATATTAAGTAAAGGTTTCTTCATATGTAACTGACGTCGACAAAATAACAAAATAATTAGTATACCAAGTGTAAAAAGAACTGCTATTGCAATTGTAATTTTGCCAGTGTTCCCGATATCAGACAGGGAATACAAGATTAAGCCAAAGCCCAAAATAGATTCAATAAACGATATTAAATCAGTATTGCTTTTGCGCGGTTGAGTGATATTTTGAATACAAAATACAGTACAAATAGCTACCAACCCACTGGCAATACTTAAAATAATAAAAAGCATTTGCCAGTCTGCATACTTTAAGATTAATCCCGAAATCGTGGGACCAACAGCTGGACCAAATCCAATTACCAAGCCAGTGATTCCCATTGCCATGCCTCTTTTTGCAGGAGGAAACATAATCAAAATGACGTTTTGAATAAATGGCATTAAACTACCGGCCGCCACAGCTTCAATAATTCTGCCGACTAGTAATGTGGCAAAATTAGGAGCAAAAATACAAATGACTGATCCCGTAAAAAAGATTAGCATCATTGTTAGAAAGTTCTGTTTCAACTTAAAGGATTCAAAGACCCAAGCTGACATGGGAATCATCAATCCCACGACCAATAAATAAGAGGTAGTAAGCCATTGAGCCGTTACCTGATTAACTTTAAACGTAGCCATTATTGTGGGGAGCGCGTTATTGAGAAAAGTTTCCGCTAGTAGCGAAACAAATGCTCCAAATAGTAAAACGGCCATCATTAAAGCTCTTTTTTTATTAGAAATATTTTTGATCATTTTAGTTCCTTCCTTAATGTAGCATGCTACATTTTTGCTAATAATAATTAGAAATTTGCAGAAATTTTATTTAAGACTTGTTCAAGTTCTGAAATTTCTTGCTTTGACAAGTCCTTAGTAATGCGCTTATTAATGTTTGTCATAATTGTCCGGATCTTAAAAATATTTTTGTCAATTAAATTAAAGCCTTCATTTGAAAGTTCTAACACAATTTGTCTTTGATCATTTTCAAGACGTGAAGTAACAATTAATTTATTTGCTTCTAATCGTTTAACTATTCCTCGAATTGTAGGATGACTTAGCACAAATGCATCTGCCACTTCTTTTTGGGTAATTTGCCGTGCTTTTGATTCATATAAATAAATCATCAGAGAAATTTGGGCACCTGTTAAAGAATAATCCCTGAAAATTTCACCGAACTCTTTGTTTAATTCCTTTTCAATCAAAGTATTCGCAATTTTAATTTTGGGACCAATTCGGTTCAAAAAAGCTGTCATATAATTTCCTTAGAAGTAAATCTCATACTAATATTTTATCATACTGTAGTATACTACACTTTTTTGTAATTAACATCTTTTTTAAACTCAATTCTATAAAATTGGTCCAACCACGAGTGTGGTAAAATTAAAACACTATATTAATAAAAGAAAGGTCAAAAAGCAGTTATGACAGACGAACAAGCTCCAGCATCATATTCCAAGATTTCTAGTAAGCATCACATGAGAATTCACTGGAAACAGTTTTTTAAAAGTTCAGATGATACTTTAGTCAAGGATATTACCCTGGTAGAAAAAGGATCTTTAGTCGGCAGAATAGGTATAATGCTGCTGCAATGTGGCACTGGAGCCTGGCGTGTGCGCGATTCAATGAATACCATTGCAAGAGCACTCAAAATCACTTGTTCAGCCGACATTGGTTTAGTAACTATCAGCTATACCTGCTTTGACGTTGACAACAAGTCATACTCACAGACTCTTTCCTTACCAACTACAGAAGTCAATATGAATAAGTTAAATGAAATGGAAGAATTTGTCCGTAAATTTGAAGCTGAAAATGGTCACTGGACAATTGGAGCAGTTCACCATAAATTGAATCAAATTGAGCGCCACACTCAAAATTATCCTTTAATCATTTCCGCTTTGAGTGCCGGCCTGGCCTGTGCTAGTTTTATTTTTTTACTTGGTGGTGGCTTGCCAGAAATGTTTTGTACATTTTTAGGTGCTTTTGTTGGTAACTATTTACGTCAACTAATGGGTAAAAAGAAAATTACACTTGTTGCCAAAATAACTGTCGGTGTGGCGATTTCCTGTGCTGTATATTTCCTTTGCTTTAAATTAGGAAAAATAGTTTGCGGTTGGAGTAGTAATCATGCTTATGGCTATATCGGCTCAATGCTCTACGTCATTCCCGGCTTTCCTTTTATCACATCTGGTCTTGATATGTCGAAACTTGATATGCGTTCAGGCCTTGAAAGACTGGCCTATGCTATCTTAGTCGTTATGATTGCTGCCATGGTAGGCTGGGGTACGGCTACCATGCTCAACTTATCACCGGGTGCTATGCCAAAACTAAATCTTAATCCTGCTTTACTGACAGTGCTTAGAATAATTGCCAGTTTTTGTGGCGTTTTTGGCTTTTCAATTATGTTTAATGCTAAATTATCAATGGCAACAGTTGCTGCCGTGATTGGTGCTCTGGCAAATACCCTGCGTTTAAGTCTAGTTGAATTCAACCATGTTCCGGCCGCTCTAGCAGCATTCATTGGGGCATTATTAGCAGGACTAATTGCCAGTTTTGTCCGCGATAAAGTTGGCTTTCCCCGTATTGCGATCACTGTTCCCGCAATTGTCATAATGGTTCCCGGCTTATACATGTACCGCGCTGTCTTTAATTTTGGCATTACTAACATTAATGTCGGTGCTTATTGGATTATGGATGCTTTGATGATTATTACTGCCCTGCCAATCGGCTTATTAACAGCCCGCATTTTAACAGATGCAAAATGGCGCCATTGCGACTAAAATACTTAATTGGAATTTTTAATTATTTTACCTAACTAGATTCTTAGTTAGGTATTTTATTAGGAACATATAAGCTAATATTACTTAATTTGTTCGTTTTTTACTCTATTTTTATTATAAAAATTGTGCTAAACTAAAATAACAAGCAAAAATTAAGAACATTGTCTAAGGAGGATTACATGAGTTCAGTCATCACACCAGAATTTACCCGGGGCTTGCCTAAAGCCGAATTGCATTTGCATATCGAAGGAACATTAGAACCGGAATTGAAGTTAAAGTTAGCCAAACGTAATCATGTGGATATAGGACAAACTACAATCGAAGATGTCCAAAAGACTTATAATTACCATGATTTAGCATCATTTCTAGCTGTCTATTATCCAGCAATGAATGTTCTACAAACTGAAGAAGACTTTTACGACTTGGCCTGGGCTTATTTAACTAAGGCTGCTGCCAACAATGTTCGACATGTAGAACTATTTTTTGACCCCCAAGCTCACACTAGCCGCGGCATCCCATTCGAAGTTGTACTCAATGGTCTTTATCAAGCTACTATTGATGCACGGGCATTAAACGTTGATGCTCATCTGATCATGTGCTTTTTACGTGATTTTTCTAAAGAATCTGCTAGAAAGACCCTACAGGAAGGTCTCAAGTACCGTGATAAGATAATTGGCATTGGACTTGACTCTGATGAGCATAACAATCCGCCACTAAAATTTGCCCGCCAGTTTGAAGACGCAGTTGCTGCTGGACTGCACATCACTACTCACTGTGACATTGATCAAAAAGATTCAATTGAACATATTCGTCAGGCTTTAGAAATTATGGAAGTTGAGCGGCTTGACCATGGCACGAACATTGTGGAAGACCCAGACCTGGTTGAATTAGCTGCCAAAAGACAGATTGGCTTAACTTCTTGTCCGTTATCTAACAGCTTTGTTTCACCGGAAATGAAGGGTAAAGAAGTAATCGATCTTTTGAATGCGGGAGTAAAAGTTTCCATTAATTCAGATGACCCTGCTTACTTCAAAGGCTACATCAGTGATAATTATTATGCTTTAGCACAAAAATTTGATCTGTCACAAGATCAAATCGTGCAACTTGCTAAAAATTCTTTTGAGACCTCTTGGATCAGTCAGCGCCAAAAGCAATTATATTTAGCTGAAGTAGACCAATTTGTAGCACAATTTAATTAAGTTTCGACTGTAAATATCACACAAAAAAAGGTAGAGTTTTTTCTACCTTTTTTTGCTACTACGATTTTCATACCTTAAATTAATTGAATTAAATTTAACGTCAGTTTGACCAATTGCTCTTAAACCGATTACTACACCTGTAAAAGGAGAATCACTAATTTCATTAGTAAAATGTCTGGTTAGCATACTGGTTTTAGCAATTTCAGTTTCATCATCCTTTAAAATCACACAATAATTTTCTTGCCTCATTTTTAAAATAAATCTGATTATTTTGCCTTTTAGTTTTACCTTTAGCTTCTGCTCAATTTTCAGGTCGCTATCTCGTTTGCCTATTTGAATTGTATTTTGCTCATTATTATACAAAACTGCAAAATAATGTGTGTCATCTTTATACACAGTTAATCCGGCTAAACTCGCTCTCAGCTCTTCAACTTTTAAGCAAAAGGAGAATTCACCGTTAAATTCTGTTTGCGCAAACCCCATAAAAGAAGGTGCAAGTCGGCTCACCTGAGGTAATTTAAGCGGTAGCATACTGGCCTTTAATGTTAATTTGTTTCTTACAAGCTGGTAATCAGGTAATCCCGCCACAGAAAGCAAATTATCTGCACTAAAGTTTTCTTCACTGTGCACTTGCAAATTAGTTTTAAATGGAGCGTCCACATTAACTGTCGCCTTGCCAACTTTTTCTTTTTTATTAACCTCAATTTTGTTGGCATCCCAATTCACAGGCAATAAAATCGTCTCACGTCCTAGTAAGGTGCGGTGAATATGAGGCGGCTGTCTGGTAGCAAGAGCAACCAGACAGAATCTTTCTTCATCTATTTGAACTATATCCGCGTGACCAACGCACTGAAGCTCATTTTTGTAATCGCGGTTTGTCAAAATGGGATTATTTAGGACGCTGTGGTAAGGCCCATCAATGTTATCAGCAACTTGCATTGTTACCATATGACCTGAACGAGTTCCTCCTTCTGCTAAAAGAAGCCAGAATTTGCCATATTGATAATAGATATGCGGACCTTCAGGATCGCGGCCACCAGTGCCATAACTAATTATTTTTTCCTCACTTAATATTTTTCCAGAGTCCGGATCTAGCAAAAATTGCATTATTTTACCATCTTCTGTCATTTGTAGATAACACTTATCATTCAAGAAGGTTAAGGAAGGATCAATGCCCGTTCCCCCTTTTATCCAAATAGGCTGCGACCAGCCTTGACTGGGATTCCTGGTTTTGACAATAAAAGTGCCTCTCGGTACAAAAGTACAAACGATATAAAAAACACCATCATGAAAACGAATAGTAGGAGCAAAAACACCAAGAGAGTTTTTAAGATTATTATACGGATAATGTCTGGCAGTACTTTTATCTATCACATGACTTACCAATCGCCAATTTAGCAAATCCTTGCTTTGATAAACAGGTAAACCGGGAAGAAACTCAAATGTTGAGGTGACCAAATAGTAGGTATCATTAACTTTACAAATACTGGGGTCAGGATGGAAACCTCTTAAAACTGGATTTTGGTATTTCATAGTTATTCTTTCTTAATTAACTTTTTACTAATCAACTAAGGTAAAATCCTGTGCCAGACAGTCCTGTGAATTACTGCCGATATATAGAGTAAATTCTCCGTTTTCTAAAATTTTTTCACCTGTATTATCAAAGAAAGTCAATTGCTTAGAACTAATATTAAAGCTGACAGTTTTTTCTGTGTGCGCTTTGATATCTACCCTCTTAAAATCAATTAACCTTTTTACCGGCTGCACAATCGTGGCTACTTTGTCGTGCATATAAAGCTGAACTGTTTCCTCACAATCCCAGTCACTGTCATTTTTAAGCACTACTTTAGCTTCAATTTGTTCATCATGACGCAGTTCTTTGTTATCTAATGTCATCTTTTCATAGCTGATATGACCATAAGATAGGCCATAACCAAATGGATACAGAGGTTCAGCAGGAGCATCCAAATATTTTGATAAAAAGCGGCCAACATGTTGTGAATCATGAACAGGACGGCCGGTGGACAAGTGATTGTAATAAAGCGGTTCTTGACCAGAACTGTACGGAAACGACATTGTCAGTCTTCCAGAAGGATTGGCTTTGCCGAATAAAATATCAGCAATTGCTGCTCCACCTTCGGTACCGGGGAACCAGCATTCAAGAATACTGTCAACTTTGTCTTTAACGTTTGTTAACATTAGTGGGCGGCCACTAATAATTAGTAGGACTACTTTTTTACCTAAAGCAGAAATTTTATCAATCAAATCTAACTGATTAGCCGGTAAAGAAAGATTCGTTTTTGAACCCGCTTCTCCAGCTTCAAGAGTACTCTCTCCCATTGCCAAGATCACAACATCTGATTCTTGGGCTGCTTGAAGTGCCAATTTGTTATTATTCTTTTCTTCCGCTTCAGTTGAAATGACTTGAGAAATTGCTTCATCAGACGGAAAGCCCATTTCTTTTAGCATCTGGCGATTACGATTAATATCTGTTCCCTTAGCGGTTTTAATATCGGGCACATAACGTTTCAGTCCCTCATAGATTGAAACACTGTCTTTAGGCTCACCATGTACAGCCCACATTCCCAGCAAAGAATGTTCAGTGCTGTATGGTCCTATTAACGCAAATTTCTCATTTTTGTTAAGTGGTAAAACATTATTTTTATTTTGGAGTAATACCACGGCTTCTGTAGCAATTTTTCTGGCTAGATTCCGTTTATCTACCGATAAAACACTAGCCTTTTCTCTAGCTAGCGATGTACCCCGATAAGGATCTTCAAACAAACCAAAGTCATTTTTCAATGATAGAACTCGCCAAACTGCTGCATCAATTTTCTTTTCGTCTAATTGACCATTAGTTACCAACTGCTTTAAACCGTTAGCATAACAAGGCGATTTCATATCTATATCGACAGTAGCATCCAAAGCCTTATAGGATGCATCAACAGCATCTGCAGCAAATCCATGTTTAACCAGTTCATAAATTGAAGCATAATCGGAGATAATGATGCCCTTAAAGCCCCAAACTTTTCTAAGCAAGTTATCTAACAATTTCTTATCTGCAGTTGACGGAACACCGTTTAAAGCCGTCAAGGAAGTCATTGCTAATTTGGCACCAGCTTTTACCGCTGCTTTATAAGCAGGCAAATAATTCTGACAAAGATTGCTAATTGACATATCAACGGTATTGTATTCCCTGCCAGACTCAACTCCGCCATAACCGGCAAAGTGCTTAAAGCAAGCAGCTACTCCTTTATTGTCCTTTATTTTTTCCTGAAAGCCTTCAACCATGGCCTCAGCATATCTAGAATTAAGGTATGGATCCTCACCGGGTGATTCTAAAACCCTGCCCCATCTAGCATCATGCACGGTATCAAGCATAGGAGCATAAGCAACTTGAATACCAGCAGCTGAAGCTTCATCCGCTGCTGTAGCAAACGCCTTCTTTATAATTTCCGGATTCCACGTTGCGCCTAAGCCTAAGGGAATAGGATAAATTGTTTTATAACCATAAATCACATCAGACATAAACATCACAGGAATATGATGTGGTTGCCTTGCCATCTGTTGCTCTTGTACTTTCCGAGTAGCCTCAGCTCCCGCAACATTGAGAACCGAGCCGGTTAAGTCGACCATTTCCTGTGAAATACCTAATTTATCTCTTGGACCATAAGAAATATCGTTTGCTTGGAAAAATTCACCTGATAATTGGATCAACTGACCAATTTTTTCGTCAAGGCTCATATCCTTCAGCAACAGTTTTAATTGTTTTTCTTCCATAATATATACCTTCTAATGAAAAAGAGGTTTATTGCAACCTCTTCTATTATATAGTCTATTTAGCTGCATTTTGTTCCTGTGCTAAAGCTTTCTTGTCAGCTCTTCTAAACCATGGATACCACAGAATAGGTGAAATTACTAACTGGATCAGCAGAACTAAAATAACAATTGAAATGTGTCCCCCTAATAATGCGTGAACGCCCAGTGGTAATCCAAATACTGCCTGAGCACCCGTACATCTGGCAACTATGCCTACTTTGGTTAATAAGCCAGCTATCATGACAACAATAGCATTATTAGTAACAAATGGTACAAAGAAATCAAAATTAAGAACTAATGGAGTACCAAAAATTACAGGTTCAGTAATTCCAAACAAAGCAGGAACAATTGAAATTTTACCCAAAGTCTTGTACCTCTGACTCTTAGCAATAAAAAGCATCAATAAAACCAGACCTAAAGCCGTACCACCCCAAGTGTAGAAATTGAAGAAAGCATAGCCATAAATGTTAGGAACAGGACGACCTGCTTTATATGCTGTTAAGTTTTGCATATCAAGTGCCATCCAGATAGGAACAACAATAGGTGTAATTACATTTGTACCGTGAATACCAAAGAACCAGACTAATTGTTCAATCAAACAGATTAGAACCATGGCCCAGAATGAACCACCAATATGTTGTAAAGGTGCTTGAATAATAGTAAAAATTAGTTGGTGAAAACTGCCAAATGGAGTAACACTAAAGCCTAAGGCAACAATTGCAAAGAATACACCTAATAGTAAAGTAGGTATTAAAGCGGCAAAAGTATCAGATACCATCGGCGGAACCCCAGCTGGCATTTTAATAGTCCATTTGTGCTGCTTCATGTAAACATATGATCTACCTACAACAATACCAACTATAATTGCTGAAAAAAGACCATCTGCGCCAATCCAGGTAACTGGAATTGCTGTGACATTTTTGATACTTCCAAGTGGCGTAATGATCAAAAATGACATTAAAGAAATAATACCTGCGCTGGTGCCGTCATCATCTTTAAGAAACATCTCTGCAATATGTTTAGCCATTAAAAAGGCAACATATAAAGCAATAGCACCAATAGTGACTGAGTTAACAAAACCCATAATTTTTGCCAGCTGTAACATTTTCCACTTGCTAGCGTAAACCGCAATCAAAGTAGCAAAGGATCCGATAATCATCGGCCCTAAAGTAGCCATCATTGCTCCCATAACTGCTTGCAGATACTTATTATTTCCTACCCGGTCAAACCACGGTTGCATTTTCTGAAAAAACTTTGTCATCTTCTCTTTCATAAAAACTCCTCCTTTTTGCTCCCGTTATTTCAATAACTATAGTAAAGCGATTTCAGTTATGATAAAATACATTTTTTAAAGGAAAAAGCTGTAAAATAATGACCTTGAAGTAATATTTTGTAAGGAAGGGAGAGGACAATGTCTTATATCCAACATGAAAAAATCAGCAATTCCGAAAAACTACCATTCAAAATTTTTAATTTTCATGCTCATAATTTAAACAGGGTGATTCCCTTACATTGGCATCAAAGTACCGAATTACTATACTGTGCTCAAGGTAAACTGGAAGTAAAACTAAAAGATCGAAGTTACTTGTTAGGCAAAAATGATTTTATGGTAATTAATCCCTATCAGATTCATTCTACGCAAAGCCCGCAAAAGAACTGGGTATTGTGCATTCAATTACCATTACCATTTTTAACTGAAATGACTAATAGCAAGTTTTTACATGAATATGTGTTTAACGCCAATTCATGTACTAAAAAATCAAGAAATGACCAGGAACTAGTTTCTGCGCTAGCTAGCATCAATAATTTACAAAATCAAAAAAGCAACTTGGTGACTAACCTCAAAATTATGACAGAGGTGATAAATGTCATTCGCATATTAACTGAATACTACGCTCAAGAAAGTAAAACTATTGAAGAGGAAAGTAACATCAGCTTTATAGAAGAACTCACCAAATTTGTATTAAAGAACTATCAGCATGAATTGCGAATTAGCGATGTTGCCCAGCATTTTTGCTATTCAAATGGTTATACTTCAAGACTAATAAAGAAAAATTTAGGCTCTTCTTTTTCTGACCTTTTAAAATTAGTCAGAATCAATAAGGCAATTGATTTAATGAATTCTTCTTCTAAGTCCTGGGTAGAAATCTCTGAATTAACGGGCTTTATGACATATCGTAATTTATATAATGCTTTTTATTCCGTCTACCAAATGTCGCCTAATCAATTTAAAAAGCAAAATAAGTAGCATTATACTTCAGTTAAACGAAAAAGACTAACTCTCATCAAAACGGGAGTTAGTCTTTTAACTTGGGATATTATTTTATTATTTTATTATTTTAGGAATTATTTTTTGCTTTTTTATTCCTTAGCTGCAATTGCTTTAATTGCATTACGACCTGAAAAGATACAGTAGCCTGCATGTGTACCAGGAACGTTAACACCATAAGTATCACCATACAGAACAGCAGAACCGTCACCACCGATAGCATATAAGCCTTTAATAGGTCTGCCCTTAGTATCAAGTACTTCATTATTGATGTTAACACGAAGGCCGTCACCAGTAGTATATGCACCAACACCTAATTCAATAGCATAAAACGGTCCTTTGCCATCAACTGGTAATAGATATTTGGCTGGTTTATGAAAATCAGTATCCTCACCGTTAGCGGCCATTTCATTGTAGTGCTTAACATAGGCAACTAAGTTAGGAGTATCAATTTCTTGAGCTAGTTCTTCCAATGTTGCAGCCTTGTGCAGATATTGACGACCTTCTTTTTCAGCCTTGGCAATGTCATCACGCAAAGTTGGGTATCTGTCTTCTGGTACAAATGGCTTCATTGATCTTGGATATGATTTATCAGTAAAGTCATCCAAAATCTTTTGACTAAAGATGCAGAAGACCCGATCCTGGCGGTTCATTGAATTACCTTCGTTAGCCCAGTTCACAACTGCTGCACTTTCATCAACAAAACGCTCACCTAATTCATTAACCCACATTTGCGGTTGGTCACAAACTGAACTCCAGATAGCTGTCCCCCAAAGCTTAAATGATGGAATAGTCTTATCTTTTAGCTGACCACCAAACATCATTGCCATGCCAGTGAAGTACTTTTTAGCGCCCAACTTCCAAGCCAATCTCAAACCGTCTCCAGTATTTTTACCAGAATTAACGGGAATAATGTTATCAGGATTTTGGTGAGGTGTACTTTCTAATAATTTTTGGTCGTTCAGATAACCACCTGTAGCTAAAACCACATTCTTAGCATTAACAACTTTAGTAGTTTTTTCTACCACATTAGTCAGAGTAACATCATAAGTGCTGTCTGCATTTTGTTTTAGATCAGTTACTCTAGTTAAAGTAAGAATTGTAATGCCCTTATTCTTAGCATACGGTTCTAAGCCATTATGAATAGCATCATGACCCTTGCCTTTAAACAAGTGCCAGGTCCTTGCGCCAGAACCCAGGTTTGCTACCATACCAATTTCAGCACCATGGTCCTGAAGCCAAGAAACATTTTTACCGGCATTGTCAATATATTTTTGCCACATTTTGCCATCGGCTTTGTAATGCGAATAAGTCAGTTCTTCTTTAAGTAAGTCTTCCTTATTAAGAACCGCGTTATCCTTTTTTTGCAATTCTGAATCGGCAGCAAAAACACCTTCAACATAATTGCCTGTTCCACCAGTTGTTTTACCTTTTTCAACCAGCAAAGTTTTCAAATTATTGTCAACAGCTTCATCCGCGGCAGCAAAACCAGCAAGACCAGCACCAACAATTACTACATCGTATTTTTCTTGTGTCATATTTTTTCCTCAAGTAAAAAATCATGTACAAATCAATTTTTAAAATTTAATACATGATTTTTAAAAAACTACTTACCTGCTTTAGCAGTTTCAGCTGCATCAATTCCGGCTAATCTACCAGAGATATAAGCAAAGCCTAAAGTACCACCTTCAAAGTCAACATAAGCCTTACCGTACATTCCAGATGCATCGGCACCAGCTACGTAAAGGTTAGGTACAGGTTCACCTTTTGGAGTCAAAGCATGCATCTTTTCATCAATTGTGGCACCACCAAGAGTTCCTAGGTTCCGGGCAATAAATTTCACAGCGTAAAATGGTCCGTTTTCTACTGGAATCATTCTCTTGGTATCGGAGAAGAACAATTCATCTTCACCCTTCTTTTTAGCATCATTGTATTGCTCAACTGATTTTGCCAAGTTTTCCTTGTCAACACCCATCTTTTCAGCCAATTCTGCAATTGTATTACCAATAAATACAACATTAGTTGAAGCCAGCTTATTTAATAATGCAGTAAAGTCAGTCTTCTCGTGTTCGTGCTTGATGCTTTCTTCAGTGTCTGTTGGATAATTAAATTCCATATAGAACTGGCGATGGTTTTTCCACTTGCCATAGTGATCTTCAATTGCAACTGTACCGCCTTCTTTAATCTTGTCCAGCATTGCCTGATCAAAGATAACGAATTCGGTTTGTTGTGGTTGTTCTGACAATTCGGCTCCATGCACAGCAAAGTCTAACGCATGAGTTTCGCTGGCATAACGCTGGCCGCGATTATTAACGCGCAAATTTGGAAAGTCTGCCAAAGCATTAACAGGCATCCAGTTGGGGCCAACAAGTTTAGCCATATCACCAATATCTTTATTGCTAAATGTTTGCCAGAAGTAATGAGTTGAGCCGTTAATATGGTGAGCAGTTCCTGCATCCCACGCCATGTTCAAACCATCACCGGTGTTTTGCAAAACCTGTCCTTGTGTGCTGACATCACCCAAGTATTCTTTACGCATTTCAGGATTACCGCCAAAACCACCTGTTGCAATAACAACTTTCTTAGCATTAACGTGAAGTGTTTCTTCGTCACTTTCAGCAATTAAACCAACAACTTTGCCATCATCTTGCAGTAATTTTTTGCCAGCAAAGCCAAAGTACATCTTGCCACCAATTGACTTAAATTTTTCAATCAATTTAGTTACTGCCTTAGTACCGCCTTCTTGATAGCCATGAAGAGTAGCTGGCATACCGATATGGTCATAACTGCCACCAGTACCTGCGTCAACCAATTTCATAATCGCGCCGTTTTCATTTAACCAATCGACAGTCTTACCTGATTCATCGATAATGCGGCGCACAAGAATTGAGTTCATGTAGCCTTGAGAAGCATCCATGTATTCGTCATAAAGCCACTTCTTAGAAACCACTGCATCTTGGTCTTTTTGTTGTTGACTATCGCTGGCAAACATACCACCAGCAAAAGTAGTTGCTCCAAGTGGAGAAATAGTTTTTTCAAACAAAGCAACGCTTGCGCCATGTTGACGAGCAGCTAATGCGGCTGCTACGCCAGCACCACCGGCACCAACTACAGCGACGTCAACGTTAATAGTTTCTTCTTTCTTACCGGCATTTTGACCACCATTTTCTTTAAGAGCATCGTAGTCTACTCCGGCTTTATCAAGGGCTTCTTTAACACCCGCAATAATACCGCGAGAAGTTTCGGAAGCTCCAGAAACGACGTCAACATCAACTGATTGCTGGTCAACAATCTTTTGGGCCATTTTCTTAAATGCATTGTCAGCCAAACTGTCTGGCGCATATTTATCTAATGGTTTAACATTAACGATTTTATCTGTGTCTACCTCAACTTCAAGGTTAATTTGACTTTCTTTACCTTGACCCGAGCCAGTGTATTTACCCGGATTTGCAGTTATTTTTTTTGCCATTACAAAATTCCTTTCAAAATCAAATCAATTACTTACCACGCGGAGCATTTTTAGCAGCATTAGCGTCAGGTAAAATGCCAATGAAAATTGCTGTCATCATTAAGACAATACCCTGAATGATAAAAGTCAACATAAAGTTACGTCCAGCAATCATTGAGATAATAACTGGGATACAATATGAAAACAGTAACGAAACAGTACCGATCAAACCACCTGCTGAACCTGCATATTTAGGACCAATTTCTGGGAATGAGATTGGCATTGCCTGCATCAATGGGCCGGTCATAGCACCGAACAATCCACCAAGTACTAAAGAAATGGTTAGTGGCAATCCTAATGGAATGAACCAAGTAAGAGCAATTAACAAACCAGCGATCAGGGTTACGGTAATCATAATTGGTTTAGCCTTTTTAGCTTTGCCAATTAGTGCAGGACCAAATAATGAACCACAAAGGCTACCGATGGTAGCTATAGCAGCGATATTATTTCCTTGAATGGTAGACATTCCTCTTGCAGCAAAAGCTGGAGGCATAATATTAGAGAAAGCCTCACTTGCTCCCATTCCGACACCAACACTGATAGCGACAATCCAAGTCTTTTTACTGTGTGCAGCTTCTTTAAAGAAATCAAGGGATGACTCAGCTTTTCCTTGTTTTACTTGAGGTTGGGGAATTTCTTCACCCTTAGGGGCATCTTTTATAAATAGCAGCCAGCAAACTGTCAGAACTAATAATAAGCTTGCTGAAAATGTAAAGGCTGCCTTTACACTTGGAAATAAAGGACTGGTGATACGAGTTAAGATAATACCTACACTAGCTGATGCGAAGAAAACTCCCATAGCTAAATTAGTATCTTGCTTAAACCATATACCAAAAATCTTGATAGTATTTGCATTTAAAAGTGCCATGTACACGCCAAACAATAACAACATGATCATCATGGTGACAAAATTAGTGGCAATTATACGGCCATATGCACCAAGTAAAGAAATAATTAGTCCTACTGAAACAATTTTCTTAGCACCAAATTTATCTGCAAGTGAACCAGCAGGAATACTTAAGAAAACTGCGACCAACATTGGTGCCATTGCCAAACTTTGAAACTGTGCTGTTGACAGGTGCAAAGCCGGAATAATTTGAACAGCTAATGTTGAAATTTGAAACTGAATGTAATTGCTCGTTGCATCAAGCAAAGCTACAATCGCTAGGATTACCCATCTATAGCTGGAAAGCTTAGGTAACTGTTTTTCATCCATAATAAATTAAAACTCCTTTTGTGATTAAAATTAATTTTCAGCGGCATATTGTCCAGCTAAACGGCCAAATGTTTGTGCATGGCTGCAAGTAAGACCTGGAACACGGTCTGGGTAACTACCCCAGAAGAAACCACCACTGGCATTACCGGCCGCATACAAATGAGGAATTGGCTTACCCATCTTATCAATTACTTCCATCTTGGTATTAATACGCAAGCCATCTAGTGTTGCTAGAAGGCGACCACCCATAATAACGCCATAGTATGGAGCTTTATCAACTGGGAATAATCTGAATTTTTCTTTACCAAAATCAGTATCGACGCCCTTAGCACACATCTCGTTATAACGTTTAACACTGTTAACCAGGTTATCTTTTGGTAAGTTCAATTTCTCAGCCAATTCTTCAATGGTATCTGCTTTTTGAACCATACCATCATCAATTCTGCGTTGAATCTCAGCCTTATTTTCTTCAGTATTATAAATACCAGGCCAGCCTAAACGTGAGCAACCTTGAGTCTTAAATTGTGCTAAGTGATCCATAGTATCTTCTGACCAAATTTGTGCTTCTAAGTATCCTGGTTGTTTAGCCATTGCATTAATATCAAATTGGTAAGGAACACTCTCGTTGCCAAAACGTTCGCCGTTCAGATTAACTTTTAGCATTGGGTATGCACCCATCCAGAAATAGCCAGGACCCTTAAAGTCAATTTGATAATGTTCTTCAGCGTTGGTACCAACAGGAACAGCGCCACGGTCAAAAATAATTTCTGCAGGTTCCTCATCGCGGGCAGCTCCCACTTTCAGGCCAGCAAGAATTCCTGAACCGTCATCACGCGGACCGTCAGAATAAACGTTCTTCTTGTAGCCAAGTGGATCCCACTTCTTCATTAATTCAACGTTGCCGCCATAGCCACCTGTACAAATGATGACACCCTTGGTAGCTTGATATTCCGTTTTTTCACCGCTATTACGATCGCTGGTAATGACACCGGTAACCGCACCACTATCATCAGTAACGAGCTCTTCAAGTTTAGTATTGTATTTAAGAGTTACTCCTAACTCCTTAACTTTATTAATTACCCAGTCACCATAGTGAGCCCAGCCATTATCAGGCGTAGCAATTGCAAGTTCAGTGTTAAAGGCTGTGTTAACAACCGTTTCATAGTATGCATCTTTTTGTGGTCTCAAGACACCACCATTTGGTTTTAGAATGTTATCTTCAAGCCAGTTAGCTGTTTCATCAGCGTGGTTAGCCCAGGTCCAAAGTAATCTTTCATCAACATTATCTTGGAAAAATAAAGTTAAAAAGTTCATTAATTTAGCTTTATCAACCTTAATACCTGCCCGCTTTTGAGCATTACTATTCAGAGCGGCGAAGAAAGAACGGTAGAGAAATTGTGAACTACCCTGTTTATCAATTAACAGAACTTTAGCTCCTTTTTCTGCCGCAGCACATGCTGCCATACCGCCGGCATTACTGGCACCGGCGATAATTACATCATAAGTATTTTCCATTTTTGTCCCTCACTTTTTAAAACTAATATCTCAATCGCTTACATGATACTATGAATCAAGTGATTCTTTTCACGCATTTCAGAATTGAAGATTACAAAATGGAATGCAGACATTAAGCCTTTGAAATTCAACGCAAAAAAGCTTGCAGTATCAACGTTTATATGTTGACTGCAAGCTCTGCAAAAATCACTTTCAGTTGTGAATTACTTATTTTTATTTTCAAATAAATATTCGTTTATTGCTGACTTCAATGTACTTACCACTTTTTCAAGTACAGAATCATTGGTAAAGCTTTCCATATATGCAATACCATAAGGCGAAATATCATGATAATCAATGGGAATATATTTGATTCCCTCTGTTTGATAATCTGCAATGAAATTAGGTAAGATGCCATAGCCCCAGCCTCCCCGAACATAAATATCCATTGCTAAAAAGTCTTGTACAAATTTAATATGATCCATCCCCAATTTATTGATTAGGGCAGTTTGAAAATTTAATTGCACATTTAATGAGCTATTTGGATCAAGTAAAAATAAATCCTGACCGACCAAATCAGAAATATTAATCTTAGACTTTTCAGCCAATTTTGAACCTTGAGGACATGCAATAACTACTTTACCCTGAACCATTGGTTCAAAATTGATATCTTCAATGATATCAACATCTTCTCGAGCAATTGCGCATAAGTCTACATGATGATTGAGAAGTTCACCGATTGAATTATTAAGAACAAAAACAAATTGAATATTTAAGTTGCTACCAGATTCCCGTAATTTACGCAAAAAGATTGGTAAGATTTTTTGCTCAAATGGTGTATCACAAACTCCTATCCGCACAAGGGTTTCTGGATCATTCTTCTTACTCTGTAAATAGGCAACGGTGTAGTCCATATCGTCTACTACGTTTCTGGCCACACGATAAAAATATTTGCCGGCGTTTGTTAATGAAATCCGATGATGCGCGCGATTAATTAAAGTTACCCCGATGGTATTTTCAAGATCTTTAATGTTTTTAGAAACTGCTGATTGGGAAAAATTTAGCTGCTCAGCTGCGATAGTAAAACTTGAATTATCTATAGCCTTGATAAAACAACGTAATTGAGTAAAATTCATTTTTATTACCTCATTAAAAATCTCAATTTAATTTCTGTATATATTATATTATACTAAAAACTTTTAATATAAAAATACGGGCTTTACTTTATCCAATTTGTTTTAGTGTATACAAAAAGGCCATTTAGCGCAAATGGCCTTTTTAAAAACTGTTACTTTATCTTACTTAGCGCATCATTAACCGCATCTTTGAGACCGCGTGATGAGCTTGAGGCACCGCTGACTGCATCAACATCAACGGTATTTTCCTGAACCATTTTGGCAGGTAAAGTCTTGATAGCTTTCAAGCCATAGTCATCTGATTCAGCTTGCTTCAAAACTTCAATATTCTTTAAGTTCTTTTGTTCATCAACAGTTACGCGGACAACTATTTCATCACCCATACCTTTAGTTGATTTACCAATATATTGGTTTGCTCCTGTTTCATAGGTTTCGTGTTTAAGATCCGAAGTTAAGTGCTTTTCAGGCATAGTAGCACCACTTGCCGCATCAGTAGTTGCAGCAACTTTCGGTTTAGCCGCATTTTCTCCGGCAATCTTGCCCCAAATTAAGCATTCTGCCAAATTATTGCCGCCTTGGTATTGGTTAGCACAGATACCGCCAAGTTCACCTGCAGAATAAAGATTAGGAATCGCTTTGCCTCTGGTATCCAAAATTTCGGCATTCTTATTTCTTCTAGGTCCGCCTTGCGTATTGAGCATAGTTTGTTCTAGTCTGACAGCATAAATTGTGTTACCAGTAAATGCACGTAAAGTTGCTGGGTCTCTTCTAAATTCGGGATCATCTTGCTTTTGACATGCTTGATTGAAACGATTGAGGGTGTCAGACAATACTGCCGGTTCAACACCAATTTTATCGGCTAATTCGGAAACAGAGTCAGCTTTGATAACATTTTCTGTGTATGGTTTGTAATCGCCAATAATTTTATCGCTATCTAATTCATGCTTTTTAGTTTCATCAAAAATCAAGTATGGGTGCTCTTGATTTAGCGGCACTTTCCATTGACCATGATTCTTGATATGGCCGTGGCGGTTTTCTTCTGCTTCATTAAAGTATCTGGTACCGTCATCACCTACAACAAAGGCACTACCGGTAGAAACAGCTTCATTTTGAGGCCCTAACATTAAGCGACCGCGTTGTCCTGCTGGTACCGCAAAAGCCATACCATGCAGCAGACCTAAAGATTCATAATTATGTAAATGCCAAAAGTCAGCGCCAACTTCCTGGGCCATTCTCAGACCGTCACCTTTGTTATAAAGGGTGCCTAAAGGTGCCAGCCTTTTGGCGCCAATAAAGTCTTCGATCATTCTTTGGTTATTTTCAAAACCACCGGTGGTCATGACAACACCGTTTTTGGCCTGAATTTTGAGCAATTTACCATCACGCTTAATCACTACACCGTAAATCTTTTTCGTTTCCGGATCTTGAATTAGTTCTTCTGCAGGTGTGCTGTACAAAACATCTATTTTGTCTTGCCGCTTCACTACCTGCTTCTTTAAAATTTGCCATAAGGAAGCATCAAACCAATGCTTAGTGACAGTGGTGAAATCATAGGACTTCGAGCCTGGAAATTCCGGAAATTCCCTGAAAGCATAACTTTTATCAGGGGCATATTCCTTAGCACTATTTGGTTTAACACCCAAATATTTAGAAACGTATTCAGGAATGTGCACCATCCCATCAACATAAGTATCAATCATCTCTTCGTCAAGTTCCATTGGCGCCGTTAGTTTCTGATAATACTTTTTCAGCTCATTAAAGTCATTGCCAGTACCAATTAATTGGGCAGAATAACGGGTATTACCACCTTCGTGCCCTTCAGGAGCTGCATCAACCAGTAGCACTTTGGCATCATGATCAGCCGCAAACCGAGCAGCAGTTGCACCAGCACCGCCAAATCCTAAAACAACAACATCATAATTTGCATCCCATGCAAAATCTTTATGATAAATCATATAAATCTCCTTTGTATAAATCGCTTTCATTTATCAAATTAATTTTATCACATTATATTTTTCCAATATATACTATTCAAAAAACAATAATCATTATTAATAAAACTCATTGAACTCATCTGTTAAAACAACTTGACTTAAAGTTCACGTTAAGGATTAAAGTAATCTTATTAAATCAAATATAAAGGAGTTAAAAAATGGACGATTATAAAAGTGATGTGCAAGATGGTATTTTTGCTTTAGGTGAAAAAAATACTGCTTATCAAAAATATTTTAAAGGTCAAAGCTATCTGCAGAGTTTAGTCAGTGATCCTAATATTAATGTCAGCGTTTCAAATGTCAGTTTTGAACCCGGTTGTCGCAACAACTGGCACCAGCACATTGGCGGCTTTCAAATTTTATTAGCTACTGCTGGTGAAGGCTGGTATAAAGAAGAAGGTAAGCCGGCACGCAAACTGCACCCAGGAGATGTCGTCGTAGTTCATGACAGCGTCAAACATTGGCACGGCGCTACCAAGAACAGTTGGTTTGCACATATAGCTATTACTGCGGGAACACCTAAATGGCTGGAACCAGTTACAGATGAAGAATATGAGAAACTGGAGGATTAAAAATGGCAAAACAAACTGCTGGTAGAGATAAACTAGGTGATTTTGCACCTAAATTTGCGGAATTAAATGATGATGTTTTATTTGGTGAAGTCTGGTCAAGAGAAGATAAATTATCTGCACGCGACCGTAGCTTAATTACCTGTGCTGCATTAATGGCACAAGGGGCTTTTCCCCAACTTAAATCACATATGATTATGGGAAAAAAGAACGGTATTACCAAAGACGAAATGGCCGAACTGATTACTCATTTGGCATTTTATTGCGGCTGGCCTAAAGCATGGTCTGCATTTGGTCTGGCGCAAGAGGTTTTCACTGATTAAAACTTTTAATATAAACGGCTGGTCTGTTTGCTCATATGACGGCCAAAGTTGTCTTAAATTTGAGGGTCATATCACTGCTTCGTCTGGCTGCTTTTTTATGTCTAAAAACTTTGACCGTTAAAGGTATCAGCAGCTAAAAATTTGTGTTACTCTTGATGGGTATTAAAAGAAATTACGGGAGTAAAACGATCATGAGCAAAAAAATTTTAATTTTACACACTGGTGGCACCATTTCAATGTCAGAAGATGAAAATGGCAAAATTAAGCCCAACAGTCAAAATCCATTGGCTGATTTACCTTTAAATGTTGATGATGACGTGCAGTTAGTTACAGAAGAAATTTTTAATTTACCCTCGCCCCATATGACTCCTGAGCGTATGTTACAGCTCTCCTTGCGTATCCGCCAAGCTGAAGCAGAAGGCTTTTTTGGCGCAGTTGTAACTCACGGCACTGATACTTTAGAAGAAACAGCCTTATTTTTAGACCTAACCATCTCCAGCAAAATGCCTGTAGTAGTAACCGGGGCCATGCGTTCTTCTAACGAAATTGGCAGTGACGGCCTGTACAATTTCAGGACTGCAATTATGGTAGCCAGTTCTGCTGCTTCCATCGGTAAGGGCGTTGTAGTAGTCATGAATGATGAAATTCATCCAGCCCGCTATGTCACCAAAACTCATACCACAAATGTAGCTACTTTTCGGACAGCCACTTTTGGTCCAATTGGCGTTGTTTCAGAAGGCCACGTCAATTATGTGCAAACCATTAATCCGCAACAACATTTACCTATTGATCATGTCGTTGCAAATGTCTATCTGGTAAAGGCCTATGCAGGAATGGGACCAGAAATTCTGCAAGCCTTGGATAAACCGACAACTAGAGGAATTGTGATTGAAGCTTTAGGTGCCGGCAACATGCCGCCACAAACACTGCCAGCACTGCAAAAATTGCTTGATAATAATATTCCGCTGGTATTAGTCTCACGCTGCTTTAATGGTATCGCTGAACCGGTTTATGATTACGAGGGCGGCGGTGTCGGCTTAGCTAAAATGGGTATTATCTTCTGCCGCGGCCTTAATGGGCAAAAGGCCAGAATTAAACTCTTAGTGGGCTTAAGTGCCGGACTTCATGGTGAACAATTAAAGAAATACATTAATAAATAAAATATGTGTTCAAGCCAGCTGCAGGCGTAGCTGGTTTTTTGCTTGCAAAAATTAATAATTATTTGTAAAATGACCGTTGGTCATTATTGAATGAAAGGAGCACAAAATATCATTATGTATGTCTTAACTCCCCAAGAAAAAGAAGCCAAAAAGCAGCTAATTGCGGCTGCTGCCAGTAAATTATTTCAAAAAAATGATTTTAACCAAATATCCATGGCGCAAATTGCACATGAATCAGGCGTAGCTAAAGGCACACTATTTAATTACTTTAAAACTAAAGAGAACATCTTTATGTATCTGCTGCTTTCAGGTTATCAAGACTACCTCAAGGAAGTACGCCAGCGTTTTCAAAAAACTGCAAGTATCACTTCTTGGAATGACTTTACTGCTTTTTTATTAGAACAAAATCACCTGTTAATACGTGAAAGGCCCGATTTATTGCGGCTTAACGCATTACGGGGGCCAATTTTAGAAGCAGCGGCTGACAGAGAACAAACTTTGGCCGGTCGGGAAAAACTATATGAAATAAACCAGCAACTGGGACAGACGATTGCTGCAAGAATTACACTATTAAGCGTTAAACAGGCCAGTCACCTTTTCATTATTCAGAGCGCCATAATTAGCGGCCTCATGAACATGATGAATCTAGACGAATTTCACCACGATCAATTGCCGGTTGATTTTAACGGCTTCCAAATCGACCTCGAACAAGAAGCCAATCAAATAATGTTGTTTTACTTGCAAGGATTGCAACAAAAACTGGAGGGAACTAAATAAAATGAAACTTGCTAATATTAGAAATTTTGCCATAATTGCTCATATTGATCATGGTAAATCAACCTTAGCTGACAGAATTATGGAACAAACTGATACTGTGAGCAAAAGGCAGTTAAGTGACCAATTACTCGACAGCATGGAAGTTGAACAAGCGCACGGAGTAACGGTCAAATCACGATCAGTGCGTAACTTTTATCAAGCTAACAATGGTCAAGAATACGAATACAATCTAATCGATACACCAGGACACGTTGATTTTTCCTACGAAGTCTCTAAAAGCCTCGCCGCCAGCGATGGTGCTATTTTATTAGTTGACGCAACCCAAGGCGTACAAGCACAAACCGTAGCCAACTTACGTTTAGCTTTAAAGCATAACTTGACCATCATCCCGGTTATTAACAAGATTGACAATGCAGCGGCTGACGTTGCGGCAACAGAAGCGCAAATTCGTGCGCTGCGTCCCGAATTCGCAGATGTGGCTATTTTAAAAATTTCTGCTAAAACCGGCGAAAATGTTCACCAGGTATTAGAAGCTATTTATCAAAAAATTCCAGCGCCGCAGGGAAAACCCGCTGCACCTCTTAAAGCCTTAATTTTTGACTCGCAATATGATTCTTACCAGGGAATTATTGCGGACGTCAGACTAATTGACGGCACGTTAAAAAGCCAGCAAAAACTGGAATTAATGCAGAACGGCAGCACATTTAATGCTCAAGCAGTGGGAATCTTCACGCCAGATATGAAGCCAGTAAAGGAATTAAATGCGGGTGAAGTCGGCTATCTTGTGACTGGGATTAAGGATGTTGCCAGCGTGCAGGTTGGCGATACCTTAACTGCTGCAGACAATCCGACTAAAAATGCGATTCCGCACTTCAAACCCGCACAATCAATGGTTTATGCTGGTTTTTATCCTAAAGGAGATACCAGCTATGAGGCTCTAAAGCAGGCTATCAGTAAGCTCGCTCTCAATGATTCAGCCTTTCATTACACCCCCGAACAATCTGAAGCTCTTGATGCCGGCTTTCGTTGCGGCTTCTTAGGTATTTTCCATTTGCAAATCATCCAGGAACGACTGCGCGATGAATATCATGTCGAAGTGTTGACTACTGCGCCGAATGCCACCTACCATGTTTACCTCAAGCAGCCTCAGCCTAAACAGGAATATCTCACTATCACCAATCCGGCAAAATTTCCTGATTTTTCTGAAATTGATTATGTCACTGAATCATACGTTAAGGCCGTAATTACCACACCCAATGAATACTTGGGTGCCGTCATGAAATTATGCGACCAGCATTTTGGGGAAATGGTAGACTTGGACAATCAACAAGATTTAGTCACATTAACATACAAACTGCCGGTGTCTGAAATTGCCTATGACTTTTTCAACAGCTTAAAATCAATTACTCATGGTTTTGCGACTCTTGACACTGAATTTCTGGATTACGAACTAGTAGATGTAGTTAAAATTCAAATTCAGATTAATTATGCTGCTGTTGATGCTCTAGACATTATCGTGCCGCGGCAAAAAGCCGATTTGATCGCTCATAAATTAGTTAAAAAATTGAAATATACTGTGCCGCGGCGTTTATACCCCATGCCTGTGCAAGCAATGGTGGAAAACAAGTCAATAGCCAGAGTTGACGTGCCGCCTTTGCGTAAAAATGCGGCTGTTAATGGCGAAAAACGGAGTATTTCGAAAAAACAACAACTTTTGCGTAGACAAAGTCTAAACAAAAGGCAAGCTGTTAAAAGTGATATTAAGTTGCCGCAGAGCGTATTCGATGCCATTTTAAATATTAATGAACCGGATTAGAAATTTTTCAACACCCATTTCAAGAAAAAGACAATCAATTATTTTTACGTAATTGATTGTCTTTCTTATTTTCAGCCTTGATAGATCTCTAACTTTACTGGCCCGATTAATCCAGCTGGTGGAATAATACCAAATTGGGATTCTGGATCTTGAATTTTAATAGCCAAGTTATTTACCGTTTCAATTTCAATTTTATTTGGACCTACTTTTAAGAATGGTGTTATAGCAAAAGTTGAGTTTTGCTCAATTGTTCTTCCCACTAATTTGCCATTAACCTTTAGTTCAGCGACTTCACCGATTTGTCCTAGATTAATTAAAAACTCATCTAAAAGCTTCTCGACTGTTATAGTAGTTGAATAACTACTTTTGCCAGAGTAATTCTTAAAACCTGGCAAAGAATTCACATCCCTTAGCTCAAAATTTTTGAAACACTGACCTGCAATTTTTAAATCCCAGTTTGAAATTTCTTTTTCTTCAATTAGCGACTTAACCAGCCTACGATAAATATAGTTAAAAATAGGGCTTTGTCTCCCTTTGGAGCATGATAACGTTGCTTTCTAATTTTTAAATGGGGGGAAGTTATACTCCCCCTGTTTATTTTGGCTATTCTTAAGATAATCAATGTACAACATTACATCTTCACGATTTAAATGTTCAAGAGTATCAAGCCCAATATCGATATTATTTTAGTCTTACTAATTTCAGTATTACGTAGCTAAGTTGAAGAGCACCTAATTTCTGTTAAATATTGATATTTAGTTGTCTGAACAGATTCTTACCTAAGTAAAATTCTTTATAATATCTATTATACAAGATCAAGGGAAAAGCCACACTTGGTCAGACGAAGAAATTAAAAATAAGCAGTAGCGAAGCGGTTAAAATTAAAGCAAAAGCCCAAAAAGGCATAGAAATTGAAGTAGTACTCAAACAGTAGTACAATTAGAGTACTATTTGAGAGAGGCGAGACAGTCATGGCAGTTAAAGATAAAAAAAGAGTTCAAGTACAAATTGATAAAAACTTGGCTGAAAATACCGAAGCAGTTTTAAGTGAGTTGGGCCTAACACCCACCACGGCTATTAACATGCTTTATAAGCAAATCGTTGCAGATGGTGCTTTCCCCTTTAAGCCAACTTTAAGTGAAACAGAACGAGCAGAGTTACGTTTTTTAAAGGCCACTGAAAATACTCCAATAGTGGAGTTTAAAGACGCTAAAGAAGTTGCTAATTGGCTAAATGATCCAAATGAAGACTAATGACCTAATTAGCTTATACGTTAGTTATGTAGAAGCTAATGGTGGTAAGCGTAGACCAGTATTAATTCGCAAGGTTTCGGCGCAAACAGTTGAAGCTTATAAAATTACCAGTAAGTACAAAAATAAATCGGCTTATATCAGGCAACAGTATTATCCAATTAAAGAATGGCAAGCTGCCGGTTTAATGAAACCCTCATGGGTCGATATTGGTAAGCTTTACCGCTTTCCCAAAAAAGGTTTAACCTTTAAGGGAATCGGTCATTTAAGTAAGCGAGATCAAAATGAAATTGCTGATTTTGCTATTGCTTTGAAATCCAAAAGAAAAGGCAAAAACTAAAGAACAAAACCGATCTGCCTAGTAATTGGACAGATCGGTTTTTAATATCTTTATAGCAAGGTCACTCTGATAATATATTGATCAGCATATGGCGGGTAGCCATATTTTTTACTTAGTTCTTTTATTTCATTAATAATCTTGTTTGTACTAATGTTTTACTTTTTTCATTTTAAAAGCTATATTAGTAGCTTTAAGCATTGAAATGTCGTTTAATACAATTTCTTATAAGGAATCAATTCCTGGAAAAAACTATACTTTGCACGGTATTGCTATAGTAGAAAATGTAAAAATTAATTTTTAGACAAAAAGATAAATCAAGTATTTCTTTTGGAAAAGACTTGATCTATTTTTTTGCTTTTTTGTGCTGGAAAAAGGAACCGGATTGATAATCATGCTAAAGCCTAAAAGCAATAGCCTTTTCAACATATAGTGTTTTGAATATATTAAAGTACAATATGTTGCGGAGTATAAGTGATAAAAAGGAGAGTAGACTTTATTGAAAAAAATCAAACCAAAATTAAAAGAATATGCTGAACAATATGGTCGGCAACTTGACGCTTCTGTCAAAAGTCACAAATAAACTGTAACCACAAAAAAATTCCTAACCACGAAGGCTAGGAATTTTATTTTTCAATTTAAAATTAGTCGTCTAACTTCTCTTTGTTAGTGACATTCAACTTGTCATCAAAGGTGTAAACTACAGGTTCACCGGTCTTCATTTCCAAGTTCATAATATCAGCGTCAGAAATGTTTTCGATGTATTTAGTCAAAGCACGAAGTGAATTACCGTGAGCGGCAATAATGACATTCTTACCAGCCAATAGGTCTGGTGCAATGTGATCTTCCCAGAATGGCATAACTCTCTTTAAGCAAACCTTTAAGTTCTCAGTCCGAGGAATAATGTGGGGATCAAGGTCAGCGTACCGACGGTCGTGAACTTGACTGTATTCAGAGTCATCCTCAATCTTTGGTGGTAAAACATCGTATGAACGACGCCAAATGTGAACTTGTTCATCGCCATACTTGTCAGCAGTAGCCTTCTTGTTTAAACCTTGCAAGCCACCGTAGTGACGCTCGTTTAATCTCCAGGTCTTAGTTTCGGGAACCCAGAGTTGGTCGCTTTCTTCCAAGGCATAGTGCAAAGTCTTAATGGCACGAGTTAAAACTGAAGTATAAGCTTGATCAAATTTCAAGCCGTGTTCCTTAATTAACTTACCCGCATTCTTGGCTTCTTCAACGCCTTTTTCTGATAAATCTACATCAATCCAACCAGTAAATTTATTTTCAAGGTTCCATTCACTTTGTCCGTGACGAATCAAAACTAATTTTGACATGAAATATCTCCTTTGCAAATTAAATGTTTCACTTACTATTTTACACATTTACATTTTGTTTTCATAGGTTTTAGGGTTAAAAATCGTTTTTTAAATTCAAGTTTTAAGATACAATAGAAATAATAATGATTATAAGAAAAGAGATTATCTAACTCGTTATGAAAATTAAAAAACTAATGCTGGGCCTAAGCTTAATGGCAGCTTTAATTGCTGGTGGTTGCTCGAAGCCAAAAAAGCAAAGCGAACCAATTTTAACTAAAAGCCAAGTAATCAAATGTTCACAGAAATCTTTTAAGAGTGGCCAGGCAAAACAAGTCATCACTTTGGGTACTGATACCTCTAACCAAGTTGTTGCTACGACTGCCCTATTTGGAGGCAATCCCACCGTTTTTCAACTTAATTCCCAAACACAGGTGAAAGGCAAAACCCAGTCTGCACAAGAATGGGTTGATAATTCCAATCATATCTATATTAATGGTGCAAGTAATTGGTACAAGAGCGACTTTAACAAATTAACCGGTCATTCATACGTTGATTTATTAGACTCCATAGTCAACAACCCCATGTTAATGGATCCGCCTGCAGCTCTTACAAAAGCTTATAAAATGACACGTAAGGGACAAACATATACGCTAGACGCAACAGTTAAAGATCAAAAGACGATAAAGAAGGCGCTTGACCCCATCTTTGTCACTAATAATCAAAGCTCAAAGCAACAAACGATTTACCGTAAAATAGCCAAAATAGGTAAAATTCAAGGTATGACCGCAAAGCTAGTGGTTAAAAATAAGAAACTTTATACGTTTCAGTACTTAGTTAAAATTAAAGTAAACAAACTAATGCGCTTCAGTGCTGGTCAAAGTTACGGCAACATTGGCAGCAGGGACTTTTTAAAGATTCCTAATAATGCACTTAACGCCAAGCCATTACCTGAAACAAATAAAAAGAAGAAATAACTATTATTAATGTGAACCCTAAAACCAGCAAAGTTTATGGGGTTCTAGTTAAGGACTTACTTCCGCTACTAAGCAGAAGCTAGTCCTTTTAATTTAGAAAAAATGCCGAATAATGAAATGAGTCCTGCAAATTAAGCAACTTGCGGGACTATTTTTATGACCGGATTATCTAAAAATCAAGCTCTACCACCAATGGCAACAGGATTATTCAGACTTTTATTTGGTCAAGACCTGTTGGGCAGACTAATATATATAATTTTAATAAAAATTTAACTAAAAAAAGGTATACAAAAGTTTTTTTTAATATAAAATATAGTTATCTTAAAAAAGGAGATATTACCAATGAAATTTAAAAAACTAATTTCTACTGTATTATTATCTGCCGCCCTTGTTGGTGGTGGTTTGACTCACGCCAAAACAGTTGACGCAGCGTTAAATAAAAAGCAGGCTATTGCGATTGTTAACAATAAAAAGGCGGAACCAACCAGTGGCCAATACGTTTTCACCACTAAGATTAAAAGTGGTAAGCAAAAACTGGGTTTTGATGCACATGGTGCCTTCACTACCAAGCCTCAACTAGTGCAATCTATTACTACCGTCAACGCTGGCAAAAACAAAGGTAAAGTAGAACAATGGGTTGATATGACTTCTAACCGCCTTTACACTAAAGTCGATGGCAAATGGCAATATACAACTCTCGAAGAAAGTGAAACTACTCAGCCGGACATGCAAAAATATGAAAGTACAATTAAGAAATTTGCCAAGAGTATTAAGCATGATTTCAACAAGAATGCCCGTCTTAGTCATAAAAAAGGCGTTTATACTCTCAAAAGTAGCGTCAATATGACTAAAGCAGCTAAACTATTAAATCAGATTTTTAAAGATTATAAGGTAGACACCAAGTCTTTCAAAAAACACGTTAAACTCAGCAAATGCTACGTTACTTTCACTCTGAAAGACGAAGAAGTAACAGACTATGCTGTTTCCTTTAAGATGAATTATGATAAAAAGACACCAGCAGCATTCAAACTTAAAATGTTTGGCTTTGGCGGCTCTGACTCTTTAAGCCTACCTGACGAAGTTAAAAATGCGACCCCTGCTACAACTAAATAATCTAAAATGATAGGGTTCTCCAGATCTATTCGATGAGATAAAATAAGGGTGTTAACTCTTTTAAATATTTTCATCAGTAAAATGGAGGTCCAAAATGAAATTAGGTATTATTGGCAGTGGCAAAATTGTCCATGATTTTTTAACCACTGCTGCTAAAATTAAAAATTTGGAACTAGCAGCAATTTCAACGACTAAACGCAGTCGCCATATCGCTGAAGATTTAGCCAAGCAGTATGGTATTAAAGAGGTCTTTGCGGATAACAATCAGTTGTGTAATGACGACAACGTAGACACCGTTTACGTCGCCGTACCTAACTTTTTGCATTATGACGTTGTTAAGACAGCTCTTCTGGCAGGTAAAAATGTTATTTGCGAAAAGCCTTATGTTGAAACCGTTGCTCAAGCTCAGGAACTTAAAAAAATAGCTGATGATCATAATGTAATTATTGTCGAGGCTATCACCAATATTCATTTGCCAAATTATAAGGAAATCAAACGAAAATTAACCAAAATAGCGCCTATTCATATCATCTCTCTGAACTATACACAATACTCCAGCCGCTATGATGATTTCTTGCAGGGTAAGATCGCTCCCGTTTTTGATCCGGCAAAAGACGGTGGCACCTTAATGGATTTAAATATTTACAATATTCATTTAGCCGTCGGTCTTTTTGGCAAACCGGAAAAGGTACAATATTACCCAGTGATCCAGCAGCATATTGATACTTCCGGTATACTTAACTTAGTTTACCCAGATAAGCAAGCTGTTTTGATTGCTTCAAAGGATAGCTATACTACGCCAAGATCCTTTATTGAAGGTGAAAAGGGCACTATCTATTTTGACGGTTCAACGGGTGTAATTAAAAACTTTACCATTGAACGAAGAAATGGTGAAAACAGTGAATTCAACTTTAACCAATTTGATCATCGGATGGCGAGTGAATTTACAGACTTTGTTAAAATTATTGACAATCACGACACTGTGGAAGCTGACAAATTGTATGATCACAGCGTAGCTGTAATGGCTGTTCTAGCTCAAGCAAAAGAGTCGGTCAAATAAATAAAATTAAAAGCGCAGTTACCTCTCATTTAGAGCAACTGCGTTTTTGAATATGAAAAGAGACCTAAAAGTCCTGTAATACATTTTAGTATTTATCAGGGGTAGCACTTAGGTCTCTTTTGCTAGTAATATTAAATATTATTTACTTTGAAGGATTAGCAGCGGATGAACTGCTAGAACCGGTTGAGTTAGTGGAACCGTTAGAACTGGTGGAGCCAGTTGAGCCGTTAGAACTAGTAGAACTGGTTGAGCCGGTTGAACCGTTGGAACTAGTGGAACCGGTTGAGCCGTTAGAGCTAGTAGAACCGGTAGAGCCAGTTGAACCGTTAGAACTAGTTGAGCCAGTTGAGCCATTAGAACTAGTTGAGCCAGTTGAGCCGTTGGAACTAGTGGAGCCGGTTGAACCATTAGAACCAGTTGAGCTAATTGGCGTAACCTCTGTCTTGTCTTTAGCTAAAGCACTTACTTTAATGTATCCAGCTAAAGTTGAGTAATACTTCTTACCCTTAATTTTAACAGTACCACCATAAACGGTAACTTTTTGGCCTTTACGAACTTTACTCTTCTTTAAAGCTTTACCACTTCTAGTTACCAAAACAGTGTTTTTAACTACTTGAACAGTTTTACCATCAACATTAACGGCTTTAATATATTGGTTTTTTCCGATCTTATAGTAAACTTTGCCTTTAACAGTCTTTTTGCCAAGAACACTAACCTTTTGGCCAACCTTAACTGTTACCTTAGTCTTAACTAACTTCTTGCCCTTTTGCTTGTAGACAGCAGAGTTTGCACCAACTTTTTTAGTTTTATTAGCTTTTTTAGCAGCACTAACTTCAGTTGGAGTACTACCTAAAGCATTGACAGGCAATTGATTTACGCCAACTGCTAACAATGTTGCACCAGCTACAGAAACTATCATTTTTCTATAAAAACTATTTTTACTCATATTGAGCCTTCCTTTTTCCATTGACAACATTTTGACGTGCTTAGTTAAAAATTAAGAACGCTATAACTCTTATTGAGTTACATGTCTTTTATTCTAGCACTATGAAAAAAGAATATAAATATTAATAAGTTAATTCTTTAACTTTATTTATAAGTAAGTCTAAAAATGATAACACTGTTACTATAAATAATTTGCTTTGCCAGTAACTGAAATATCACTGTTATATTATCATGGCATCACAGCTACGGCCGAATAAACAGTAGTTTTCTCAAAGGCTGCTCCTAGGCCAATTGTTCTAGCAGCCGGATCAAGCAATATGTCCCGATACTTCCCGTCTCTAGTTATATTATTGTTAAGATATTCGTAAAGAATGCTGCTGGCAACGTCTTCAGTTGATCCACCATCAAGTGCAAGTTCTAGCATGTTGGTAGTGCGATTAATAGTCCACTCCCACGAAAAACTAGCAATACATTCTCCCAATATGGGATAATCAATGCCTCTTTTTTGAAAAGCCTTTTGTAAAATAGACCTTCCAGATTTATCATAAAGACTAAAATTCTTGATCAAATCTTGGGCACGTTCTTGAACAACCTTGTCATAAGTAGGGTCTGCTGTTAATTTGGTTAAACCCCGGCTAACCCGTTCCTGATTAAGTTCTCTTAAAAAGACTTGTCTAAATTTACTAGGTGAAAATTCATTTGTGTGAGAGTCTGAAACATTCTCACTAGCAGCACTAGGATCTGGTAAATTAGCGGAGGCTGTATCCTGTGCCGCATCATCAGAGGTATCTTCTTGATTAAGATTCGTCTTGTCTTCGGGTATTTTAGGTGCAGAAGTATTTTTACCATTAGCTTCAGTGTCTTCCTGAACTACATTAGCAACGTGTGCATCTGAAAAATCATCCGGATTATGTGGACTTGGGGCAATATTGCTATCATTAGTGCTTTCAGACTTATCAGAGTTCTCTGCCCCATTTGCACTGGATACACTATTATTATGGTTATTATTAGTTTCACCCTGAATAGTCTTATTTACATTAGGAGTAAAACTATTACTTGGTGTATTATTCATGCTAGAGCCATTAAATGCCAACGTGGTGGCAGTTTGCGTCTCATTATCAGCAATACTTTTTGCCAATTCATAACTGATATTTACTGCCGGTGAGAGGGTTTTAATTTCCTGCTCAGGTGATTTCGCCGCTGCATTTAGCTTGGCTAACACACTCCTTTTGATGTAACCGTGGCTAGTGGCGTAGCATTTCTTACCCTTAATTACCTTTGGCGCACCAAAAATCCTGATTTTTTGTCCTTTGTGAACTGCTTTTAGTTTATGGCCATTTCGAGTATAAAGTACCGTATCTTTGGTTACTTGATAAATTTTGCCTTGAATGTTAACGGCTTTAACAAATTTATTTTTACCAATGCGATAAAACAGTTTACTCTTAACAGTTTTTTGGCCATAAATACGTACTTTTTGACCCGCCTTGATGATTTTCTTGGATTTAACCAGCTTTTGGCCCTTGCGGACATAGACAACGGAATTGGTTCCCACCCTTTTTATTCTTCTAGTTCGACTACTTTTCTTAGCTGCACTTACTTTTTCCGGCATGGCATTTAAGACACTCGGCGGCGCTTGCTCTAAAAATCCTGTTAGCAAAGTTACGGTGGTCAAAGAAATGATCACTTTCTTGCAAAGATTATTTTTACTCATATCTAAACCTTTCAGTATTTAAAAATGAAAATTATTATAACTATACAAAAGTATATTTTAACTGAAGATTAAAAAATGCTGACAGTCACTTCTTAATTTTTGTATTATTTTCTAACTCAGAAAAGTTCTCAATTAAAAAAGACTGATTGTCAAAATCAGTCCTTTGTTAGTCAATATAATTAGCAATTATTTTTTGCCGATAACCTGGCGCATACGATCGGCCGCCTGATATTTTGCGGTGAAAATCAGTTCATCACCTAATTCAATGACAGTGTGACCGTGCGGCACCAACCACTCTTGCCCCCGGCGAATACGGCTGACAGTGATATCATGAGCCACATCCCAGTCCATCAGTTGCCGACCAGAATACTGCGTATTACGGACAACAACAGAGTAAACAGCATTTTTAGTATCACTCAAGACACTATAGAGAGCGGGTGATTCAATTAGTGCTCGTAAGAGTGCTGAAGTAATATTACTTAAGTCAAAGACTTCCATACCGCTCTTGCGCAATTCCTTGACCCTGGCAATATCAGCACGCTTTTGACAAATAATAATGCGCTTGAAGTCACCCTGCTCTTGTGCCAGCTGCCCTAGGAGCAAATTAGTATCGTCAGATCTCATAGCCGCAACGAAAATATCACCAGTAAAGGCACCGGATTGTGCCAGATTTTCACTATCCAATTGGGATAATAATTTTAGCTGTGGCACGCGGCTTTGATAAATATGATAGTGTTCGTTACTGGTAGTAAACATCTTAACCGAATACCAGTTATCATGCAGGTCAAGCATTACGGGAACAGTCAAGGCATTCGTACCCAAAATCACAACTTTTTCTTTAATGCGATCTTCTGCTTTTAATTTAAAAATGGCATTAAATAAAATCGGACACAGAATGCAGACGATCACAGCAGCCAAGATAAAAACATCTGATTGCAGCCGTGTAATAACGTTTAATTTACGTGCCACTGCTAAAGTCGGAAGCACTATAGTAATCGTAGTTGCAGTTAAAAAGCCCCCGGCAATACCATTTCTGCTGCCGAATTTTTGCGCGTAAACCAAAGCAACAGGTACTTTAGCCAAGAACAGAAACAAGATTAATATTGGTAATAAGATCAGTGATTTTGGGTGGGCCAAAAGTGACCTTAAATTAAGTTTTACTCCCGTCATGATAAAGAAAATAGGAATAAAGAAACCATAGCCGATTGAGGTTAACTTGTCCGCTGTTTCCTGACTGGGTTCCAGCAACTTCATGACAATGCCGGCTAAAAACGCCCCCAGGATGTTTTCTACTCCTACTCTCTCTGCTACCGTAACCAAAGCAAATATTAGAAAGAAAGCTAAACGGACATCTAACTGAGTGGTTGATTTTGTCACTTTTACAAACCACAAGTAGGGCTGCTTAAAGCGCCACAATAATAGAATAGCAACGCCAAAGAGCAGGATAATCAGCCACAACTGCTTAGTGTTACCGCCATTAATGGCTGCATAAACCGTTAAGAGCATTAAGGGAATTACTTCCCCTAAAACTGCAGTTAGTAAAATTGTCTGTCCGATGGGTCTGTTTAAAATATCCTTTTCCTTCAAGGTAGCAATCACCACGCCCAAAGCAACAGTCATAAAAATGATGGTTGCCAGCATGACGTCCCCAAATAAACCCAACACTTTTAACAATAATGCTAAGCAAATAGACAAAATTGTCACACCTAAAAAGGCGTTGAGTGCCACTTTAAAAGGGGCAATCTGACCCTTTTTCCTCTTGGACTTTTGCCCCGGCTTTAACAAGTCAAAGTTAATTTCCATCCCTGACAAAAATAGCAACAAGATCACGCCTAAATTTGACAGAAAAGACAGGTCATGGGTCGGCCGGACGAGATTGAAGCCACTTGCACCTAACACAATACCAATAATAATTTCTGCAACTGCGGTCGGAACTGCATTAACCCTTAAACGCGCCATTAATATAGGCACTACCAGCGCAAATAAAACGACTAAGAATAAAGACAACTGTGCCACAAGGAATGCCCCCTCATTTATTCTTAGTCGATTATACAAAAAATTGCCAAATGAAGAAAATAATACGGGTGAGAAATAACAAAATGACCCCCAAATTTGGGGGCCATATCATAACCTGTTTCTTTACTTGTTACTTAAAATTAGCTGCTTTGACAAAGCGGTTGGTATCAATTGGATAATACATTTTGCCACCAATATTGATGCGGCCGCCATAAGTACGAACAGAAGTACCACGTAAAAGTTTTGCATTATCACTGCGAATTCCGGTAGTGTCATAAATATAAGCATTATGAGTTAAAATTCGCTTAGTACCAACAATGTTGCTGGCAACAACGTATTCGCTTTCACCAATTTGCAGGTACTTTTTACCGTTGATAACTTGCTCTTGCGCTACAGTTACCACAGTACCTGCAGTTTTCAGTGCAGCAGTGGTGCGATTACCCTGGGCATCATAAGTATAGGCATCATGCATTAAAGTCTTGTTGCCAGTTGGTGCTTGAGAAACGGGGTCAGTGTTAGGCTCAGTGTTAGAATCAGAAACCACCGGATCATTTGTGCCAACGCTATTATCGGGCACTGTGGTATTAGAGGTTTCAGCCGCCTGCATGTCATAATAATATTTGAGCAGGGAGAAAAAGTCATTCATCGAATAGCCCCATTTTTGGAAATAGCCATCCGGATCGGTATGATTGGTACCACCTAAAAAGCGCGATACAGCGTGATGTGACCAAATAGTTCCCTTGCCAGTATTTGAAGCATTCACCGGCGTGATGTTATAGCGGTGCAATAGTTTTGCGGCATAAATAGCATCATTATTGACACTTTTAGCAAATTTGTTGCGCGTGTTTTCCCGACAAAGCTCAATTTGAATAAAGCGGTTGTTGGCTATTGCGCCCGCACCCCAGACGCCGTAGTTGGGCGTCATCATTTGAATAACTTGCTTACTGTCGACAAAGGCATGAACGTAGGAGTACATATTCATCCATTCACGGTTGAAGTAAATGGCTTCGTTATAGGCGGAAGCTCCAGGGGTAGCAGTCTCATGGATGACAATACCTTCAGGTGTTCCTTTTCGATACTTGATTTTATTGCCTTTAGCATAAAATTTGTTATACTTGATATTCTGCGTCTGCAACATTTGATACAAAAATGTTTCGCCGACATAACTGTTCTGTTTTGCGATTGAATTAATTGAAGCAGCTTCAACTACCCGTGCGTGATTAACATTAAAAATAGGTGCAACTAAACCTACTCCGATAGCAATAGTAGTTATTAGTTTCTTTATCTTCATCTAAATTTTCATTCCTTATTTCTGCTTTTTACCGTTTGACCCTGGTCTAAAAATTGCCTTTCTTAATATACTGGTGAATACCAATTCTATAATACTTATGACCATAAATATTAATTGCGCTGCCAAAGGTTGCGACTGACTGCCCCTTCTTCATTACCAGCTGATTATCACGGTTGCCATAATCGTTATAAACATAAGCATTCTTTTTTAAAGGTCTCACTGTGCCATCAATATTGCCGCTGGCAATATACTGGTTTTCACCAATACGGTAATATTTTTTACCGTTAATAGTTTTAGTGCCGTAAGTCGCAATCACTTTGCCAGTGTTAGGTACCTTGATCGCCTTAAGCTTCTTAACACGTTTACCCTCAGAGTTATAGACATAAGAGTTGTGCATTAAGGTCTTGTTGACCTTTTTTTCACCCTTAGGGGCTTGCGAAGCAGGAGGAAGTGCGCTGCCCAAGTCTAAGAGCGTATCATTAACCCAGCCCTTGCCGGAGATATACATGCGTTTTTTGCCGTTATAATAAGTAATGGTCTTCGTAACGGTCACAGCATCGCCCTTAGCAACGGAATTAGTCTTAACTGAAACCGAGTGATCAGTGGGCCAAGCGTAAGTAGCGCCCGCTTTCTTGACAACATAAGACTTGCTGGTGTTTGAAACCGTAGGGTCATATTGCGTCAAATTGTAGTTAGTAATTCTGGCGTTCAAGGTCGTATTGTACTTACTGTCAGTCGCATAAGTACCAGTTAGCGCCTGAGTGGCATCTGTATAAGAAGCAGCGTTTTCCAACCAAGCTCCTTGATAACGATCAGGCTGCCAAGTTACTCCTAAGCGCAATTTCTTACCATTATCATCAAATGAATCCTGACAAGAGTCATATTTTCTAAACTTAGCAGTTACGTAATAGCTCTTGCCGTTCTTATCTTCTTCGCGAGTCTTAGACGAGTAAGTTGCTCCAGGCCAGTCGTCATTAGCCTTCATGCCAAATAAATTATTGGCATTGACTGCCAAACCCGACTTGCCCCAATTAGATTCTACGATTGCCTGGGCAATCATCACAGAAGGGTATAAGCCATATTTCTTTGATACCTTCTGTGCCTGTTTAGACATAGTATTTAAAAATGCAGTTTCAGCCGCAGTAGCTGCAGATACTTTCTCAGCACGTACTGGAGAATTGGCAATTAAGTTGTTGGTAACCGGCATGACAACCGCTGAGGCGAGGACAGCTGTCGCAAAACCAGTGATTAGTCTTTTCTTCATAAATAATATTTCCTCCTTAACCGACACCTTTATTGTATCGGGCAATTTGACTATAAACAATAGCTGCACTTGAATTGTAGTCAAAAAGTAATATAGATCGTTTTTATATTACAAATAGTAATTATTTTTCTAAAATTTCACGTAAGTGAATTAACAAATTATGCTTGCTTCTCTGCAGCTGAACTCGGCTCACATGGGCTTCTTGAGCCAAGGCACTGATAGTTTGACCACCAATTAAGTGATTAATAAATACCAGTCTTTCTATCTCGTTCATACGAACAAGCTCACCCTTAAGAACCAGCTGATTATTCCAGTTAGTCATTAATGTAGCTTCTGTGAGCGAATCAAAGGCAATTTCTTCTTCTGATTGACGCTGCTTTTTGCGCAACAGATCAATAGTGTGCCAGATAATCTTACGAAAACTCAGCCGATCTACTTCAGAACGCTTCTTATCTGCTAACTTGGTTAACATTTCCGCGTATATTAAAATACCTTCTTGAAAAAGGTCTTCATAATTAGTATAGTCCACTCTGACGTGGGCGGCCTTTAATGCGCCTCTAACTAATTTTTGGTTATCCCATGCTGTTAAAAATTCCTGTTGGTTAATCTTCATTTGTGACGTTTCCTTTATGTCATTTTGTCACAAGCGCTTGTGCTCCTATAGATTAACAAGGTTTATTAAAATAGCAAAAACATAAAATGAGGCGTTGATTATACTATCACTGACTTTTTTAATAAAAGTAAAATTTACCCTAATCCTAGTTGCAGATAGCCTAATAACGCACAATTTCTGGGTGAAAAAAGAGTTAAAAAAATACACGAATCAATTACTTAATTCGTGTAGCAAGCTAATATAAGCTGTCGGGTCTCTTGCTGGAATAGTAGGCCTTCTTATGTGCCTCGGTCATTTGGGGCAATTCATAAAAATCTGCCAAGTAGTTGCCGTAACGTAGGTGCTTTTTATCCAGAACTTCCGTCATAATACTTTTGAGACTTAAATTGGCCAGAGATTGATGCGGATGAAAATTAGCCGGTTGATCAATCAGAGATTTGCCATGAAATTTCCTAACCCGCCAGCCTAAATTCTGCTCTAAATGGGTACTGTTAAGCACATACAGGGCATGGTTAAAGAATAAGCTGTTACATATCTTATCTGTTAAATGCCGGCTGCAGTTGCGGTAAGCAAAAAGGTATTTATTGTTGCTAATACTGACAGTTTCAAAGACAAACATGTGATTCTGCATTGGTTGATAGTCGGCCATTTGATGGAGCGCAACCCAGTCAAGATTACTGGTGTTGTAGCTGCGAGTGGAAAAGTAAGCCAGTTTGCCAGTAGCTATGACGTTGTGTCCTGCTAAACCAATTTGACGGGCAAATTCACGCTGAAACTCAAGACCGGCAAACAGGCACTTTTGCGCAAATGAAGTCAGATGAGACTTGGTACTACGACCACTTAAGACTATGCCGCACTTACTGTCAAAAATGGCGCTTTTGAACTTGCCCCACAGCGGCTGATTTTGAAACTGATACAAGGCAATGGTACTGGCACTAACACAGTATTCTTCATCAAACACCAGATAGTCTAAAATTTTCTTATCTTCTGCTATGCGCTGGCGCAATAACCTTTCTGACCAAATGGGATAGTCTTTACTTGGGGGTAAGTTACAAATGGTATCATTTTCTTTTATCATTTAAGCTTCTCCTAATTTTAAAATTGATAAAAGCTATTATACCAGTATTGTTATCGCTTGCATAGCTTAAAAAGGCAACAAAAAAACGGAAATGTAACACATTTCCGTTTTCGTATAATTAACTAAGAATTAATTACTTAAAGTTAGCAACTTTAACGTATTGCTTCTTAGGTCCACCGATACGGTAGTAAGCCTTACCATTCTTGAATGTGTAAGGTGAACCATAGGTAACAACAGTTGCACCCTTCTTCAATACACGTCTGTCAGCACGCTTCTTAGAGGTCTTGTAAACATAAGCGTTGTGTGACAATACACGAGAAGTACCGTCAATGTTGTCCGCCATTACGTATTGGTTGTCACCAATCTTGTAAGCAAGGCTGCCATCTGCAAGCTTAGTTGGAGTACCGTAAACATTTACAGTGCTGTAAGCTGCAAGCTTGTTAGTACCAACACGCTTGTGGTTCTTGTCGTAAATGTAAGAGTTGTGCATAATTGTCTTAGGTGTTGCAGGAACAGGTTTAACTGAACCGTCAACATACTTAGTTTCTACGAAGAAGTTGGAATCAAGGCCGTTAACTCTGGTGTATGACTTACCATTTACAGTTACTGTTCCAAATGTAGCGATTTGGTCACCATTCTTAACAGTTGTTGTTGTAGTTGTTACTACATTACCATCAATCTTGTATACTGGAACAGTATCAGTATCAGCTTGAACAGTTACATAAGTAGCACCCTTTTGACCAACAGTTACGTAGAATGTAACCTTAGTAGTTCTACCAGCTGCGTTAGTAGCACTAACTGTTACAGGATATCTACCAAGAACTTTAGTATTTACTTTGCTTGTATCAATACTTACTGGCAATGTTGTTGAGTCAGTAGCACTAACTTTAGCAGTGAACGCTCTTCTAATAGCGTTAACATCAACATAACCATTTAGTGGAATGTAATTAAATGCTGTATCACCAATTGAAGTGATTTCTACTATACCATGTAAATTAGTCTTGTTATTCTGGCTGCCAGTACCTTCATTATAATCAATTTGTGGATAAGTTGCATCACCATATGATGGATCTGGATTAACATCTACAACAAATGTTGCAGTATGATGATTAGAAGTAGCTAAACGCAAAGTAATAGGGAACGTACTTGTTGGTCTTGCAATGCTGTTGTCAGCTCTAACAACTATACCAGCCGCATGAAGACCATCTCTTACGTCTTGCTCAACGTCTATCCAATCAGCTGTAGCACCATTGTTATCAGCACCAACTACAGTAGAAGCAGGCTCATATGCATCTTTAATACTCTTTACAATACCTTCAACTGTGTCAGAAAAAATTACTGAACCTCTTGAAACCTGATATCCACCAGCTTGAATTATCTTACCATCTTTATCTTTTATTTCCTTAGCTTTTACATAAGGATAGCCTTGCTTGGTAGCATCATTAATTGAGAATGGTTTACTTCCCAAGGTTAGGTGAACACTCTTACTATCTGAAGCAGGAACTGCTTTTGTACTACCATTTACATAATAGTCACGGCCACCAACCAAGCCAGCAATATCCATTGTAACTACAGCAACATACTTATGACCCTTTTTAAAGTTAGTAGCTTCTGTAGCTCTTTCTGGCTTAACAAATTGACCATCTTGACCAACTAGTGATGTTGTTGAATCTACATCAGTAATATCATAAACTTTAACATCAGACACGTTCTTAGCAGGATCAAGTGAATATCCATCAGGCATCTGATTCAAGTTTATATTAACTGTCAAATTACCATTAGTAACATCGTTACCATCTACTACTTGTGGCGCAACATTTGCAGAAACGCTTAAATTAAGCGTATTATTAGCCCCTGTTTGTAAATTAGTGGTGTTAACCCCTGCAGTAAGCTTACCATTATTTGCTGTAGTAGTAGTTGGAGTATCAGCTGAAACAGTTGAAACAGCACTTGCAGCAACTGGAGCAACAGCTAATAAAGCAGCAGCAGCAGCACTAACAATTCTTAAATTTTTCTTCATGTGGTCTTTCCTCCTTGTGTATATACAAAATAGTAATAGACTATAGGTTCAGTCGTTATGAGCCTACATTGTTACAACACCCTTCGAGCTGAAATCATAAGTTTATAACTCTTATGAGGTAGCCTTCAAGCTGAAGAACGCGCATGCGTACAGGCTATCGAACCTGAAGCATAGCTATTACTTACCACATTTCATATTGTACTAACCTTTTGCTTAAATTGCAAGGCATCCAATTATTTTACACACTTTTGTAACAAACGCTTACAGCTGTAAAATAGATATGTAAAGTCCCTATTTCTATAAAAACGTTGTGCAGCAATGCTTTGCGGGTTTTCTAGTCAATTTTAGTCAAAAATACTTTTTTATTTCCTCGTAAATTTTACAAAATAATAACAAAAAAACTTTTTATAAAGTAAAAAAGGCTGCACTTAACAATCTGAGTGCAACCCTTTCCTTTATTAATATCTACTCTCGTTTTAAAATCCGTCTGACTTTAGCAATCAGTTTGCTAATCAGTTTCAGTATCTGCAAATTACAGAGACTGATCCGCAGTATTATCAAACAAACTAGTAACAGTTCGTTCAACGTATGCAGCAGATTGAGGAGTTTGATATAGACTCACCCCTTCTTGTTCAAATGCATCAGCATTTGCTATTGTAGTCATTGCCGTTTTAACTTCCGCGCCAGTTAAGTTGGCCGCAGCGTTAGCCAAGGACAAGTTAACCTTTTTACCTGCACCATTTAAAAATACTAGTTGTAAAGTCTTGGTTTTAGTTTCCATATTATATACTCCTATCCTGCTAATTATTGACTACCTAGTTTTAATCTCTTGCTAATGAAATGCCCTGCTTTTGAATTAAGGTTGCCGCTCCCAGTTCATCGCCTTGCAAGTGAGCCAGTGCGTTTCCGACTTTAGCTAAACTGTCAGCTGCAACGCCCCGTTTAACATTCTTCAAATTGCGTGTTTTAGCACCTTGTTTGCCATACTTGGAGTTTAAAAATGTGTATTGGACTGCTTGATCTAATAATGCAAAATTCATAGTATCTTTCTTCCCTTTTTTAATTTATCTTAATGCTGTAATCAACCCGCGCGCCAGATGTCTTACACTATTACTAACGAATTGGCACTGCAAAATGTAACTTTTTTAGGCGTGATTTTTTAGCTAAAACAAGTGAAAAAACACCATTAAGTAGTCAAATCTACTTAAACCATCTATAATTAAACTAAGTATGAGTAAGGAGGATAATTTCCTATTATGAAAAAAACGACAATTGGTACAATTGTGGCAGTAGTAATTATCGCTATTGGTGGTGGCGTTTTTTATGCCACCCAAAAATCTAACAGTGATAAAGTTAATGCTTCCTATAACAGTGCAATGACTACCGGTAAAAATGCAGTTGCTGACAAAGACTACTCAGAAGCAAGCTCCGCATTTGCCAGAGCTTTCAGAATTAAGAAGACTGACCAGGCTAAAGCTTATAAAAACCAATCGGACAATATGACTTCTGCAATTAAGGCTACCAAAAAGGGTAAATATGATGATGCCTTAAGCAAAACTGCAGACGTAATTCAAAGCAAAAATGGCTACTCCGTTTTAGTAAAACAAGGTAAAAGTCTCAAAACCACCATTAAAGATGTGCAGGATAATTACGAGCACGAAATTCGGCCTATCTTTCTTGCTGCATCCCAAGCCGAACTGAATAAGCAATACCTTAAAGCCGCTGATGAGTATCAAAAAGTTCTAGACCTGCCATATATCGACGGGCAATACTACAGCCAATATAAGAAAGAAGCAGAAAAGGGACTGAAGAATAACCAAAAGGCTGCTAAAGACGGCACAAACGGTAACGCAGCTCAAAGCTACAAAGCTATTTCCGGTAAAGGACCAGACACGGGCAATGCTGGTAAGACCGGTGAAGGAGCAATGGGCAACCATAAGGTAAACGGCAAGACCGTTACTAAGAAGCAGATTGCGCAATTGCGTAAACGTGTAGCTAAGTTCGGTTATGACGCAACTTCCTGGAGTCCGCAAGATTTAATTGATCTTTACAGAAAATCCGGCAGAACCAAGCCAGGCAAGATTACCAAAAAAGACATTCAAGATTATCTCAGACCATAATCATTCTTTTTAGATCTCTGAATTAAGTAAAATCGCCTTAAACTGCTAAGCTGCAATTTAAGACGATTTTTGCTGTCAAAGTTTTAACTAGCAGCAATTTTTTGTGCGTGGGCAAAAATGCTATAATTTTATTAAAATTGAGAAAAACTACTATTATGTAAAGGGTAAATTGCTCCAATAGTTGCTTTTATAGTCTAAACTCTGTAAAATGACTATTGACTTTCACGTTTCCTATTTTTATTAAAGGAGTGTCTGCTTTGACTGATAAAGAAAATAATACCAAAGAAAAAGATAACGAAAAACAACAAGAAAAGGATAAGGAAAAAGCTAGAAAAGAAAAGGAACTTAAGGTTGTCATGCCTGAGGCTGAGTGGGCTACCATGCCGCAAAAAGAATTCGCGCAGCAGCCAGACTACCTTATAGTCTTCGCTGATTTCTACATCGCACAATTTAATCAGCGCGACTTAGAAATCATGAACTTATACGATACTAATTCCAACATGGTGGATATTAATCACTATCTTCTTAACAACATTCACTTTACCCGCAAAGAATTAGTTAAGCATGTATTACAATATCATGCCAAAAATTTCCAAAATATAATTGATGAAATTGCGGCTAAAGATGGTGTTGAAGCAGAAAAAATGACATCATACAAGGATTGGGATAACTGGTACGAAGACCGTCGCAATAAAATTTCAGCTTCTTTATCATAATTTACTTGTACTAAAGCAAAAAAAAGAACAAAATAGATACTTGAATGAGAATGCCACATTGACATTCTTTTTTACTTAAAAATGAATAGTTCAATCTTGTCTATGGGAGTACATATTTACTATGGATAAAAAGAAGAAGCGGATCTCAGCTGCCGGTTTGTTAATTACCATCGGTATCGTTTACGGTGATATCGGCACTAGTCCGCTCTATGTAATGAAGTCAATCGTTACGGGTAATGGTGGTATTGCCAACGTTGATCGGGAACTAATCTTGGGTTCAATCTCGCTGATTTTCTGGACAGTCACGCTGCTAACTACCGTTAAGTACGTTATGATTGCGCTTAAGGCCACTAACCGTGGTGAAGGTGGTATTTTTGCTTTATACGCTTTAGTACGCAAAAGAGCCAAGTGGCTGGTGATGCCAGCATTGATTGGCGGGGCAGCGTTATTAGCCGATGGAACATTGACGCCGGCCGTGACCGTCACAACTTCAATCGAGGGACTAAAGAACATGCACTTTGGTTCCCACGTTCCCGTTCCTAATCAGAATGCCGTCATCATTATTACGATCGCCATTCTGCTGGTACTGTTTTCAATTCAAATGCTGGGCACCAGCAGTATTGGTAAAGCCTTTGGCCCGATTATGTTTGTCTGGTTTACCTTTTTAGGTTTGATCGGTATCTATAATATGGCTAACGACTGGTCAATTCTGGAAGCACTGAATCCGGTTTGGGCAATTAAAGTCCTTTTCAGTCCATCTAATAAAGCCGGCATTTTCATTTTGGGTTCAATCTTCCTGGCTACCACTGGGGCCGAGGCGCTGTATTCTGATGTTGGTCATGTTGGCAAAGGTAACATTCGCGGATCATGGCCATATGTCTTTCTTTGTCTGTCACTTAATTACTTGGGACAAGGGGTATGGATACTGCAGAACCCGCACTACCAAACTAATGGCGGTGAGCTCAATCCTTTCTTTGAGGCTGTACCGACTGATTTGCGCCTATTCGCTATTATTTTAGCTACAGTTGCCGCCATTATCGCCTCCCAGGCTTTAATCACCGGTTCATTTACACTGGTATCCGAAGCAAGTGGTCTGAAATTCTTACCACGAATGAATATTAATTATCCTACTACTAAGCATGGACAAATTTATATTCCTTCCGTTAACAAAATGATTTGCGTTGCTACTATTGCAATCGTCATTTTCTTCAGGACTTCAGAACACATGGAAGCAGCCTACGGTCTGTCAATCACGGTCACAATGTTAATGACTACCCTGCTTTTGTTTGAGTATTTGGGTTCAAAACACCATCCGCTAATATTGCGCCTGTGCTTTTTACTTGCCTTTGGCTTTATCGAAGGCATGTTCTTAATCTCCAGTCTAACCAAATTCATGCATGGCGGTTATGTCACCGTCCTAATTGCCGGTTTCATTGGCGTTATCATGTTCATTTGGTACTTCGGCAATAAAGTCCGCGACAAGCACGAAGGTGCTCATTCCTACGTACGTTTAGATGAATACACCGATATGTTAACGGACCTAAGTCATGATGATGATTACCCTACTTATGCGACTAACTTGGTCTACATGGCTAAAGTTAAATACAATAAGTTTATTAAACGGGAAATCATGTACTCCATCTTGGATAAACGGCCTAAACGCGCTCAGGCCTACTGGTTTGTCACTGTTAACATTACCAACGAACCGTTTACAGCCAGATACGCCGTTAATACTTTTGGCACTAAAAATGTCATTAACGTGCAGCTGTATCTCGGTTTCAAGAAACAAACCAGTGTCAACGTTTACCTGCGCCAAATTGTCCACGACTTGATCAAAGACGGCACCATTGAGGCTCAACCGCAGGAATACACCACTACCCCTGGTCGTAAAGTCGGCGACTTCTCATTTGTAATTGTTAATGAAGTTGTCAGTCCTTTGACCAGACTAAAGGGTTTTGAAAAAGTAATGTTAAAAGCGCGGGTATGGCTGCAAAACCTGTCTTCCAATCCTGCCTCCTGGTTTGGTTTGGAATACACTGACACGGTGGTCGAACAAGTGCCTTTGATTTTAGGCAAGCCAAGACACAACTTGCACATTAAGCGGGTTGCACCACGTGACTATTCCAACTTAAAGAAAAAAGATACTGAATAATATAAATAACCGTCCACGACTTGTTAGAGTCGGGACGGCTTTATTTTAAGCAAAAAGCGTTTATAATAAGTGATATGAAGAAATCATGACCAAGTAGTAAAAGTCTAGTCAAACAGAGCGAATTATGAATAAATATATCGATAAGCTTGAAGTGAGTGACTCCATTGGTACAACACATTGGACCTGAATATTATGCTTATCAAATTTTAATTAATGAAAAGTTGGTAGATTTTGTGGCTCTTTAGTTTTTAAAACTAATTAACCCCATAAACCAAATCTCTTTTATTAATCATATGTCTGAACTAGTTATATGAAAACTATTCAAACCAAAAACGCACAAGCTTGAAGTTAAAGTCTAGCTTATGCGTTTTTTAATTACTTTGTCAATTATGGAATCAAAATCAATGGTAATTAATCCTGTTGCTTCGGAAAAAATTTCCTTAGAATTTCACTGTCAAACAGATTCTTTCTAATTTCTCCATCTTGCGTAAAATCTTGATGACTTCCTAAACTGCAATTTAAAATATTACATTTGCGCCAAGTTTTTTGCGATTACTTCTTGTCTCCGTTTGGTCCAAATAATAACTAAAGCTATAGCTGCATAAATAGTCACTCTCAAAATGGTTCCCTGCCAATCCATCATAGTAGGTTGCACTGCAGACTTAACTGGATTGCCATATTCGCCGATACCAGCTTGAAGAAATAGAATAAAATCATATAAGCCATGATAGGTCATATTTAACAGTAGCGAATGTGTGTAAAGGTAAATAGCAGCAAGTACCAACCCCGCGCCACTTACCTCAAACATTTGGCGCAAAGTAGTTAATGGCGTTTGATAGGCAATGTTGGTGATATGCCAAAACCCAAAAAGTAGACCATCAAATAACACAATTAAGTATATACGATACTTACTGCTTTGAAAAATTTGCGCAAGAAGAGCAATAACTAAAAAACGCATTAGCCATTCTTCAGCAATCCCTGTTCGTATAGCTGACCCGATAATACCAAGATTAATTTGATCAAAATAGTAACTCAAAGTATCGGCAATGTTATCAACTTTGGCTAAAGGAGATAAAGCAATTAAAAGTAAAACTCCCGCTAAAAGCAAAGTTATTAAGCTGGAAAACAGAATTGAGTCATTCCGACTATATAGAAAGTGTGGTTTTTGTATTTTCCAACTGGTCATTACCAAAACAGTAATGATGATTAAAACAGGAATTCCAGACAAACCCGAATTATTTATCTGGTGCAATACCTTGTTGTACCGTAAAGTTCCGGCAATCTTGCTTACAACCCGGACGTCATAGACAACAAACATCAATAGCAAAATCCTGCCCCAATTATTGTTCACCCGACTTAAGGCTAATTTAGCCATTGGAATATACATGATAAGGGAATAAAAAGTAACCAAAAGCATCCAGAAAGTGCCATTGATCAAATGATAGTAATTCAGTAATTTTGTTAGCAAAGACAAACTAATTGGCAAAGTGTAACAAATTGCTATAGTTTCAATGTAATGGTTAATCAATTGCCATCTTTTCGGCTGTTCACTTTCAGTCTGTAATAAAGAAAATTGTAAACAAACAAAAATAAGAGAGAGTGAAATAGCAAGTCTTTGGCTTTGATTAAAAAGATTTCTATTAACAAAACCCAGAGTAGCGCAAATTAGTAAGATCAATATTTGTCCCACAGTTTGTGCTAAATGAAAAATTTTTATTATCCGATTTGTTTCTGATGTACGTGCTGATACAGCGTTTTGATTGAAATTCTTCATGGTAACTACATTATAGTAAATATAAAATATGTTTCAATATATCTTTAATCCTTTTTTAAAATAAGTAAAATTATTATTTACCTTTACAAAAAAAGCCATTGTTCTAAATGATTAGAACAATGGTTTTTGATTTACTACTAATAATTACCAAATATGTACCCGTTTGTCTGGATCGAGCCACATGCCATCTTCAGGCTTAACATCAAAGGCTTTGTAAAAGTCATCTTGACATTGGCTTTGAACGTTGGCACGTAATGGACCAGGTGCATGAACGTCAACAGCGGTTTGACTCTTAATTGATTCAGTCAGTTGCTTATTAGCCCAAATGCGCGCAAAGTTTTCAAATAACTTCTTTAAGTCATCATTTTCATTCTTGGCGGCTTCAACAGCAGCAGTCAAACCACCTTGGTCAGCAATATTTTCTGAAACTATTTGCTTACCATTAAGTTTAACCGGACCATATTCGATGCCATCAAACAAATCAATTTCAGCTTGTGTCCGCTTCTTGAATTCGGCATAATCCTCATCAGTCCACCAATTAGTCATATTGCCCAATTCATCAAATTGTGCACCGTTGTTGTCAAACGCATGAGAAACTTCATGAGCAATTACGGAACCAATACCACCAAAGTTGGCTGCTCTGTCTTGCTTCAAGTCATAGAATGGCTTTTGCAAAATGGCTGCAGGGAAAGTCAGATCATTTCTTTGCGGATCATAGCAGGCGTTAACTAAATTACCTGGCATTGCCCAGACTGTCCGGTCAACTTCCTTGTGCAATTGCTCAATGTTGTATTTTTGCTCTGCAATAGTAAATGCACGTTCATTTGCATAAAGGCTGCCACCTTGACTTGCAGGGATAACCTTTAAGCGATTATAAATCTCCTCAATTTTATCCGGATAACCAATTTTTAAGACCAAAGCATCAAGCTTAACAATCGCACGCTTTTTAGTTTGTGCAGAAAGCCAGTCATTATTTTGCAGGCGCTCCTTATAAACGTCAAGCATACGATGAATCATATCCTCAACGTCTTTTTTAGCATCTTCGCCAAAATAAGTCTGACCATAATAAACACCAACTACTTCACTAAAGGCGCTGTTGGCAATGTGGTAAGCTTGCTTTTCACCACTAGACAACTTAGGCTGGCCATATAAAGCCTGGCTAAATGGGAACGCTGCTTCTCTGAAGTCTTGTGACAAGGTGTCAGCAGCCGCATTAATAAAGGTAACAATCATCCAGCCTTTGATTTCAGCAAAGTTTTCTTCATTGATAATTTCGTTAATGTGATCCAAGTAGCGTGGTTCTTCAACAATAATTCGTTCTGGTTCTTCGCCAATTGCTTCTTTCAAGTAGTAAGCAATCTTGAATTGATCAAACTTAGCTTCAAAGTCCTCAATCTTCATTGGATTGTAAGTAGCAGGATAATCTGCCCACTCCTCTGTAGACTTAACGATCTTAGCTAGCTTAGCATCAAACTTAATAGCATCTGCTGCATATTTTTCTGCTTGAGCTTGAGCAATACCAGCCATGGTTAACAGCTTAACTGACTGCTTTTGCAAAGTATCTAATAGCTTTGGTGCATCAGGCGTTTGATAAGTTGTAGTGTCAGGCAAGAAAGTGCCAGGACCGGCAAAATACAAAGCATTAACTTTAGTATTCTTCATGTCAGGTTCAACGCTAAGGCTAAATGGGAGCATGGTAAAAGTTGCTAAGTCAGGCGCATTTAGATTGTAGTCAGAAAAGTCCTTAATGCCGGCAAGAATAGCTAAATCGTCCTTAATTGGTTCAGCACCTTCTCTATTACGCTTGTCAAAATCGCATGCTAATTTATAGAGCTTAACTGCTTCACCTAAGTTAGGAACGTTCGGCACTTCTTTTTTACCAGACGCAAAATCGGCAAAATCCTGCATTAAATGCTTTTCAACATCTACATCGATGCCGTCAAATGAAGCCATCCGTGAACGGTCTTCAGGAATTTTAGTATTTTTAATCCACTCAGAATTAATAGCCAAGTATAGGTTGTCCTGTGGACGAGCAGCAACATTAGGTTCAATAATATCGCCACTACCGCCGCGAACAGCAAAATTTTTATTCATTCAGAAAGTCCTCCCTTTTATATCTAAATTAAAAATAGACTAAATTAATCTTATCATTTTAATTAAACCGTTAATATTAAAAAGCCTTTACAAAATCATTTATAAAGTGTGATATGTTTACGCAGCTTTGCGTGAAGGGGCAATAACATTAACACCATCAGAAAAATACCACAGGCAGCAATTATAAAAAACGGAATATAACCCGCACGATCAATTACCATACCGCCAAATAAGGGGCCAAAGGCCTGACCAATACCACGGGCAACATTAATTTCCCCCTGGTATTTACCCTTACTGGTTGCGGGGGATAAATAGTTAATGTAAGCAGGAACGGCAGGAAAAGCTGTCGCTTCACCTAGCGTCAGAACAAACATTGACAGTGCAAAGTGGGCAAAGTCTTTGGCAAAAATCAATGTGGCAAAAGAGATTGCAAACATGATCGTGCCAAAAATAATTTGCTGAAACAGGTTTTTAAAAATATGAGGAAAACGGGCCAAAATTACCTGGACAGTAACTATGATGGCACCATTAAAGGTCCATAGCAAACTGTACATGTGGAAAGGTATTCCCAAAGACACCATGTAAACTGACAGGTTGGACTCCCAGTTCATATACATTAACCAGGTCACAGCTAAAGAAACCAAAAATCCGACCATCAACATCACGTTATATTTTGGCATAGGAATTGCCTTGGATTGTGCGTCCTTTTTAACACCATTCTTTTTACGGTTTTGGTGAAAAGTGCTGATCGGGCGATAATGGATAGCCGCGTTGACACAAGCAATAGCAAATAAAGATGCTGCCAGAATAAATAAAAATTCAATTGAGAAGTCATAGAGATAACCGACAAGCAGAGTACCAGTGACAGTACCAACGTTTTGCGCAAAATAAATTAAATTAAAAACGTAGCGTCCTGAATATTTACGCAGACTCGTCGCAATTGAATTAATCAGCGTGCCGTTCCAGCCACTGATACATCCCGTCATAATCAACCAAATCCAATATTCCGGCCAGCCATGAAAGAATGCCATCATAAACAGAACCAGCGCATCAAGTCCTAAACCAGTGACAATTAACGGGTAGGGGTTCAAGCGGTCGTATAAGCGCCCGGCTAAAAATGAGCCCATGACATTGCTGGCACAATTGCAAAATAAAACAACCCCTATTACAGAAAGGCTGATGTGTAATTGTTTGTTTAAATAAACCGAAGTTAGGGGCCAAACAAAACTTGACCCAATCCACGTGGCCAGTTCTCCCAGTAACAGCCAACGCAGCTTAATTTCTGTTTCTTCATTAGATCCGTGTTTAAGTTTCATTTATTCAGTCCTTTCTTTTTTTAAATTCCATTTACCAGTTTAGCAAGAAGTATTAAAAAAGAACACCCCAAAACTAATAACTAACTTGGTAAAAAGATAGTTTATATCTAAAAAGATGATTACATGCCTTGCTGCAATCATCTTTATTATTATGCAATGGAAACAGGCCTAAAAGAACTGGCCCTTATTTTCCTGGTAATACTTTTGGTAGCGTCCTTTATAATTATGAAACATGTATTTCAAAAGCAGCCACCGCTTAAAATTGCGATCCTGATCATAAAAGACAGTTGTACCATAGCGCCCTTCATGAATCAGTTCTTCGGCCATCTGTTTAGCTTCATTGTCCACGGCATATTCCTTGAACACGCTCACCGGGATACCCAGCCACAATTCATGCTTTGACTTTAATTTGTTGCCGTAGATTGGTTCCTTGTCCTGCAGTGAATCGTAAACATAATCGTCTACGTACCATTTGGCTAAATTATAACCATTAAGGGTCACATAGAAACTTGAGCGGCCCTGACGCAAATTAATTTCAAAGAACTTATATTTACCATCACGGGCGTCATATTTAATGTCAAAGTTGGCCATCCCCGTGTAATTGATTTTTTCCAAAAATGCTTCAACCTGCTCGTACAGCTTTTCATCATAATCAGGTAAAATCGCCATATAATTGCCGATTGACTGGGGCGTGGGATCTTCCAGTAAAGGATGACCCATACACATCATCTTAACATGATGATCCTTATCAACATAGGCATTTAACACCCGCATGTTGGAATCATCACCGGGAATGAAATCCTGCAGAATTAAATCTTCTTTGTAGCCATTTTCATAGATTTTTGAGACAATATCGCGCAATTCAGTTTCATTATGAATGGTAAAAGCCTTTTTGCGACCTTCAAATTGCACATCAAGCCAAGATACTGGGTCTTCCGGCTTAAGCTCCAGTGGATAGCCAAAAGGCAGCTCCAAATAATTTTCTGCCTTGTAATCTGCCATAGTCACAATTTTAGTCTTAGGGTACGGCAGGCCATACTTTTCCGCAATTTGATAAAAGTTTTCTTTTGAAATTAATTTTTGTAAGAGATCATAATCCACGTAAGGAACAACAAATACCTGCTCTAGTTCTTCTTTATGTTTGGCAAGCAGTTCCGAATAACCATCTCCGCATGAAATCAAGATCACCGGTTCTTCATGGTCTTGGTAGAGTTTCATTTGCTTGCGCATTACTTCAATAAAAGTGGGATCTTCACTAAAACCCTGGTACAGTTCCACACTGACAATTTTAGAATAACGCGTTGCTGCCAGCTGGCTGTCAGCCAGTGCTTTCACGCTAATACCATAAGCCTCGTTAAACGAGCGGGCCATGCCGTAAACATTAATGTCACTACCAAGTAAAATTGGTGTAAAGTTTCGTTTCATTAATAAATTCTGCTCCTCATTAAACCAATTTGCCTTGTTTAATCAAATCGGCTACTTCCGGTTGAACACGCTGGTATTTGGCAACCGTACCTTCATAATCAACAAAGAATAGTTTATACCAAACTAAGAACGTATAAATTGTCCAAATCTGTCTGCGATGAGAGCCATCGCCTTTATAGTTTTCATCAAGTAAGTCTAAAATTTTATCCTGCTCGAAGATATCCTGGACAAAGTCTTCACTGAACAGTTCTCGTACCTGTTTATAAAAACGAGGTTCTTGCAGCCATTCTTTGATTGGGGTAGGGAAACCTAGTTTTGGCCGTTTAGCCCATTCAGCTGGTAAAACTTTTTCTGAGGCCTTGCGTAAAGCATATTTAGTATCATGCTTATTAACTAGATAATCAGTGGGAATTGAATTTGCCCTTTCAGCCACCTTTTTATCAAGATATGGTACCCGCAATTCCAGCGAATGAGCCATAGAAATCTTGTCTGCCTTTTGTTCAATATCATTAAGCATGAAGTGATGCAGATCAATGTACTGCATTTGCCGGACGTTATCGAGATTTTTAACCTTCTTAAAGTCACTTTGGTAAATACCGTTGACAGTTAGCTTATTACGGTATGACGGCTTTAAGATGCTGTTAGCATCTTCAGAAGAGAAGATGGTCGGGTAATCCATGTCATAGATAACCGATTGACCAACGTAAAATTCACTTGGCTCAGCTAAGTTGGTATACAGATGCACTTTGCCCGGGAAATTCGGCATTTTCTTAATTCTGCGCGCCAACTTAACCTTAGTGTTCTTAGGCAATTTCTTGCACTGTGAAGTAAAGGCCTTAATAATACTGTTATGCGTGTGCATCCCGTAATTGACATAACCGGCAAACAATTCATCTGCACCTTCACCAGACAACGCGACAGTGACGTGCTTTCGCGCCATTTTACAAAGATACCACAACGGGATAATTGACGGATTGGCATCCGGTTCATCCATATGATACTGCATCTCGGGGAAGTCATGCATCGCTTCATCAGCTTTAACCTTGTCGGAAAAGAAGTTCCAGCCCTTGATGTCCGCTAGCGCCTTGGCCTTTGACGCTTCATCATAAGTAGCATCATCAAACGAAATTGAAAAAACATCATCCGGATTTAAGATACTGGTGATATAGCTGGAATCGACCCCTTCGGATAAGAAAGCACCGACGGGAACATCCGCAATATGGTGCAGTTTAACTGATTCGTGCAAGTCCTCGTTAATTTTATTAACAGTTTCTTCGAAACTTAAAGTATTGGCTTTGTATTCCGCGTCCCAGTATTGGTGGGTTTTCATTGAGCCATCTTTGTATTCGAACCAGTGACCGGCAGGAAACCTGTAAATACCCTTAAAGAAAGTCTCATGCAAGTCATTATACTGATTCATCAAATACGGTTTAACCGCCTCAATATTTAAACGCCGTTTAAAGCCGGGCAGTGCCAGAAAGCTTTTAATTTCCGAGCCCATGATCAAATGACCATTTTCATTGCTGTAATACAGCGGTTTAATACCGAAAAAGTCGCGGGCACCATACATTGTCTGAGTCTTATCATCCCAAATAATGAAGGCAAACATGCCCCTGATTCTTTTGAGCAGGCCAGCCATGCCCCATTCTTCAAAACCATGCAAAAGCACTTCCGTATCGGACTTAGTGGTAAATGTGTGACCTGCCGCAAGCAATTCTTCTCTTAAGGGCTGGAAGTTATAAATTTCACCGTTAAAGATAATCGCCTTCGTTTTATCTTCATTGTAGATTGGCTGACTGCCGCCACGTAAATCAATGATTGACAGTCTCCGAAACCCTAAAGCAATTTTGTCATTGGTATAAAAACCATCTGAATCAGGACCACGATGCTTCATTGCCGCCATCATTTTACCGATAGCAGCTTGTTTATCATTTATTTCTGGATTATAGAATGCAACAATTCCGCACATTGCTTAACTTCCCTTAATTTGTCTTACTTTGTATATTTTTGTCTTCATTTTAACTTTTCCATTATATGCTAAGAACCGGGCAATTTCCAAACTGCCCGTCGCGACTTTACTAAATATAAAAGATTCTGCGTTTGCTGGCAGCACCATAACCGAAGGTCTGAATATAGTGTCTTTGTAAATCAATGTTTACGATATAACCGGCAAATTCGGTTTGGTGGTCAATTTGCCTTTTCCAATTTTTATTGTATTTGGTGGTCAAGGCGTGATTAGGACCCATCAGTGCAGAACAGTTAAACAAGATATACTGGATCCCGTTAATCCGGTATTGATCTTCTCTATGTCTGTGGCCGCAGAAGTAGGCAATAATGCGGGCATTTTTTACATTAGTAAAATCAAACTCATTTGCCAAACGAAATTCAGGAGGCAGACCAAAGCTGGAATGCATCTCTCCTTTTTCACCTTGATTAAAAGCTACCAGCAGTTCATGCAGTGAACGACCGTTGTACTTTAATGCGTTTGAACCCTTACGATTAATGGGATTGGCATGACTCATCAAGATAATTTGCTTATTTGATGACTGCTCCAGAATTTCAATAATTTCTTCTATTTGATCTTCCCTCACAGCCAAAGTGAGTTTAGCATCATATTTTTTTCTGCCTTGTGCATCCAGATAATAGGGCAAATCTGAAGTATTAACAGAAATAAAGCGCAAGTCATCCACGTCATAGTAACAAACACCGTGCTGGCGGGAAATATAATGAATGCCATCTTGCTGATACATAGCCGGCCACATAATTCCTTCAAATTCATTTTCAGGAAAAGAAGCCCTTAAATCATGATGTTCATCGAATTTATCATTTTCATCGTGATTTCCTTTAATTAAAATATAAGGCACCTTATCTGATTTAAAAGAATCACGCAGTTTAGTTAACTCACTTTCGCCCAAAAAGCCGGTATCAGAGCCATCGATCCAGTCACCTAAATGAACTTTTAAACTAAGAAGACCGGAATCATCAAGATAAGAAAATTCATTAACATGTGTCAAACCATTCCAGCCATAAAAGTCCATACTGTTACGGTCCTTATAATGAGTGTCCGTAATGACACTCACATTCACAGAATTTTGCCCTGTACGAATGTGACCTTTTACTCTTTCAATAAAGCGGTCGAGATATTCTTCTACCACGTAACGCCTACCGGTTTTACGGCTGACAAAAGCGCGATAACGCTGCAGTTCAGGACTATACCTGCGCACATATTCAGGCTCTAACTTATCTGTGCTTTCCAAGCTCAATGCCTGGTGCAACACCTTTTCTTCATCTTGATAGACAGTCAAGGTATAAGGTTGATCATTGGGAGTTCTTTGTTCACCGTCAACGTGATACTCTCCTACTGTCAAATAGTCTTGCATGGGATCAAGCTGTGCATCTTTTTTCTTAAATAAGGAATGCAGCTTAGCCCCGTTTATTTTATCAGCTAATCCTTTAGCATACTTAAAAACACCCATTTTTTGCCTCAAGCAGAAAGAAAAAGAGCTGAACACACATGTTTCAGCTCTAAAATTATAAACTTTTTTCTAAAGCGTGTGCCGCTAAACCAATTGACAGAAGTGCATCCTTAGACAAAACTCCTTGTAATGTTTTTGGCGCTACCTCTTCAACGGCTCCAATTACTTTTAAGCTGTAACTAACAACGTGAAAGTCTACTATATCATTGTAAAATCCATCTTCATAAGGATTTTCATGATTATAAGTCAAGTTGATTTCATTCTTGTCAACAAAACCGTCAACGTGGTTAGTTAAAATCCGATCATGTAAATCGGTTAACTGCTCTGATAATTTAATCAAAGTCAGTTTATGATCACTTTCAGTGTCATAATACTCTTCCTGAGTCATGCCGAAGTATTCTTTTATTGGCTTATGCAATACGTGCAAATTATCAATTACACGATAAACTGCCTCGGCGTCAAAATCCGTTTCTTTATTTAAAATACTCTCTTGATTTGCGGCCAAGTCATCGGCCAAAGTTACTATTTCTAACTTCTCCATGGTTTCCTCCTAAAGTTCAATATATATTATACCAAAAAAACTACTATTGCACTTTTTGAGGGCAAAGTTTCTAATATTTTAGGAAAAAGAAAATAATTAAAAGTTACTAGTCAAATTATTTTAAAAAGGATAGCAAACTTTTGGCGTATTTATTAATGAACGCTAAGATATATTTAAGGAGAAATAAAAATGAATGATATCACTCGCTGCCCCTGGAGTGACCATGATGATGCCTTAGTTAGAGAATACCACGATCACGAATGGGGCAAGTTAAACCTAGATGAACGCTATTTATTTGAAATGCTGGTACTAGAACTGTTTCAATCCGGACTCAGCTGGTCCACTGTTTTGCATAAACGTTTAAACTTTAGGCAGGCTTTTCACAACTTTATTCCAGAAGAAGTTGCCCAAATGAGTGCGCTGGATCAAACCCGCTTACTGCAGAACAAGGCAATTATCCGCAACCAAAGAAAAATTGCAGCGGCAGTTACCAACGCTCGCGCCCTGTTAATTATTGATGCCAAATACGGCAGTTTCGCGCATTATTTGCAAAAGTTTATTCCTACTCCTATTATTCATCACCCCCAAACAAGTATTGAGGTACCAACGACAAACAAGATTGCACAAGAACTAGCAAAGCAGATGAAAAAAGACGGCTTTACTTTTGTGGGGCCAGTAATTCTTTATTCTTTCTTACAAAGCGTAGGATTAATTAACGATCACCTTGAAAATTGCCCGTTTAAATATCACGGCTAAAAAAATGAACCAAGTTGCTAGTTACCAACTTGATTCATCATTTGTTATATTTGCGTTTTACACTAATTTCTTCCGAATCCAGCCTGAAATCCAGTCAATTACAACAACCATAATAATGATACCTAATAAAATGATACCAACGCGGTTCCACTGGCGATATTGCAGCGCAATAATTAGCGGATAACCGATACCACCGGCTCCAACTAAACCTAAGATAGAAGCGGACCGAATCGAAACGTCAAACCGGTATAACGTGTTTGAAATAAGAGCAGGCATCAGATTAGGCAAAGTGGAAAACATAATAATATTTGTTTTTGAACCACCAACTGCGGTAACTGCTTCGTTAGGGCCATCGTCTAAATTTTCAATTGCTTCAGAAAAGAGCTTGGCAAGCATTCCTACTGAGTGAAAACCCAAGGCCAAAACACCGGCTGCCGATCCTGGACCTACAGCTTTAATAAACATCAGAGCCAAAACAATTTCTGGGAATGATCTGATGATTGCGAGCACAATTTTACCAGAGCGTGAGACATACCAGTGCTTATGCTTGGTATGCGCTGCCCAAAAAGCAAAGGGCAGTGAAATAATAGCGGAAATAAATGTGCCCAAAAAGGCAATGCAGACAGTTTCCCAAAGCTGCGAAAGCAGATCTTCACCAGTACCATTATATACGTACGACCAGTCAGGATGGAAAATACCGGAAAAGATCGCACCTGCAATTTGACCGGCTGTTTCTTTAATGCCGCCAAAGTCAATACCAGTACACGACCAAATAATCAGCACTACTGTGATAATAGCCATCAACCAGTGAAAGGCACGCTTTTTAACATCTATAGGCCTAGGAGGTAACTTTTTCATACTTGTATCCATTATTGCATCAACGCCTCCCGTGACTTAGATGAAACGTAGTCAATCAGCACTACCACAATGATAATTACAATTATAATGGTACCTGTCTTCGGGTAATCGAAGATTTGTAGTGTTTGTTGCAGATATAGCCCAATACCACCGGCACCGATATAACCCAAAACGGTTGAGGCCCGCACGTTAATTTCGAATGCGTATAAACAATAAGAAATAAAATAGGTAATAACTTGTGGCAAAACCGCAAAGACAATAATTTGTATTTTATTAGCCCCAACTGCAGTTAGTGCTTCAATCGGACCCGGATCAATAGTTTCAATAGCTTCATAAAAGAGCTTGACCACAATTCCGAAAGTACAAATAGCTAGTGCCAAGACACCGGCTACCGGTCCGATACCAACAATAGCAACAAAGATAGCACCAAGAAGCAAGTCCGGTATAGTTCTGATAATGTTCATAATTATGCGCAAAATTCCCGTGACTGCCTTATTTTTGACAATATTGCGGGCAATAAGCAAAGAATAAATAAAAGCAATTACAGAACCTATCGCCGTACCCAAGATCGCCATCTTAATAGTTTCAAGCAAAAGCGGTACCACTGTTGCCAGGTATGACCAGTCAGGGTGCAACATTTGCAAGAAAATTTCAGCAAAATCCCCAAAGTTGGCAAATAGAGCACCCAAATCTGTTTTGGTTTCATTAGTAGAAATGAATAATCCGGCGACAAAAAGCAGCACCCAAAGCCAATTCAAAATTTTAAGCTTTTTCTTAGGTAAAGTCATCAGCTTTTCTTGCTCTGTGCTACTCATCTTGATCACCACCGGAATAGATCTGATCAAACGTGGATGCCGGAGTATCTGACATCTTGCCGTCATAAATAATTTCACCAGCACGAACACCAATGACCCGTTTACCGAATTCTTGTGCTAACTGGACGCTGTGCAGGTTAATGACTACCGTCATACCATGCTTTTCATTCAGCATCTGCAAGTCTTTCATCACGCGGCGTGAAGTCTGCGGGTCAAGTGAAGCTGTCGGCTCATCCGCCAAAATAATATCCGGGTTTTGAGTCAAGACCCGGGCAATCGCCACTCTTTGTTGCTGACCACCAGATAATTCATCAGCTCGTGAATAAACCTTGTCTGCCAAATCCACTTGCTGGAGTGCATCATACGCGCGCTGCTTATCTTCTTTAGTAAAAAGGTTGAGAGTAGATTTCCAAGTAGGATAATAACCCACTCTGCCTGTTAAAACGTTACGCAGAACACTTGACCGTTTAACCAGATTAAAGCTTTGGAAAATCATTCCAATATGCCGGCGCAGCGTTCTTAACTTTTTACCCTTGGCCTTGGTAATAGATTCACCGTTAATTAAAATATCACCTTCAGTAATATCAATTAAACGGTTAATCGACCGCAAAAGTGTTGATTTGCCGGCGCCGGATAGACCAACAATAACGACAAATTCACCTTTATTAATAGTTAAATTGACGTCTTTTAAACCAACAACATCTTTGCCATAAACTTTCTTCACGTTTTTTAATTCGATTATTGGCTTAACTGCAGAATCTGCCATTATAAACTTCCTTTGTATTCTTTATTTTTTGGTCGATTCAATAATTTTTTCATACTTACGCACAACATTAAAGTCGCTGTCCTTAGTGTGGACATATCCTTCGTGAGTGTAAATACTTTCGATGACCTTTTTACCCTTCTTGGACTTACCGATAGCGATAAATGCCTTAGCCAATTTCTTTCTGAATGATTCACTCATGCTCGGAACAACGGAAATGGTATCGTTCGGAATAGGCTTAGTAAAGTAAATTGGAACAACTTGGCTCATGATCTTAGGATTATCGTCTTTAACAATTGTTCGTGCATCTTCAAAAACAAACGCGGCGTCTGTGTCGCCATTGAGAACATTTAAAACAGCTTGGTCTTGACCAGTTACTGTCACTAGCTTGCAACTCTTGCGTACATCAAGGCCCTTTTCCTTTAATTCAGCAATTGGGAAAACGTAGCCAGCTGAAGAAGTGGGACTTTGAATAGAAATAGACTTGCCCTTTAAATCTTTCCAGCTCTTAATTTTTGAATTTTTCTTTGCCACAATTTCAGCGCGATAGAAGTTAACCAGTTCCTTAGTTGGTCGTCCATCAGGTTGCTTAACACCATATCTTTGAGCTTGCAGCAAGACATCTGCTGCACCCTGCTTATGAGCTAAAATGTAGCCATTTGGCGGCAAAAAACCTACATCAACTTTCTTAGACTTCATGGCTTCAACCACCGTGTTGTAGTCGGTAGACATTGATACGTGTACTGGAATGCCTAAACGATCCGACAACATTTTTTCCAGCGGCTTTGCACGAGATTCCAGTTTAGTGGCAGCCTGACTAGGAACGAATTGGACGTTCAAAGACTTTGGCGTGCCAGTATCTTTGCTCTTTTCTTTGTTTGAGCAGGCAGCCATCATGAATGCTACTAAAAAAATAGCGGCACCAGCTAGTATTTTTCTAAATTTTTTCATCATGCCCTCCCAGACATAAAAAAAGACTTTAGCTAAAAACACGAACGTGAATTAAACTAAGTCTTTCAATAACACTTTTACTAAAAAGCGAACAATACCATTTTGAAAGGAACGAAAAGGCTTTTTTGCAAAAACTTCAATGAACGCCAAGCGCCGTTTTTGCATTACCTTCACCCTCCTTTCGACATACTGTATTTATTCTATCAAATAATAGCAGAAATGTTTTATTTAGAAAAGAGAATTGACTAGAAATCTTATTTTGTTTAAGAAAGTTTATTTAATTCTTAGTATGTAGCCTTTTGAGTTTTTTAAATATTGGGAAATTATTTCTTAGTAGAAGAAACTATTTTATTGTATTGACGAATAATATCGTAGTCACTATCTTTGGCGTATGTATAACCCTCCTGGTTATAAACATTTTCAATAATCTTCTTACCTTCTTTAGACTTGCCAATAGCAATAAATGCTTTAGCCAGTTTCTTCTGGAAAGCTTTTGGCAAACTTGGGATGACTGAAATAGTGTCGTTAGGAATACGCTTAGTGAAGTAAATTGGTACTACTTTGCTCATAATCTTCGGGTCATCATTTTTAACATTGTTACGAGCATCTTCAAATACAAAGGCTGCATCAGTGTCACCGTTTAAGACGTTTAAAACGCCTTGGTCAGCGCCTTTAACAGATACCGTCTTGCAACTCTTGGTTACATCTAAACCCTTTTGCTTTAATTCGGCAACTGGGAAAACATAGCCAGAATCGGAAGTAATATCTTGAACAGAAATTGACTTACCCTTTAAATCCTTCCAACTCTTAATTTTTGAATCCTTCTTAACCAGGATCTCACCACGATAAGAATTAACTAATTCTTTGGTTTGAACACCATTTGGTTGCTTAATGCCATAACGAACAGATTGTAAAAGCAGATCAGCTGCTTTTTGCTTATGCGCCATAATATAGGCATCTGAAGGTAAAAAGCCGACTTCTACTTTCTTAGATTTCATGGCTTCAACTAGTCCGTTGTAGTCCGTTGACATTGAAACATGTACCGGAATCCCCAGACGCTTAGACAATAACTTTTCCATAGGCTTAGCCCGTGCTTCCAACTTGTTAGCTGCTACGCTGGGAACAAACTGGACGTTGAGTGACTTTGGCGTGTTACTGCTTGAACTTGATTTCTTACTTGAATTGGAACATGCGGTAGCACCAACGGTTAATAATAATGCAAAACATGCTATCAGAAACTTTTTGATTTTGGTCATTTGTTTTTTTACTCCTAATAAATACGTTTACCATAACTTTAATTTTGTTTAAGCATAAACTTCGTTGTCATATTCATGGCAATTTATTCATGTAAATATTCAAATAAAATTAACCCGAATCAGCTTCCGTTTCTATTTTTCATTACATCCTCCTGAAATTAAGCAAATAAAAAGGCATGATATGACCAATGTCATATCATGCCCTGGTAGTTATTCTGAAAGAAAAACGAACGGTTAACAAAGCTAGTTGAACAGTACATAAATAGGAAAATAAATTATAAATTCTTCCTGTTACCTTCATTGCCCTCAACCTTCCAAACAGTATAATTACGTTCATTTCATAATGATGATACCATAAATATTCGCAAAATGGCAACAAAATATCAAAATTTATTTTAAAATTGTATAATTAAAGTTATATTTACGAACACTATCATTACATAGTGCTTTAAGGTTCAGTATTCAATACAAAAAAGGCACACGAATTGTTGATCGTATGCTTTTAAATTTATGTATAATTATTTCTTACCGTTTTGCGGCTTAAGTGGATTATTATTAACGTCTGTTCTGACAATTAAAACATCAGCCAAAGCATGTTGATTAACATATTCAGTAACTGAACCCATCAACATTCTTTCTACTGCATTTAATCCTGTTGCACCCATGATAATCAAATCATTGTGATGATCTTTAATAAAGTCATAGGAAATAATCGCCTTCGGACTGCCATAACGAATATGATAATCAATATCATCGAAGCCTAAGTTGTCATGAGCCCATTCTTTTAAGCTTTTAAGATATTTTTCTGAATCTTGCGTCATCTGATAAACGGTGTCGCCCGTGATCAGTGTATCTTGCATTTCACCCAAGAATTGTCTGGTATCAATAACACTTAAGACATCGATATGCGCATTTTCCGTCATTGCGATTTTAACTGCTTTATCAAAGGATCTTTCTGCCGACTCTGAACCGTCAACTGGAACTAAAATGCTAGCTTTTTTCGTTTCCATGTTCTCACCCTTTTGAAATATAATGTTCTTTTGTTTATTTTACCATAATTTCACTATCCACTTAGGTTTTTTTATAATTGTTTATATACTAGTTTATTGCTAAAATTAAGTGTAATTGTCAAATGCAAAGGTGGAGGTATTCAATGACCCAAAAACTTAAAAATCAATTAATTGGCGTAACAAGCGGCCGTAATTTCCGCGAGCTGGGCGGCTATCAAACTACTGACGGCAAAACTGTTAAAATGCATAAATTACTCAGAACAGCTAACTTGGCAAAACTGGATAAAACCGATCTGAAATTTTTACATGACTATGGCGTTAAGTATGTCGTTGACTTCCGGAGTAAAGATGAGGCTGAAAAAGAGCCTGATCGGGTTCCTGCAGGCGCCATTTACAATTTTGATCCGGTATTTAGTGAGGACTTGACTGAGTCATCAAAGGGAATCGATGAAATTCTCAGTCAAAAAAGCCAAGATCCTCAAGCGGGATTTGACCACATGTTTTTGGCCTATGACGACATGATTAAAAGCGAATCTGCTCAAAAAGCTTACCGCCACTTTTTTGATGTGCTGCTAGCTAATGACGAAGAAAACCGGAGTGTAATTTTCCATTGCACCGCTGGGAAAGACCGAACTGGTTTTGCAGCACTACTGATTTTATCAGCACTTGGTGTGCCATTTGAAACTATCAAAAAAGATTACCTGTTAACAAATGTTGCCACCAAAGACTTTGTCCGTAATTTTTTACAAAAAGCCAAAGATGAAGGAGCAAACGACGTTACAGTAAATATCCTAAAAGACTTGCAAACCGTGCACTCCGAGTACATTGACTTCGTAATTTCAACTATAAATAAAAATTATGGTAGCGTTGAAAACTACTTACATGATATTATGAGATTAACTGATGATGAAATCAGTAAGTTACGTGAAATATATTTAAAATAGGTTTAAATGGTAAGGAGAAATTTTATGACTAAAACAAAGACTGTTTATTTTGGTGCTGGTTGGTTTAATGATAAGCAAAACGACGCTTACAAGAAGACAATGAAAGCTTTAGAAGAAAACCCAACCATTGACCTGGAAAACAGCTATGTTCCTTTAGATCATCAATACAAAGGCATCAATGTCGAGGAGCATCCTGAATATTTGCGTGATCGTGAATGGGAAACCGCTACTTACCGCGGTGACTTAACAGGTATTAAGACTAGCGATGTTATGATCGGCGTCTATTTACCAGATGAAGAAGATGTAGGTCTCGGTATGGAATTGGGTTATGCGCTGTCCCAAGGAAAATACATTGTATTGGTTATTCCTGATGAAGACTACGGCAAACCAATCAATTTAATGAGTTGGGGCGTTTGCGATATTGCACTTAAGCTCAGTGAAGTGAAAGACTTTGATTTCAATAAACCTCGTTTTGACTTTTATGATGGAGCTGCTTATTAAACAAAGCTGCGTTCATACAAAAACTAAATAAGACAAATAAAAACCGTTTCTGTTGAGACGGTTTTTGTGTGAGCAAGATATGATTGTTCAAGTCGGTTTAGTGTAGTGCGTAAAATTAACTGCATATTGTTAAATTAGCTCCAGCTTTGCAATTTAAAAATGCCTTATATACTTTAGCGCTATGAATTCTGCTCTATAATACTTAATTGCACCATAAAAGCATTCATGCTAAAATACAGGTGTAAGAAAAAGGAAGACTTACGCCAATAAGTCTTCCTCACGTAGAGCCGCCACAAAGGACGGTAGCTGCGCTTATAGTTATAATTTTTTAAATTTATAAACCGCCCAGCCAGTATCTAGGACGGTTTTTTGATTTGCTCATTTATCATGATGCTTGTCAATAAACATTAACAAGGTCAAGATAAACATACCAAAGTTAAGCATTAAACTTAACGCTTCGGCAGTGCTCATCAACTGCTGCTCCTTTCTTTTGGGAGACTGAAGTATGAATCAAAATAATTCATAGGCCTCACTTCCTTCATGAAAGCGGCAGCTACCGTCCTTTTAACTTTTCTACGCTAATTAAATTATAACAAACCAATCTCAAATATTAACCAGATTTTAGGAAAATTACCTATAATCGTATATACCAAGCCATTAAAATGGCTTGGTTTTTATTTTGAAGGTTATTTCAGTAGTTACAATACTTATATTGTTTGCGCCAAATGCTAATTATGCCAAAGATGATAGACTTCAATTTTATTTTGTTTAGATAATTTAGATATAAAAATACCCCCAAATTTGGGGCACTTCATTGCTAAGTCTCGTCTATTTTCTGCTTTTACAAATAATTGATCTGATTCTAAAACTATCAGCAAAAAGTAATACTTTAAAGCGAATTATATATTTTTATTCCGTCAAATAATCTAAAATGCGAAACATTGCCCTTTTATTTTCTTTAGGAACAGGATGCTCAATAATTTGTTTAGCTGTTTGTTTAAACATCGACCCAGAAAGATATTGAGAATCGTTGACCACAATCTCTTTGATATTATCTTTTTCTGGTTCTAAGTGAAACTGCAAACCAACAGCTTGCTTACCCAGAACAAAACCTTGATTTTGTAAATTAGCATTAGAAAATAAAACGTCAGCTTCTTTTGGTATTTCAAACATCTCTTCATGCCAATGCAATACTTCTAATTGTTCAGGCAAACCGCTTATTAATTTGGATTGCAATTTGACCGGCCCCCAGCCTACTTCCTTAACCGGCGCCTTTTTAACCTGATAGCCTAAAGTTTTAACAATTTGTTGTGCGCCAAAGCATACTCCTAAAATAGACTTGTCCTCTTTAAATAGCTGCTTAATTAACTGACGCTCCTGCTCAATCCATGGCAGATCATCATTTGGACTCATAGGACCGCCTAAGATAACTAGTAAATCTGTTGTGGCAGCAGTAGGCAAAATGCCAAACTGATAGGGATGATATACATAAAAATCATGCTGATGCAAGTCAGCCCATTCCTGAATTGAACCGGGGCCTTCGTTTGGCGTGTGTTGTAAAACATTAATTCTCATCGTTTTGCTCCTTTTAAAATAATTTAGCACCATAATGTTTTTAATAAAATATTCAAATAATAATTTAATATTATTAAAATTCCGTGATAAAATAAAGTTTATTTAATTAAAACTATTTATATTTCAAAGTACCAGGAGAATGCAATGTCTTTCAAAACTTTTTTTAAAACATTACCTAAGTCATTATTATTGGGAATTCTAATTGCAACTATAATTTATTCTTTTGATGGCGTGGTTTTATCTTCAGTAGTTTCAAATGTGACGCTTTTCAACCGCCATACACCCGCTATAAAAGCAGTGTTGTATATCATTAGCAGTTTGCTGGCTCTGGGATTAGTTTATTTCGCCATGACCCTAAAGCAAATCTGGATCAATCAGGCAATCAAATTAATGAATATCAAAATAAAAGACAGCTTTGTTTACGGTCAGATAGTTAACCCAGACTTTGCAGCAGTTGCTTCAGATAATGTTTCAAAAATTTTTAATGACTTCAAGTTGATTGAAACTAATTATTTTAAAAATTTTTTTGAGTTGTGTGGTGCCATTTTGATGGCTGTAATATCCAGCTTTTATATTCTTTGGCTTAATTTTACAATAGGGATCTTATTCATTTTGTTTTCACTGCTGCCAATGCTTTCATCCAAAATTTTTGGCAAAGTATTAAGTGATTCCTCTGAAACTTGGCAAAAAAGCAGCAGCACTTATTTAGGCAAAGTAACCGACTTGTTTAATGGTATTCGCACAATTAAAACTTATTTAGCTGAAAAAACAATGTTTGCAGATACAGAAAACTACTTGCAGCAAACAGAAAATTCGTACAAAAAGATGAATGACTATCAAGCTTGGGCAATTTTTCTCAGCGCCATTCTTTCTGCATTGAGTTTTATTCTTCCTCTCGGTGCAGGTTTGTTTTTTGTTATCAAAGGTCAGGCTGAACCAGCAGCTATTATCGCCATTTTCTTAGCCAGTGACCGTGTCGTTGGGCCCCTAAGAAATGCCGCACAATGCCTAAATGAGATGAAGACAACAGAAAATATTCGTAAAAGTCTCAAACTGTATTCGCTTGAATTTGCAGAAAACAAGAATAGACACCTTAATTCTCCTAGCATCAAGATAGATGATGTCAGTTTTGCTTACAATGACAAAAAGGTGATTTTGACAAATTTAAGTTTAACAATTCCATTCAGAACCAAAATTTTAATTACTGGTAAATCCGGTGCAGGCAAATCAACAATCTTCAACTTAATAGAAGGCTTCATCAAACCTACAAGCGGACAAATTTTTCTCCAAGATGGTTCTCAAGTAGTTAAAAATGTCGCTGGTTCTGGTGAACTTGCTTATATTGCTCAGAGTCCATTCATGTTCAATGACACTTTGCGTCTTAATCTGACTCTAGGTAAAGAGTTTTCGGATGAAGAATGCTTGAAAGCACTAAAAGCAGTCGGTTTATTAGCAGAACTAGGTGATAATTGTTTAGACAAAAAGTATGGTGAAAATGGTGCAAATCTGTCAGGTGGACAAAAGCAAAGAATTGAAATTGCTCGTGCACTGATTTACCGTAAAAAGATTATTTTAGTAGATGAGGCCACCTCGGCTTTAGATAATGAAACAGGTAAAAAAGTGCAAAAAGTAATAAACAGGTTGAACTGCACTGTGTTGGAAATTGCACACCATTACGATGAGCAAATATTTAAAGACAATAACTTTGAACATTACGAGTTAAAAGATAACACTCTTTTGGAACAGAATAACTAAACTTAATTTGGTATAGATTTACTTTTCGATTTAGTAAAAATAAAGCAAACTAAAATGCAAACCAGTACGATCAAAGATAGGAATACTAACATATTGTAATTTAGTTTTAGACCTGCCAATGCCGCTAACTTTTTGTTTTTAAAACCTGTTTGCGCCAAAGTTATTAACGAAGCTGCTAGTGCTGTGCCTATCGCCCCCGAATATGATTGGGCAGTCATAAAAATGACATTCCCATCATTTTTTACATCAGTCGTAATATGGGATAAACAAAAAGTCATGATATTACCGTAGCTAAATCCCAAGCCAAACATAAAGCTGATATAAATAAAGGCCATGTTGGTAATATTTGGGTTTAAAAAATTAGCAATTATAAAAGTGAGAAGAATTATTACTACTCCAAATATTATTGGTAATTTTTGATTAACCTTATCGTAAATTATTCCAGCAAACGCTGAAACAACTGCATCTGTGATAGCAGCAGGTAAAACCAGCAACCCAGCTGTGGCCGTTGTTTGTGCAAAAGCTGTCTGTAACACGTTGGGTATCAAAAATGACATGCTCAGTGACATTAATTGCAACAGAAAAAATGCCAGCAAAAAGAAAGTAAACTGCCAGTTTTTAAATAAACTAACTTTTAAAACTGCATGCTGACTATGCTTTTCAACCAAAATAAAGAAAGATCCAGTAATAATAGTGATTAATGCCAGTATTAATTGCAGGCAAATATTATTGCCACTGGTAAAACCCAAAAGTACAAATAAAGCGGACATGAGAAACGCAATTAAAAGTAATCCGCCCTGAAAATCGAATGGAATTTTTTCAGTTTTAGTAGTTTGAGTGATACTAAACTCGCCTAATACCCAGATCAATATAATTACTGGGATAATAAACAAAAATAAATTCTGCCACTGAAATAGTTTTAGAACTATTCCACCGTATACTGGACCAACTGCAGGAGCAAAAGCAATAACAAGAGTACCGAGCCCCATAAACATGCCAACTTGCTTTTGAGGTGATTCTCTTAAGATTATTGAAAACATTAGTGGCAAACCAATGCCGGCAGCAACTCCTTGTAAAAGACGCCCAAATAGCAATAAAGTGAAACTTGATGAAATTCCTGCTAAAAAAGTACCTAGTAAAAAGCATAAAACAGCTATTCTAAATAAAGAAACAACTTTGAATCTCTTTTGTAAATACGAACCAAAAGGAATAATAATCGTAGATACTAACATATAGCCTGTTGTTAACCACTGAACCGTTCTGGCAGAAATATTAAATTCAGTCATTAATTGGGGAAAAGCAATATTGAGTGCAGTTTCTATCACAATTCCCAAAAAACTAAGTATTCCCACTGAAAGTATTGAACCAATTAGCTTACTATTTTTTACCATTAAAATTCTCAATTCCTTTTGTCATTATTTTTTAGATACAATATCTAGCTAAATAAGTATATTACAGTAATATGTAGTACCAGTTAAGAAAAAGCGATTGAGTAAATTATTGTTTTATAATACAAAATTTTGTCAACTAGCATAAAAAGCAAGGAATAATTTTTTAATTATACTTTAGCCAGATCAATAACCATAAATTGGAGTTACAAATTATCATGGAAAAAACAAAACAAGAAAATTTAATGAAGCTTTTCAAAAGCACTCTAAAAAATTTAGAAACAGAATACACTGCTAGAGTAGATGGTTATGATGATAACATTTACTTATCAGTTTTTACGAAAGAGGATTTCCGCAGGGCTTTAGGACTACTTGGAGCAATAGGTGCCTTTTTTAGTACCTCGTATTTACCTGAGCCTGAATTAGAGTTTCAAATTTGTATTAGAAACTACGGATTGGATTTAAGTGACCTGGTAAAAATGTTGCCTAAATCTTAATAATTCGCAACCTGTCATTTATAGATATATGAAGTAGCCTACATTTTTATAGGGTTGGCTCAATCAAAACATATGATACTTTTTATTTTCCAATTCCAAAAGGAATTGGATTTTTTTTGCATATAAATCCCAACAGGTTTATTTTTGATACTTGCAACATAATAGCCACATTCTTCAGTTCCACCTTGAAACTCGCTAATTTTCTGGCAACGATCACTAGTTTTAAGAGAATGTAAAAATTTCGCTGTTTTCCTATTAGTTGCTACTTGGTTAATTTCTCGGGTATCGTGTTTTCTTATTATTTGATTAACCTGATATTGTGCTACATCAGGTACATAGTCATTTGATGCCCAATAGTAAAATAAAAAAAGACCTGCAGCAACAATACATGCAAATATACCAAATTTTACTTTTCTAGTCATTATTGCCACCTCATTTACAATATTGACCAAATAGTAGTTCATTTTATTAAAAAAGCAATTTGCTTGTTTTATTAAACTATAAAATTCATCAATTTTTGTTCTTAACCTATCAGCTAAATGATCAGCTTCGATTCTTTTGAAGCAAACTTACTTGTTTTAAAGCTTCGGTTTTATATTTCTGACAAACAGCAATCCTGACTTTATTCACAAGCAATTTATCATATTGACCAACTCTTTAATTAGGGGTTTTAGTTTAATTAAATTAACTACTGCCAAGTCAAATTTTTGTGCCAACATTTCAGTCATTACCTGATTAACTAATGTATTTACTTTTGAAGACTTATTTAAGGGGTAATATTTATCGATTGCTTCAATAATTTTGTCAACAATTTTATTTGCAGTTTCGTAATCATACGATCAAAGACGCTAACACTTGTTGTGTTATCCTTCGTTATATTCTTAATTTCCTAATCGTCCGACCAAACTTGTTCATGTAAAAACCTATTTAAAAACCTCGCTTAAATGATATTATGAAACTAAGAACTCATTAGAGGTTAATTTTTAAATGAATCCTCAAACACTATAGAAAATATTTAGATGTATATTACTCTTTTTTAATGCCAATTTAAAATCAAATTCGATATTGCTAAAAGACACGCATCGCAGAAATTAATTAGTAATAAGCTTTCATAATTACATAATACTAGGATTATAAAAGTAAGGAGGTTGAAGATAATGTTTCCACCATTTGTAACCACAATACTGAAAATTCTGCAATTCATGCTAATTATACTAGTAATTATTAGCGCAATATATGTAAAAAAACACGAAAAAGAAGTCTTTAGCAGGCCTCGGACTCATCCCAAAAGCTTTGATATGTGTTTAATCCTTGGTGTTATACTTGTTCCCTGGGTTCCGGTACTTTGGTACATAATTTTTCCGCTTAAAGCTAACATTTCAATTTATATTCAAAGAATAGTAGATGTATGGCCAATAATTGCACTATGCGTTTTCTGGGCAGTAATTCTGCTTTTGGCAACATACTATGACCTAAAGCTGCGTAAAAAATATGGTGGTGATCCGTAAAACTCATTAATTGTTCAATTTAAAATACTTCCAGTATTAAATTATTCTCTACTGGAAGTATTTTTTTAGTTACAAAAATCATACTCAATATTATTAATTCAAACTGACTAAATATCAAAGCTCTTCGTTTAAATAACTAACAACTTAAATACATACCTACAAAATTATTTTCAACAATCTTTTCAACATCAAAAGCAAAGCACAGTTGAAAGAACATGATAACTCGTTTAATCTAATAGTAAATAGCTAAAATTACATATATGATAAAAGATACAGAATACCAATTCGATTTTGACAGAGCTATTTTGGATAAGAGGTTTTAAGAGGTTTAAATGTGCTACGAAAAATAAAAGTCCTACTTTACTTGCTAATTACAATTGCTACTATCGCCCTGTTCACTAACATTTTTCATTCCTATGATGACAGTTCTTTACCCGATAATCCAACTATTGTGGAAATTTATGGTTCAAAAAAACTTAATAATTCGCAAATTAGGAAATGGCAAAAAACGGACAGTAAAGAATGGAACAAAAAACATAATAAAAAAAGTTTTTTTATCATATTACAAAAGTTTGCTCATTCTAAGAATATTTCTTTAGTTAAGCTAAGAATTAATAATTTTAATGGCCATCAAAGTAAAATAGTTTATAGTTTTGGCAATGATAATAAAGATTACTCACTTTATAAAGATAAATCTGTTAAAAAACTATCAAATAAAAAGCTACAATTAGAAGATCTTTACGGAGTATATTGTACTAATGCCCAAAATAAAGTTTTGGGCGATTTGCTTTCATTACTCCATTCACACCAATTAAGAGTACGAACTGAACACAACTCCCTATCATTTAATTATATTTTGCATTTATTTCTAACGGAATTAAGTAGTACCAACGTAGTCATATTTTTGGGTGTTATCAGCATTTTGTTCATTGTAATGGTGCTCGAAAAATTATACCGTTTCAAAGCGTATGGCATAATGAAAATTAACGGCTTAAATAACTGGCAGCTTTTTATGAACGACTTAAAAAGAGAAGCACCTTTATTAGTTGCAGCTCTCGGCCTAATTGTAATATTCATAGTCGCTTGGGGATCTTATTCATTTACTGCTAAAGGCTGGACAACTTTTTTACCCTACTTGCTACTCGTATTATTGATTTTATTTTTAAGTTTCTTCTTCTTAAACGCCTTATCCTATCTGGTACTGGTGTTATTAAAGCCATATGCCGCAATCAAGGGCGAAGAAAATTCGGGAGCGTTTTTATTAATAGGCTATCTTTTAAAAATAGTGCTGCTAGCCTTAATAATGCTTAACGCGATAGCTTTATATAAAAATTACCAAATTTATACAAGAGACACGAGTATCATCAAAAAGCTTTCTGCTAAAGAAAATGGCTATTCACTGGATCTTAGTTGGCATACTTCGGACAAGGCTGAAGATATGAAAGTAGCGCGAAAGGTTCATAAATTGGTGGTCGAGTCTCCGCAAGCAATCATTGCAAAAAATTCACAGGTATTCAGACCAGCAATGCGGGATGTTCAGCCTGAAAATGGCAATGTGATTACTGCCAATAAAAGCTTCCTGGCAAAGAGTGGCCTCACTTCTAAACATATTAAAGTTCCTGAAAATAATGTCTTGCTCTTAGTACCAAAGAATCGCTTAGACCAACTGGGAGAAGCTAAGAAGGAGTTAAAGAGCTTCCTTAAGTTTCAAAATAAGTTACCTAACCGCTATCGCAAGCAAAAAAAGATGCCATCGGTTCAAGTCATCCCAATTGCAAGTGATCAAAAAGTCCTTAATTATACCGTTAATAACGAGATACTATCGTCTATTTCATTTAATCCGTTAATTATCGTAGTGAATGATAAGTTGTTATCGGATGATTTCTATTTGTCAACTAACAGTCAAGGAATGATCCGCTTTTCCGATCTTAAAGCCCTGCAAAGATTAGTGCAGCGTTTAGGTTTAACCCCTTATACTGTTGGAATTACCAGCCAGCAGGCATTGCTTTCGGATTATGTCGCAAAAGCAAATAAGGAGCTGCTCCTGTTAACCATTACGACAATCATATCACTGCTGCAATTAATTTTTATTATCTTGTTTGTCAGCTCAACCTTCTTGCAAAGCCAGAGGCATAAAATGGCGGTTTATCAGGTATTCGGAAAATCTAACGCTAAACTAATTTGCACGTTTTTAATTGTTAATTTGGGGTTTGATTTCTTAATGATTAGCTTGGTTTTAGCTAAAAGAGGATATTTAAACTTAATACCGCTCACTTTAGGTTACCTTTTAATAGAAGCAGTTATTATTTTATTAACTTATATTCACGCACAGCACAATTTATTAATTACCCTTAATCACGGAAATTAGGAGCGAAAAATTGATTAAAGTAGAACATCTTACTAAAAAGTTTCAAGAAAAAGTTATCTTCGAAGATATTAATTGCACTTTAGAAACAGGTAAAACTTATGCTATTGTGGGCAAAAGTGGTGCTGGTAAAACAACTTTTCTTAATGTTTTAAGCGGACTTGAGCAACCTTCATCCGGAAAAGTAGTAATTTCTGACTTAACTGTTAATGGTAAAAATCGCAAAAAACTATATCGCACAACTTTTGGCTTTATTTTTCAAAATTTTGGGTTAATTGACACGGAGACCGTCAAGCAAAACCTAGAATTAGGCTTTGCTAATCAGAAATTAACTAAAGGACAAAAAAGCAAACGAATGCAGTCAGCCTTAAAGCAAGTGGGTCTGGAAAAAATGCCGTTTAATCAAAAAGTATATACTCTCAGCGGAGGTGAACAGCAACGGATAGCGCTAGCCCGCATACTTTTAAAAACTCCCAAAGTGATATTTGCAGATGAACCAACCGGTTCGCTTGATTCAGAAAATAGCCAAGTAGTGCTAAAAACCTTGTTAAATAATTTTGATCCCGCTGCCACAATTGTGATAGCAACTCATGATCCGAGTGTTTGGCGAGAATGTGATTACCTAATTAAAATTGCAGATAAAAAGATTAAAATAATTTCCAACTAATAACATCCCTAAAATTAAGATTAAACACAAAGAACTAACACACGATTTATTCGCAAGTTAGTTCTTTTGATTTTATTGCAAATTCTAATTCAGACTATGACAATAATTTTTTGGGCAATTGTTTTTAACTTAAAAAGCTCCAAGCTAACTGTAGCTTGGAGTCAAAATATTAGCAAAAAGATTTTTAGAAAATCCTAAGCTATTTCTATAATCAAAATTTTTATCATATATCACTGTGCTTGCTTTTAATAACTAATCGTTCAAAGCAATTTTTCTGAATATAAAATATATTGCTGCTAGTACACATACCTGAACTACTCCAAGAATAATGCTGACACTGTTTAAAGCAGTGAAATTCTTAAATAGCAAGTACGATACAACTGGTGGTATAACAATAATTGCAATTGCTACCCCAGCAAAAATCTTGTTAAGAGCTTGCAGTTGCTCTCTTCCTGTATATTCCATTCCCGCAAATAATATAAGAAGTAAAATCATAATCCACAACATATTTTCACCTCATAATAACTCTATCGTTTATTTTGCTGAACGATAATCACTAAAAATATAAAATAAACCTAACAGAATAAGCAAAGCAATTCCAGAATGGAAAGCCGGTAAAATTTGGCCAAACTGAAAATTATGTATTACTAATTCAAAGGCTACTAAGGAAACGGAGGTTAATATCAATATCATTCCCCGATTAATCCTAAGAAATTTGATTGCTGGATTATCTTTATAGATTTTACCCAAACACCAGCATGTAATGATTAAAGATACCCCTGCTATTGTTTCGGTCATGTATTTATCCTCCTTTCCAAATAAATGTACAAAAGTCATGCTATTACGTCTTTATAGGTAAGATGACGACTTCTTAATTGACGAAATAAATCAGATATAATTATTGATTTATTTCTAAACTAAGAATAACATTAAGCCATTATTAATAATGTGCAAAATCAGCACATCATTCTAAGAATAAATAAACATAAAAAGAGTAATACCATGAGCAATTTTGGCAAAACAATTCATAGTCTTAGAACTACACGTAAAATGACCCAGCAAGATTTAGCACAAGATTTATTTGACCGTAGTACAATTTCAAAAATTGAAAATACTGAATTATCAACTACTTACGAAAATGAACTTAAATTAATAAAGCGACTGGGTTTAACTCCCAACGAGTTTGAATATATTAGTAATGGTTATCATATTAGTACTAAAAGTCAACTTCTGCATCGGTTTTTAAACCTTGATGGTAGTATTGATAAGGATAAAATAAATAGTTTGTTACAAGATTGTCTCTTAGTCAAAAACGACGATGATATTAAACGAATTACTATTATTCTTAAAGCTCTACTATTAGTCGATAAACCAAAAGGATTTACTCATGCACAAGAACTAGTTCAACCTATTTGGTTCAACTCTCTTTGTAATATCGAGATTTTTACTGTTACAGATATTACGATCCTTAATTCAATTTTATTTGCCTTTGACTATCAAACAGCAAACGAAATTATTGCCAGGATTATTGCAAATATAGACAATCATTACCCATTTATGAGAACTCTGAAAACCAATACGCTAATTAATCAGGCAATAATACAAATGACGCATCACAAATTTAAGTTAGCTGTCACTATTTTAAATAGTTTAAAGCCTTTATTAAAGAGCCTAAGACAGTATGATAAATTGCTTGTTGTTAATGCTCGAATTGCAATTTGTCAAAAACACAAATTAGAAGCACTAGAACAGATTAGTTTATTAGAAAAAATTGGTGCCCAAAACTTGGCAGAAAGTTTAAAACAGGAAGTTGAAGATTTTTTATAAATTAAAGACATTTGCAATAATACTAAAATTTATTTTAATCAACAGCTAAGACTGCTTCTTAATTTGAAATAAAACTAACTAAAAAGCCTCTGAAACTTTAAAATTTCAGAGACTTCTTTATTTTAGTAATCGCAACATAATCTTATTTATCTGACTTCTTAATATATCAAATTCTCCTTCTTTTGTTTTGTTAGACTGGATGACTATAATAGTTTTACCATCATCTGAGCTACGCAAAAACGTATAATAGCCTGCTCCTCCACCATTAGCTTTTTTTATATTATGGGACTTGTCGTTATAAAAGCCACCATTGTAATAAGCTGGTGGAGCAGCTTGATAAAGAAAATTACAACTTGCTTTTGTAAGTAGTTTGCCCGCTAAAATATAATGGACCGTCTTAGCTAAATCATGATTGGACATCACTACTGATCCTGCCCCCAGTTCGTCATGTGCATTATGCAAGGCCTTTTTAAATTTAAAAGTATTATATTGACCATTACGATAAACCATTCCTGGAACTAAGCCACTAGCAACAATTTTGTCCGGCTTTGACCACAAAAATTCCGTTTGTTGCAACTTTAATGGTCTGACATAGGTGTCACGGAATAGCTGCTCATAGCTTTGGCCCGTTATTTTACTCATAATGCCACATAAATAAATATAGTTTAGTGAACGGTAATGCCATTTACCGAGCATTTTAGCATTAAAAACCGTTTTTTTAGCATCACATTGAACATTATCATTATCTGAAATGAAATGTTTTCGCCCTAATCTTGCCCCTGGCTTAAGATCAAGACCTGCCGTCATGTCTAACAGATTTTTCAACTTAACCTTCTTCGCCCCAGCAATTTGCGGATAAAATTTACTCAATTTATCCTGCAGACTTAGCTTGCCCTCCTGCACTAGGTGCATGATAATTGCAGCAGTCATTGATTTTTGTACAGAATTAATTAAATAACTAGTGTTCGTATTATTCTCAGTAGCGTAATCAAGCCAAGTCTTACCATTTTTAATGACTAGAATTGAGCCCTTGATTCCTAAAGCATCAATTTGCTGGCGCACTATTTTCCTTTTTAGTGAATCTGATTTGTTAAAATCATATAGCTTTTGGTTTATAGTTCTGATTGCGTATGGCTTTTTTTGCCACTTTCTGCTGTAAAAATAGTTATGAATATTATAATTACGTGGCAGATCACTTTGCGCCATGAACGGCTTTACTGCCTTGTCAACAGCTACCCAGCCACGCCAACCTAGGTGAATCGTATCTTCCATGAAGTACTGTTCACCGCCGCGCTTAGACAAATCAGTGACATTATCAAAACCTTGACTGGCCAGTTGGTACTTAATCTTGGAAACGGCCTTTTGGTACATGGTTTGTGACAGGCCAGTGTAATTAGACCATTTTTCATTGATCGGCGGGATAATGAACAACACATTGGTATGTTGCTTGGCAAACTGGTGCAACATCAGTTCAAAATCACTGTATTCTACTGATTTAGTGTAGTTAAAGTGTCGTTGACTGCCCTTCAATTTAACCAATAAGCGTTTATTCAAACGCCGCTTAAAAAAGCGGTTATTAATGCCAAAGCTATTCGAATTAGTGTTAAGTTCAGCCTGCTCACTTGCCACTTGGTCTAAGGCCTTGACTGAATAAGTAGCCGGCAAAAGTTTAGCTTGCTTATTGATCCTTTTGATCCGGTCACGTAATTGAAAGGTACTAAAGAACTTGTCTTCATTGTTAAGTATGCGCCGCTGGTTCTCCAAGTAGAAACGCTGAAAACCGGTCAGCTTTTCCCCGCGGGTAACTCTTTTCATTCCCAGCTTAATAACGCCTTTTACTTCCGGCATCTGCAAGAAGCGTTTAGCCGCATAGCGGTTTGTCGGTGTATCTTTTTTAATCCCTAACAGAAAATTGCAGGCTTGCAGCGGTGAATAATACAGTGCGAAGGCATCAGGATTTTGCCCCTTCTTGGTAAACCATTGCGGTGAAACAATCACCACGGCTTTTTTGCCCTTAAGCTGTTTTGAGGTGCCCTGCATCTCTAAGAAGTGTGCCAAAGATTGGCTACCTGGCCCACCTAACAAAAATGGTCGGTAATCGCGGTGATATTTTTGCGCAATTACACTCGGGTGCAGTGGGTCAAGCCGTGATAATTCACTTGAGCCATAAAAAGGCACATAGTCATCTTTAAAGGCATCCTGTTTCATCAAAGAGCCTTTAAAAATAGTCGTGGTCTGGGAATTAGCTGCTTGGTAAATGGCATCTTGAGAAAAAGTTCGCTCCCACGGCAGTAAAAAGATGACCAGTAACAAGATAGCGGCGCAGAGTACTGGGCCAAAAATCTGCCACAGCCGGCCTTTGTTACTCATTTTTACCCTCATATCCATAACCAAAACTCCTTTATAAATTTAATGCTTATTCCCAACCAAACCAAAGCTGGCTGAGAAAACCTGAGAATATCAGGAAACTAAAACACACTACATTAAAAGTAACAAAAATTGCCAGCCATTTGGTGTATTTATTTGATGGCAATTTGTCTTTGTGCTTCTTCTTAAACCGCAGCCAGCAATCATTGATGATGATGGCCACAGCATGAAACAACCCATAAACAATATAATACCAGGTTAGTCCATGCCAGAAGCCCATCACTAAGAATAATAACAGATAAGCTGCTTGAGATAGTCTGACCGGATTCTTGAACAGCTTTTTCTTCATGGCAAAGAAGGTAAACCGCATATAGATGTAGTCCCGAAACCAGAAGGACAAAGTCATGTGCCAGCGGTTCCAGAATTCTTTAATATTTTGGGAAATAAACGGCTTATTAAAGTTCATTGGGGTGTGAATACCCATAAAGTAGGAAATTGACACGGCAAATAAAGAATAGCCGGCAAAGTCAAAGAACAAATACATGCTGTAGCAGTACATGTAGGCGACTACCCACCAAGAAAGTTTCAAACCGCCATTAGCCGTACCTGTTATCATTGCTGCTCGGGTAATTCGAGGCAGCCAGTAGGTACCAAAGAACCAGCCCAGAACAAATTTATAGAGAAAGCCCTGAAACAAATAGCGGGTTGCCAGCTCCAAGTCATTTAAATATTGCTCACGCTTAGGAACAGCATCACACTCCTTGGCAAATCTGCGGTAGCGATCAATTGGCCCCGATGAAATGGTGGGAAAGAACAAGAGAAAGCGTAAATACGTTCCGAGATTAAGCTCTTTAATGGCACCATCGCGCACTTCCATTACCACCTGCACGGTCTTGAAAGTAAGATAGGAAATACCTAGAAAGGCCAAGACTCCCGGAATTTTAGCTTGCGGAAAAGCAGTCTGCACTTTGACTAAAATCAGGGGCACAATTGCTAAAATGACGGCCAAGTAGAAAACCCAGGTTTTATTTTGACTATTTTTACGCCCGCGATAATAGAGATAGCCGTAGGAAACCAAGAGCTGAAACACAATATAAATGATCAGGCTAACGCCCTGTTGCCACTTTTCCGCATCAAAAATAAGAAAAAGAAAAACTAGCGAGAACACAACTTCATAAGTTTTGAAGCGATGCCCCCAATACAGCCCGATGATAATGGGGATTAAGCCAATCATCAAATACACAAAGTAATGCGGATTGGAATAAGGCTGTAAGTTAATGAAGTTAAAGTTCACTACTCGTTGACCTCCTTAATTTTGGTTTTACATTAAAGTTAATTTGATACTTGTGCTGTTTTATAACTAAATAGTTTTAAAAAATTAAATCTTGTTATTTCAATAAAGTGCTTGATTAATTTCTTTCATTTGCGTAGCCCATTTAGAATTCATTATAGATAAAATGAACAGATGTTAATCCACTATAGTGATACAAGTAAATCAAGGCTCCAAAAATGGCGCAATAGACAATTGTCATAAAAATAAAACTTACTATTTTCTTCATTTATTACTGTCCATCTCCTAAAAAATCTAATATCATATATTGTATAATATGACTGAAGACAGTATAATACATTTAATAATAAATAAGCAAAATTTTTATTATCAAAAAATTTAAAATCTATTTCATACTATTGTAATCAATATAGCTGAAATTCTGAGCATCAGCTCGTTTAAATTAATGGGGGGTAACTTTATAATGAAAAAGATTTTTAAAATAATCATTTTTTGCGGCATTGTCGGTCTTCTCGTATTAGCAGGTATCAAAATGAACTATGCTTTACAAAAGCCCCAATTAACAGAAGCTCAAACCAATCAAACTACCAAAAAAGTTTACACAGTTAAAAAATTTGATAAAATCAAATTTTCTTCTTACAGGCCTAATACTGACGTTACTTTAGGTAACAAATACCAAGTCAAAATTAAGGCTAAACGAGGTGGAAATGCACAAAAAATCAAAACCAAAGTTAAAAATAAGCAACTGACTATTTATGATGAACCAGAAAAGCATTTTAATGATGGCTATTATGAAGTCACTGTCACTGTACCAAGTAAAAACGCTTTGAAAAAGGTATCAGGCTATTTACGAGGAGGCTCCGTGTACTTAGAAAAGTTAAATATTCCCGATATTAATCTCAAATCAAACATTGCTTATTTTGCCTTTGATCATATCTCTTCTCAAAATGTTAAGTTAAAAATAAAACATGAAGTTTCAGACATAATGGATTCTAATTTAAAGAATTGCTCTATTAATATCGGTAAAGGTAATATGACTATTGATGACAGTAAAATCAAAGCTAAAGTGCACATTGATAAGGGTGGCATGACAGTTGTTGATAGCACTTTCCTGGGTGATAGTTCCTTCACTCTTAATAAAGGATTATTTTTGATGACAGATGCTCCTAAAATCAGTTATGATCTGCGCGTTGATCCTAAGCATATAATTGAAACTGACAATAAAGATTATCATAATCGGCTGTCTATCTTAGCACCGAACAAACCAACTGTTAAAGTAATTAGTAAAAACGCAAATATAGAATTTTATAGATAGATTTAGCTTAGTTTTTCAGAAAAGAAGATATAAACTATGAAAAGATTATATAAATTAGGCAGCGTTATAGGAATTGCAGGATTATTGATACTTACTGGCATTAAAGCAAGTAATTTCTTACAGAAACCTCAATTTCAAGATAATGAGGTAGTCTTTGCTAAAAAACTAGACCCTCAAAATAAAGTTAACCAAACTTTCAATGTTACAGAATTTGACCAAGTCAAACTTAATACCAAGCGGCCTGATATCAAATTCATAGTAGGCAATACATTTAGTGTCAAAGCCAGTGGAACTCACAGAGCTCATATTGCATTTACCAGGGTTAGCGTTAAAAACAAAATACTAACTATCAATGACAAACCTGTTGGTAATCATAATTACGGCGGTTACACAGTAACCGTGACTGTTCCTCATAAAAACTCTATAAAAAAGGTTACTGGGAATTGTGATATCAGTGATATCTACTTCAACGGTTTGAATATTCCAAGTGTTGCTGTCAAAACAGGCTATGGCAATGTTATCCTTAATCATGTTAACTCAGACAATATCAGGGTTAAGCAAACAAATGGTGACTTGAAGGTCTTAAACTCAACAATTAGAAATAGTACAATTAGATTAAGTGTCGGAGACTTAACAATTAGAAATAGTATGTTTAAAACAAAGGCAAGTTTAGCTTTGGCGCCTGATTTCAAGTACAGTAGCGTTAAAATTCAAAATTCCCAGCTTTTGGGAAGCAGTACATTCGATATGAGTATCGGTGACTTTGTTATGACAGGAGCTTCAAAAATTAGTTATGCTTTAACAACTAAACCAAAAGGCACAATTAAGTTTCAGGGCAAACGTTACACTCATCAATTTTCAAAAACTGTGCCTAATCAACCGCTTCTTAAAGTTAACAGCAAAGGAAATATTAAAATAGACTAATTAATAATGAAGGTAAATTAGAAATGAAAAAATTTTATCAAATTTGTGGCTATATCGCTGCTTTAGCAGTGCTCCTTTTGGCAGTCGGTAAGGTTAGCAATAATTTTTCACAGGCAAAAGTTGTTGATGCAAAAGCCAGTAAAACTACAAGAACAAATAGTTACAAAGCAGTTGTCACAACAACTAAGAAAGGCAAAATCAAAAAAACTTATGCTGTTCCTCAATTTAACAGAATTAAGCTTGCCTGTTACAGACCAGATGTAGTCGTTGACTTGGGCAAAAAATTTAAAATTACAGTTATAGGGGAAAAAGGAGCCGATGTTAATAAAATAAAAACAGAAGTAACCAACAATCAACTTACTGTTTATGATGAACCTGAATATAAATTTAATGACGGTGATTATCAAATTAACATTACTGTTCCTCATAAAAATAGTATAAAAGAGCTAACCGGCTTCAATTATGAGTATGGTGTCATAGTAGATAAATTAAACATTCCCAGTATTAATTTAAGCTCAACTGCAGGGTCCCTTTTTATTTCAGATGTTAAAGCAAATAATGTGACCTTTGCAGTTAAAAACTATGACGCCAAACAAAATCATGACGAAGATAATGAATGCATAGATGTCTTTGATTCTAAATTAAAAAGCAGTAACTTCAAGGTAAATAAAGGAAACATTTATATTTACAGCAGTAAGCTGAAAACTAATACTTTTATCAATCATGGCAATTTTAATTTTGGCAGCAGTAAAGCTATTGGCCAAAGCACAATTGATCTAAATACCGGTAATTTCAGCATGTTCGATATGTTTGATTTGCCGAAAATCAATTGTGATCTTACAACTGATTCCACACAAAAAATCAAAGTCGGTAAAAAATATTATTCTCATCATTTTTCTACTCCTTCTCAAACAACCCCACTGCTTAAAGTTACCAGTAGAACTGGCAAAATTTCAATATCTAAGGATTAAGCTTTATAACCTATCGACAAAACTCACACAGTAAAACTATACAACCTAATTTGATATTTCAATGTACCTACTTCACAGATTAAATATAAAATAGAATAAAATCATTATTTAGGAGTCGAAATTGATCATAGATACTAAGAAACTACAAAAAGCAGTTATAGAAAATAAGAAAAAACACGGTTTCAATACCACAGATATTGAGTTTGAATTATTGCGATTACATGGAGAAGCTAATGAGTTATTTGAAGCCTGGCGCAAGAATAATAAGAAAAATATCAATGAAGAATTAGCCGATGTAGGGATATTCCTATTAGGCATTGCAGAAATGCTGGACAGTGACCTGGGCGAAGACATTGTTAATAAAATGAAAATAAATGAAAAAAGAATATACAAAAATGGCGTTAAACGCAGTCCTGCTGATACAGATAAATAGACCGATAGCTTTGGTTTAATAACAGCATGGTCAAGCTATCAGACAGTTATTCAATTTTTACAAAAGCCTAGTAATAGGCAGATATTTTCGACTTGCATAGGTTTAGTTTTGCTTTTTATGGCTTTAGTGGAACTTATAGGTAAACCGAGAAGTGGTTTAGGTCTTGTTTCTATGGAAGCTGGTCTGGTATTCCTACTATTTCCCGAATAAAACGCATAAAACACCTATTTTTAAAAGTGCAGTCTAGAAGAATTATTTCTTATAAACCAACAAAAGACATTGAGTTTAATGCTCAATGCCTTTTTCATATATATTTTCTCTCAGTCTTGAATTTTACATCTTAAATAGGTCACAGACTACTCAATATGTATAAAAGCTGTGGTCTGCCCTTCCTCAATAAGATTAATGATCTTATTTTTCAATTTTTATTTTAATTATATTTCCAATAGCACTTTAGTTTTATGATATGAAAAAATGTAAATTACACCATACGCAACTATAAGTAATAAAAAAGTTATAATAATTGGTTCTGCCACCATTTGTAATGTACCTAAAAATTTTATTACGTCATTGGTTAAAAACATGTATCTGAAACCTAAAAATGCCACTAGACCATTGAGGCTTCCCATTATTATAGGTGGTAAGAATATCAATAAATTGTTAGCAGTTGCTATCTTTTTTTGCTGCATCTTATTGTATCCAATATTATCCAAGAGCTTAAATTCATCAGTTACATTTAAAGTTTCCATAAGTATGGTGAAATAAAGTATACAACCAACAAAGACAAAAAATAGTACGGCAATAAAAGCATCCATTAGCAATGATGCACTATTATATGAAACTACATCTTTATTAGTTTTGTAAGCACTTAAAAAATCAACTTTTAGTTTCTTAATCTTTTTATATAACTCTTCATTCTCACGTAAGTTAGAGCCATTAATCGCATAGACTGTTTTATTTGGACTATGACTACTTATCTCCTTAAACTGCTTATCATTAACAGCTATGTATGCGTAGTTTCCTTTCGCATATATAGGCCAGATGTTTGCTTCTTTCAAATTGATTCTTTGGCCATTGATATGGACAGTACCACGAGAACCTCTTATCGGATATAAGGTGAAAAGGTAAGATGTCTTTCGAGAAGCTTTAATATTATTACGTAATTTGTTATTTTGCTGTTGTAGTAATTCCATAAAATTACTTTCACTAATAATTTTACATTTCTTAGTGGTTGTAGTTTTACTTAATTGAATTGGGCGGTTTGATGTGGCACTGGCTACTTCTATAGCCTTATATTTTCCGTTGTACTGTCTAGCAATTTGTTTCACCTGGCTAGTTTGATAAGGACTAAGTTTTTGATCAATCTCAATAGCTGAAGGAACAGTTTTTATTAATGAAGCCGTTTGGTAATTTATGAGCAGGAAAAAAGATCCAGTAAGAGCAATAATGGCCGAAATAACTAAGGATAGTACAATTAATAAATTTGATTTAGTTTTTAACTTAAACAGTGATTCTGGTAAAAAGATGTTATTCGTAGGTCGATACAACTGATGATGGTTATTGATTTTCCGATTAATAAAATAAGCCAAAGTACTCTTTATAATTAAAAATGTACCTAATATTACCAGCACCAATGTAATCAACGCCAATGGTGCAAAACCAATTTTAGACCATAAAGATTGACTTTGTTTTGCAGTGTTTAAAACTAATATATATGCTACTAATAGAGATAGAATTCCTAAATAGGCTGTCCAAGACTTGATTTTGATTACTTTTTCACTGGCTTGATTTAAATTTGAAATATTTACTAGAGACAATCGTTTAATCAGATGTTGGTTATCAAAGAAGATAATCAATATCATAAACACAGAAAGCACAAGTGTAATTATGAATGGAGTTATTGTGAGTTGTGTTAAATATGGTATATCAAGTTTTAGAGTTGCTATTAAAAAAGCTTTTATTAAACTATAAAGCAAAATGCTAAGAACCATCCCAGCTAAGCAAGAAGTTCCAATAATTATAGTATTTTCTGCCGTTAAAATGGATATAATATTTTTTCTTGACATACCCAGCATTGAGTAAATTCCTAGCTCTTCAGCACGCTGTTTTAAGAAAAAACGGTTAAAGTAAATAATAAAGAAGATTGTAAACAAGGTAAATAATACCGAAGTAACATAAGACATGAACTCTACTTTGGCTGAACCTGATAAAGAATCTGCAATTACATGGTCCTTAGCGAAAATTTGCAGAGTATTGAATAATGCTAAAGCTATTGAGAGGGAAACAAAATAATTTTTATATAGGCCAAAGCTGTTCTTGATATTATTTTTAGCTATTACTTTGTAATTCATAATTAATCTCACCTCTTAGGCTTCTACTTTAGCTAATTTCCTTGCTAGCTCCTGTTGAAACGCATCATTGCTATCTTTTTTAACAATTTGGTCAACAATTTTTCCATCTTTTAGAAAAATAACTTTATTAGCGTAACTAGCTGCTAAGCTATCATGAGTAACCATTAAGATAGAAGTATGAAACTTTTGATTCACTTTTGCTAAGTATTCCATAATTAATTTTGCTGCTTTTGAATCCAATGCTCCCGTTGGTTCATCAGCTAATAATAGTGCGGGATTTTTAATGATGGCTCTAATAATTGCTACACGCTGTTTTTGACCACCTGACAAAGTAACGGGGTATTTATCAAGTTGATTACTTAATCTAAAATATTCAGCTAATTTATCAATCTTTTGATCTATTTCTTGGTCATCCTTACCCAGTAATGACATAGGAACGGCAATGTTTTGTCTTACCGTTAAGCTTTTTAATAAACGATAGTTTTGAAAAACAAAGCCCAGTTTTTTCTTACGAAAATTGGCAGCTTCATCATCGGATAATTTTGAAATTTCATGACCGTCAACATAAATTTTGCCACCAGAAGCTGTGTCTAAAGTCGAAATCATATTAAGCAGAGTAGTTTTCCCTGAACCAGACGCACCCATGATTGCCACAAATTCGCCAAAGTTAATTTCAAAGCTAATACCAGCTATTGCATGATATTGTTTTTCATAAATTTTGGTAACATTACTTACTTGCAAAATTTCAGTCATAATCTAGTCTCACTTTCTGTTATCTTTTTCTATACACATATTAAATTAGATCTATTGAAAAACTATGTCAACTAGCATAGTGAAATGATTGATAAAATTTTAAATTAGTTTAAGGTACATGATAAATATTTTATAAAAACTTTACTTTGTTTCAGTGAAAGTTTAAATAAAAAGGCTCAAAATTAATTTGATGAATGTATCGAAATTGAGTGAATTTTGGGATATATTAAGACTAAATTTATCGACAAGCATTCACAGCAATACAAATAAAAATGCACCCAATAGCTGATTTTTACTATTAGGTGCATTTAAATTATCTAGTTCTCTTAAAATTATTTATTTGGCCGTCTTTGGCTTAGCATTTTGTTGTGCTTCTTCTGCTGTATTAATTGGGCTTAATTTAACACCAGCAATAAATCTAACATCACTTGCTTTTACATAGCCGTCACCAACATCAATTGAATCTGGTCCTCCACCACCTGGTAGGTCAGAGGCATAAAACTCATGACCTTTTAAATGGTAAAACAGTTCTGCTTTATTTTCAGCTGGTACCCAAATGTAAAGCAATTTATCTACCTTTAAATTTCCGCCTTGTTTTCTGATTCTTTGTCCTTTATGGTCTTGCTTAGTGCCATCAGCATTATAGACATCTGTGTCTTGATAAAATCTAATATAAGAATAGTGCTCAAAGTTATAAAAATGATGTGGAAGTTCTTTTTGAACTTTAACATCCAGGCAATAGAGCCAATTATTCGTCCCTTTAATACGATAAATAGTAGGATTAGGGATAGCTGAATGACCAATCTCCTCCGCATAGTTATCTTCTTCAGCTCGGTCGACTATAAAGGTAGTGCCTTTTTTAGCCTTTTTAGCAGTTTTGACCCCATTTTTGATCTCATAAATTGGGGCACCGCCATCTCTTGTCACTGTTGCGACAGTTTCTTCGGTATTTGAAGCGGTGATTTTACCCAAGTTGCTGGCTCTCACATATTGCTTTGCGGGACCACCAATGCGGTAGTAGCGCAAACCATTCTTAAACTTGACGGTGCCACCATAAGTTGTAATGGAAGTTCCCTTTCGAATTAAGCGGTAGTCAGCCCTGCGTGAACTGGTAGCGTAAACATAGGAATTATGCTTAACTTCACGTTTAACACCGTCAATGTTATTAGCTTTGATATATTGCTTTTTCCCGCTGATTTTATAGTATGGAGCATAGGGCTTGAAAGTTAGGATTAATGGTTTTTTTTCAACTTTGATTTGATGAAAAGCTGGATACTTAGCTTCAACCTTCCGTCCATCTTCATCGTATGCTTGTGACGTATACATGACAGTTCTTATAGCACTAGGAATCTTTGCCTGAACAGTATGGGCTTGATGATTAAATGTCCAAATGGCTGTTAAGCCTAAAAAACCAGCTGCTAAATAATGAGTAAGTTTCTTATTCATGTACTTTAACCTCTCTTCTTTAAAAATTATTATCTTTTGCTATTGCTTTTATTTTGGGAACAAAAGTGCAAAACGAGACAATAGTAAAAAGCAACTAATATAATAACTATTACTAATCATGTACCCCTTTTTATAATTATGGAAGATAAAAAATGATGAATTTAATTAAGGAAATATCTTAACATATAGGAAGATACTTAATTTTAAACTTACTCCGTTGAATTTATACGTATTTATACGTATAATAAGAAACATGGAAGGTTTACTTTATGACGAAGACGCCAAGAGAAATTATCAAGATTTAAAAAAAGCAAGGCTTTGTGAAAAAGTCTCAAAACGGTTCCCATCTAAAAATGTATAACCCCATTACAAATGTTACTATTCCTGTTCCCATTCATTCAAAAGAAATGAAAAAAGGACTAGAACAGAGAATTCTAAAAGAAGCTGGATTAAAATAAATTTTTCAGCTAATTTTTACATGTTAGGAGGAATTAATATGTCTAAGCTTTTAGTATACCCTGTTGTACTACACCCTGAAGACACTGGCTATACTGTCGAAGTTCCAGATATTACAGGTGGTTTTACTCAGGGCGAAGATTTAACTAATGCTTTGGAGATGGCTTCTGATATGATTGGATTAATGTTAGAAGACACAACTAATTATCCTAAACCATCTAAGTTAGAAAGTATCCATGTTGCTGACAATGATATTAAAACTATTGTGGCCATTGATATGGATGATTATAGACGCAATAATCCCAAGACAATCCGCAAAACAGTAACTGTACCAGAATATCTGGTAAAAATGGGCAAAGAGAAAAATTTAAATTTTTCTGCTGTACTAACTAAAGCCTTAAAAACAGAATTAAATTTATAACTAGAAAAAATAAGTCCAGGAAGTTAAGCAACTTTCGGGACCTTTTTACAATTTTCTGGACTAATTTAAATAGCATAATACAAAATAATGCACCTAATAGCTAATTTCTACTATTAGGTGCATTTAAATTGTGAATTCTTTCTTGACCGTTTTTGCTCAGCAGTTATAAACATATTTATGCTGTACTACTGAACTGCTTAACCAAAAATTCTAAAAGTTAGCCTTCTTCACGTACCGGTTCAGTCCGATGATGTAGTAATAACTACCTTTCCGCTTTACTGCACCACCATATGTTCTAACTTTGCGTCCGCGCTTCAGACTAGCATGTCTTATTTTCTTTGCTTTTTGATTATAGATGAGTGCATTATGCTTTAACTTACGCTTTTGGCCTGTAATATTAGTAGCCTTCACAAACGTATTATTATCTAAAAGATAATACTTCTGACCGTTTATGATTTCGGTATCATAGGTAGTAATCATCTGGCCTGACATAAGTTTGCCCGTTACCCGCTTACCGTTAATATCATAGAGATACGAATTATGCATTACCATTCTTTCAGTCCCTTTAAGGTAAGTATAAGTTACAGTCTGAGGCTGGTAGCTGAAGAAGCCTGTCGCATTATAAGGTCTTGCCTTTAATAAATAACCAGCAAATTTCAGTTCTTGGGTAACGTAGCCATCACCAACATTACCATTCAAGATTTTATCAGGTGTTAGTTTAAGGCCATTTTTATCTTCATAATGAACTCTGACCTCAGCTCCTGCAATCGGCTCTATAATACCAGATGAATGACTTGGTGGGGTTGGCGTTGGCGTTGGAGTCGGGGTTGGTGTTGGAGTCGGAGTCGGCGGTGTTGGTGGTGTTGGCGGATTGACTGGTGGCTTATCCTCATCAAAGTGTGTACCCTCGCGAACATAAGTATCGGCATCTTTAGCTGGATCATAATTTGCCATTAACTCTTTTGAGCTCCACCTATTTTTGCCTTTAGGATCATTAAGTGTACCATCAGCAACATTGCGCCAAGTGCCATCAGCATCAAATCCAGTACCCTTGACAATATTATCTTTACCTAGCTTTAACAAGTTTAGACTTTGCAAATCATTTAGCATATTGGAAATGTATGTAATTTTGCTCATATCAAAACCGCTAATGTCAAGCCTTTGCAACCGAATATCATACTGAAACATGCTGCTCATATTAAAAACATTCGCGGTTTTAAAATTACTGAGATCAAGCTCTGTGATATACTCACAGTCATTAAACATGTCATTCATTACAGTTACTTTATCAGTATTAAATTTGCTAACATCAATTTTTGTTAATAACTTACATGAAGCAAACATTCCTGACATAGTCGAAACGTTAGCAGTTGAAAAGCCGCTAACATCTAGGTCAGTTAAGTTCCAACAGTTGTTAAACATCCAGTTCATATCAGTGACATTATCAGTTTTGAAATCTTTACCAAACTTAATACTTTTTAGTGAATAGCAATTGTGGAACATAGTACTGGTATTAGTCACCTTACTAGTTTTAAAGTTGCTTAAATCAATTGCATTTAAACTTCTGCATTCTTCAAACATGCCACTTAATTCCGAAACATTTTCGGTATTAAAGGAACTGACATCAATATTTTTAAGACTTTCGCAACCATAAAACATGCTTGACATTGTGGTAACATTGGCAGTATTAAAGTTTTTTAGATTAACATCGCTTAGATAAATACATGTTGAAAACATGCTTGTCATATCAGTAATTTTACTAGTATCAAGCTTGTCCAAGCCGTCTATATTAGTTATATTACTAAAGCCTTTAAATAGATACCTGACTGACCCGCTAAGTGACAAGGGACCCTGAATAACAATATGGTTAACATTTACAGGATCAAGCCCTACATTATATAAAGCATTTGCCAGCGGTTTCGGGTCATTAAAAGCTGTGGAGTTACCAGGAATAGTTAATGTTTTACTGGTCGAATCATAGCTAAGTGACAGTTCACTATTATCATCATTATCAGTACTGACCCATGGAACTGTCCGAATGTCTCTTGTTGCAATTTTCGTTTCTCTTGCTGAATTTGCAGGAGGTGAAGCCGATGCAAATGTTGTTTGCGGTTTAATAATATTTAAACCTACCACAGTCATAGCAATAATAGCTAAGTACGTTGTAAGTTTAATCCTAAAATGGTGTTTATTCATTATTTGCCTCCTTTAAGCAATATAATTTCACCTAACCAAAGTGTAGCATAAATAACATTTGTTATAAAGTATAATTTTTAGATATATAAACACATATACATTTACAATTTATTATTATTTTTTATATACAAAAATACTGATATCATATAGCATTAAATTAATTATACGGATATATAACAATAAACTAAAAGGAGCTTAGTACTGAATTTCTATCTTGAATTTTTGCCATAAAGTGACATGCTTTTTCTAATGACTGCTAAAGAAATTCATGCACCGCTTATGCGGTAATCAAAGAGATAGTATCGGAGTAATTCCAACGGATACTTAGAAAACTTCTATCGCAAAATTAAATAAAGTGAGCGTACTGCATTTGACTGCGCCAATTTCCACAATCTGCTAACTAAAACCAGATTGTTAGAAAATAAGGTAAAACGAACAAAATTTGATCAAGAACTGTTTTTGCCTTTTCTTTTGGATTTTAAAGCAATAGCAAAAGTTGCAATTTCATTTTGATCTCGCATGCTTAAATAAATGCTTCTCTTTCTCAAATGATACTCTATTTGTACTACTATTTGAGTATCAATTCTACTTCTTAGGTTCTTTTTAAATGATTTACTTGGCCGTATTTTGCTCATAAATTATCAGCAAATTTGATATTTAGTGAAATTTGCAAAGTCAATTTATACGGTCATAATTTTTTTGTTGTTTTATAAGTTTTAATATATAAACGAATTAGCTATACTGATGCATCTTTGTATAACTAACGTATTTCTTGTGTTACCATAGAAGACAGTAAAGTGCTACAAGCGCTTTCAGATATTGATAAAAAGGGGATTTTTTCTATGAATCAAAAAGTAGTCATCATTGGTGCTTCCCATCCGGGTCATGAAGCAGCTATCGGGTTATTAGACAGATATCAAGATCTTGATGTCACTATTTATGAAGCAAGTGACTTTGTTTCATTTATGTCTTGCGGAATGAAGCTCTTTTTAGAAGAAAAAACTACCGGACAAGACAATGTACGCAATTTTTCACCTGCTGATCTGGAAAAATTAGGTGGTAAAATTGTCAATAATTCGCAAGCAGTTGCGTTAAATCCGACAAATAAGCAAGTTACAATTAAAAATACCCAAACTGGTCAGACAGAAGAAGTTAACTATGACAAATTAATCTTGTCTCCAGGAGTTGATCCACTCCAATTGCCAATTCCAGGGGCAGATTTAGACTACGTTTATTTAATGCGGGGCTACAGTTGGGCTAAAAAGATCAATGAAGCTCTTCATAATGATGAAATTAAAAATATCGTTGTGGTGGGTGCTGGTAATGGAATCGCTGCCGTTGAAGCTGGTGTTTTAGCTGGTAAAAACATGACCTTGGTTGATGCCAGCAACCATATCTTGGCTAATTATTTTTCAAAAGACTTTACCGATGTTTTTGAACAAGAAATGCAAGACAAGGGTGTCGATTTAAAGCTTGATACAAAAGTTACTGGCTTTACCAATGATCACCTAGTCCAAACTGATCATGGTGACATTAAAGCTGATTTAGTCATTGTTGCTGCAGGCATTGTTGCTAATACAGACTGGCTTAAAGATACTATTAATTTAAACCAACGTGGTTATATTGAAACAGACGAATATTTAAGGACTAATCAAAAAGATGTTTATGCTTTGGGTGACGCTACTTGGCCACTATCAATCCCGGCTAATAAAAGAATGCCGATTCCATCGGCAGTCGCTGCTCGCCATGAAGCAAATTATTTAGTACAACATTTGTTTGAGAAAAAGCCAAGCCGACCATTCCCAGGTTTAGTTGGTGGCCAATTATTAGAGTTCGGTGATGTACACGCGGTAGTTAGCGGCCTCCCACAAAAATCTGCTGAATTTGCCGGCATTAATGCTGCAACTAGCATCTACATCGATCATTTGCGTCCAGACTTTATTCCTGCAGATGATAATCCGTTAGGATATATTTCCTTAACTTATAATAAGGATACTCATCAGATTCTGGGAGGTGCAGTTATGTCCAAGCATGATATCACCGCTCAAGGCAATGTCTTAAGTTTAGCAATTGGTCATAAATTAACATTAGAAGATTTAGCTGAGCAAGACTTCTTCTTCTCACCAAGTTTTGATCGGCAATGGAATATTTTAAACTTAGCCGCACAACATGCGTTAGGTTTACACAAATTTTAATTAATTTTGGATATTACTAAGCCTACCACACACCCGATGAATTGTATGAAAGAAGATTAGATTGCATCTATCAGATCAGGTAGAGTGTTCAACTTAAAATTGCAATTTTCGGCAAAACAAAAGTCAACTATATTTTGCAAAAATAAAACAAAAATATTTGTTGATTTATCAAGCTTTGTGACATATTATCGAATATAAATCGGTTTTTTAAAACATAAATTTACACAAAAAATAAGCCACCCCAGACTTGTTGGAATCAGGCTTTAGCCTATTGAACGGAATCAAAAACTACTCTGAACAAGTGGAATTTGCTCAAAAATCTCAAAGATGTGATATAATTTGTATAAACAAAAAGGCGCTGTCTGCAAACAGCACCTGCCCAGAGCCGCTTTTAAGAGCGGTGGCTAATATTAATAGATTACAAAACCCGCTAACCTCGCCAAAAGTTAAAGCGGTTTTTGTTTACTTATGTTTGTGTAGCATTTTGCGCAGCTTGCGGTAAGACTTTATAAGCTTCTGAGCCTGCTTGGTGATCTTTGTCATCACAACAATGCTTTCGTAACCAAACCACAGAAGCGAAAGCAGAGCAAGCATGATAGCAGTCAGCCACGCCACAACGTAAATTGCACCTCAGTATTGTAAGATCTGCATAGGAATTTAAAACTTCCATAGGCATCACCTTCCTTTGAAGTGCCACCGCTCATATTAACTTTTCTGGTTAATACAATTATAACATATAAAATACGTCCAAACGCTGATAAAATAAAGCTTTATAGCTTGTGCATTATACTCGATTTAAGATTCACAAACATAAGAATCAGCAAAAGAAAATTAATAATGTCGTAATCGAGTTACTCACTTTTTAAACTAAGCATTTGCTGATCTACAATAAAAGCTGTGAACCAAAATTAGGCTTAAATATAAGTTTGGTTTTCGACAAAAGGTATTTAGAAATATTGATTAAGACTAGGATCAAAAAGATAAAGAAATGGATTAGAAGAAGGGTTCTAATTATGGTTTTCGATGTTTTTTTAAAAAAGCAAAAGCCGTTAATGCTAAAGATTATGTTTTAGGGATAATGGCCGATGATTATCGCCAATACAGAATAGAATCATCAGACAATGATTCTAAAAGTTTTGCCAAGCTTATATTTAACTTAATCATTCAAGAATCGTATAAGCATTTAAAGGATGACACTTTTATTAGTCCTGATGTAATCTTCGATATGATTAGCAAGCAGATTGACAACGTATCTAGTTTCCCTACAGAAAAGTTTGACTTTGATTCTATAAACCTTGCGCCAATTTCAACCGTAAAACTCCCCAATTTGCTTTTGGGCAAAAGAATAAACAAAGAAGCAAATAGATTAGCTAAAGGTTTAGATGAAGTTACAAATTATGGTGAGTACGGCCATTACATGCTTTTCTATAATGATGATGATCAGATCTTTTCCTTAAAAGACAATGAAGAAAGGAATCTTGCCCTAGTTTTCTACTACTTTATTGATGGATGTAGAAAATATAAATTGAAACCTCATCACATGTTAAGAGCCATTAAAGAACAAGCATACAAGCTAAGAGCGACACTTCTCTTCAAATCCAAGACAAATCCCCCACTATTGTTCTATAAACTCGGAAGTGGCGATAGATATGACTACTGCAGAGATGTTTCAGAATTTGAAAAAGATCAGAAAATAAAATCAGCAATGTTAAAGCTTGCAAAGCAAGATGTTGGCCCTTTTGGTGAGTAGATATGGTAGAATTAAGGGAGTTCATTGGTAACTTCTTTCTAGAATTTTGGGTAATTACATTCTATCAGAGAAGTCCAATGGACTTTTTTCATTTTCTAATCAGGGCAAGTGTTCAACTTCATTTTACAATTTACCGTTTTTTTAGAATGCGTCAATTACTCACATGTTTAACATAAATCCTGGATGTTTAATCGCTAAAAGTCAGTCCTATTTAGTCATTAATTTTAATAAAATGAAACTAAACCTTTTAGCCTTATGTGATTATATTTTTTATCACTTAGACTAACTTATTAAGAAATTTATGTCCTTAATTGTGAGTTTAGCAGAAAGGTTCCCATGTATATATAATATTTGTGGAATTTTCATTGAACTACTATTTATAGCCACAAAGAAGTGGTTATTTAGATTTTTTATGAAAACTCACCTGATTTTCTTTATAAGATACTTTATTAATTAAGATTCCACTCATTACTCAGCCCGTTGTGCAAAATTAATTCAGTCATGATATAATGTGATTGTAAAGAAAAGAGGCCTTGCGCTAACAAGACCTCTTTGAAAACAAGCAGCCGCTCTAAAGGCGGTTAGCTGTGTGAGAGATAGAAGACTACCCCTAACTGGCTAAAGTATGATTGGGACGGTCTTTTTTATTTCTTGTGATTATTGATATAATCTAACAGCACAATAATAAACGTGGCGAATGCCAACATTATTTGTAATGCCTGGTAAACGCTCATTAACTGCTTCTCTTTCTAAAAGATTTCGTGCCATAGGCACCATCTCCTTTCCAGATCAACAGCCAACTGCCCTCAAAACAATTTGCTTGAATTCTAAATTAATTATAACAAATACTGTTTGCATATTGAATAACTATAAAGTATTATTGCCAAATCAATGGCTTATTTTGATTAACTTCCATATTATAGGGAAGTTATTTTTTATCTACCTTTAAATTTAAATAGTTCCAGCTCAGCTTTAATTCATTAGCTTAGCATTAACCTATGTGAAAGCCTATCAAATTTATTATTCTAAGATGACATCAAGGTAAATTATTTTTTAAGGTTATTAATTAAAGAAAAAATTCGTTTTTAGCTCTGTAACAAGCTTCCTTGCTATTAGTTCTACTTTACCGGCAGTATATCTAATACTTTTGTCTACGATAAAAAAATTGAGTAGTGTTGGTTTTGTATTACAAGGAGCAAGAGAAATATATTCACCTTTTTTATGCAATAAAAAACCTGTTAACAGCTTATTACATGGATAAGTCATCAACAGGATAAATTATAGATTTCTTTTATTTTTTCTCTAGATTCTTACCTCACGATAACTTGGAATTAAGATTGCTTTGCCAAGTCAACTATTTGGTCAAACATTTCCTTTTCGTTGGTTGAAATGTGGTGAGCAACTTCGATCACAGTTCCTTTAAACTCACTTAGAATAGTTTGGTGTATTTGCAAAGATAAATTCTGATCAAGAGATGAAGTTGCTTCATCAGCTAATAATATCGGTCTTTTTGATACTAATGCTCGTGCAATTTCAACTCGTTGATTTTGACCACCAGATAAATTACTACCACCCTTCCCAAGCTGATAGTCTAAGCCCTTTTCGTTTACGAGATCAGTTAAGCCGGCTTGTTCAACAGCATAATTTAAGTCTTCTTCAGACACATGGCGACCTAAAGTAATGTTGTATTTTAAAGTATCATCTAAAATAAAAGGCTTTTGCTGAATAAAAGAGAAGTACTCGTGTAATTTTCCCCAATCACCATTTACTTCAGAATGATTAACTTCATAGGATCCAGAATCAAGTTGTTGAATACCAATTAATACATTCAGTAAAGTTGATTTTCCCCAACCTGATGGAGCTTGCAGGAGAACTTTTTCCCCGGAATCAATTTTTAGATTAACATTGGCAAAAATTTTCTGTTTACCCTGACTAACTCCAGCATCAGTCAATTGTAATGATTGGAAAGTATCTGAAGCAGTTGCAGTATTGCTACCCTGCGGCTTTATCAGCAAGTCGATTTTTTTGATTTTTTGCAAAATCGGTTTTGCCGTTTTAATATCGTTAACTGACCCAAAAATACCAACTACAGGATTAATAAAATTATTAGCCAGTTGTGCAATCATCATAAACGTGCCTAAAGTCAGCCGACCGCTAACAATGAAACTGATACCAATGGCAAAAGGAAGGAACATACTGAAAATATATGCTACTATCATAGTCATCTCATTAGACATGCCTTTAGTCCAATTGGTTTTGAAAAGAGCCGTTTCCATTAGCTTCGCTGCTTTAATCAACCTGTTAACCATTGAAAATTGAACATCATAGATGTTAGCCATTTCCGCTCCAGAATGAGTTTCAATAACAGTATTTGTATAGTTGCTATTGGATTTTTCCCACTTTTCAGAATTTTTTTCGATCTTAGGGCCAAAAACAGACTGAATAACGGCAGGAGTAAATGAAGCTATTAAAAATACCAGCGCAATAATCCAAGAACTAACAAATGCAGAGATTACAGCTGCCAAAAATTGAATTAAATCAGAAATGATTGAAAGCTCTGCCTCAATACTATTAGTTTCAATTTGCTTGAGGTCATTGGTCATAAATGAACTGTCAATTTCGTTATGGCTAGCATAGTTATTAACTAAATAATTGGCAGATGCACTTTTTAGGTTAAGATTAATTTCTTCTATAATTTTATAATAGAAATACTGATATATAACGCCGACTATTCCAAATATTAGCAGACCACAAACAGCAAAGACAGTCAGCTTGATTAAGCTGCCTTGAGGCTTTTGGGCGAAATCAATAAATTTTTGAAAAATGAAGGCAGCAAAAACAACCTGAAGCGATTTCAAAAAAGCAAAAAAAACGTATAAGGCTATTTTCCATGGGTGTGAGTATTTTATAATCATAGTTTTCCCTTTCAATATTTTTTAAATAGCATTTTGTTAGTCTAGTTCTTCACTTATAGTATGTATACTCATTTTTAAATTCAATATTGCTCTTAAGCTTGTCCAATAAGCCATGTGAAGAAATTTTTAGCTTAATTATTAAAACTCAGGCTTTTAAATTAATAAAAAACAAATATTAGATAACCAAAATAATAAGGTTTTAATCTTTAAAAGTCAATAAGATAATTTTATTTTCTTTTAATATTTATACTGAACAATTTCCCGTTAGCACTAATTTTTTCCTTAATCCTATTTTGTAACTGTAAAAAAACGATTATAAATGGCAACATGCAATCCCTGACTCAGTCAACTTGTGCAAAATTAATTCAGTCATGATATAATGTAATTGTAAAGAAAAGAGGCCTTGCGCTAACAAGACCTCTTTGAAAACAAGCAGCCGCTCTAAAGGCGGTTAGCTGTCTAGGTAATAGAAGACTATCCCCAACTTGCTAAAGTATTATTGGGACGGTCTTTTTTATTTCTTGTGATTATTGATATAATCCAACAGCACAATAATAAACGTGGCGAATGCCAACATTATTTGTAATGCCTGGTAAACGCTCATTGACTGCTTCTCTTTCTAAAAGATTTCGTGCCATAGGCACCATCTCCTTTCCGGATCAACAGCCAACCGCCCTCAAAACAATTTGCTTGAATTCTAAATTAATTATAACAAATACTGTTTGCATATTGAATAACTATAAAGTATTATTGCCAAATCAATGGCTTATTTTGATTATTTCCACTATATAGTATTTTGTTTCCCTCTTTAAAAACTAAAATACATTTTTGACAAGGGTAAAAGACGGTTTTACTACCAGTGTACTAAGCCAATCCAAGTTTAAAATGAGCGCATTTTTAAGGTATGTAAATAAGACTTTTTAATCAATGTTGGGAGCGCTAAAATGGCTTTATCACGAAAAGAAAAAAATATATAGGAAAGGAATTTTCATGATTAGAAAATGCCAAGTAGCTGACAGTGCTGCTATTCAAAAAATCAATAAAACTGAATTAGGTTATGATTATTCTGTTGAAAAAACCACAGCCAATATTAAGAGATTACTAAATGATCCTGAACACCACTATCTCTGGGTCTTTGAAGATGATAATACCCAAAAAGTTGAAGGTTATTTGCATGCAGAAATTTTTGAAGAAACCTACTTTGACCCCATGTTCAATGTTTTAGCTTTAGCCGTAGATTCTTCTGCCCAAAAGAAAGGCGTTGGCAGTCAACTTATGCACACTTTGGAAAAACAAGCTAAAAATTTAGGCATGAAAGAAATTAGGTTAAATTCAGGAGAATCACGTTTAGGTGCTCATAAATTTTACGAAAAACTGGGCTATACCAGTAATAAAATGCAGAAAAGATTTGGTAAAACCATAAAATAATTTATTTAAACTGTAATTGATTTTCGTTTTTTATAAATGTTTACTAACAATAATTTAGCTAGTACATTATATGTAAATTTAAAGCAATTAACTATACTTCATAATACATCTAAAGTGCTACTATGCATATGAGGTGATCAATAATGCTAAGTCCAGAAAAAAGCAAAATTTCGATTTCAGTTAAAGTTAATTCAGAAGATAAAAACCGAGTTACAGAAATATTTAACGGCCTAGGCCTTAATCTTTCGACTGCCATTAATATATTTATAAAGAAAAGTATTGCTGAAGGTGGTTTACCGTTTGAAGTTAGGGATCCATTTTATAGTGAGGAAAATCAAGCTGAACTAAATCAGCGTTTCAAAAAGATTAACAATAATCAGGATATCCATTCACATCATCTTTTAAATAGTGAGCAGAAGAAAGAATGACAGTAGAATTTTTAGATGAAGCTTGGAATGAATATGTTAATTGGCAAGCCGGAAAAATTAAAATATCAAATTGGTTGGTCAAGAAGAATAAATAATGTAGATAGATTAGTTTACACAGTTAAAAATGAGCGATTAATTATTATAGCTTGCAAAACTCACTATAATTAAAGCTAAAAATCCTCTTAGTTAGATTTCAATTTAACTAAGAGGATTTTTATATGTTTATATGTATAAATCTTTACATTCACAAAACTAGCAATTTCTTTAAATACTATTTCATCTAAAAGTCTGATAAATCTATTGGTGCGGACACCTTTCCTTTTTTTAAATTGGCAACAGATTCATCCATTGCTTTTAATGCCTTATCAGAAATACCATTTGATTTGACTAATTCTCTATGTTCCAATATTAAGCAACCTTTATTATATTCTTTTACATATCATAATCATATCTTGATTTAAGCAGTGCAACTAGTTTTTGCTATCCGTATAAGCAAAGTAATTGTTAACAACTTGCATAATAAATTTCTCCCTTTTCTATGGGATCCACTACGGAAAGAATATCATATTGAAATTAATAAAAGAAGAAATAACACATTAAAAATAAAAATTGCAAATATTATTTTCCTAACAAAAACCCGCCTTATTTATACGATCAAAGACGGGTTTTATATTACAATTTCTTTATTAATTATATTAGTATTTGGGTAATTTCCAAAACCAGTGGTACGACAATTACAAATAAGACCGTTGAGGTGGTCACAACGTTGGTAGCGTATTGCACATCCCCGTGCGATTCACCAACTAATATTGGCAAAACTGCCAAAGCAGGAGTAGCAGATTGCACAACTAAGGTTTGTTTAGCTAGACCTGTCAAAGCTGGCAACCAATTAGCACCAACAACAATTAAAATCATCATTAAAGCCGGTACTAAGATAAAGCGGCCAAGCAATGCCCAAATAGTATCACGGTCAAGGTGGATTGACTTCAAACCAGCATCTGCCAATATAATACCAATATAGATCAGTGACATTGGGGTAACGATACCACCGACCATGCTCAACACGGCTGTAATCCAGCCAGGAATTGGAACTTCAACCAGTAAGCAAATCAAAGCTATTAAAAATCCCACTAGTGGCGCTGGCAACAACTTTTTCCAGTTAAATTTTTGCTGCTTATTCTTTTGTGCGGTCGGATCATCACTAGAAATGAAGAAGACACCAATTGCCCAAGTAGAAACAGTATTTAAAACATAATAAATTAAAAAGTATGGCATACTTTTTTGCCCAAATAAGGCGATATTTAATGGTAGGCCAATAAAAATGGTATTGGCGTTCGTAATGGCATTAATAAAAGTACCACGACGACCCTTGCGAATTCGCAAAACCTTGCATAATAACCAGGCAAACAAATAACTTAGGGCAAAGCAGATAATGGCATAGATTAAGCCACCTGTTAAACCGAACAATTTTTGTCGATTCAAATATTTTAAAACAGAAACAAAAATTGAAGCAGGCAGAGCAATATTCATAATCAAATAAGAAATATTGCCTTTAAACTGGTCACCCAGTTTGCCACTCGTGCGCAGCCAATAACCTAAGGCAATTACAAGTAACAGCTCAACTACACTGGTTAACGAAGTAATAAAGGCTTGCATTTATTCTCACTCCTGCTCATCTGCGTACTCTGGCGTCCAGCGAAGTGCTGCTACAGCTTTTTCACCATCTTGAAAATCGTTCTGGTTAAGATGATCAGCAATTGCCTTATTAGCCACAGCTTTCGCTACAGTTTGAGAAAAGACATTCAATTTTTCGACTGGTGGCAAAACCGCTGCACCTGGTTTACTAGAATCAACAATGCCGCCAAGTGAATGGGCTGCTACACTAATCATTTCATCGCTTAAAATTTTGGCATTAACAGCTAAAGCACCAAGACCAAGTCCGGGGTAAACCAAAGCATTGTTGGCTTGACCTATTTCATACTTGACGCCATTATATTCAACTGGATCAGCAGGAATACCAGTTGCTACCAAGGCTTTGCCCTTAGTCCAATGAATTAAATCTTCTGCTTTTGCCTCCGCCAATTGAGTTGGATTTGATAATGGGAAAATAATTGGCCGGTCGGTATGGGCAGCCATTTCCGTCACAATATCCTGAGTGAAAGCACCTGAACGGGTTGAAGTTCCTACTAAAATGTCAGGGTGAACTGCCTGCACGACACTCTTTAAATCTTTAAGCTGGTCAGCATTACTGAACTCAGAACGTTTTCTTGCAAAAGGCTTTTGCGCTGGTGTTAAATCAGGTGTATCTTCAAAAAGCAATCCTTGTTTATCCACTAAGTAAAAGTGCTTGCGTGCTTCATCAGGCTGTAAACCTGCTTGCAACATCTCAGCGTAGACTTGTTCCACGATTCCAGTACCAGCAGTTCCAGCACCAAAGCAGACATACTTTTGCTCGGTTAACTTTTGTCCGCTAATCTTTAAGGCTCCCAAAATACCAGCCAAAACAATGACTCCAGTACCCTGAATATCATCATTAAAGGTTAGAATATGATCACGATAATGTTTTAAAATATTATCAGCATTATCCCGGCCAAAATCTTCAAAATGTAAATATAGTCCCGGAAACAGCTTTTCTACAGTTTGCACAAAGCGATCAACAAATTGGTAATAAGGATCTCCATTCACCCGACGCTGATGGTTGCCTAAGTAAAGCGAATCATTAAGTAATTTATCATTATTAGTACCAACATCAAGAACTACGGGTAATACACATGCTGGATCGACACCAGCTGCAGCAGTATAAACCATCAACTTGCCAACAGAAATGTCGACGCCTTGAGTGCCCCAGTCACCAATTCCTAAAATTTCTTCACCGTCAGTAACCACTATTAGTTTTATATCACGGCCATCAGCCGCATTTTTTAATGTTTCTGCCATTTTATCCGGTTCATTAATTGACAGAAATGCGGCATATTGCGGATTCACAAACAAATGACTGTAATTTTCAATAGTTTCAGCTATTGTCGGGTCATACACAATAGGCATAAATTCAGTGACATGTTCACTAAAAATTTTAAAGAACAGCACGCGGTTAGTATTAAAAATCGTCATTAGAAAAATTCGTTTTTCTAGATTCGTTGATTTTTCCTGGTATTGTAAATAAACATCGCGAGCTTGTTCTTCAAGAGTCTGCACCTTTGGCGGTAACATCCCTACTAAATGATATTGTTCTCGCTGCTCTTCTGTATAAGCAGTCCCTTTATTCAAAAATGGGTCATTCAACCTATCTTGTCCTGTTTTAGCCATTTTCTCACTCTCCGTCTATTTAATTATTAATAGCACGTACTATATTCTTAGACTATATCCGGGGTGAAAAAAGTGCAATTAATTTAACTTATAGTAAAAGCGTATAGTGTATAATAAAGAGCTAAATATAGTTAATAATAGCAAGCAAAAAGCCAATTCAACTTGATGAATTGGCTTTTTATAATTTAATCGATTAGTCATATTATGCTTTGTAACGTGATTCACCATTTAAGTAAGTTTCGCTTAAAGTCATATCTGGGTTTAATACTAAGAAATCAGCGTCCTTATCAGGAGCAATTGAACCACATTTATCTAAAACATGAGCGCTCTTAGCCGGTACGTAAGAGGCCATCATGATTGCTTCTTCCGGCGTAGCAACATTCCAGTCAACAACGTTTTTAACGGCAGTCTTCAATTGTAAAATACTGCCGGCTAAATTATTGCCACCCCTTAAGCGAGCCATACCTTCCTTAACATAAACAGGCAACTCACCTAACATGTAGTCACCATCAGGCATCATGCCAGCTTCCATACAGTCTGTGATCAAGCAAATATGTTCGGCACCTTTAAGCTGAACTAATGCCCGTACCATTTCTTTTTGAACATGATGACCGTCACAGATCAACTCATCTGTCACATTATGCAGCGCCATTGCCGCATTAGAAATTGATGTATCGTGGTGTGACGGATCAGGCATCCCGTTAAAAGTATGAGTAAACATAGTGGCACCAGCTTCAACACCGGCTTTAGCTTCTGCAAAGGTAGCGCTTGAGTGTCCTAAAGCTACAACTACGCCCTCTTTAACAGCTGCACGAATGAATTCTTTAGCACCTTTTCTTTCAGGAGCAAGAGAAATTTTATTTAAAAGTCCTTTTGATTCTTCGCGCCATTGATTAAACTGGTTAATATCAGGGTCAATCAAGTATTTCGGATTTTCCGCACCAGCATGTTCCGCAGTAAAGTATGGGCCCTCAAAGTGAAGTCCCTGAATCTTAGCACCAGTTTCTTCACCCTTATGGGCGCCAAACATCTGACAAATTTTGCTTAATGTATCAGCACCGGCAGTGTAAGTCGTTGGCAACCAGCTGGTAACACCTGAACGCAAAAAGCCTTCTGACAAGTGGTTAATTCCTGCCCAATCACTTTTCATTACGTCTTCTTTTAGTGACCCATGAACGTGAGTGTCAACAAGTCCCGGTGCTATCCACTTACCTTTATAATCGACAATTTTACCTTCCGGCTTTTGGTCTTCAGTATAATAAAAGCCGAATTTGCCGTCATCTTGTACTTCTAAGTAACCACCTTGTTCAGTTACATTTTCAAGAAAGAATTTATCTGCATGAATATAATAAGTCATAATATTTTGGCCTTTCTTTTATAAAATAAACCTCTTACTTATAGTTTCATTTTAGCTTAATCAACTGGTCTTTACCAGTTCAATTTCAAATAGTACGGAAAGTTTTAGTTTTTTAGTTATAATAGTGGTGTAGGTAACTAATTAGGAAGCAAAAATCATGATTCAAAATACGCAAACAAATAAACACTCATTGGGAGCACTTACTGGTGCCAGCAAGTGTGACCATTATTATGAATTACACTTTGCCACTGGCGAAATTGCGCACTTTTACGTCTTAGCTGACGGTATTTTTCGCCTTTTAATTGATCCAGAGCAAAATTTTAGTGAAAATCAAGTCGCAAACATTCAGCTGTCGCAATTTGATAATACTGCTTTTACCAATTCTCAGGTCAGAGCTACCAACGATTCCTTAATCATTCATACAGGCAACTATCAAATTATTTTCGGCCAAAATCCGGCTGTGCTCAGTATTTTTGATGAATCGCTGCATCATAATAGGATGCGTCAGTCGCAACCGCTCGAATTTAGTAAAAACGAAACGCGAGAATTTTTAGCAGAAAACCAAAACGAATTTTTCTACGGTGGTGGACTGCAAAATGGTTATTTTAGTCATAAAGGCCATAAAATCGCAATTAAGCATGATCAAATAACTGGAAAAGGCGGTGTAATTATGCCTGTCCCCTTTTTCTGGTCGAATGCCGGTTATGGTGAATTAAGAAATACCACTGCAGCGGGAAGCTATGATTTTGGTAAAACCCAGCGGGGAGTTACCATCCTCGCTCATCAAGATGCTGTTTTTGACACTTTTTACCTCCTTGGCACTACCCCCAAGGAAATTTTACAGCGCTATTTCACTTTAACGGGCAAGCCGATGTTACTGCCTAAGTATGCTTTAGGTCTCGGCCATATCGGCAATTTCTGCACGACCTTATGGCAGCCAAGCCATGCCCAGGAGCGAAATGCCAGCAAAATTGGCAACAATTATTATACCCGTACCAAAGATGAAAATGCCGCTTCGGGTAAGGCCTCACTTAATGGCGAAGAAAACTACCAGTTTTCCGCAAGGGCGCTAATTGATCGCTATCACGCCATGCATTTTCCAATAAGCTGGTTTGTCCCTAATTATGGTGAGCAACCCGAAAATGAGCAGGCACTTAGTTTCTTTAATGAATACGCGCAAACTCAGGGTGTTCATCCCGGATTTTGGCATCAGGGTGAAGTTGATCTACCTGAAAAAACTGACTTTACTTATACCGCAGCTGACGAAGCAGCTCAAGATACGGCAAAACTCCAAAGTGAATCACAAAAAGAGCGGCCTCTAGTGCTAGCTGACAGCGGCACCGCTGGCATGCAAAAAAACGCCGCACTTATTTTTGGCGACATCGGTGGTAACTGGGACAATATTACTAATCAAGTTGCGGGATTACTGGGAGCAAATCTTTCCGGTCAACCTTTAGTTGGGGCAGCGGTTGATGGTCTGCAAGGCGGCGGCAACGCTCAAATCAATGTCCGTGACTTCGAATGGAAAAGTTTTACCGCTTTACTATTTAACTTTGATGATCAAGGTAATTTCAGTAAAAACCCGTTTGCTTATAATAAGAAAATAACTGAAATTAATCTGGCTTATCTTAAATTGCGTCAGCACTTAGCCAGTTACATTTATACGTTAAATGAACGGACAAAAAGCGGCGAGCTGATTATGCGGCCACTATTTAGCGAGTTTCCTGATGAACGTGCTAATTATACAGCTCAGTTTGGCAACGAGTTTATGTTGGGACCCAACCTTTTAATTGCTCCTATTACGAATGGTCGCGAAGACAAAAACGGTGATTCTCGTAAGGATAATTTATATTTGCCAGGCAAAAAAACGCTGTGGATTGACCTTTTTACCGGTAAAAAATATGCTGGCGGCAAGGTCTACAATAACTTAACTTTCCCATTATGGCATCTACCGGTTTTTGTTCGGGGTGGCAGTATTTTTGACTGGAATAAACGTGATTTTCTACTTTATCCCCAAGAGCAGAGTGAAGCCATTAGCTATGACGATGATGGGACAATTGCTGCAAGTAACAGCTATACTACTAAAATCTGCAGTAAAGTTGAGCAGGAAAAGCTGGTGGTCACTATTGCACCGACTGAGGGTAACTTGACAAAGAAATTCGTTGAACAACCTACCAGTCTGACAATTATGTGCGATTCTTACCCTGATGCTGTAACTATTAAAATTAATGATCAAGTTGTCCCCGTAGAAGAATACGGCTCGCTGGCTGCTTTCAATCATGCTCATGAAGGTATTTTTTATAATACTAATTACGGCCTCGATGAGTTTAAAAAATACCATAAGAACACGCAGACTGCGCTGCAAATAAAATTAGCCGCTAGAGATATTACCGCCACTGAAATAGAAATCACAGTCCGTAACTTCAACTATGGCAAAAACGTGTTAGTACACGAAATTACCAGTGGCGTCTTGCCGTCACCAAAACTACCGGCAGTAGATTCAAGTAAGATCTCGGCTCATTCATTTGAACTTGCCTGGCCTCATGAAAGTGCCGTGCAGATTGAAATTAATAATCTTCTTTATGTTGGCATTACCGGCAAAAGTTTTACTTTTCATGAGTTAGCGCCTAATACCCGCTATATTATTAGGATGCGTTATGCCATTAGAAATAAAGTTTCTGAATGGTCTGACCTTTTCGGTGTCATTACGAAACACGCTGCCAAAGACTATGCGATTGAAAACATTGAGGTAACCAGCAACTGTGATAGTAAAGAAAACCATCCCCTGTCCTATTTGACTGACCTGAAATTGGCGAGCGAATGGCAAACTAGCCAATCTGTTTCACCTGAGCAACCACTGGAATTAACTTTTAGCTTTGAAAAGGTTGAAAAGCTAAGCAGAATGGTTTTTGTGCCCCGGAATATTGATCATAATGGTGATCCTCTTATTGTTTCAATTGCTGTTTCAACAGATGGTGAAAACTACACTACTTACGCAGACCACTTACAGTGGAAGGCTGATACTAAAAACAAGGTAGTAGGCTTGCGGGATGTGCGCGCTAAAAAAGTGCATCTGACGATTTATCAATCATCCGGTCCAATTGTTGCGGCAAGAGAAATTATCTTTTTCAGGGCAAAAAGATAACTAAATATAAGAAAAACACGAAATTAATATGTACTGAGCTTCTAAAAGTTGTCCTAAATTTGGGGCTCACATCATCATTCAGGAACAATACAATATTTGCTATAATTAAGTTTGAATTGATAGCAAATTGTTTTGAGGGCGGCTGGCTGTTTCACTTGAAGGGAGAGGGTGCCTATGGCACGAAATCTTTTAGAAAGGTGTCCAGCTATTGAGTGTGTACCATGCGCTAGAATTAGCGCTGACATTTGCCTCGTTTATTATTGTCTTGTTGACCTATATCGACAAACACAAATAAAAAAAGACCGTCCCAACAATAACTTTAGCACGTTATGGGATTGGTCTTTAACCAAACTATAATCTAGCTAACCGCCTTTAAAGCGGCTGCTTGAAATTCAGAGAGGAAGTCTTGTTTTTGCAAGGCTTCTTTTTCTCTATAGTTATATTCTAGCATGATTAAACTGATCTTGCACAAGAACCTGATTAACTTATCTGGGTAATCCCTAATTTTTCTCTATATCGTTTGAATGTTATCCGATTGATTCCAGTTACCTTGCTGACAGCAATATCAGTCATACCACTTTGGTAAAGTTTAAAGGCGTGTTGCAATTGGAGACTGTTCTTATTGAATTTGGGCTTGCGGCCATGATAGCGGCCCTCAGATTTAGCAATTGGGATGTGTCCTGCCGTTTCCGTTCCTTAATTCTCTTACGTTCGCTCTCAGTTTGGTACTTGTAAAGCTCTAGAATGATGTTATTCATCAACTCTACAGGTTAGAATCTTCAAAAAGCCTCGCAAAGACGAAAAAATGCAGTGTGACTCCCCTATGCTTAATTGCGCTCATAATCTTAGTTAAATCCTGTTTATTTTGAAGACCAAAAGGGGTGTAATCTAACGAACAACTGGTGCTAACTTAAAATTAAAAAGTATACGAAAAATCGTTTAGTAATTAATGTTAACCACCAAAATTAAGATAATTTAACCATAAAAATACGACCTCAAAAATTATCTTAATTTCAGAGGTCGTATCCATATCAAAATCGTACATTGGCTTTTGCATAATAATTGGATGTCTAAGTTCTAGTTATACGTCACATTTATTGACTACAAAATATTTGATTTAAATTATTTTTTGTTGCGGTCATACCAATGAAGCACACAATTAACTATAAAAATATCCAAAAGTATAATGCAAAATTGTACAAAAATATTTGTCCACCTATTAGTTATGTAAGGTGATAAATATGTTTGATATATGAAAACTATAATTCCAGTCGATATTCCGTACGCTAATGCGTTACGATATTTCACCGATTCATAATAATCAGATTCAGTCTTTTTCTTTCTATTCATTTTGTCTTTTATAAATTGAATTATTGCCAGCCCCACTGAGTAATTACTGGATAGTGATTGATGCCAGTAAGTATCCAATTAACATCAAACCAAACGCCACCTTTAATATTGTCACCAATTGTCGAACTTAGAAAAGCACCAATTGCAGCTACTATAGGGCCTCAATCAGGGTCAACAGCAGCGGTGATAATAGCTGTGAGACCTGCAAGACCGCCTGAAGCAACAGCTTTAGCAGTGCGTTTATCTATAAAAACTCTAATGTAATTCCATCCAAATTCAACCTTATTTACACCAAAATGATGCTTTGCGCGGGGTTGAATTTTAGAATCTTCTGTTGATGGTAAAACTCTAACTGATTTTCCAGAATTATTAATTTCAAATTCTAAAGTTGCAGTTTTTGTGCTTTTATTTATTACAAAAGATGATCCATTAATAAGTTGATTGGTATGGGCTATTACTTCTTGAGCAGAGACATATTCAGCATAAGTAATAACCTTTTTAACATCGTCATTAAGAACATATTTATTATTTTTCACTTCTACATATGGGTCAATTTTGTTTACGACGTCTTGACTCAAGACATTAGATAGTTGAGCGTAAGCAGAATTACCAACAGAAGCTGCTGGCACAGTATTTGTGATAGCAAAAGCATTATTATATACTTCTCTTAATCATATATGATTAATTTTAATATAATATGTAATTAATAAAAAGTCAACAATATTTTTAATTTATTTTTATTAATTCAAAATTGATTTGAAATTAATGCAGGCTTTGATCATTTCCTTATTTTTTCTCGGATAGTCGATCACTTGGCCACGACTAGCAGCATGTTAGTAAAATTATTTTTGGCAGCACAAATATCATTAAGGATAATATACTTTTTGCTACTTTTTCCCACAAATATACCAGTGATTTTCAAATTCAGAATAATTCTACGATTAATCTTTAGTTAACCTCATAATAAATCCAAACCTATACCTTTACAATATTAAATAAAAAACGCTCCGAGGTAGTTAAAATTGCAATTAAAGCTCAAGGCTTTAATTTATTTAACCGGTCGAAGCATCTTATTTAAAAATAATTAAGCGTTAAACTGCAGAGTCTGAACTGTGTCACCGTGGGTCGTATCACCTGCCGACACATCAGAAACAGATTTTATGACGTCCATATTAGTATAAACAACTATTACCGTATCATCGTAATTTTCAGCCGTAATCAGTTCTGTATTCATACTTGCCAAATAATCATCCTGCTTAACAGTATCACCCTGTTTGACAGCCACTTCAAAGGGCTCACCTTTTAATTCCACAGTATCAATTCCTAAATGGACCAATATTTCTAAATTATTATCAGTAGTAATGCCGATTGCATGCTTAGTGGGAAAGACTGTGGTGACAGTTCCTGCAACAGGAGAATAAATTTTGCCATCTGTAGGCTTAATGGCGTAGCCATCGCCTAGCATTTTCTGAGAAAAAACTTCATCTTTCACATCTGTAATTGGCATTAGTTTCCCATCACAAGCTGCAGCCACTGTAAAACCGCGTTTTTTAAATATATTAAACATTAATTCTACCTATTTCCTAATAAATATACTAATTGTTAAAACTAAACAAAAACCAAAGATAGTCAAAAAGATAACAGCAGGCACTTTGATAAAACTGCTTTGACATTTTAATTTGCCGGATTGTTCATTAATACGTATGATGCCAAAAAGCGCCAAAATCAAGCAAAAAATGTTACCGACCATTAACTGGCTGATCGCCTGACTGAACATCAAAAAGTGATAATTACCCTCATGCTTAAGAATCAAATCTTTCTTGAGCCAAATATAATAACCCATAATAAAATCCGTAAGAGCTACTATCATATCTATTGCAATCAAAGGTGTATTGTTCAAAACAACATTGATGTTTTGTTTAGCAATAGATGATGTCAAAATTATAAAGCAACCGAAAAACAAGGGAATTAAAATTAAAGCATAGATATAGGTTGTCAAAATTTTTTTGGTGTCTAAATGGGCCCTATTCAAGAAACTAATCACAAAGTTGTTTATCTTACTTACCATTTTTATCACTTTTTTCTTTTTGCCAAATATCAAACTTGTTTATGATGAAATCCACCAAGGTGTAAGCCAGTATAAACGAAACATCATTGCTAGACGAAAATTTTACAGTCGGATAGTAGAAATTATAGTCGGAAAGCGAAGCAAGTTTATTTTGCTTTAGGTCTGTAAAGGAGACATAACGCAATTTGTTGTTAACCATCTCAAACTTACCCAGTTCATCGTTAATTTCTTTATTATCGCCCGTGTAAGAAATAATAAAGAGCATGTCGCCTTTTTCTGCTATTTTTCCTACCATTTCCAGTTCACTGACAGCAGCTGGCAAAACTATTGATGAAATGCCAAAAAGTAATAACTCGTGAGAAAGATAATCAGACAGCATCTGTTGAATCCAGCCGGTAGAGTAAATATAAATATGCTTAGCATTACTTAGCTCATTGTAAAATTCATCTAACTTAAGTACCTTAAAATTTTTATGTAAGTTTTCGATTTCTTTTATTATGCTTGCATCAAAATTGTCAGGTATAAATTTACTTATATTATTTTGTTCTTTTTCTTGGACGACTTCATTTAAGTAAAATTTCAATTCATTATATCCGCTCAAGCCTAGGTGCTTACATAATCGGAAAATCGCCGAACGTGAAACGTATAATTTGCGCGCAAGCTCAGTAAGACTTAATCCTTTACACGCTTTTGCATTATTTATAATAAATTGAATGACCCTTATTTCAGAATCATTCAATTTACCACTATTTTGATAGACTAAATATTCTAATTTTGACATAGACCAACGCTCCATATAAAGTAATTTTACATATGACAAATTGCTTTTACCTATACAAGCGTTCTAGCCATAATTAATCCTGCTTTCTTAATTCCTGCATTGCTTCAAGAACTTGGGCAACATCCAAGCCAACAATAACCTGAATTGCTTTGCCGTGATGAACAACATTAACGGCCTTGGCTGCCTTAAACTGAGCATCAGAGCCCATCTTATTAGGATCAGCCACAGTGACACGCAATCTCGTCGCACAAGAACTTAACTCTTTGATGTTGGAACTTCCACCTAATAAATCTAAGAAGGCTGTTGCTCTTTCAACGTATGGATCAGTTTCTTTCTCATTTTTAGATGGCCGTGCGGTAGTTGTGGCACTGGAAGCTGATTCTTTTTTAGCTTGATATTCCTTCTTATTTAGTAGATGTACATCTTCGTCATCTTTTTCCCTTCCTGGAGTAGCATAATCAAACTTAATAATCATAAATTTAAAAATAAAGAAGGTAAGAATTGCAAAAATAATACCAATTGTAAATTGTACTAGAAATGTTTGCCAGTGATTGGCCCAGAGTGGTATCCAGTTTTCTGCCGCCATATCAATGCTGCCAAATATAAAGTTACCAACAACACCAAAACTGAACATAATAGTGTTCATAGTAGCTGAAAGTAATGAATAAATTACCCATAAAATTGGAGCCGCAAACAAGTAGGTAAAGTCAATTGGTTCAGTAATTCCAGCAAAGAATGAAGTCAAAGCTGCTGGAATTAACAAAGCTGAAGTTTGCTTCTTTTTATTTTTTTTAGCTGTCGCATAAAACGCTAAACAAATTACCGGAGCAAGGAATACTTTTTCATTACCCCACAGTTGGAAGCCCATTTCAGGAGCCAGTTGCTTTAACGGACGTGTACTTAACGCAAATTTAGTTAAATGTTTTAGCCAATAAGGTTGTAATCCACCTGCAACTACAGCTGGACCATACTGAAACGGAATATATACCAAATGATGAAGTCCAGTTGGAATTAAAATACGATTGAGAAAATTATAAATCCACACTCCAATAACGCCACTGTTAGTAATAAAGTGTTGCATACCAGTTATACCCAGCTGAACTTTTGGCCAGCCCCAGCAGGTAATAAGTGCCAGAGGAATCATAAGGAAAAAGCCTAAAATATAAACATATGTGGACCCTTGAAAGGTTCCCAGCCAGTCCGGCAATTTCTTATCAAAATAATGATTATGTAACCAAATTACTATACCAGCAACCACTAGAGCACCAATAATACTAGTGTCTAGCGTTTTGATCCCTGCTATTTCGGTTAGTCCGTGGTTAGTGGAATTTTCCACAATCTGGATTTTATCAAAGTTAGGAATACCAAAACTGGCGCCCCAGTGAGATAACATAGCACCAACAAAATAGTTGTAAGTCATGTAGGTAATTACTGCTTCCATGGCAGCCCTACCTCTGGATTTATTTGCTAGACCAATTGGTAGACCTACAACGAAAAGCAAAGCTTCCTGCTTAAAAACTGTCCAACCACCTGCGCTAATTGTATCCCAAATTGAATACCAAGTTGTCCCTGGATTTGCCAGAGAGCCGAAAACTGCTTGGTTGTTAAATAAGCTGCCTAAGGCAACTACAATACCCGCAAACGAGAACAAAAGCACTGGCACAAACATTGCTGCACCAAACTTTTGAAACTTCTGCATCATAAGACATCATCCCCAATCACTAATTAAGTTCTGGCCAGTATGGCTTGTTTTCTGGGATCATGTCATCAAGAATCTTTTTCGCTACAGAAGCATCAGGAACTGTCTTATTAAGAGCAAAGGCTTGCCACATCTTAGTGTATGAATGTTGTTCATAAGCATCAACTACCAGCTTTTCACATGCTTGTTGTTCTTCTATCAATCCCTTTTGGAATCTACCGGCCATTCCAGTTGCCATAGGTTGAACTCCGTCCGCGCCAAACCAGCAAGGTACTTCAACAATAGAATCAGAATCAATATTGGCAATAGCGCCGTTATTAGGAATGTTAGCAAAGAATTTTTCATGCGTGTTATAAGCAATCGCATGACAAATATCAACAATATAATTAGAGTGTTCGGCATTAGCCTCCCAGATATTGCCTTTAGCAGTGCCGGCTTTAACAATTCTGGCACATTCACCAAATACTATTTTTTGCCTGTATTCACGAATCTCATCAGTTCTAGTATGGTTAGGGTCTGCATTTTTCACCTCATATTGTGGGAAGTAATAATATTGCATATAAGTATTAGGTAAAGTTTCTGGATCAAGAGCATAGCAGTCCTTAGCTTTTTTAAAGGTTTCGGCCCAACTGGTCTCTGTTTCCTTATCAAATTCACCACCGACCCAGTAACCATTTTCAGATATGTGCTTCTTAAGAAGTGGCATTAAATCTTTGCCCGTCTTTTTATCACGGACTTCCTTCCACCAGCCAAAGTGGTTTAAGCCATAGTAGTTGACATCAAGATCATGGTAGTCATTTAAGCCACAAATTTTAGCCATTCTAGTCATAATTTCTACCGGCATATCACAAATATTAATTACTTTAGCATTTGGTCTTAATCTACGGCAAGCTTCTGCAACAATAGCTATCGTGTTGGTATAGTTAATCATCCAAGCATTTGGCGAGTACTTTTCCATCCAGTCGATTATCTCAATAATAGCTGGAATAGAACGCATCCCATATGCCATTCCTCCGGGTCCGGTTGTTTCCTGACCATTAACGCCATATCTTAACGGAATCTTTTCATCGAGTTCACGCATGTGGTACTTGCCAACCCGAATTGATCCCATAACGAAGTCAACATCTGTGAATGCTTCTTTAGGATCAGTCGTATACAAAAATTCAATTTGCGGTGCGCGTTCTTTCATAATAATTGCACACGCATCACCAATTTTCTTTTGCCTTTCGGCATCGTTATCATAAAATTTCAGCTTTCTTAGTGGAAATCTGTCCTGGTTTGCAATTAAGCTCAAAACAAATCCTGGTGTATAAGTACTGCCTCCACCTGCAATGACTACGGAATAACGTTTATCTTTTTGGGACATATTTTTCTCCTTTAATTCACTCTGCTCAACCTGAGCTGATATTTTCTAAGCTAGCTTACTTTTATATTTATAACATCTTTCTTATTTTTTGTATCCGCTTTCCAAGAAAGTGAATACGTATTTCACAACTTGGAATATTTGTTTCATTTTCAGAAATTAATTTCACAAAAAAACTGGCACCACTAAGGTGCCAGCATTAATGCTAATTAAGTTAAAAGTTATGAGAAGACTATTTTAGACGAACCTGTCCTTTTTAATTACCCGGTAAATAGAAATAACTAAAACTAAAATTGCGCAGAAGATTGCCACATAAGCCATTGGCCCCACGCTAATGGCAGCTTGTGCCTGAGCACTTGCCATCCGATTTTCCACCGCATATTCTACAATCCACTTACTCAATAAGCGCGGAGTCAACACGAAACTGATGGTTGCCACAATTGAAGCTGCTAAAGCCGTATTGCGTGAATAGGGTTCACGGAAAAATTGTGCTAAAACGCAAAAGGCAGGCGCAATCATTAAAAGTAATATCCACATAATAATTAAGCGTCCAGCGCTACTGTTCATCATTTGGGCACTATTAGTGGCATAGCGATATTTACCCCAAAGTTGTCCACCAGTTAAGGTATTCAGTAAGCTTAAGAAATATGATCCTTGTTGACCATAGACACCGCCACGATTAGATAAAATTCCCTGCACAATCTGTAACCCATCGGTTGAACCAGCAGTAGAAAAATTGACTGTTACTACTTTTTTCATGTAAGTAGCCAGAAACATGATGATCGAGCCGCCAAATTGCAAAGCTCGCAACATGCTTAATTTCCGAGATGACTTCATTTTAAATTCCAGACTAAGAACGCGATCGGGATGGTGACTGCGGCCAATGACGAAAATACCGATTGCGACAATAACGGCCAGTCCAGCAAGCAGCCACCACAGTTTAGCCATAACTAAGAAAATAGCCAAAACAACAATGGCCACCGCAACATATGGTCGATCTGCAAATATATCCCAAAAATTTAATTTTAAATGACGATAATCGGCACGAGTCTGAGACGTGTCATGCCCTCTGAGTGCTGTTTTAGTCATTTCTTTATTTTGAAGCTGGGACTTTTGGCTGTGTTTTTGGCGATATTCCTGCCTGGTCAAGTGTGAATTTCTTTCCATACCGGCATCTCTTCCTTTCAGAAATAATATCCTATCATGTTTAAAATGAAAATATCAGCTATTTAGCAAATTCTTAGCAAATTTATTGTGCTAAAATAGAAAAGATATCATATTTTTTAGAAAAATCTTAAAAAAGAAAGCGAGGACGTTTTGACAGTTTCCGAAAAATTCCCAGCTGGCTGGCATAAAGCTTTTGTTACTTTATGGCTAGGCTGCTTTATTACAGGCATGGGCTACTCCATGACAATGCCTTTTATTTCATTATTTATCGCTGACCTAGGAAACTACAGCAAGTTGCAGATTAGCATGTATTCCGGTCTTGCTTTTGCCATGACCTTTATTGCTCAGGCAATAGTTTCACCTTATTGGGGCAATTTGGCCGACAGAAAGGGCCGTAAGTTAATGTGCATGCGTGCTTCTGGAGTCATGGCTTTGACCATTACCGCTACCGGTTTTGCTCCTAATGCCATCTACATTATTGTAATGCGTTTTATTCAGGGCGCTTTTTCCGGATATATTAACAACGCCACCGCTTTAATCGCAGGGGAAACTCCCCATAGAAAAAGCGGCTGGGTGATGAGTCAAATGATGACCGCCGGAACGGCAGGAAACTTGGTAGGGCCACTTTTAGGTGGTGTTTTGTCAAACTTCTTTGGTAACTGGTTAGGTGGCGTTTGGGGCTACCGGATTCCATTCTTCATCACCGGTTTCTTGATGGTGCTCGTCTTCTTAGGGTCAACTTTCTTAGTTCATGAAAACTTTACTCCCATTTCTCGTGCAGAAATGAAGCCAATGAAAGAAATTATGCAGTCTTTGCCTAACGTTAAGCTGATTGTGGTGATGTTCGTGACTACTCTCTTAGTGCAGGCTGCTAATATGTCAATTGACCCAATTGTTTCCTTATATGTTAAGTCAATGATGCCCAACAGTAAAAACATTGCATTTGTAGCCGGCATTGTGGCTGCAACCCCAGGTCTCGGAACATTGCTGGCTGCTTCCAAAATCGGACATAAAATGGATGAAATTGGACCACTAAAAATATTACGCCTAGGTTTAATAGTAGGTGCAATTCTTTTCGTACCCATGGCTTTGACACACTCACCTTGGGTGCTGGCAGGATTGCGTTTTCTGCTGGGAATTGCCAGTGCCGCCATGTTACCGGCAGCACAGACCGTTTTGACACTGAACACTCCAGCCGAAAGCTTTGGTCGTATCTTTAGCTACAATCAGTCTTTTCAAGCGGTCGGTTCAGTGTTTGGGTCACTTATGGGCTCCACTATCTCGGGACTGTTCAACTACGCAACTGTTTTCTGGACTACAGGCTTTACCCTACTGATTAACTTTATTCTCATTATCTTTTTCAGTTTGAGAAAAAGTCCTAATAAATAAAAACTAACTTACAACTAATAAAGTATCCTAATTTTGGTGGTCACATCATATTTCGTTCAGGATGCTTTTTTGTTTTGCTTGATCTCCGTAGATAAACATTGTATAACTTTATTACATTTCAGAATATACATTGTTTATTCTTTATAGGGGGGAAAATTATGATTCGTGCTACTATATCTAAATGGGGTAATTCTAAAGGCATCCGATTAAACCAAGCAGTCCTGCAAGCATTAAACGCTACTATAGGAGATCGTTTAAACTTTAAAATTGAGGACAACAAAGTAATAATGACAAAGCAAGATGATACACCTGATTTAACTTTTGAAGAACTTTTTAAAGATTATTCAGGTGAAGAATTTGATACCGAAATTAAGTTACCAGATGAGAGAAAAGGAAATGAAAGGTGGTAATTAAGCAAGGATCTATTCTATTAATGGATTTAAGTCCTAAACAGGGGCATGAACAATCTGGCAAACGACCTTATTTATATTTAAGCTATAAAGGGGTTGAAAAATACGCTCATATTGCTGTGTTTGCTCCTATAGCAACTACTAAAAGACGCTACCCATTATATCAAGAATTACCTGCTGCATCTCAAACAAAAGGCATAGTCATGCTAGATCAGCTAGTTACAATCGATTATCATAACCAATCATTTCAATATTTAGAGCAACTACCTGATGACTATATGGGAAAGATACTCAAAATTGTAAAAGTAGTTTTTCAGAAAGATTAGCCAAGCAGTCTTTCTGTAAATAATTCCATGATATGTTGTGAAGCTAAGATTGGTCCTTTTTTTAACACGGTCTTAACAGTTCTCATATCTTCACCAAAGAAATATAGAGTAGCAGAAAAGTCTGTTAAATCACCTTTATTTATTGAGATAGATCAAGATGAAATCTATGCTGCAGCATGTTAGGGCAATAGATCCAACTGTCAGAATGAAAGGTAATATCAAAGTAAGCTTAGACGAAGCTAATATGAAAAAATTAGCACAATTTTAGTTCAATTTTTTAAAAAAGCAAAAACTGTACTGAACCCCAAAAATTATCCAACTTTTGGGATTTTTTCTGTCTAAATTAGCTAAACAAGATAAAATTATAATCTATCAGCTTTGGCATAATTATCAAATTAAGACCAAACTAAAAGAACTAACTCCGATCAAATAAGGGCAATTAGTTCTCAGTTAACAACCATAAAGTGTGCTAGTTTTAGGATTCACACCATTATCTTGGTGGCTTTTTATATCTGGCTTAGAAAAATGCTGGCAAAAAGCAACTGCGAATTTATCAGCTAAACTGGCTGTTTATTTTCCTTTTTGTGCGGATTTTCTCATCACCAATAAGGTAATTACAAAGAGCAGAATACTGACGATAAACAGACCCCAAAGAGAATAGATGACGCTTGTCACAGCCGATAAGGTAGTAAAAGCAGTTGTCATTAAGGGACTGGCAATTAATAAAATCGTATTAATCAGACCAACAGAGGACGCCAAAATTTTACGATCAACTGCACCTACCATCCATTGGGTTAATTTTGGAGTAGCAGTTCCTGCAAAGAAGCCTAGGATACAATAAGTTATTAAACAGAACCAAATTTGTTTGCTTAAAATAGCAATTATGACACTTGCTCCAGCAATATAAGCAAACATAATGATGATATAAAGGCTAACATTTTTAAATAGATTAGTACCAAAAATGCTGCCTAAGGCAGCGCCTATTCCTGCCATAGCGCCGATTAACGCGATTGTAAAACTATAGGTTCCAATGACCATCACCTGACGATTGCCCGCAATGACAATAGAAATCAGGGGCTCTATCGTGCTGAGAACTCCGTTTAAAACGGCGATTACCAGTAAGGTAGTAATTAAGCCACTAGCCTTTTTAACTTGCTTTAATGCTAAGGCCAAGGTGGACCAAAAGCCACGATCATCGACTTCTTGTGTGACAGTTGAAATGCCCTTTTTTCGTTTACTCCTGGCAATATTGCAATAGATCAACCCTGCCACAACGAAAGTCAGACCGTTAATTACAGCCAGCGCAGAATATGACATGAATAACAAAAGTCCTGATCCAACAAACTGACTAATCAAAGTGATTACTTGCGAAACACCGCTAGTAAAACCTTCAGCTTCAGCAATCTCATCCTTTTTAACCAGACTAATAATTAATGGTGTGGTCAGTCCGCCAGAATAAGTTCCGGCCGTATCAGAAATAAAGTTGATGATAATCACCATTATTACCAGATTCCAACCCGCAATATTCTGGCTAAAAAGAAAACCAACCAGTAAATAAAGCGCTCCTCTAATCATGGCCATCCAGACTATTTTTTGAAATTTATTCTGCGTCCGGTCAGCTAGATAGCCACCAACACTGGAAAACAGCCGGGGAACTGACTCAGAAATTGCGATTAATGATAAGGCCAGCGAATAATTCTTGAGCCGACTGGCATATGTCATCAATGCTAGGTAGAATAAAATATCTCCAGCACTAGATAAAATACTGGCAATTGAAAACTTGCGATATTCTTTATTTTTAAAAAAGATGGTCATAATTTTTTCTCCTTTTTAACTTTCTTTATTTTCAATTGTACTTAAGCTAAAATTGAAAATAAAAAAGTGTCATATATGAAACAAAAAATATTAATGAGGTTAAATTATGACTATCGGTGCATTACTTAGGCAATACCGTTTAGAAGCTGGCAAAACTCAACGCGCATGGATTGGTGACATTATCAGTCCCTCTTTTTATTCTAAAGTAGAAAAAGATCTGACCCGTATTTCAGCGGCAGACCTAATTGAATTATTACGGCAAAATCACGTTAAAATTGCTACTTTTTTTAAGCAACTTGATTACCAGGCTGAAAGTGAAGATAATCTCAAAAAGAAGATTAATGCCCAAATGACAGACGCTTATTATAATTTTGATATTAAACGCCTAAAAGAAATCAAACAGGCTATTGCAGGTAGTGGGCTTACCAGTAAAAATGATTTAATGCTAAGTGTGAACTCAATCTTAGCTATTATAGATGGTAATAGAGAAAAATTAAGCGCTGCAGAAATCCAGCAACTAAAGAATAAGTTCTTTAATGAAGAGAATTTTGACTGGAAAACTATCAAAATTTTCCTGAACTGCATGGTTTTTTATGATTTTGCCAGTGATATGATCATTACTAACAAAATTTTTCAACAATTTAAAGATAGCGAAAATGACGGTCTTCAATTTATAGTGTTGGGAATATTAATCAATATGATTAGCATTTGTCTGGAAAAAAACAAGTACCAGCAAGCAAAGCAGTTGTTGGAAAAATCCCATGAGATTCACACCCAGCCACTAACCTGCTTTAATAAGATGACTCTATTATTCTTGGAAAACATTATTAACTATCATTTTGATCCTAAACAGGTTTATCTAGATAATTGCGCAAGGCAAATAGAAGAGTTTGCCTTAATCGGCATGACTGAATATAGTAAGCAGTTGCAAAAAACTGTGCAAGAAAAGACCGGTGGCAATTTAGTATAAATAGAAGCCGGTTCCAGCATTCACTGGTAACCAGCTTTTTATTACAATTTGAATAATGAACTTTTATATTCTAAGTCCTACTAAACAGCAAAAATTATTCATTACTGCTAAGAAAAACGCTTTCTAAAAAAACAAGACGTAGTATAATTAAATACAAATAAAATGGTTACTGCTAAATTGTGAAAGTGTGAATATCATGAAGTCAAACGAAGAAATGATTGCAGGACAACAACTCTATCCTGCGAATAATTCAGGATTTAGTAACTGGGATAAAAGTGTAACTGTTGGACATAAAGTAAACATTCTGCATGTAATCTTAGGACTAGTTTTAGTCATTTTGGTGTCATTATTTATGACTGGATTTGGCTATCAACCTTGGTGGGTGTTGGGACTCATAATTTTGGTGGGAATTTTTATTACTTTACCAACATGTTTTAGTGGATATTGGCAGATTAATAAAAACGGAATTACTGTGTTAAGTTATAGTTCAAATGATGTAATAAAACTTATGCAGTTATTACATATCAAAAAAATTTATACAAAATCATATTTATTTGAGAATATCACTAAGGCTGAAATTACATATCGTAAAAAAGTTAGAATTAGCCCAATTGATTTTAATCCAGACTTTTTTAAACTAAATTTGACTGTGAATAATAAAGTAATTCAATTAGAATTAGGAAATATTCAAGCAAAAGATTTAGTAGAAATTGTTGCTATCTTTAATACTCATGGAATAGCCGTTTATGATAGACAACAGATAATTGGGCTGCTTAAAGAGAATAAAAATTTATTTAATCATTTTCATAATGGTAAATGGGCATCACTATAGTGGCATCATAGATAAAAAAGGCACAGCTTGTTTAATTTTTTGTTGAAATATGCAAAAAATGTTAGTAGACGATCCTGCTTAAGTAGATAATGCACAATTACATTATCCACAAAAGCAGGATTTTTTGTTGAATCTATGACAGTAAAAATAAAATGTGAATAAATATAGCGTAAGCAAATTGGTAACTAAACCCTATTTCACATTTGCCATCAATTTAATTTTTGAGTAAAACAAAAGCCAGGCTTTCTAAATGAAAAGCTTGGCTTTTTTACTTGCAGCAATTGGCTGAAGCAAGATGTTTTAACATAGAAATCTGGCATGATAGCTGTTTATTTTTTAACCAACAACTCGGCTACTTGATCATTAGCAGTAACTCTATCATTATCAGCAACTTTGACATCTAATAATCGGTCAGACAGAGTAGCTACAAAGATAACATCAGTTGCCTTTCCAGCAGATTTAATTTCTGTTAAATTCATCTCTGCCAGCTTGTCACCCTGATGGACTTGTTCTTTTTCAGAGCAAAGAATCTTAAAGCCTTTGCCCTTAAGTTCAACAGTATCTAATCCCATATGCAAAAGATGCTCAATGCCATTTTCATCTTTTATGCCAATTGCATGTTTAGTCGGAAAAATTGTTGTTATAGTGCCATCAACTGGAGCATAAATATTGCCATTTTCTGGTAAGATCGCAAAGCCTTTACCTACCATCTCTTTGGAAAAAACACCATCATTTAAGGTTTGCAATGATTCCAGCTGTCCATCAGCAGGTGCAAACAATGCAATTTTTTGACTCGGACCCGTTTCAACCGACTTTTGAACTTTTTTATCCTCTGAATCTAACTTCGAACTATTTGCAGGCTTAACAGAATTTGCAACAGTTTTTAGTGCTTTGCTGCTATTAATCAGATCCATTACATTTGTTTTAATGTTGCCGGCAGTAGTGCCACAAATTACTTGAACAGATGCACCGTTAACTACCGTTCCCGCTGCTCCCGTTGCGGTTAATGTTTCTTTATCTACTAAATTGCCATCTTTAACTGTCACCCGCAGTCTTGTGGCGCAGTTGTCAACATTCACTAAATTATCAGTTCCACCTAGAGCTGCTACTATTTCATAAGCTACTTGTTCATCTTTAGTTAGAGCAGTAAATTTCTTATTATCAACATAATCTTTCTTGGTTTTTAAAGTAGTATCATCTTTACGACCAGGCGTATTGAGATCGAACTTAGTAATTACAAATCTAAACAAGAAATAGTAAACAACGAAATAAGCAATACCTAAGAAGATGATTGAAACCCAATTAGTTCTGGCATTTCCGGGTAACACACCATAAAGAATAAAGTCTATTAAGCCACCGGAAAAGGTAAAGCCTACTCCTACTTTTAGCAATGTTACAAAGACTGCAGAAAAAGCAAAAAGTACACAGTGAACGCCAAAATACAAAAATGGTGAAGCAAATAAAATAGTAAATTCAAGTGGTTCGGTAATTCCAGTTAAAATGGAAGTTACTGCAGAAGATACTAAAAGTCCCTTAATTTCACTTCGTTTATCTTTACGAGCAACAGAGTACATTGCAAGGGCAGCTGCTGGCAAGCCAAAAATCATTTCTGGGAACTGAAATGAAAAGAATCTGGCAGCTTCATACGAAATCTTACCGCCAGCTGCTAATTGTGCAAAGACGATGTTTTGGGCACCTTGTACGGTATGTCCAGCAACAACGGCCGTTCCACCTACCGCTGTTTGCCAAAATGGCAAACAGAAAATGTGGTGTAAACCAAAGGGTATCAACATTCTATAAATTAGTCCGTATAGACAGGAACCAACTACTCCTGATTTAGCAATGAAGAAGCCTAAAGCAGAAATTCCTGCTGCAAAATAAGGCCAAATATATGAAAGCAAAATTCCTATTATTACGCCAGAAACCGCAGCGGCAATTGGCGGAAAGTGAGTACCGCCAAAAAATGAAATTACATCAGGCAGTTTAATATTGTAGTACTTATTGTGTAGCCATACGACTATTAAACCAATGATAATGCCCCCGAATACTCCCAAGTTCATTGTGTTGTTAAAACCCAACACATTTGTAATTAAACCATTAACTTGTTTGAGCTGATTTAAATTTCTGAGATTTTTGATTGAACTGGTTAAGGAAGCGTACATTAAAAAGTAGCCTACAACCGCAGAAAGAGCAGCGACCCCTTTTTCACTTTTTGCCATTCCCAACGCTATAGAGACAGCAAATAGCAAGCCTAGATTGTCAAAGACTACAGAGCCACAGTCATTTAAAATGCTTAAAAACCTGTTTAACGGCATCCCTGGCGATAAAATGCTCTCCAAGTGATACAACTTTATAAAAATCGGACTGGTAAAAGAAGCACCCAATCCTAGAAATAATCCCGCTATCGGAAGCAACGAAATTGGCAACATGAATGTCTTGCCAACCTGTTACGCCTTAGCATAAATTTTTCCCTTCATTATTTTCCTCCTGTATCTGTTTAAATACTCCAGATCAGATGTTCTCATTAAGACAAAATATAAACAATCCTTTGTGATTCGTAGAAACTATTTTTTTCTGTATTTGTAATGAAATACTTCTTTCTATGCTTAATATCCTTCAAATTAATACTAACTTGACCTGCCTATTTTTAAAAAAACTTTCTATAATTTTTTACGCAGAACTATCAAAATAACTATTACTTTATAATTTTAAAAAATATAACTTTATTTTAAAATAGTTCTTTCGATTATAAAATGTTTAGCGTATAGTGAGAAGACGTAGAAGAATTTAAAATAATTAGATACTTTTACTTATGTTTTTTAGAATAGAAAGGATGTTTATATTAATGGAAAATTACAAAAAGTATGATAAGTTAAACTACTATCTTGCGCTCTTTTTTTCGGGAATAGTTTATCCCCTTGTAAACTTATTGCTTGCTTTGGTGTTAAAAAGATTAATTGACTCAGGGATTGCCAGGAATGTTTATGAATTAAAAAATGCAATATTTGTTTGTTTATTAGTATGTATATTTTTGGCAACTGCTGTTTTTACCAGTGAACTAACCAAAAATAGGTTTGTTAATAATTTTAGTAAAAAATATCGCAGGCATATTTTTAATGAGATTATTGCAAGCGACCTAAATGAATTCAGCAACAATAGTACCGGAGATTTTTTAGCAACAATGACAAATACTGTCTCGACAATTGAGGAAAAATATATCAAATCTTTCTTTAGTATTGTTTCTAACTCGTCATTACTGCTTTTCTCGATTATAGGGATGTTTATGATTAACTGGCAGCTGTCAATACCAGTGCTAATAGTAAGTTTAGTGCCAATTATTGTTATGAGTTTGTTGGGTGGGAAAATGCAGGCAAAGCAAAATCTGGCTTTGACGCAACAAAATGCCTATGTCTCCAAGGTAAAAGACGCATTTTCAGGCTTTTTAGTAATTAAAAGCTTTAATATTGAAAAGCAAATTAGCAAAGAATTTCAGAACGGTAACGATAAACGGGCTGATAGTGAGTTTTCTCTGTCAGAACTTAATAATATTTCGGTATCAATTTCGAATTTCTCTGGATATTTAGTTTTTCTGGTTGCATACGGACTAGGAATGTTTATGGTAATTAATGGAAACACCAGTATTGGCGGAGTTACAGCAATTGTGCAATTAGTTAATTTTATTGTAATGCCACTGAGCAAATTGGGTCTGGAAATGAATAACAAAAAGGCTGGTTTAGCCGCCAGCAAAACTCTGAATCAGTTGCTGGAGAAAGTGCATAATCCGGTAAAAGATAACAGCAACTATTTGAAATTGAACAGATTTGAAAATGAGATCAAATTGACCAACGTTAGTTTTTCCTATCCCCAGCATGGTGAAACGGGAAAGAGGGTACTTTCACACATCAATTTACAAATAGAAAAAGGCAAAAAATACGCGCTTGTAGGTATGTCGGGCAGCGGTAAGACAACATTATTAAAGTTACTAATGAGATATTACAAATTGACTAAGGATGGCAACATCAGTATAGATAACGTAAATATCAATAACATTAATTTGTCATCGCTTTATAAACTAATAAATATTGTCCAACAGGACGTCTATATTTTTGATAATTCTCTTGCGTATAATATAATGCTAGGCAAATCTTTTACAGATAAAGAACTGAATTATGCTATAAATAAGGCTGGTTTAAGAAAGCTAGTAGACGGCAATTCTAAGGGCGTTGATCTGAATGTTGGCGAAAATGGCAAAGCTTTATCTGGTGGCCAAAAGCAGAGAATTTCTATAGCGCGAGCATTAATTAGAAAAACACCTATTTTATTAATGGATGAAGCAACGTCATCTTTAGATCAAAAAAATACTACTGCAATTGAAAATGCCATTTTAGAAATAAAGGATTTAACATCAATTGTGGTAACACATAAATTGAATCCCAACTTATTACAAAAATATGATGCGATAATTTTTATGAAAGACGGCACTATTACTGAAGAAGGTTCTTATGAAGAATTAATGAAGCAAAAAGGTGATTTATATAATCTATGCAGCCTAACTATGACTAATTAGTTTATAGCAATCAATGTTTTGAAAAAATTGCAATAGAAATTGACATAGCAAAAAAGCGTGCTTAAAAGCACGCTTTTTATTGCTTATTTTGCTCACATGAGCCGAGTCTTATCTTTGCCAAGATTTACCCTAAATCAGCACCGTTAGTAGAAATAACCTTCTTGTACCAGTCAAAAGATTTTTTCTTATAGCGCTTAAAGGTTCCGTGGCCTTCATCATCTTCATCAACATAGATAAAACCGTAACGTTTCGACATTTCACCAGTTGAAGCACTAACTAGGTCGATGCAACCCCAAGGAGTGTAGCCCATGACGTCAACGCCATCGTCGATTGCCTGGGAAATAGCTTCGATATGTTCACGCAAATAATCAATCCGGTAATCATCTGCGACATAATGATTTTTATCCGGCTTGTCTACCGCACCTAAACCATTTTCAACAATGAATACAGGTTTTTGATAGCGGTCTGACAGTTGGTTCAAGGCAATTCTTAAGCCTGTCGGGTCAATTTGCCAGCCCCAGTCGCTGCTCTTTAAGAATGGGTTCTTAACGCCGCCCATTAAGTTGCCGTTAGTAGTTTCTTGGTTTTCATGGGTAACGTCAACTACAGAAGACATGTAGTAACTAAAGCCAATATAGTCAACTGGATATTGAGCTAACAATGCCAGTTCTTCATCAGTGTAATCAAGGTCTGATAATTTAACACCTTGGCGAGCCAATAAACTCTTAGTGTAAGTTGGGTAATGTCCTCTAACTTGAACATCGGCACAGAAAAAGTTATTAGCCTGATTATCTTGCAAGGTAGCCAATTGGTTCTTAGGGTTAGAATCGTAGCTGTATGTTGTAGCATATAGAATCATGCAGCCAATTTTCATATCAGGATTGAGTTCATGACCAATTTTAACAGCCTTAGCACTAGCGACAAATTGATTGTGCCATGCTTGATAAACATTCTTCTTGTCACCAGCGCCATTACTGATGGTGAGACCTTGACCCATAATTGGGAAGTGAGCAGCACTGTTGATTTCGTTGAAAGTCATCCAGTATTTAACCTTATCTTGGTAGCGGGTTAAAACAGTGCGGGCAAAGCGCTCGTAGAAGTCGATCAGCTTCTTATTCTTCCAGCTGCCGTATTCAGTAATTAAATGCAGCGGCATTTCGTAATGTGAAATAGTAATTACAGGCTCAATGTGATGCTTTAAACACTCGTCAATTACAGCATCGTAGAACTTAAGGCCTTCTTCATTAGGAGTTTCCTCATCCCCATTAGGAAAGATTCTGGACCAGGCAATTGAAAAGCGGTAGCACTTGAATCCCATTTCAGCAAAAAGCTCAATGTCTTCTTTGTAATGATGATAGTGATCAATACCAATATGATTAGGATAAACATAGTCTGGGTTTAGCTTAAAATCAAAGTCAGGTGAAGCAATAATCTTCATTCTGTCTTTACCACCAGGTAAAACGTCTGGCAAGGATAAGCCTTTGCCTCCTTCTTGGTAGGCACCTTCTAATTGGTTAGCAGCAGTAGCACCGCCCCATAAAAATCCTTTAGGAAAATTGTTTGTAGTCATCATTGTCTCCTTTCGTTATTTTAAATCTAGTAATGCATCCCCAATGGTTATTGTACCATTTGCAACTGCATTAACTTCATGATAATTATTAGAATTAGTAACAACCACTGGTGTTGTAGTTTCAAAACTAGCTTTTTTGACGGCTTCCAGATCAAAGTTAATTAAAGGTTCACCCTTTTTAACTTTCTGATCCTTTTTAACTAAAGTAGTAAAGCCTTTACCATCAAGTTCAACTGTATCCATACCGATGTGAATCATGACTTCTGCACCATTATTGGATTTAAGGCCGATAGCGTGTCCAGTAGGGAAAACCATTACTACTTCTCCATCAAGAGGTGAACAAACTTGACCATTTTTAGGTTTAATCGCAATGCCTTTACCCATTGAGCCGCTGGAGAAAACCTCATCTTTGACTTGGCTTAATGGTACAACCTGACCAGTTAACGGAGCTACTAATTTTTCTTCTTTATTAGATGAAATTTCCGGCTTAACAGCTGCTGAATCTGCAGAACCATTTGTTGCAGTGGAACCGGCAGCTTGTCCAGCTAAATTCTCATCAACGCTTTTCTTACCCAAAAGCATTTGCAATATAAAGCCTAAAATGATTGCCGCAGCCATACCAATCATCAAGCCATAGACGCCCATGTCAATGCCATTTTTACCCATAGCACACGGAATTGCGAAGATACCCATTCCGGCCATCAAATAAGTTTTTGTGCCAAAGAGTCCAATTAAGCCGCCACCAACAGCAGAAGCAATACAACTGAGAATAAATGGCTTCTTACGTGGCAATGTTAAACCATAAATAGCTGGTTCGGTAACACCGAAGATACCTGATACGAATGCTGGAATAGCCAGACTGCGAGTCTTTTCGTCTTTTGTTTGAAAAATCATAGCTAAAACCACACCAGTTTGAGCAAATGAGGCAGCAAATGATAAACCAATAATCGGGTCAAAGCCCATAGCAGCAATGTTAGTCATCATAACTGCCACAAAGCCCCAATGAACGCCAAAGATGACAAATACTTGCCAGAAAGCACCCATTAAGATACCAGCGATCACCGGGCTAAAGTTATAAATTGCACTAACAATTTCCGCAACTCCGTTACCTAGCCAAGTTGCAACTGGTCCGATAACAAGAAAAGTAACTGGAACAGTAATTAATAAAACGATAAATGGTACTAAGAAAGTTTTAACAACATCTGGAATGACCTTACGAGCAACCTTTTGCACTTTAGAAGCAAACCAGACCGCAATGATAATCGGAATAACCGAGGTGGTATAGTTCATTGAAATTACCGGAATGCCCAAAAAAGTCATGTGAACCGGTGCTTCTAAGAATGTGCCCTTAAAGACAGTAAACAGTGCAGTTTTACTGCTTGCCATTGACACAATTGAAGGATAACAAAGGGCAGCTCCAATAGTGGCACCTAGATATGTGTTGATACCAAATTTTTTTGCTGAAGAAATTCCTAAAATAATAGGTAAGAAATAGAATAAACTGTCGCCAATGGCGTTTAAAATGACATATGTTCCAGAAGTTGCTGATAGCCAGCCAAACGCCAAAAACATTGCGTTAAAGCCTTTAATCATACCACCAGCACACATTGCACCTAGAAGTGGGTTAAAAATACCGGAAATCAAGTCAATAAATTTATCAGCTAAGCTCATATTGCTGTTGTCAACGTCATCATCAGAAATGCTGCCGCCACCAGAAAAGCCACCTACTTTAACCAGTGTGTCATAGACATCAGCGACATTATTACCAATAACAACTTGGTATTGTCCACCGGACTTGACAACAGATATTACGCCATCAGTAGCTTTTAATTTGTCATCGTTTGCCTTCTTCATGTCCTTTAATTTAAAACGCAAGCGCGTAGTACAGTGAACTACACTGACTACGTTGTCTTTACCACCAACGTCAGCGATAATTTCATTACTTAAATCTTCGTATGCCATTTTTCCTCCTAAATAGCAAAACCCGGGAGCTTCAAGAAAACAGCTCACTAATTTTTTGTGAGACTTTCACCTAAAGTTCTCGGGTTAATGCCTGTAAACAGTAACACACCGTTTAAACTGATTAATTATTAAAATATCGTAGAATTAACTCTCCCGTAATTGCTCATCATTTTGTCTGTGCGTTACCCGCCAGACATGAAGAGTTAAATATACCTGATCATCAGGCTGCATTTTCCAGCCTGTTTGTTTATATAAGTACGTGCCGATTTTTTGGACAGTGTCATACGCCTTTTGATACTTGACTTTCATCAGTTCAATTAAAGAATTATCAAGCTCTTCACCCGAATCCTTTTCACATTCGCCACACATATGCCTTACCATGAAGGCACGTAAATGCGTCATGAACCTGTTAAAATTAAATGATTCAGTATCAAGTTGCATCCCATATTGATACTGGATAATATCAACTACTCCGCGAATAAGCTTAGTAATTTTGATAGTATCCTGCAGTTTGGTCTGACCAGAGCCAGCGTTAATAAAATGGTATGTCAGATATGCTGCTTCGCTTGTAGGAAAATCAAGCTTGGTTTTTCCCTGCATCAGTTCTAACGCTTCCTGAGCCGTGCCGTATTCTTTAGGAAATAATTTTCGCATTTCCCAGCCAAGCGTATCTTGGCCTAATTCAATATTTTCAGTAGCACGGGTTAACATAAAGTCGATATGATCTGCTAATACCATAAACTGATAATCCGAAAAAGTTATCTGCAATTGTTTGCTGGCCAAATTAATCACAGCAGTAGTTAATGCTAAAGTCCTCTGATCAATATCCCGCACGCTGTCAACCATTTTAAGGTTTTCCCCAACAGCTATAAAACGGCGCGAAATCTTGTCCTCATCAATGGGATCGCCAGCTTTTTTGCCGAAACCAATCCCGTTACCAATCACCACCCAGTCTACTTCAGATTCATCAGACACCAAGGCAGCATTGTTGTTAAAATTCTTTACAAATTTCATTCAACTTACTTCCTTTCCAATAAAAAAACCTACAAACAGTACCAAAATAAGTATTGTTCATAGGTTAATGCCTGATCAAATCAGTAACACGTCTACTTACAGCTGATATTATAAAGTAGTGCATAAGCGATTTCAATACTTATTTGATTATTATTTTTAAGTGTTTCCTACAAAACAAATAATTGTGCTTTACGCAAATTTATACTTAAATAATAGCAGAAACCTAATATAGCAGTTTAAAGAGAAATAGTTCAATGGCAAATAAAAAGCAAAAACGTTCTTTAAAATATCAAGTGTGGTCTACTATTCGTGTATTACTATTAGGAGCCCTTTTTTACCTGGGAGTGACCCTGATTTTTTTCGGTTCCGGGTTCGGTAACTCCTATGTCGTTCAACAAAATGCGCAAAAAGCAAATACAACTTTAACACAAAAGAAAGCAGATAGAAATAAAAAACGCAAAACAAATTACGATGCCAGCAAAACTAAGTCAGTCAGTGCAGCCGAAGTTCTCAGAGCTAAACAAATTAAGGCCTATGCCATTGGCAGAATTGCTATTCCCAGTGTCAATATTCATAATCCCCTTTTTGCCGGTTATGGAGACCAGAATCAAAATTTAGAATACGGTGTGGTAACTTGCCTGCCCGACCGTGTCATGGGTGGTGCTAATAATTACGTACTTGCAGGACACTACATGGGGTCTTATGGTCCCGCCGTTTTAGATAATTTGCATTTATCACGCCCCGGCGACCTCATTTACATAACTGACTTGCATCATATATATACGTATAAAATTAAAACAATTTCCTTTGCTATTAAGCCCACTCAGGTTGAAGTTGAAAACAACATGCAGGATAAAAGCATGATCACACTGATTACCTGTTCAGACTTTAATACCTCTAAGTATGGCTACGGCCAGCACCGGACGGTTGTGCAAGGCGATTTAATCGCTAAAAATAAAGCGACGAAACATAACTTAATTGCTACAGAATTAACCGCTAAGCCAAAGCAAAGTAAAAAAAGACGCCAGGAGTCTTTAACAGCCAAAAAAGACCAGAAAAAGATTAAAAAGTCCGAGCAGGTTCGGCCTGCAGCCCAGCCAAAGTTTTACCAAAATATGGCCTTCATCAAGACGGTAATCATTGTCTTTAATGTTATTTTTATTTTAGCAGTTGGCTGGCGACTTGTGCGCATTTGGATTTTGCGCTAATTACTACCTTTACCGAATATTCACTCGTTGCCAAACTAGTTAATGGTATTGAGACACCAATCAATCAAAATTTCGTTACTATCACTCTTACCAGTTAACCACAGGAAATTATCTTATTCCCGTAGTAAAGTGAAAGGGCTTTTGTTAATTATCATAATAAAATAGCAAAAAGCATGCGGCCAAAAGTAAAACTGCTCAGCAATGTAAGAATAGTCGAAGTCAAAATTTTAATAGCAAGTTATACGCAACTATTAATAAAAAGAAAGATGTTCAGAAACTTATTACAAAACTAGTAATTACCATTTTTAGAACTATTATAAGTAGTTTAATGTTAAGTTTCAACATTTATTGTATGTTTATATCTCATTGCAAAAAAATGAATACAAAATGTACTAAAATATTTTTAAAAATATATTAGTATAGTTTAAATTAGGCTTATTTACTAAACAATAATCATAGCAAAATTTTCCACTTAATTCTGAAATTTTAATTTATTGATTATCGTTAACACGATGAATTCTTTTTGTCATGCTCTAATATAGTCAGTTTAGCCCTTCTTTAATACTAAACCAGTTTCATATAGTGGAAAATAATTTTAAGAAATAATCACTGTATTGTACATTTATATATTTATATATAATCATTTAGTATGATATTTATAACCTATTCAAATAAATACATTGTTAGTTTAAATATTCCTATAAAGTAAAGTTATAGCAAAGCAAGACAGAGTAAAAACCAATATAGCATATAAATTAGGACTCAGTGCCGCGTCTGTTTTACTTGGAAGTACCTTTCTAGCTAGCAGTCAAGTTGTTAAGGCTGATACCGTAATACCAAATTCGCAAACTGGTCAAAGCAGCGTCAATAATTCATCTAAGAAGAACTCGTTAAATCTTTCAAATGAACAAAATTACTCTATTGGTAGGTCTTATAATAATTCCCAAGATACAACCAATAAAACAAATATAATTAAGCAAAATGATAATAAGACATCAGATAATTTGGCTACAACAGCCAAAACACCTCAATTTTATGATAATGATAAAACAATTGCTAAGACAAAATGGAATAATATTGATATTTCTTTTAACCCCGAAGCAAAGGAATTAACAATTTTTGGCGGAACCGAGCAACAGCCAGTTATAATGAAAAATACTATAGATGGCGAAAGCAAACTGTATCCTCTTGAAGGATCTTTGGGTGAAATGGGTTGTAGTAGTCAAGATGTTAAAACAATAATAATTCAGGGAAGAATAAAACTAGAAGGGGGTGCGCAAGGACTTTTTAAAGGATTTCCATATTTAACTAAATTTCAAGGTTTAACTAATTTAGATACTGCTGATGTAACCGATATGGCCTTTAAGTTTGAGTCTATGAATAGCGTAGCAACTCTTGACTTATCAAGCTTTGATACTTCTAACGTTATTTGGATGAAAAATATGTTTTCGGGATGCAGAGCCTTAACCAGAATAGATTTATCTCATTTTAATACATCTAAAGTACAGTTGATGGAAAGTATGTTTATGGAAAGTTCAGGTATACGTGAACTAGACCTAGGTAATAAGTTTAAATTTTAATCATCTGCTTCCGGACGAGGTGACGGTGATAACATCAATAATACATTACCAGGAAAATGGGCTAACTGGGGTAAAACCAATCATTTGGCTAGAGGAGAAAAAATATGGGATTCTTCAAAAGACTTTTTTACAAAATATCAAGGTACTACTGATTATGATACCTATGTACGCTTTGAAAATTTAGCTGCTCCAATTACGGTGCAATATCGCGAGCAAGATGGGCAAAACAAGCATAAGATTGAAGGTATTGAAGATGAAAAGCAATATGGCAACATTAACGACAAGCTTATTAATCAAGCTAACCCACAATTTATTACTTCCTTTAAGGAGAAAGAAATTCCTGGTTACAAGTTTGACCATGCCGAAATAAATGGTCAAAAAGTAGAGTTAGATCAAGTAACCTACTCTTCAGACCCACAGACTATCACTTTGATTTATACTAAAGTCAAATCAGATAATTCTCATGACAGCAGTAATACTAATAATTCCTACAGTCCAGTAAACCACACCAAAGGCAGTGACATTAAAGTTAACTATGAAGATTAAAATGGTAATCTATTGGCTCCAGCTGAAACGTTATCCGGCTATGTAGGTAACGGCTATGTAACTGAAACTAAAGAAATTCAAGGGTATACTTTAAAGGTAAGGCCTTTAAACGCTACTGGCTTCTTTAGTAGCCAACCGCAAACTGTTAACTACATCTACAGTAAAAATGCAGCTACGGTTACACCTATTATCAGAACGATATATCATAATTCATATCTTTATGATCACAATGGAAGTCGTAAAACAGGTAAATATTATAGTGGCACAAGTATTACAACTTATGGTAAGACCTATATTCAAGGTAGAGAATACTATGACTTGGGTAATGATACATTTGTCAAAGTTAACAACATTTCTGGAATCAAACGCAAACTAAAGCATAACGCTTATATTTACAATAAAAAAGCTAAACGCGTTGGCACCAAAGTACTAAAGAAAAATAAAAAAGTAAGAGTATATGGCAAAGCCGTTAAGATGCACAATAAGCTGTACTACATCATAGGCAATAACCACTTTGTTAAGAAAGCTAACTTTTAGAAATTAAGTATAGCTAAAATATTCTTACGCTGCTTTTGCTAGTTTAATTTAAATATAAGACTAGGCATGACATCCTAACAAGATAGTTGGGGTGTCATGCTTTTTTTAATAAAAAACAACTAGCGCTAGCAACGCATTAATTGAAGATACTCAGTAAAACACGTTAACTTTACGGAGCTTTTGGTTAGCAAGATTATGAATAAAAAATGTTAATGAAATCACCCTAAGTAAAAGTATTACTAACTATATAGGGAGATAGCTACATTACATCAGCCAAGACTTCAAAAAGTAAAATAATCAGATAACAATTTCGTACTTAAAAGCTATCATCATTTAATAAAATTATTTTTAATAATGAAAATAATGGTAAAATGTTTGCCATTAATAGCAAGCAAAACAAGCAAAATTTAACTGAAAGCAGGATAAGTAAAAGCAGCAGTCTAGATAATAAAATCATTGATAACTAAGCCTTATTTGTTGGCTTAATTGGCATATAGTTCAAGGGCAGAAAAACGGACTCAGACTTTAAATTATACCCTCTTCTTTTTTAACCAGCTTTAATTTATGAATTTAATTTTTTACTTTATTTACTTGTACCAAAAAATAGCCATAACTATATAAAAACACATTTTATGATATTTATTTGTACAAGATATGTGTATATAATAAATTATGATGTAATAAAAATTTAATTGGAGGAAGAGTGTGAATATGCATAACAATTTTTATCATAAAGGTAAAAAGATTTTATTTACTAGTATGGCAGTTGCTGCGTTAAGCGTAATTGCAGTTAGTCCTGTTGCAGCTAAGGCTGCCGAAGCACAGGGAGAGCAAACTTCTAAGACTCCTGAAGTTAATTCCGGTGATAACGCTGGCGAAAATGATTCACACATGCTATGGGCTTCAAGTTGGACTAAGGGCATTTATAGTTATGACGAAAAGACTAAGACTTTTACTATTAGACTAGGTAAAGAAAATAAATTTAACAATCATTATGCAGGTGATCAAGAACCACCTATCAATCCCGCCCGAATAGCTTGGAATATTGATGATGTTAACACAGATGAAATTGAAACCATTAACATTGACGGTCCTGTTATTTTCGAAGGAGATGCCAGTTTATTATTTGCTAATTTACCAAACTTGAAGAAAATTAAGGGATTAAACAACCTTAATACAAAAGAAGTTACTAGCATGAAAGAAATGTTTGCCAATGATCCTAAATTAACTTCAATAGACCTGTCAAACTTTAACACTTCTAACGTAACTGACATGATGGGTATGTTCTTTGGCGATGAAGCATTAAGTACTTTAAATGTATCCAACTTTAAGACAGATTCAGTAGAAGACATGTCTTATATGTTTAGTGATGATTCAAGTTTAACCAAAATTGATGGCTTGGAAAAATTCAACACCGAAAAAGTTACTAAGATGTGGGAAATGTTTAAGGGTGATAAAGCTTTGACATCCCTAGACATTAGTAGTTTTATGATGCTTGAAAATAATGAAACCATTAAAGATAACGTTTCTGACACTAACAATACCGATGATAATAAAGGTACTACAAAGCCATCTCATCAAACATATACCATTGATCAAGATATGTTATCAGGTATGGATAGCTTAAATGATATTAAACTTGGTGCAAACAATATCATTAACAATTCAGGACTCCCTGGTTCAGTAGAAGAGAGTCTATATAATGGAAAAACTAGCTGGCTTTTAAAGGACAGTAAAAATAAGAAGTTAAGTTCAGTAGAACTTATGCAGAAATTTGACGGTAAAAATGATGTTACTGATTATGTAGGTGAATACACGGCTACAAAACCAGTAGATAACAACAATACACCAGCTACTCCATCTACACCAAACACACCTTCAACCCCAAGTACACCAAGCACTCCAAGCACACCTTCAACCCCAAGTACGCCAGTTATTCCATCTACTCCAAGTACGCCAGTTACTCCATCCAACAACAATACTACAACTAAGCCAAACACTAACGTCAAGAAGGGCGTTAAAAGAATTGTTACTCACAACGCTTACATCTTTAACCAAAACGGTGTACGTGTAAGTGGTGAATTTTATGTTGGTGATTCCATTACCACTTATGGCACTAAGTATATTAACGGCAAGAAGTTCTATGACTTAGGTAACGATCGCTTCGTCAAGGCCAACAACGTTACAGGTATTAACCGTAAATTAAAGCATAATGCTTACATTTACACTAAGAAGAATAATAAAGTTAAGCGCTTTGGACGTAAAGTTTTAAAGAAGAATAGGAAAGTTAGAACTTACGGTGGTGCAGTCAAGATGCACAACAAGTGGTACTATATCATTGGCAAGAACCAATTTGTTAAGAAAGCTAACTTTAGATAATAAAAAATACTTTTCATAAATAAAGAAACCCAATTAGTAGGTGTGCTGCTAATCGGGTTTCTTTTTGCTTGGCATAATAACTCCTAGTGAGTAAGCAAGCCAGCTTGGCAATTTATTAATCAAATTAACTATTTGTTCTTTTTAAATAAAAGTGTATAAATTATGTTAATAAACTAAAAGGATGTATAATACCCATAATAAAGTATAAGCTAAATATTAATCATGTATACATTTATTTTATTGTTGAAGAAGGAATAGTAACATGAGGAAGAAAAAGAATTCTAAGCAAGCAGAAACTTCATTAATGTACTTTAGCATTGCTGCTGCCAGCTTAAGCTTATTAGCTATGACCCCTAAAACAGTCAAAGCCGATGAGACAGTGCCTTCATCCCTTACCAAGCAAACTGTTGCTGGTAAAAATTCTGCTAACAATAAAGTTGCTTCCCCTAAATCTACCACAAACGATCAACCAAAAGTTAACACTCCAGAGGCGCCTCAATCTCAAGATTTAACCCCTACTCCAAGTCTTGATACTTTTAAGTGGGGAAGCCTCGACGTCACTTATAGCAACCACGTAGTTACTGTTCCCGGCGGCAGTGTTACTCAACCCGGATCTATGGCCTGCATTAATGGCATTAACAAGGATGATATTCAGGAAGTGAAGTTTACTGGTCAATTAAAAGTTAATTCGGCTGCAGAATTGTTCAGAGGCTTACCTAATTTAACTAAAATTACCGGTCTAAAAAATCTTGATACATCTGATACCATTGACATGAGGTACATGTTTGCAAATTGCAAAAATTTAACCAGCATAGACGGCATTGGTGATTTACAAACTCCCAAAGTTACTAATATGCTTTATATGTTTGCGGATTGCGGTAAATTGACTGACCTGGATTTGTCCGGCTTTGATACCACCAATACACAATATGTAGAAGGCATGTTTCAAGGTTGTGAAAATTTGCAGAGCATTAAGTTTTCACCTAAATTCACAATAGCTAATGTAAACAGTATGAAATTCATGTTTAGTGAGTGCTCCAGTTTAACTGCTCTAGACCTTAGCAAATTTAAAACTAGTAATATTACCAACATGATAAGAGTTTTTGAAGATTGCTCCAGCTTAACCAAGTTAGACTTATCATCCTTTGATACTTCTAAAGTGAATGATATGATGGGAATGTTTACTAATTGTGGTAACTTAAAAGAACTTAATCTCAGCAGTTTCGTCATAAATCCCGCTATTGACAAGGGTTATATGTTACAGGGACTTGCTAAATTAAACACCCTTAAACTAGGAAAAAGAACTTATATTAATGATACGCATCTTGATACTCCAGGAACATGGGTTAATGTTGGCAATGGCACTGAAGACGCACCACAAGCAAACCAGAAATTGCCTTCCAGTGATTTAGCTGCCCAAGGAATTGATGACACGTTTATTCGTCTGGGTGCAGCTATTAAGGCTTTTTATTTAGATATTGACGGCAAATCTATTGCGGATGAAACAACTTTAAATGGCAAAATCGGTAACAGCTATAAACTAACACCTAAAACAATTCCAGGATACGTTATCAAGGAAATTCCCGCTAACGCCAGTGGCTTTTTCACTGATCAGCCGCAAATTGTCAAGTTTATTTATTCCGCTGTTCCCGTATCCGTCCCTTCTATTCCAGCCGCTTCAACCCCAGTCAAAGCCGCGAATGTGATTGTTCATTATCAAGATGAAAGCGGCAATAAACTGGCACCTGATACGGTATTACAAGGCAATGTCGGCGATGGCTACATTACCTCTCCTGTAGAAATTGCTGGCTATACGCTAAAGACTAGGCCTGATAATGCTACCGGCTTTTACAGTGATCAAAATCAAGACGTTACTTACATTTACACTAAAAATGCTACCGGTTTAAGTCCTGTTACAAGAACTGTTTTCCACAATTCATATGTTTATGATGAAAATGGCGTCCGTAAAAAGGGTGAGTATTTTGCTGGCGAAACGGTCAAAACTTATAGTACTAAGCTAATTCAAGGCAAAAAATACTATGATTTAGGCAATAATGACTTTATCAAAGCAGTTAATATAACTGGGGTAAACCGTAAATTAAAGCATAATGCTTACATCTACACTAAGAAAGCTAAACGCTTGGTCCGCAAGGTACTGAAAAAGAAATATACGCTAACAACATATGGTGGCGCTATTAAAATTAATCATAAGTTATACTATATTGTTGGTAAGAACCGTTATATTAAAAAAGCCATTTTTTAGCAACTTAAAAATAATTAATTAGCAAATTTCTGACTCTTTAGCAAATACAGTTAATAAAGATTAAAAAGAATCAAACCGTTAATAAACTGTTTGGTTCTTTTTTTCTTTGCCTTGTTTTCTGTCAATCCGATCCTGATTAGCAGATTGCATAAATTGGCGCAGCCAGAAGCTGTGTGCTATGCCTTTGTTGACTACCTGCACTTGCATCAGATTGTTTTTGTAGAACCATTTTGTCTTGCATTAAAATTGGCAAACCGTTTTAATAAGAGAAGAAAATTTCTAAAAAACAAAAGGAGTAAAAATGGGACTTAACAAACCACTTTTATTTGCGCTTAGCGATACTAAGCCTGGACCAAAAAACTTAATTACAGATGTTGCCGGAGTGACAGTTGGCCACAAGACAGTTGTCACCGATAGACTCAGAACCGGTGTCACTGTAATCAACACTTGCCCAGATAATATTTTTCGGGAAAAAATGCCGGCCGCTACACATGTGATTAACGGCTTTGGCAAAAGTACAGGTTTAATTCAAATTAACGAACTGGGTACAATCGAAACGCCTCTAGTGTTAACCAATACTCTCAGCGTTGGCACTGCCTCGATGGCTTTGGTCAAAAGAATGCTGGCCGAAAACCCTGAAATTGGCCTTTCAACTGGTAGTGTCAATCCGATCATTATGGAATGCAATGACAGCTCAATTAATCATATCCGCGATTTGGGTGTCACCGAAGACGATGTTAACGATGCTTTTGCCGCGGCCGCAACTGATTTCGCTGAAGGCGGCGTTGGTGGCGGTACAGGTATGCGCTGCTATGAACTCAAAGGTGGTATTGGCTCTGCATCAAGGCAAGTCGAGATTGACGGTAAAACCTTTACAATGGGCGCGCTAGTCATGTCCAATTTCGGTCTTAGCACCGATCTTAATATTTACGGCCATGCTATTGGTAAAAAGTTTGTGGATAACAAAGACAGTAAGGAAAAAGGCAGCATTATCACAATAATTGCTACCGATATTCCGTTTAACTCGAGGCAATTAAAACGCATTGCTAAGCGTTCTGGTATTGGCATTACACGCACTGGCTCCTTTAGTGGTAATGGCAGCGGTGAAGTTACCCTAGCCTTTTCTACCGCCAACCGTGTAAGTCATTTCCCTGACCAGGAATTAAGCACAATTCAGGCAATTACTGATGACAAAATTGACCGCTACTTTAGGATTACAGTTGATATAGTTAACGAAGCCATTCTCAGTTCTTTGGCTCACGCACAAACTACGCCAGATCGTGACGGCAAGCCCATGTTATGCTTAAAAGATGCTTTATTGCAGCTGGGCAATGACGAAGAAGCACTGCAATTACGCTCAGATTTAGGACTTTAATCAGATACCGGTAACATTAATTCTCATTATTCTGCAGTGTTATAATTAACTGATAATGTTAGCGATTGCAAAGGAGAATTAATATGACACCTTGGTGGAAAAATGCAGTAATTTATCAAATTTATCCCAAGTCCTTCCAAGATAGCAATGGTGATGGCATCGGAGACCTACCCGGCATTATTAGTCACTTGGATTATTTGCAAAAATTGGGGATCGATGCAATTTGGCTTTCGCCAATTTATCAATCTCCCGGCATCGATAATGGTTATGATATTGCTGATTATGAAGCAATTGATCCGCAATATGGCACTATGCAAGACATGGATAGGCTGATTAGTGAGGCTAACAAACGCGGCATTCGGATCATCATGGACTTAGTTGTTAATCATACTTCTGATCAACACCAGTGGTTTATTGAGGCACGTAAAAGTAAAGATAATCCTTACCACGATTTTTATATTTGGCGTGATCCTGTTGCTGGTCATGAACCAAATGATTTAAAATCTGACTTTTCAGGTTCTGCCTGGCAATTCGATGATCAAACGGGCCAGTATTACTTGCACTTTTTTGCCCCGCAACAACCAGATTTGAATTGGCAAAATCCGCAATTACGGCACAAAATATACGACATGATGAACTTCTGGCTTGATAAAGGCATTGGCGGCTTCCGAATGGACGTAATCGAACTGATTGGCAAAGAGCCTGATCGCAAAATTCGCGAAAATGGTCCACAGCTTCATCATTATCTTCAGGAAATGAGCCAAGCTGTTTTAGCTAACCGGGATGTAGTCACTGTTGGTGAGACCTGGAGTGCCGATCTTGACAGCGCCCGTAAATATTCAGATCCCGCTCGACATGAACTCTCAATGATTTTTCAGTTTGAAGATCAGAATATTGATAAGCAACCGGGAAAACCAAAGTGGGATCTCAAACCGTTTAAAGCCAGTGATCTTAAAGAAGTCTTGCTTAAATGGCAGACGCAAATAGATTATAACCACGGTTGGAACAGTTTGTTTTGGGAAAATCATGACATTCCTCGTGTCATTTCACGTTGGGGTAATGACGACAAATACCGCGTACAGTCTGCCAAAATGTTTGCCATTGCCTTACATTTAATGCGTGGTACTCCGTATATTTATAATGGTGAAGAAATTGGTATGACTAACTGCCCAGTCAAGGATATTTCAGAAATTGAAGACCTCGAAAGTATCAATATGTATAATGAGCGAATCAAGCAAGGTTATACCAAAGAAGAACTGATCAGGTCAATCAATGCTAAAGGACGCGACAATGCCCGCAGGCCGATGCAATGGTCAACAGCTAAAGCTGCTGGCTTTACTACTGGTAAGCCTTGGCTGGCGCTTAATCCTAATTATCAGGATATTAATGTTCAAACCGCTTTAGCAGACCCACAATCAATTTTTTATACCTATCAAAAACTCATTAAATTACGTCATGAAAACGAAATTATCACTAATGGCAGTTTTACCCCTGTTCCTGCGAGTTCTAACGTCTTAGCTTATTACCGTGAACTTGCTGGTGAGCGCTGGTTAGTCGTTGCCAATTTGACTGGTAGTAATGAACAGTTTTCTGCAGCAGATAAAATTGACCAAGTTTTAATTAGTAACTATAATGCACCGCAATCACTTAACAACATTAACTTAAGGCCATATGAAGCCTTTGCCGTGATTGTAAAATAAATAATAAAAGCCGTATTTTTGTGAAAATACCCCCAAATTTGTCCTAAATTTGGGGGTATTATTGTGACTAAATTACCAAAATAAGATTTAGCAATTAAGTAAAACTGTCACTGGTGAAATTTTGCCGTTGATTTACCACAAATAAGGCCCTGAATTGAGTTTCAAAGCCTATTTATCTAAAATAATATTTCCGTCAAATAAGTCAGCTGTTTCTTTTTGTAGATGATGTGTTACTAAAACAACGGTTTTATTTTTCTGAGCTAAAATCAACTTTTCCAAGGAAATGCTGGCCGCTTTATCTAATGATGAAGTCGCCTCATCAAAAAGATACACTGGTGTATCACGCAAAAGTGCCCGTGCAAGTGCAATTCTCTGCTTTTGCCCACCAGATAAATTAGACCCCTGATTTGCCAGTATCGTGTTGACGCCAGCTGGAAGATGGGCAATTATTTTATCAATGCCACATGCTGCAATGACCTGGTTTAGCTTTGCAGGAGCAACCTTTTGCCCCAAAGTTAAATTCCATTTTAAACTGGCTGCGAAAATATAGGGCGTTTGTTCGACATAAGAAATTACTCGATGCAACTGGCTGTCAGTTATTTTAGCATAGTCTATGTCACCCAATTTAAGCGTACCAGTATAATTTTTTAGCAGACCACTAATAATATTAAGCAGTGTTGATTTGCCTGCAGCAGAATCACCGAGCAAAAGGTACTTTTTCCCTTCTTCAATAGTTAAATTCAGATTGTCTAAAATTGGTTGGCTCTTCCCCTGATATGTATACGAAAGACCCTTAATTTGAATTTGACTAGCAGAAATTTCAGTTTTTTGATCAGGCTGCGTGGCCGTTTTAATATTTGCCAGCTTATCCATAATTGGTTTAAGTGATCTAAATTCTTGCCAGTTAAAGCTAATACCGCTTAATTCGGCAAAAATTGTACCGGCAAAATATTGCGCACCACTAATAGTTCCCACCGGGGTAAGATGCCGTAAAATCAAATAGCCACTCTGGGCTAAAACAATTACTTGGCTTAAATAGGCAATACAATTGGTAAATGATTGAGTGAACCCGGCTGCCTTAACGTAATCAACAGCATTTTTCTTTACATCTTCAGATCCCTGATTAATTCTTTTAATAATTACTTGGGGTAAATTTGCTAAAAATAAAGTATTGAAGCCATTCAGGACATCATTAATTTTATTAACCAATCGTTCTTGCGCATGGGAGAATTCAAGGGAACGTTTAGATAACCATTTTGAAAACAAATTAGGTACCACTGCCATAATTGCAGTTAAGATAACAACAGTGGCAAGTAAGCTGACCTGAAAATATGCTAAAGTGACTGCTCCCAGCAAGATTTCGCTAATTTGTTGCACAATCATCATCAAGTCATCTACGCCAAAGTCATTAATTGTGTTAATATCATTCGTTAGCCATGACGCGTAAGTTGCAGTTGTTTGCTGATGAAAAGACTGATAATCCGACTGTGACAACTTTTGTGCCACATCCTGCCGAATTAGCAGGTCAATTTGCTGCTTCAATTTTGTTTGATTGATTGAAATCAAGTAGGTAAAGATCGCGTACATGACATAGGCAGCAGCCATAATTGTGACCCAAATAAAAAACAGTTGGGCATGCAGTTTGGTGACCTGAGTTAGGGCATTTGCACTGGCAATTCCTGCAAGTGTTGAAAAGCCGGAATTAATAACAGTTAAGGCAATTACTATACTAAATTGCCACTTAGCTCTTTTAAAATATTTGATTAAAGGCATATTCCTCCTAATTTTTATTTTTTATTAATATTTTTAATTAATAATATTACTTTTTTCATTTTTACTCAAGTTTATCTAGCATTAATTTTAGCTTGTCCTGCCTCACAACTACGAAATTGGCAACACTCTACCAGTAGTCGAAGCCCCGCAAACTAATGAACCTTTATAGTTAGTCAACTTTCAGAACTATTTTTATTTTATAGACAAGTTAATTATAATTTAATAAAAAAGATAAAGGGATAGCTCGACATTAGTAAGATTAATTTTTGAAAAACAATTGAAAATAACCTTCTTAATCTTTCCTCAAGCCTATTTTTTAACTTCTGTTCGGTATAACTCTGCTGTTTTAGCATCAAACGCACACATAATAACTTTCATTTGATAGTCAGAATGCTCCGTAAGCCAATTCTGCACGGCTGTAAAAGCAATATGGGCGGCTGGTGCCGCAGGAAAACCGTAAGCCCCAGTAGAAATTGCCGGAAAAGCAATACTATGCAGATTATGATCTTTAGCTAAAGCTAACGAGTTTATATAACAGTCCTTTAATAACTCATTATCTTGTTTAGATCCTGAATAAATTGGTCCCACAGTATGAATGACAAATTTAGCAGGCAGCTGATATCCTTTGGTAATCTTAGCTTGGCCCGTTTCACAGCCATGAAGCTGTCTGCACTCGGCCAGCAGTTCTGGTCCAGCTGCTTGGTGTATCGCACCATCAACACCCAAGCCACCTAATAAAGACTTGTTTGCGGCATTAACAATTGCATCTACCGTTAATTTAGTTATGTCGCCTTGAATAATTTTGATCTTTCCCATAGGTATAGCCTCTTTTCTTTCATTCTAAACCTAAAAAGATTTTTAACAAACAAAAAATGCGATTCCTAAGAGCCGCATTTTTCTATACTTACTAAGTATATCTTATAAATTGATATTTTTACTAATCTGGATTATTTTCATTATCTTTTTTAAAAATTCATTATCCAGCTTTATTCAATATTAAGCAGGAACGGCTCTGACTGCCCTCTTTTCTTGATCAACTGCAGCCATCAGCAATTGATCTGTGAACCCAACGTGAGTTCCAGATTTCTTTTCAATTAATATCTCATCAAAATCCGCACTATTTGTAACTATAACAGGAACTACTGTATCATATCCTGCTTTTTGTATTTTAGCCCTATCAAAAGTTTCCAGTAAATCACCTTTTTCCACCTTTTGACCGTCCACAACTTTTGAAGAAAAATACTTTCCAGAAAGATTAACAGTATCTATTCCCAAATGAATAAGTAACTCTACACCATTTTCTGATTTTAAACCAATAGCATGTTTAGTTGGGAAAACTGAAACAATTTTACCGGCAAACGGGGCACGTACTTCATCACTATCTGGCATAATGGCTATTCCTTTACCAATTGTTCCAGCCGAAAACACATCATCTTTAACTTGATTTAGTTCAACGACAGTTCCAGAAACAGGAGCATTAATACTTTCGTCCTTTACTTCCGTCAACTGAACCTGCTTTTTATTATCATCACCAGAAGTTACCTTATCGCCCCAAATAAAAGTAATAATAAATGCAATGACAAATGCTGCAATAAGTGATAGGCAAAAGCCTATAAAACTAAAATTAATTCCAGCTTTTTGATCAATGAACATTGGAATACCAAAGATGCCACCTGAGGCAAAACCACCAAACATTTTTGCATTTGCAATAGCAGCCATTGCTCCGCCAAAGGCAGAACCAATGGAACCAAAAATAAATGATTTTTTATGTGGTAAAGTGACACCGTAAATGATTGGTTCAGTAATACCTAAGAAACCAGAAATAATAGCCGGCCAACCAACTTCTTTAAATTTAACATCTTTAGCTTTAATAACCATTGCCAGTGCTGCACCGGTTTGTCCAAAAACTGTACAATAAAGCATGGCATTAATTGGATCAAAACCCTTAGTAGCGATATTATTTAAAAAGATCGGAATAAATGCCCAGTGTAATCCCAGTAATACTACTGCTTGCCAAATTCCTGCTAAAACAAATCCAGCTAGTACGCTTGCACGAGCATAGACCCACAGCACAATGCTGGCCAGGCCTTGACTAAGCCAGGACGTAATCGGTCCAACTACTAAGTAAGTAAACGGTACGGAAACAGCTATTGTTATTAAAGGTGTAAAAATCAGTCTGAGAGAAGCTGGCAAATATTTATTCAAAAACTTATATAAAATAGAAGCAAGCCAGACCGCTACAATTGCCGGTATTAATGTCTGCGGATAACTCATTAAGACTACGGGTATACCTAAGAAATCAATACTTTGCTTTGCCTGATATGCTGCCACTAAAGCCGGATAACATAGGGCTCCACCAATCACAGCTCCAACAAATTCATTTATCTTAAACGCCCTTGCTGTAGAAAAACCAACCATTATTGGTAAAAAGTAAAATAGAGCATCTCCTGCAGCATTTAAAATCAGATATGTACCACTTTTGGCACTAAGAGCATGCAGTACAGTTAGTAAAACCAAAAAGCCTTTTAATACACCTGCGGCAGCTAAAGTTCCCAAAAAAGGTGTAAATATTTTGGTTAGTAGCTTAATAAAGCGATTAAAAATATTAGTATTACCCTCTTCATTATCAGAAGTTTTCTCTTTAATATTTGTATCTAATAAAGGTATGATTTGATCATAAATATCTGCAACATTATTACCAATGATAACTTGATATTGACCACCTGCATGGGCTACTCCCATTACACCATTTAGTTCTTTAATGGCCTCATCATTTGCTTTATTTTCATCCTTTAATTTAAAACGCAAACGAGTAACACAGTGGATTAAACTACTGATGTTACTTTTACCGCCAACCAGTTCAACTATTTGGTCAGCTAGTTTTTTATCCCTTTCGATTGAACGCGACATTTTTATTTTTCCTTTCTTTATATTGGAATAATCTTTATTGCTATTAATGTATTTCATTAATGACTCATAGTATTGGTTAACATCATTTCCTATTAAGATTTGCAGTTGCTGTTCAGTAAAATTAAACTCATATATTTCTGGAATTTGTTGCAGCTTAGAATCAACAACTTTTCTTGGGTCCTTTAAAAAAAGTCTGATTCTAGCTACACAGTGAAAAGCTTCTGCAATGTTGTTTTTACCACCAACCGCTTTCAAAATAGCTTGAGCTACTTCTTCATATCTGTTCATTAACATCACTTTCTGTGAAATTTACTCTATGAATATGTATTGTCAAAAACATTATTTCATCCTCCGAAGTTTTGTAATCATAGTCTGATAAAATAATGCCCGCAATTCGCTGTGCAATGATATATTCTTTATGGTAACTATGCACAATCATATTATATAAATCTTTATCAAGGGGTAACTCTTGTACTTCATTCTTTCTTATTCTCTGAATAAAAAATTTTAAGTGAGTTACCAAGCGATAGTAAGATACAGATTGAGGGTTGATACTTTTATTAAGCATTTGTTCAATAATTTTTATGAACCTGTTGATTAGCTCGATTGTACCTTCCGTATTTTCTAGAGAATCACCTTCTTCTGCAGTAATCAAATGCATAGCAATATTAGTTGCTTCATCATCAGGAAAAATTAATTTAGTTTTTTCCGTCAAATAATTTAAAACACGTTTGCCTATCTGAAATTCATCCGGATACGTTTGCATAGTTTCAATAGTCAGCTTATTTTGGATCGGAATTCCCCTTTTTATACGTTCTACAGCAAATTGCAAATGGTCAGGTAATGAAATATAGATATCATCACTCATTTGTTTTCCAGAACTGGCAGCAGTTTCAGAAATAATATGATCAGATAATTCAATATATTGTGGTTCGATTTGAGCTAAAGTTTCACTAATTGAATTTGTTACTTCTTTATTTTTAGGATAAAAACATTTCTCAATTTTTTCTGGAGGTATAGTCTGTCCCGCCTTACGTTGAAACGCAATACCTGCGCCTAATGCTACTATCGTTTGACCATGATTATCTTGTGCAACTACAGCATTATTGTTTAGTACTCTTTTAATTACGATCAAGATATCCACGCCTTTCAAAAAAAGAGCAAGACCAAAAGAGCCAAAATATAGTTCAATATGGTCTTGCCAACTTAATGTAACAATCCTATGATTTAATTTCAGTATAGCATATTTGAAATCGATTTCAGTAGATAACTTAAATATGATTCTTATTTTAGTCTAATTAAGCTAATCTTTATTAATCACAATTAGTCCATCTTCCGTAATTGGTAACAACTGTAACGTATTATTTTGGATTTTACCATCCATTACAGTATGTTCCTTCAAATCAATCAGTTTACAGTGATCCACTTTTAATCCTAGTTGAGAAAAATTAACAATACCTGCTATTGGTAGATAAATAAAAATATAGTGACTCGCTTCCGCTGCCCTAACTGAAGAATTATCCTTAATATCTTGTTTAAGAGGTTCCAATCCCTCTGGAGCATACTTTAAAATAAAGTTTTTCAGAAAGCCCATATCTTTTGCCCCACGAAACTTCAAACAATCGCGCCAATCGTATGGTACTAACTGAACATTAAAGTTAGGCTCAAGTTTCTGTTCTGGTCTAACTGTGTCATTCCAAGGCCAAATACCAAATGTACCATAGCCCAATCCTGCATCTGCACCCGATAATACTGCTCTCCACGCCGCTTTTCGCACCTCAAAAGCACTATATCTTTCAGGTGTAGGTGCATTCATTTTAGTTAGCCCTTCATAACAGAGTTCAGTGTCTATAATAGGACCCTGAAAATCTTGAGAGCCACGTAAAGAAAGCGGAATTGTAAAAGCGGTATTCTGACCAGTATAACCATGACCCGATTGATAACTGTAAAAATCAATTTGCTTAACAAATTCCTGCGGTAAGTCATGACTTTCACCATTAATATGAAATGTAAACAGGCCATCAGGATCTGCTGCTTTTGCTGCTTTTAGCACTTCCCTATAATATTTAGTTGCAACTGATGGATCTTGCTTACCATTATCTGTAAACCCAACATCTCCACTGACAAACCAAATTGGGTTGAATTGTTTAAACTCCTTAACTACATAGGTCACATAGGGCTCAATTTGGTCAAAAGGCATCGTATTATTTTTAACAAATTTACTCATCCATGTTCCTGGAACATAATTCCCCCACAATAGAACTAATGCTGGGGTCATTTTCCTTTTTTTTATTTCTTGGAGCATGTTTTTAGCGTTATTAAAATACTGTTTATTTATTTCTGCAAAATTATATTCATAATTGCCATTATCATACTCAGTAACTGCAAAGGGTTCTCTATTTGGTAATGGTGCACTTGAATCCCACTGCCGTAGTGTATTAATCTGAATGACATTGAAACCTTCTGATTTGCGAGTATCAAGATAATAACGCCAATCTGGCATTTCAATACTGCTAAATGCACCCCAGCAAGTGTCTGCTAAGTAAAAAAATCGTTTATCATCATTAAATAAATATTTACCTTTTGCCTTTAACATGATTTCCTCCAATAATTTATTAATTATCTAAAATAGTGTCGCAGTCACCATACCAATACGCTGCTACTTTATCTTGTATTGGATCAAAATAATCCGGCGTAACATTGATATATTTACATGCTTCAGCAAGTATCGGTACAACATCTGCTCGCACACCGGCCATGTGATGAATATATGGACCATAAACATACTTGGCTTCAAACCTGTTAAGATCTTTAAATTCAAACCAGGCATATGTTCCCTGTTCATAAGGGCCAGAACACGTTTTGGCATTACCTAAGAGCAGTGAATATTTTCCGTGATCGCCATCAAATCTTACTAAAGTATATGTGCCATCTTTGACCTCAAAAGCAGCTGAACCAGGATAATCAAAGACGAAGTGTGAAGGTGGCAGAACCGGACGGTTTTTGGCAGTTTGAAAAGCAAAGGTACCCAAATGTTGTAATAATTCACTATTTTCATTATCAGGATGGCGACAATTAACATCTGCAAATAACGCTTTTTCGTCCCCCAGAGTTGCTGATTCTACCAATACTTCCGAAATTGCCCCATTAATATCCGTTTCACATGTTACTGGCATCCCTTCTGTTTGTAATAACGCCTCAGAAGCGTATGGCAATATCCCTATTTCACGCTGCAATTCAGTCCAACATTGAATAGTCCCGCAGTTGCAACCATATTGCTTCATTTTATCCTGCATAGCCAGTTTTAGAGCTGCAACTTTAGTAAAATCATCCTCTTTAATTTCAATGTCAGCCCATTTTTTAAAGGTTTTCTTAGTTTCAGAAATACGTGAATCATTATTTTCAATCAGATTATTCATATAGGAAGTAAGCTCTCCTAATGGAATAGGTGAAAGCTGAATGCCAAACTTTTCCAACAGTTCGCCCTCATTTACAATTACTGACCAAAAATCAAATGGTCTAGGACCGATCTGTAAAATTCTGGTATTTTTAAACGTCTTTACTACGTTGCATACCTTAATAAAATCAATTACTCCTTTACTAAAAGTCGGATCAGAAATATCACTATTTCTTATGTAAGTAAAAGGAACATTGAAATGCCTTAACACTTTACCAATTGCAAATAAGCCACACTGCGTATCTCTCTGCCGTGAACCGTCTGCCGCCGGAGCTTCATCCTTAGGTCCCCACAGAAGTACAGGAACATTAAATTTTGCCGCCAAACGAGCGACTTCATATTCAGTACCAAAATTTTCATTTGCTATAAACAGACCGTCAATATTGGCTTTCTTAAATTTTGCTGTAATCTTTTCCAATCCCTTATCATCATAAAGAAGTCCATCATCATTGACATCCTTAATATCAACATAATTGACGCCTAACTCGTCTAATTTTTTACGCGTTTTATCAGCAAACTCAATGGCGGCAGTAGCTGAAAAAATGTTTCTTCGCGTTGGAACAAAACCAATTTTTATTTTTTGCAAGCCTTGTTTACTTACCATCAAAAATAGCCTCCTAATTTATTTATGTTTTGTATTCGCTTACAAAAAAATATAAACTAAACTAGTAGACTATTCAATACTGTATTCACTTAATTAAACTAAACTACATTTTTTATAATGACTTTCTTTTAACCAATCTAGTTGAAATAAAGCATTTTTGGGGTAACCATTTTCGATCCGCAACTTTACTTTGCAACTGATTAATTGTTTGACTGATTATCTGGGTGATCGGAACATGTATCGTAGTTAATTCCGGTGTAACCATTGTATCTTCAAAAATATCATCGAAACCCATGATTGCAATATCTTCGGGAATTTTTATCCCTCTTTGTGTAAGTTCTTTTAATAGGCGCAAAGCCATATAATCGTCTTCACAAAATAATGCATCTGGAAATTTCTTATCCAACCGCAAAAATTCAGGCAAATCACCCATTAGTTCGGTGGGGTTCAGACTATAAACAAATTCAGGTGGAATATCAATTTTTTCTTCTTTTAATGCTCTTCTAAATCCGGATCTTCTTTGTAAAAAATTAGAAATGATGTGGTTAGAAGCTACATAACCTATTCTACGATAACCCTTTTCTAAAATATACTTGCCAGCCTGGTAAGCTCCTTGAAAATTATCTATTGACACAAAATCCGCATTTACATTTTCAAAATAATTATCAATAAAAATCAGATTTTTTAGATTACTGTTTAATAATTCAATCTGATTCTTATTGAGATCAGTTGCTAAAACAATCGAAGCCTTTGATTGCATCAAGGCCTTATTTTTGTTTAAGTCTTCGCGCAAATGATTTATATCTAGTTGTACTATTTGAACCTGACCGCCAAAACCACCCACATTTTGAGTCAATTTAGAAACCAAAGCATCAAAAAAAGGTAAGCTAGCATAACTACGATTCATCATTCCAGTTTTATCCCGAATGATTATCAAACTAATACTGGCTAATTTGCGCACTCCGCCTCTTTTATGCTTACGTAATGGCTCATATCCATGATCCTTAATCACTTTAAAAATCTTTTTCCTAGTCTCTTCACTCACGCCTGGCTTCCCATTTAATGCAAAAGACACAGCAGCTTTAGAGACCCCTGCCATTTTAGCAATATCGCTCATTTTTAGATTCAAATAATCATCTCTTTAATATTACATTTACTAACTTAAACTAAACTAACTAATCAGTACAACTAAATTAGATATAAACATGATAACCTATTATTGTAAGCAATTACAAGTATTTATTAACTAATGAGGTGTTTTTATGGATAAACTCGAATTAAAAAAGAAAGCTGTTGAACTTCGTAGAAGAACGTGGCAGTTAATTTACAATCACCAAAATGGTCATACCGGTTCTGATTTATCCTGTACTGATATTTTAGTCGCCTTATATTATGAAGTAATGAATCAAAATGCGGAAAATATTGGCGAAAAAAATATTGATACATACATTCAAAGTAAAGGACACGCAGTAGAAATCTGGTACGAAATATTAGCGGATAAAGGCTATATTGAACGTGGTGATCTTGAAAAGAGATATTCAACCTTTAACAGCCCTTATATTGGTCATCCTACAACTGAAGTTAAAGGAATGGAGTTTCACACAGGTTCACTTGGTCATGGATTAGGTTTAGGTGTTGGAGTCGCCCTTGCAGCTAAAATGAACCAATCTAGTAAACATGTTTACGTTTTAATGGGCGATGGTGAGCAAGCAGAAGGATCTATCTGGGAAGCAGCAATGGCTGCAGGAAACTATAATTTAGACAACTTAGTGGCTATTATTGATCATAATGACTTACAAATTTCAGGCACTACCGATTCGGTAATGCGTTCCAATCCGTTAAGTGATAAATATTTAGCGTTTAACTGGGATGTTGCAGAGGTTAACGGCAATAACATGAATGACTTAGTCAATATTTTAACCAAACCAAATAACACTAATAAACCACGCTTGATTATCGCTAATACCGTTAAAGGCAAAGGCATTTCGATGGCTGAAAACAGAGCAGATTGGCATCATAAAATTCCAAGTGCAGCTGAATACAAAGAAGGACTAAAAGAACTAGACGCACAAATGGAGGCTTTAAATAATGACTAAGTTAGATGAAAAATTAACTGCAAATACAGTTATTGCTCAAACATTAGATCAGGCAACAATTACAGATCCTAATCTAATAGTTATCACTTGTGATTCCCGTGGTTCAGCTGGCTTAGTGCCATTTACTAACACTCATCCCAACAGAACTATAGAAATGGGCATAGCAGAGCAAAATGCGGTTACAGTTGCCGCCGGAATGGCTCATGAAGGTAAACATCCCTATGTTTTTTCTCCAGCATCTTTTCTGGCAATGCGATCAATCGAACAGGTCAAAGTGGACGTGGCATTTAATCATAATAACGTCAAGTTAATTGGTATTTCAGGCGGTAATTCATACACTTGGCTGGGTAACACTCACCATTCTCTTAATGATGTAGCCATTACCCGAGCAATTCCCGATCTTGAAGTTTATCAACCATGTGATAAATACCAAATTCGGGCATTATTCAAATACCTGTTAAATTCCGATAAGCCGGCATATGTTCGTATTGGTAAACGCAAGCTTGACAACGTTTATCAGCAAGATTTCGAGTTCGTTCCTGGTAAAGCTAAAGTAATTCGTTCTGGTAAAGATGTATGCTTAATTTCCACAGGTGAGACTTTATACTTTGCCCTTCAGGCTGCTAAGGAACTGGCTGACGATAACATTAATGCAGAAGTAGTTGATCTTGCTTCTATTAAGCCGCTTGATACTGAAATGATTGCTAAATTAGCACAAAAATTCGACTATCTGGTTACTGTTGAAGAGCACGACGTTATCAATGGTATTGGAGCCGCAGTAGCGTGTGAGGCAGCTAAATATGGTCATGCTAAACTGAAAATTTTGGGTTTTCCAGACAAACCTGCTATTCAAGGAACACAAGACGAAGTCTTTCACTACTATGGTATAGATACTGCGGGTATTAAGCAATCAGTCAAAAATTTTTTGTCAGAATAGAAGTTGGTATTATATGCCTGAAAAATATATTTTAACTATTGATCAGAGTACCCAAGCGACTAAATTAATTCTTTTTGACCAGCATATGCAACTGGTTTGGAAAGCAAATTTACCACATAAACAAATAGTTAACGATCAGGGATGGATTAGTCACGATTTAAATGAAATTAGGAATAATCTCAGTGAGCTTTTCAAGATGGTGCTAAAAAGAATAAGCACCGACCAGCTCGCAGGACTAGCGATTACTAATCAGCGTGAATCAGCCGCTGCTTGGTCAAAAAAGACTGGTAATCCTCTTTGCCCTACAATAGTGTGGCAAGATAATCGAACAGAAAAATTGATAAACCGTATTTCATATCCTGAATTAGTTAAAACTGTCAAAGCAAAAACTGGCTTAGCCCTTTCACCTTATTTTACAGGTGCAAAATGGGGCTGGATGCTTTTAAATGAGCCTAGAGTTATTCAAGCTTACCAAAATAATGATCTGTGTCTAGGAACCATGGACAGTTGGTTAATTTACCAATTAACTAACGGAAAGAGTTTTAAAACCGAGCCCTCAAATGCATGCCGCACCCAATTAATGAATATCCATACAGGAACTTGGGATAAAGAATTAGGAGAAATTTTTGGTATTAAATTGGATGATTTACCTGAAATAGTAGATTCAAATGCCCATTTTGGTGATACAGACTTATTTGGTTTGCTAGACCAGCCAGTTCCCATAATGAGCGTTTTAGGTGATTCACAAGCAGCTTTATTTGCTCAGGGTTGTTTTAATCCCGGCGATTTTAAAGTTACTTTTGGTACAGGCTCCTCCGTTATGTTAAACATCGGGCAAAAACTACCAGACAATATCAATAATAAATTAAATACTTCTATTGCTTGGTCCCTTAATGGCAAGCTCTCGTACGTACTTGAAGGCAATATTAATTACGCAGGAGCTTGCATTACCTGGCTAAAAGATAATTTGAATTTAATCAAGTCTCCAGAAGAAACAAGTAATTTAGCTCTTAGTGCCAATCCTAACGATCGCACTTATCTCATCCCAGCATTTGCCGGATTGGGTGCCCCATATTGGAAACCTAACATGAAAGCGGCGTTTGTAGGAATGACCTCTTCAACTGGTAAAAATGAACTTATTAAAGCCACGCTAAATTCCTTAGTTTATCAAATTGTAGATATCCTTTCTGAATTCAAAAAGCTATTTCCTCAAGTCAACCATGAAATTCATACTGATGGGGGAATGATTTACAATCAATATCTAATGCAGTATTTAAGTAACATTGCTCAGAGAAACGTTAGAACTGCCGCAATTTCAGAACTCAGTGCTTTCGGCAGTGCAAATAATGCAGTTCATTATTCTAACGAAATAAATTATTCAACTTTCTATATTCCAAAAATGGATCCGCGTGACTCTAATTTTTATATTCAAGAATGGCATAATTGGATTAACAAACTTGCTTAACTATTATTACAAATTGAATGTTAACGACCACTTAATGATTTCAAAAAATATTACCCAAACAAAAAATGCGACCCATGTGAGCCGCATTTTTCTTACTAAGTCCTATCCCTTTTCTGCACCAGCAGTAATACCGTTAACGTAAAACTTCTGCATGAAGACGAATAAGATCGTGATTGGAATAGCGATAATCACACAACCAGCAACAAACTCCGCAAAGTACGCGGTAGCATTGCCTTTAGTGTTGTGCACCATGTTATAAAGTCCGTACGCAATTGTGTATGTTTTAGGATTGCCTGAGGTTGACAAAATGATTCCCGAGAAAATAAAGTCAGTCCACGGACCAATAAAGGCTGTTAAAGCAGTGTAAACTATCATAGGCTTAGCTAATGGCAAATCAACGTGCATGAAGATTTGCCATTTAGTGGCCCCGTCAATTTCAGCTGCTTCATCTATTGAAAATGGTACCGTGTCAAAGAAGCCTTTAGCAACGTAGAATCCCAGTCCGGCGCCACCGACATATACCAGTAGCAGGCCGCCCAGGTTTAACATGTTTAAGCCCTTTAAAATGTAATAAAGAGCAATCATTGACATAAATCCAGGAAACATTCCTAAGACTAGTGCAATCTGCATGAATGGCTTTCTAAACGAAAAGCGTAGCCGTGATAAAACATAAGCAACCGAAATCGTTAAAAAAGTAGAAATGATCATTGATAGTATAGAAACAATCAATGTGTTAATAATCCAACTGACTAGTGGGTACTGCGAATTAGTAAAAATACCAATGTAGTTGTCAAAAGTAAATTTGTCAGGCCAAAAAGTTGAAACAAATCCCGTATCATTATAGGAAAAACTGGCTAATATTATCCAGATAATTGGTAAAATCCAAACTACGGCCAGGATAATCAATAATAGATAACGAAAAATGAGTGAAAGGCGTTTTTGATTTTGATATGATTTCATTTTTAGCCCTCCTTAAAAGCATTGGTATGGCGGTATGCAATTAATGAAAATACCGCACTGATAATAAAGATGAGGATACCCAAGACCGCTGACGCATTGTAGCGCTGCTCCTGACCAAAGGTTAAGTTGTACAGCCACGTTACCAACAGGTCGGTAGAACCCGCACCATTATACTTGTTATTCATTGGTGCTCCTCCAGTTAACAGGAAGATCACGTTAAAGTTATTAATATTACCAATAAACTGTTGAATAAGAGAAGGCGCCATCACAAATAATATTTGTGGAAAAGTAATTGACTTGAATACCTGTAAGGCATTAGCACCATCGATTTTTGCGGCTTCAATTTGATCCGTTGGCAAATTTTGAATAATCGCAGTCGAAACCAGCATTGAAACCGGGATACCGATCCACATATTAACAATAATAACCGTTATTCGTGCTACCAAAGGTGACGCTTGACTGTCAATAAAATGTAACGGATGAGAAATCCAGCCAATATTCATTAAGATATTGTTGAGTGCGCCCTGATAATCTAAGAACTGAGCCATCATTAACAAAGAAACAAACTGAGGTACAGCCCAGACAATCACAAAGATTGTCCGCCAGAAGCCTTTATGTTTTATTCCTTTAGATTCAATCAGTAAGGCAAGCAAAACTCCAAAAAAGAATGTTGTTGCCGTAGCAGCTACCGCCCAGACGAGTGTCCAACCCAAAACCGGGAAGAACGTGCCTGAGAGGTCACCACTAAGGACATTGCCAAAAGCTTGAAACCCTGTCCAAGAAAAGGCAATTGGGTGTTGTCGGTTATAGTTGGTAAACGCCATTGAAATCATAAAGATTGTCGGCAAAATGGTAAAGCAGAGAATACCAATGATTGGAAAAGTCATCAGAGTATCATGCAAACGAGAATCAAACAAGTTTGCCAGTTCTTCTTTATTGGTTAAAATGTGTTTGCCATCCCGCTGGAGTACATAATTTTTTCTGGTAGAGCGCAGGTTGACAATGTATAAGTAGACCATTGCAATGCATACAATTATTGCCAGTAAGCCAAACAAAAGAATCAAAACTGAATTTGAAGGTTGCTTGGTAATATAAACGCCTTGTGCGCTATCATAAACAACCTTTTTATTTTTAATTGGTCCCAAATTTGACAACATACTAATTGCGGATATGCCACTAAAAACAAACCAAACAATAAAGGCTATTTCTGCCAGCAATAATGCTATGCCTTTTACCCATTGCTTATTTGCCAAAGCATTGGAACCCATAAAAAAGAATGATAATTTGGTAGCAATATTGCCTTTAGACCATACTTCCTTAAAGGTTGCCTCAGGTGCCGCATGTTTTTTCTTTCTAAACATAATTCTTCCTCTTCTTGAACAAAAAGGTTGGGCACTACTTGTCCAACCTTTAAGTATTTTAATTAACTATTTCTTTGATGAATGCTTAGCTAATTTATCAAGTTGTGCTTTATATTGATCAGGTTTAACTTTACCATCATATGCACCATTGATTAGAGGAGGAACATCGTTCCAGAAGACAGACATTTGTGGTAATTTCGGCATTAAGACTGAATTGCCAGGTTTAGACATTTCAATAACCGCATCAGCAACTGGATCATTCTTAATTACTGGGTCATTAACTGCTTCCTTAAGAACAGGGATTTGACCAGCTTCTTTGTGCGCAATTAATTGTGACTTTTTATCTGTAATAAATGCTGCTAATTGTGATGCAGCCTTAGGGTTCTTAGTATGAGCATTAACAGCGAACCCTTCGATTCCCAAAAAGGCCTGCATTTGCACATTCTTGCCACCAACATTAATCATTGGGTACTTAGCAACAGCAAAGTTTTTACCTAAAATTTTCTTAATATTAGCTGCGTTCCAAGGACCATCCAAGATGGCTTGAGCGTTGCCCTTCTTTAATTGGTTCAAAGCATTAGAGGTCTGCATTACGCCCTTATTATTCTTTTGCTCTGCAAACCACTTCAATGCGTTAACACCTTTAGCGGAGTTAAAGGTTGAGCCCTTCAAATCTTCACCACTGTCACCATAAAGCTTTGTACCAGCAGAGAAGAATACCGGCCACATAACATAAGCGTTAGTAAAGTCTGTTGCCACAACTCCCTTTGAAGTTAAAGTCTTCCAGTCTTTTACATCACTTGCTGATAATTTAGACTTGTTGTAATAAATTGTTTGTGCCTGTTGTGCATAAGGATAAGCATAGATCTTGCCTTTCCAAGTTACACCTTTAGCTGCAACGTCAATGTAATTAGACTTGATATTGTTACTATCTTTGGGTGACAGCGGGTTAATATAACCAGAATCTGCCAGTTGGCCTAATTGATCATTTGGTGCTTCAAAAACATCGGCTGCTTTTGAAGGGTCCTTACCCACATCACTTTTAGCATTAGCTGATCCGGTTGGACTTTGCGTAACGCGCACTGAAATATTCTTATGTGATTTAGTAAAATCACTGGCAATTTTCTTGTAGTATGATACCTGGTTAGTATCAACCCATAAATTCAGCTTGGTATTTTGATTACTACTGCTGCTTGATGAAGAATCTGACTTACCATTAGAACACGCTGCAAGTGACATTGCAGCTAAAACTGCTGTACTTCCTAAAGCTACTTTCTTCCAAATATTCATGTTATTTACCTCCTAATATAAAACAACATGTTTTTATATCAATGACAACTAAAGTCACTGATTTTATTCCCTTAATTAACTACCGCCAAGGTCGTATCCTTGTCGAAAAAGTGTGCTTTGTTCAAATCAAAGCCCATCTTGACTTTTTGCCCTGGTTGATAAATATCCCGGGCATTGATGTTAGCTACAAACTCTGTTTCATCCACTCTTTGGTAAAGCTGAATAGTAGCGCCTAAGAGTTCAGAAACAACGACTTCAGATTCGACCACTGCGTCAGGCCAAGTTTCTAAAAAGGCCTCTTCTGCGTGGATATCTTCCGGCCGAATACCCAGTATCAAGTCGCGGTCATTATAGCCCTGCTCATTAAGCAATTTTGACTTGCCTTCAGGTATTCCCAGATTAAGGCCCTTGCCATCAGAGACTTGACCGTCATGATAGTGGACATTAAAGAAATTCATTTGCGGTGAACCGATAAAGCCGGCGACAAATTGATTAACTGGATGGTTATATACTTCCTGAGGTGTCCCAATCTGTTCAATTTTACCAACTGACATTACGACTACCCGGTCAGCCAAGGTCATAGCTTCAGTCTGATCATGAGTAACGTAAATTGTAGTTGTACCTAAGTTCTGGTGCAGCTTGGCAATCTCTGCCCGCATAGAAACACGCAGTTTCGCATCCAAGTTTGACAGCGGCTCATCCATCAAGAAGATGGGAGCATCCCGCACTATTGCCCGTCCTAGTGCAACTCTTTGCCTTTGACCACCAGAAAGTTCTGCCGGCTTTTTATCCAAATATTCACGCAAATTAAGAATCTTAGCAGCATTTTGTACCCTTTTATCAATCTCATCTTTATGATAATGGCGCAGTTTCAAGCCGAACGCCATGTTATCGTAGATTGACATGTGCGGATAAAGCGCGTAGTTCTGGAAAACCATGGCAATATGGCGGTCTTTAGGTGCCACATCATTCATTACCTTATGATCAATTTCAAGAGTACCTTTGCTAATATCCTCTAATCCCGCAATCATTCTTAAAGTAGTTGATTTACCACAGCCTGAGGGGCCGACAAAAACAATGAACTCTTTATCTTTAATGTGTAAATCAAAGTCTTTCACTGAATAGTGATCATTGCCTTCATACTTTTTACACATATGGTTTAAGTCAACTTCAACCATATCTTTAACCTACCTTCTTATTATTTTTCTTAAATACAGCCACAATTTTATCCAGCTTTAATTCTTCTGTAGATTTAACGATATAATCAGCTCCTTTAAGTATTTGTTTATCTCCAATTCCCACTGCAAACTGGTGCGCAGCCTTAATTGCCGCAACACCGGCAGCCGCATCTTCAAAGCTAATCACTTCATCATTATGCAGCTGCAATAATTGCTGTGCTTTTTGATAAATTTCCGGATCCGGCTTGCCGCGTTTCAGCAAAGCGGGATTAACAATTTGATCAAATTGAGCGGCAATACCCAGCTTACTCAAGATTTTGGGGGCATTTTTAGAAGCAGAAGCAATAGACATTTTCAGACCTGCCTTTTTGGCATCTGCCAGTAATTCTGTGATTCCGGGCAAAATATCAGCTGGCGTCATGGTTTCAACCTGCTCTAAAAACTTTTCATTTTTTTCTGCCGCAAATTCTTCTTTCTGGGTCTTGGTGTACTTACTTTCCTGCTTGCCATACTTCAGAATTAAATTAAGAGAATCCATCCGTGATATTCCCCGCAGAGAATCTAACTGCGCGCTGGTTAATTTAATACCCAGTTCTTGAGCTAAATTATTCCACGCCGCCAGGTGAAATTTGGCTGAATCCGTTAGGACACCATCTAAATCAAAAATTAAGCCTTTAAGCAATTTTGTTCACCCTCTTTTAAAGTAACCTTTTGCTCTTTAACTAAAATCGTTAGTTCCTTTCCGCTAATTAACGTAATGCGTGTCTCCTGCTGCGTTACTTCTACCTGAATTAAGCGGCCGCGATAATTAATTTTAAAACTATACCCGGTCCAATTATCTGGCACAAAAGGATTAAATCTCAATTGATTGTGATCATAACGCATGCCAGCAAAACCCTGGACTATTGCCAGCCAAGAACCGCTCATCGAAGTAATGTGTAGGCCGTCATTCGTATCATTATTGTAGTTATCGAGATCTAGGCGGGCCGTGCGTTCATAGAATTCTACTGACTGCTTTTTACGCCCTAATTCCGCTGCCAAAATTGAATGGATACAGGCGGAAAGGGAGCTTTCATGCACCGTCAACGGCTCATAAAATGCAAAGTTACGCTCTTTTTGTTCCTTGGTAAACCTGTCATCCAAGTAATAAATACCCTGCAATACATCGGCCTGCTTGATGAAAGGTGACCGTAAGATTTTATCCCAAGACCAATGCTGATTTATTGGTCTTTGGTCAAGCGGAATTTCTGTAGCTGGCCTAATATCTTTATCCAAGAAATCATCTTGCTGCAAGAAAATGCCGCGTTCTTTATCTTCAGGCAAATAAATATTTTCAATAATGTCCTGCCATTTTGCCTTTTCTTCTTTAGTTACATTTAAACGCTCTTGAGCAGCCTTATCCGCAAGTGGCAGTCTCTTTAAAGTATATTGCAGTACCCATTGCGCCATAATGTTGGTAAACCAATTATTATTAACATTATTGTCGTATTCATCAGGTCCTGTTACTCCGTGGATAACATATTTATGCCGCCATTTAGAATAATGGACTCGATCAGCCCAAAATCTGGCAGTGCCTACCAGGACATCCATGCCTTCGTCCTTAACATATGATTCGTCTCCCGTATAACTAGTATACTGTTTGATTGCAAAAGGAATATCTTCATTACGGTGTATTTCTTCAAAAGTAATTTCCCACTCGTTATGACATTCAATCCCGTTAAAGGTTACCATTGGGAAAAGTGCTCCGGCTAAGCCCTGCTGCCTAGCATTATAATAGGCACCGTCAAGTTGATCATGTCTGTATTGTAATAGCGCCCGCGTGACATTCGGCTTAGTAATACAAAGATACATCGGAAAGATAAAAGCCTCTGTGTCCCAATATGTGGCTCCACCATATTTTTCACCAGTAAAACCTTTAGGACCGATATTAAGTCTCTTGTCTTCACCGTAATATGTCATGAATAACTGTAAAATGTTAAAACGAATACCCTGTTGTGCTTCATCATTGCCGGTAATAACCACATCACTTTTAGTCCAACGCTTTTGCCAAACCGCAGTATGATCAGCCAAATTTTCTGCAAAGCTTTTTGATTGCAATTGTTGCATCAACTCATCCGCACGATCACTTTGCTTTTCGGGTGCTACATCACGACTGGTAATTACGATCACATCTTTTTCTAAAGTGTAACTTTCTCCAGCATTTAAAGTAACTGCCAACTTCTCACTTAACTTTGCAGTTGCAGTTTTAACAGTACCCTTAACAACATGATTATTATTTCTTAGGCCTGCTTTTAATAAAACCGTAAACTGGGGCACATCGTAAGGATTAGGCTTGGTTATAACTTGAATGGAACGCTTTGCAGCATTCTCATTACAGCTAAGCCAAAAATGTTCATTATAGTTACTATCTTCATTAGTAACTGTGCCGTCAAGCGTTGAATTAAACTCAATTTCTGCCTGACCTGCAAGTACAGTAGCTTTAACAGTGATTAAAGCCGCTTCTTTTAACCTGATGTGTAAAAAACGCTGAAATTCAAACTTGACTTTAGTATTTGCACCCTCATAAATAAAGCTGCGGCTAAGCAAGCCTTGATGCATATCTAATTCAAAATAAAAATCTGTAAATTTAATCTTGGCTAAGTCAATTTTTTCATTATTAACTGTGATGCCAATTCCAATAAAGCTGGGGGCATTAATGGTTTTGCCAAAATATTTCGGATAGCCGTTTTTCCACCAGCCTACTCGCGTTTTATCTGGGAACCAGACACCTGCTAAGTATGTACCCTGCAGTTGATCGCCAGAATATCCTTCCTCAAAATTACCGCGCATCCCCATATAGTCATTGCCAATTGCAGTAATGCTTTCCTGCAGCCTTTTATCCACCGGGGAAAACTTGTGTGTGGCAACTTTCCATGGGTCAACCTCAAAAATTCGTTTCATTTACTTTCGCTCCCTCTTTGGTGAGGTTTTTTGTTTACGCTTTCATTATTCGCAAAAACGAGGTATTTGACAATAGCAAAATCGCTGTTAACGGTATCAGAATCATGTTTTAAAAAAACAACCAGCACCAACTAGTTGTTTTTAAAATTAATTTGCAAGTTCAATGACAAATCCGTGCTCGGCAAGTTGCCCAGCTGCAAAATTCTGACTTAATACTACTTGGCCGTTTGTGGCAATAGCAATCTTATCAGGACTTGTATTAAAAAGAGCAGTGATCTTTTCTGCACCAATTCGCTTAACTTTGATTAAGCCGCTAGACGTAACGCTTAGACTGATTGTGCCGTTACCTAAAGTAGCAGCATGGTTATTTCTAAAAGCAATCAGCTTTTGCACTTTATACCAAAAAGGCGTGCCCTCTTTTTGCCAGTCCATTGGCTTGCGGCAATCGGGATCTTCTCCTCCCGTCATTCCCATTTCAGTACCGTAATAAATGCACGGGCTGCCAGTCTGCACGAACATAAAAGTCAGCGTTTGCAAAGCCAGCGCTTTATTTTCACCTGCAAGCGTCAGTAAACGGGCGGTATCATGAGAATCAAGCATATTCATCATGGCCTGATTCGTGCAGTCGCGGTACATCATTAGTTGATCAGTAAGAGCCGCAACTAGTTCCTGGGCTGTTTTTGTTTTGTGCAGAAAATGTTCCTCAATCTGTAAAGTATACGGATAATTCATTACTGCAGAAAACTCGTCACCGTTGAGCCAAGGCCGTGCACTATGCCAAATTTCACCTACAATATAAAAGTCCGGCTTAATTGCAGTAAGCGCATCATGAAATTTTCGCCAAAAATGATGGTCTACTTCGTTAGCAACATCCAGCCGCCAGGCATCAATATCAAAATATTTTACCCAATAAGTTGCGATTTCCAGCAGAAAATCTTGGACTGCAGGATTGGCAGTATTTAATTTCGGCATTTGTCCTTCAAAAGCAAAGGTATCATAATTTGGACCGCCCGCCTCAGGTCCTTGATATGGTTTAACTGGAAAATGATTAATATGAAACCAGGATGCAAACCGCGACTTAGTGCCATTTTTGATTACATCCTGCCACTGCATTGACTGGCCGCCTAAATGATTAAAGACAGCGTCCAGCATTACCTTCATTCCCCTTTTATGAGCTTCACTCACAAACTTGGCAAACAAATCCTTGTCACCAAAATCAGGGTCAATTTGCAGATAGTCTATCGTATCATACTTATGATTGGAGCTAGCTTTAAAAACCGGACACAGGTATAACCCATTAACGCCCAATTCCTTTAAATAGTCCAGATGGTCAATAATGCCCTGTAAGTCGCCCCCGTAAAAGTCTTCTCGTCCGGGATGATCTTGCGGATTCCAGGGTTTTGTACCTTGAGGATCATTATTTTTATCACCATTGGCAAAACGTTCAGGAAAGATCTGATACCAAACAGTGTTTTTAACCCAGTCAGGAGTTTTGGTTTGATCAATTTCATGCAAGTAAGGCAATTTGAAGTAGCTGCTGTCAGCTGCTAAATTTGCTGCGGTAAAGTCTTTGATCCCGCGGTCTCCAACAATTTTATGGCTGTCATCCTGGCCAATAACTTCGAAAGTATATTTAAGGCGGCGATAAGGAGCTTTCAAAGTTGCTACCCAATAATCAGTTACCTGCCCTTGTCCCGCCTTAGTCATGGCCACGGTTTTATCAGTCTTGGTATCAAGATAATTATCTGTATAGTGAACTATTATTTTTTTAACATCATTTTTGGCACTATGGAACCGAATCCGCACATGGTGCTGACTAATGACAAAACAGTCTTCGCTTTCTGTTCTATGTTTCAGGGCTGCTAATTGCATTTTTTCCTCCATTATTTACTTAAAACCACACCAGAATACGGCATCAAAATCAATTCATCCTTATTCAAATAATGCTGTCCGGCAGTTAACATGACTTTCCTATATTCACCAGGTATTTTAATTTTTAATTTTTGACTGCTTAGTGAAACAGCCACGATTGCACTATCATTTGCTAAATCCCGCTGGTAAATGTAGCTGTCATTAGCGGTTGCTAACAAGTAAAAACTACCTGATTGAAACAAAGCCGTTTTTTTCAAACTAATCAGTTGTCTGTAGAAGTTAAACATACTGTCAGGGTCATCCAGTTCGGCCTGAACATTAGCGTTATTTTGGCTTTGACCTTCAAGCCACGGACTCACTTTTGAAAAACCATAATTTGGCTTTTTAGCTGTCCACGGCATCGGCCCTCGTGCCGGCATTTTGTGGGCTTGGCTGACCATTTTTAGTGCTGCTGCTTTTGTTAGACCCCAATCTGCAGCTTTCGTGATAAAGCCTTCCGCTTCTTGATCATTAAACTCTTCTTTAGCAGTAAAAAGCAGATTTTTTAAGCCTAATTCTTCGCCATAGTAGATAATGGGGATTCCTCGTTGCAAATACATCAACATTGCTAAGCTGCGTGCCTGTGTTTCAGTTTTTGCTATTCTGCTAGCCAGTCGCGGCATGTCGTGATTGCTCCAATATAATGTAGGTTGAGAAACCTGCGCCAAAGTTTGTTGCCAAATAACCTGCGTCTTCTTAAAAGCATCCCAGTCAAGTCCTTTAGGCTGAAAATCTGCAGGCAAGTTAGGATCAATGTGCCCTTGATCATCCTTAAAATAACGAAAAGTAACAACACTATCTAAAAGATGGTGGTCTTTTGCCGTATAGTCCGCTGCTAAGTTAACATTAGCGCTGGCAGCTTCCCCCAAAAGCAAAGCTTCCGGATAATCCTTTTTTATTTGCTCACAAAATGGTCGCAGCCACTTCTGAACTTGGGGCAAATTAGCAAAAAAGGGTTCGGCAACTACCGTTTGGTCATCTTCGTTTGTAACTTCCTTTACCGGAAAACTTTGCCGTAAATCTGCCTTGGCAATATGAATAAAAGCGTCAAGGCGCAAGCCATCTATTCCTTGAGCCAGCCAAAATTCCGCAATTTTGAGCATTTCTTGTCTTAATTTGGGATTACGCCAGTTTAAATCAGGCATGTGCTTGTCAAACAAATGGAAATAAAATTGGCCTGTACCTGCCGGATCCGGCTCCCAAACGCTGCCACCGAAAAAGCTGCCCCAGTTATTCGGGCGCTGATCATTTGCACCTGCAAAAATATAGTAGTCGCGGTATTGACTATGCGGATCACTTTTGGCCTTTTGAAACCATTTATTTTGATCAGAAGTATGGTTTAAAACAAAATCTAAAAGCACATGAATCCCTACTTGATGACAAGCAGCAATTAGAGCTTTCATGTCTTTCATTGTTCCCATTCGGGGATCAATTTTAAAATAATCTGCCACATCATAGCCGTTATCAACCTGCGGTGAAACAAAAACAGGATTTAGCCAAATAGTATTAATACCGAGCTGCTGTAAATAAGGTAATCTCTGCCTGATTCCATTTAAATCACCAATACCATCATCATTACTGTCTTGAAAAGACTTGGGATAAATTTGGTAAATTATTGCATGCTCATACCATTGCGTCATAAATTTATACCTCCACTTAAAGTTTAGCTGAGAAACCTGGTGAGAGGCAATGGTAATGGTAATGTTACCGCTATCAGAAAAAATCGCCGCTAGTTCTATTAAATTAGCGTTGTTCGGTATATTCAGGTATGTTTTTTCCTAAAAAACTATTGCATTTTTATGTGTACAGGTTCACAATAATCTTGAAATCGCTAACAGGTAAGGAGGATTTTTTTATGAAAATAAAAGCTGCTGTTGTTAAAAAAATGGGCGATCCGTTTGAGATCGAAGACAATATTGATTTACACGAAGTAGGACCAACTGACTTGCAAATTCACATGGTGGCAAGCGGAATCTGCCACTCAGATGAAGCCTTGCGCAAAGGTGATTCAAGTGTTGGCTACCCGGTAATTCTAGGACATGAGGGTTCCGGAATTGTTGAAAAAGTTGGTGACCAAGTTAAAAACTTCAGTGTAGGCGATCACGTAATTTTATCTTTCTACGCTGATGGTATTTGTGATAATTGTTTAAAGGGTATCCCAACCCAATGCCGTCATTATAGCGACTATAATCTTTCCGGTGTCCGTGCAGATGGTGATGATCATTTCCAAAAAGACGGTCACAGAATTTGTGATATGTTTAACCAATCATCATTCACTACCACTACTGTAGTTGATCAGAGAAATGCAGTAAAAATTGCTGATAGTATCGACTTGCGCAAGGTTGGCCCTCTCGGCTGCGGCTACGTTACCGGTTCTGGTACTGTTTTCAATACTCTGAAAGCTAGACCAGGCGATACTATTGCTGTCTTTGGTACAGGTGCGGTAGGATTAGCCGCAATGATGGCCGGCGTAATCAGCGGCTGCACTAAAGTAATAGCAGTTGATGTTGTTCCAGAGCGGCTTGAATTGGCTAAAGAATTGGGTGCCACACATACAATCAACAGTAAAGAAGAAGACCCAGTTGCCAAGATCAAGGAATTAACTGGTGGATATGGCGTTGACTGGACAGTTGATACTACTGGTATTTCTGGCGTTATTAAAAATGCTGTTGAGGCATTGGCACAGGGCGGCACTTGCGCAGCAATTGCCGTAACAGCTCAAAATCTGACTATTTCTACTTGGAACGATCTTTGTGTAGATGATAGAAAAGTGGTTGGCGTTAACATGGGTGATGCCATTCCACAAGTTGACATACCAAGATTGCTTGAGTTCTATCAATTAGGGAAGTTTCCGTTTGATAAGACTGAAAAGTTTTATCAATTTGAAGATATTAATCAGGCTAATGCTGATTCAGTTTCTGGTAAAACAATCAAACCTGTTTTAATTATTGATCCTGATTACAAACCTGAATAATAAAGAAAGTAATCTTACATTAAAACCATTTATTAGAGTCTGAGAGAATTAATTTTTCTCAAAAAAATATGACCCCCAAATTTAGGACAAATTTGGGGGTCATATCATTCTTACTTGCCTTTTGCTTAATTCCATAATAAAATTTTGGTATTGGACAATTTAATTATTGTTCAAAATCCCAGAAATGTATGAAATTTGGGAAAAGCAAGATATATTTATTTTTAAATAATTAATGCCAAAACTTTTTTTGAAAAATTGTTTTGGCATTTTTTGTGGGTTCATTTATATCAGTACAATTCTCTTGCGCGGATTTCATGCCGTAAAAATATACATATTAAAATCAATATTTTAAGCTAATCTGTGCTAAAATAAATGGGTACAAAGTAAATCTGTTATTCATATTTTTTACCGTAGTTTGTGATTAATTAAGTAGAAGTATAATCTACTTTAGTGTTAGTGAATGGTCAGACATATTGTCTGGCCATTCACTTTTTTTGCCTCAAAAAAACTAGACGTTAAAAAACACATGGTAATCAAGCCCGCTATCTGATTATTATGTGTATTTCTGCTTGTACTTATATTTTACCTGGTTGATTCTCTTTTAACTAAGGAAGGCTTAATTAGTGCCTCTCCTTGAGGAGACCCTTTTTGATCAATTTTGCGTAAGAGCATGTTGGCCAAGAGTTCACCCATTTTAAAAATTGGCTGTTTAACAGTAGTTAACTTCAAGTTGGAAACCTGATCCAGAAAAACGCCATCGTAGCCAATCACACCAAAGTCAGCCGGAACTTTAGCCTTTTCATCCTGCAATTGCCTGACCACTCCTGTAGCAATACGATCGCTGGCACAGATAAAACAAGTATCTTTAGGAAACTTGTGGAAATTATTTTTGATTACTTCTTGCGCAGCGTGACTGTGATTAGCAATGCGGTAGATTTGCGGGACCTTTTTGTGCTTCTGTAAAGTATTGACATAACCCGTTTCACGCGAATACTCAAATGGCTCTCTGACATCAATGCCAATGAAAATAACGTTTTGGTATAACCGCGAAAGTGCATATTTTGTCGCCAGTTCTCCACCATACTGATTATTATTATCCACATAATCATAGCCATGATGATTTTCGCCAAATAAAATAAAGGGTTTTTTAAGGCTGTCAAATAAAGCATAATCACTGGAGCGGGCACCAGTAATCAGGTAACCGTCAAAGTTACCATCTTCTATTTGATTTCTGTCTGTAACCAGTTGGATGGCATATTGCTTTTTAGATAACCCACGAGCAATACCAAATAACAGGTTCATATAATATGGCTCTGTCGTATCCACATCTTCCAGGGTGACAAATTTAATCACATTTGTCCGCTTATTTACCAAAGCCTGAGCAACATAATTAGGGTGATAATCCAGTTCATCCATCGCCTGTTCAACTAATTTGCGCAATTCATCGGTTACTTGTTCAGGATGATTAATCACCCGCGAAACTGTCATCTTTGAAACATTAGCCTTTTTAGCAACATCAAGCAAGGTTACCATCACGATTCGCCTCTAATCTAAGTACATTCGTTTTAGTTGAGCCAAGTCATCATCATTAAAGCCCAATACTTTTTTAAAAAAGGTGGGAAAATCGCCCCAGCCGCCACGAACAGTTTCCGTAATGCCGCGAATTGCTATACCCTCGCCTTTAGTGACGTTCATTTTGGAAACCATTTGCGTAATTTCATCATTACTTGGCAATTGCCGAGAAACTGCAAAATCATAAAGTTCATTGGTTAACAAATAATCACGGGCAATAGTGTCATCGTCTACGCCTAATGCCATTAAGATCAAGGCAGATACCATTCCCGTTCTGTCCTTACCAGCACTACAGTGGTAAACCAGTGCTTCATCTTCTGGCAATTCCAACAGTTCCGCAAAAACGCGGGCAAACATTTCCTGGCTGTGGGAACTTAGCAGAGTTTGTTGATAAATCCGACCAATAAAATTATTATGCATATCAGGAATATGATGCAAAAAGCGGTAGATTGACCGGTTATTTTGCACATCATTGATATTGTCAGAATATACGGGCAAATCAACATATTTCACATCGGGCCATGACATATCAGGTGAAGAGGACTTTTCGTATTCAGAGCGCAGGTCACAGTCGACAGTGACGCGTAACTTAGCTAATTTAACCTGGTCTCTTGCTGTTAAAGAGCTGAGTGAATCTGAACGATAAATTTTATTCCATTTAACTGTCTGACCAGTTACACTTTGATAACCTCCAACATCGCGAAAGTTCATCGGACTATCTAATGCAATTATTCGATCATGTGCCACTTTCTTATCCTCCTTTTATTATAAAACTACTCACCGTGGGCAAAGACTTGGGTGGCCTTCACGGCTTTTTTCCAACCCTGATACAAATGTTCCTTTTCGCTTTCAGGCATCTTTGGTTCAAAAGTTTTACCTACTACGAAAATATCCTTTAATTCATTGACATTTTGCCAATAACCCACAGCTAAGCCAGCTAAGAAAGCTGCACCCATTGAAGTTGTTTCTAATATTTTGGCACGCTCAATTTTAATACCTAAGATGTCAGACTGAAATTGCAGCAAATAGTCATTATTGGAAGCACCGCCATCAACGCGCAAAGTCGGAATTTTAATGCCCGAATCAACTTGCATCGTATCAACTACATCTCGCGTTTGATAAGCCAGCGACTGTAGTGTGGCCTTGATAAAATCTTTGTCATTTGTTCCACGTGTAATCCCGAAGACGGAACCACGGGCTTCGGAGTCCCAGTACGGTGCCCCTAAGCCGGTAAATGCCGGTACCACGTAAACCTCATTTTCAGACTTTGATAGCCTAGCTGCCTTCTCCGAATCCGCTGCCGTCTTAATCATTTTGAGCGAATCACGCAACCACTGAATAGCGCTGCCGGAAACAAAAATAGAACCCTCTAAAGCATACGAAATTTTGCCGTTTAAACCATACGCAATAGTAGTCAATAAATTATTGTCAGATTCTGTTGGTTGTTCTCCCGTATTCATCACGATAAAGGAGCCGGTACCATAGGTATTTTTAACCATGCCCTTTTTCAGGGCTAACTGGCCAAATAAAGCCGCTTGTTGATCACCGGCAATGCCGGCAATGGGTACGCGCCCACCAAAAAAAGTATAAGACTTGGTGTAGCCATAAATTTCAGAATTGGACTTTACCTCCGGCAACATTACTTTAGGAATATTAAGCAACTTTAAAATGTCTTCATCCCAAGTTAAATCATGAATATTGAAAAGCATCGTTCTTGAGGCGTTAGTATAATCAGTCACATGAACTTCACCAGCAGTTAAATTCCATAAAAGCCAGCTGTCAATTGTTCCAAATAGCAGCTCGCCATTTGCGGCCTTTTCTTGTGCTCCAGCGACATGATCTAAAATCCAGCGAATTTTAGTGGCGCTAAAATAAGGGTCAATTATTAGTCCCGTCTTTTTGTGGATCAGATTGCTATAGCCATCTTTTTTTAGCTTTTCTGCTAAGTCGGTCGTCTGCCGTGATTGCCACACAATTGCGTTATAAATGGGCTTGCCGGTTTTTTTATCCCAAATTACTGTGGTCTCACGCTGGTTGGTAATGCCTATTCCTACTATTTGCTGTGGCCGCACTCCAGAATTGATGATGGCATTGGCAATTGTTGTTTGCACTGCGTGCCAAATTTCTTCTGCCTTATGTTCCACCCAGCCTGGTTGGGGAAAATATTGGGGGAATTCTTTTTGTGAAGAGGCAATTTTTCTGCCCTGATGGTCAATTATCATTGCCCTGGTTGAAGTTGTGCCTTCATCAATTGCCATAATATATTCTTTTAACATCTTTGATCCTCTCCAACAGAAAGCGGTTTTATCTTCATTTTACTACTAGGCCTTGCTTTTACAAGAAATTATTATAACATTATGCTTGTTTTAAGTTATACTGGTTACATAGAGCTTTTATTAAAATGGGGATATATCAAAAATGAAAAAAGAAATTATTGCTTTAACAATTGCTGGCAATGACAGCGATGGTAGTGCGGGAATGACCGCTGACCTGCATTCTTTTTATGCTAGGCAAGTTTATGGTATGGGGCTTTTGACAGCCGCAGTAGCTGGTAATACTACTGGAATTTACGCCCAAGAAGTCATGCCAATTCCTTTTATCCAAAAGCAGTTTGATGTCCTAAACGATGATTTTAAAATTGATGCACTTAAAACCGGTATGCTTGCTAACAAAGACGTAATTGCTTGTGTTGCCGCCAATTTGCATAAATATGACATGGGTAAAATTGTGCTTGATCCGGTCATTATGACTAAGCACGGTGATACCCTACTTGATGATGATGCTTACCAAGCGTTTCTTGAGCAATTAATGCCACTGGCTGACATTATTACGCCTAACTTTTATGAACAGAAAAAGTTAACGGGCTTAAGTTTAGATACTAAAGAAGAAATTCGCCAAGGTGCTAAAAAGCTGCAGGAAATGGGCGCTAAAAATGTTTTAATGAAGGGGCGCCATGATAACTCCCAGCAGTCCCAAGTGACTGACATCTTATTAACTGCAGATGGCGAATTCCACGAATTTACCAAGCCTTTCATTAATACAGATCGAATTAATGGCACCGGCGATACTCTATCTGCTGTAATTGCCGCTGAACTAGCCAAGGGAAAGACCATTATTGACAGTGTGCAAATTGCCAAGGACTTCACGTACGAAGCGATTGCCCATCCTATTGCAGTTGGTTCTAAATACGGTCCAATCAATCATTTTGCAGCGCAGCAAAATCTTAAATAACTATTCTTTGCCCGCTTCTAACTATTAAGATATACTTTAAACAAGATAATAGGGGTTGGTAAACAATGGCAAACAAAACAATTAAGATTGCATATTTATACGAAGACCTGATGAATACTTACGGTGATTCTGGCGACGTTAAAATTATCAGGTTTTTGCTAAAAAAACAGGGCTATGATACACAAGTTGATAATATTTCTCTTGGTGATCAATTTAACGCTTTTGATTATGACTTTGTTTTTTTTGGTGGCGGACAGGACTTTGAGCAAACCGTTGTTGCTAAAGATTTACCACGTCATAAAGAAACTTTGACAAAGTATATTAACGCAGGCAAACCTATGGTAGGCGTCTGCGGTGGCTATCAGCTAGTGGGCACATATTATAAAACCAATGCCGGAGTGACAATCAAAGGGTTAGATATTCTACCTTTCCATACCGTTTTTAAGGCAGATAAGCGGATGATTGGTGATACCCGCTACATGAGCGAATGGGGTGAAGTCAAGGCCTTTGAAAATCATTCCGGGCAAACCTATTTTGATGATCAGGATAAGTTGCATCCCCTAGGAGAAATGATTGAAGGCTACGGCAACAATCCCCAAGATCACGTCGAAGGCCTGCGCTACCGCAATTTTATCGGTACCTATTCTCACGGACCGTTGTTAAAAAACTTGAATGTCGCTAACGCCATAGTCAAGATGATTCTTGAATGGCATGATGAGCGAATAGCAGCTGAAACAAATTAATTACAAAAAGGCTACTAGGTGTAGTAAATGATATGACCCTGAATTAAGACAATTTTGCAGGTCATATTTTTATGTCTAAATTATCTAAGCAAGACAAAATTGAAATTTTTTATCTTTGGCAGAACTATCAGGTTGGAGCGGTTCGCTTGTTACCGTCGTAGAACATTTGCTGGCGCATATTGTGATACATCAGAGTTAGTACCTTATCGGTGGCGGTACGATCACTGACTAACAACTGCTTTAAATATTTCTGTTCCTTGTTCTCTTCGATCATAGGTGGTTCAAACTCGCCCTGGTAAGTTGCTACACCGCCTGAACCATTACGCAAATATCCTGGAAAGACCGCCGTATCGCGGGCAACAATCGCATTAAGCCTCTTTTCCATGTTAAAGTCCAGGGGCTTTTTTCATTGATAGCAAACTGCCAACCGCGCTTCAATTGAACAATAATATTAATATCATCGATTGGAATGCCGTCAACACCCAGGCCATCAATGATTGTCTAGGTTTGCGGCATGGTGGTAGTCAGGCCTTCAAAGCGTGAGTTAGTGAAGACTAATTTGGTTAGATTGGTTTTGGCAAAGCGTCTATTTTTTCAGGCGTTAGCCTGAATTTGTCTTCATACTTCAATTGATTTATCCTGCTTTCTACTCTAATTCAAGGCCTTCATCTTGATCAAACTCCTGCTGCTCTTTGTTCTGTTGTTCAGCGTATTTTTGGGCAAGTTCAGCTTGGCTAAGTGTCTTTCCAGCACTTTGCTGCGAGGCTAGTATTTGGAACGCCCGATTGCGGCTGGGGGTGTTCTCAACTTTAATCAGTTTAGCAATTTTATCAACGTTAGCTTCATTTTGCGCTTCAATCATCTCTTTGTTTCTTCGCGGATAGTCAATTACTTGGCCATGATTAGCCGCGTATGCAGAAAGAAGAACTTTGCAACTACGGCCGTTGCCCTCTCTAAACGGGTGCATGAAATTAATTGCGTCTAGCAGCTCAGCATAGTCTTTGTTAGCCAAAGGCTTGCCCGCGGGGTGCTTGTGCAGCATGTTATTAATATCTTTTTCGGCAAAATCGAATCTGGTATGATCAAAAAATTCATACCCGTTTTTATTGAAATTGCCGGGGCGATATTTACCGGCCCAATCGTATAGTTCACCAAATAAGAATTGGTGTACCTTCTTAAGGTTTCCGATATCGTTTATTTGGGGCTTTTTTTGCAACAAGAACAAAGCATTCCGAGCGGATAGCTCATATTCCTTTTTCTCTAACTCCTTTGAGTCATGGATATGGAGCTTATTTTTTAGGACGCCATTTGAATACAAGGTTTCACTAATCCAATCACTCATTATCCTTGCCCCAAATTTCTTCAAAGCGCTCAGCCACTACTGGATCAGGCTGGATAGCTTCATCAAATAATTCCTGGATATCTGATTCTGTAGGATTCCACCCTTCCAGGTGGTTGACTTCCACGACAGTTCTAATTTGTTGGTAAATTTCTTTATTAGCAATGAAAACGCCTTGGATAGTCTGCGTTTCATCGTTTATATCTAAAATATATGGTTGCGTTTCTAGCATATTGAGTAAATCTCCTGGCTTCTCTTTAAGTGCGATTGCAAAGGCATTAAGGACCCTAATTGACCAGGTCTCAATTGGTTTAACAATTGAGTTTCTTAAAGTACTAAGTGGGACGTTGCTGGCCTCAGCGACTTTAGCGACGCTTATATTTTTGCTTTTAAGTAGTTTAACGATTGTTGCACTCATTTTAAAACCTCCAATATCTGTACTTATATTATACCATATTTAGTCACATTTATATTGATATATGGTAAAAAGCGATATTAGATTTTAAAGTAGTGCTATTCAAGTTCTATACCTGTGGATTGTATTACCTGCTTATTGGAAATCACAACACTATCTGTTTTGTCTTTATTTAATTGTATCTCCGCTTAGTAGAATTTTCTTGTTTTTTACTATTAACTAGCACATCGTTCCAATCTTTACCAATAGTTTTGGCAGGCTGTAAATTGCATTTATCAAATCAAGTAGGGTATTCAACTTAAAATTGCAATTTCCGCATTTTTTATAATAACTAAAATACTAGTACTTATGACATAAACAGATAGTATCTTTATTAACCTAGCGTTGTCAAAAAGAATAAATTCCGTTATAATTGAAAGCGATAACACGAGGGGTGCCTTTTAGGCTGAGATGAAAGTATTTCAGACCCTTTGAACCTGTAAGTCAATACTTGCGTAGGAACGTGTCAAAAACGCTTAAGCTTTGGCCTTTCCACGTGCCAAGGCTTTTTTATTAATCAGAATTTTCAAGAACATTTAGTCAGGAGTAATAGAATGAAGTTAGACTTATTAGATAAATTACGAGCGCAAAATCCCGTTATTTTCAATATCGCTAATTTTGTAACAGTTCAAGACGTGGCCAATGCTGTTAATGCTATTGGTGCTTCACCAATTATGAGCAATGAAGTCGCTGAAGCTGAAGAAATAGTGCGGATGGCTGCCGCAGTTGCAGTTAATATTGGCTGTTTAACCAAGCAGCAAATCAATCATATTAAAAAGGTAGAAGACCTAGCACGGCAATATAACAAGCCGATAGTATTTGATCCTGTTGCGGTTGGTGCAGTCGAATATCGCTACAAAATCGCAGATAAGCTTTTATGGGATTTTCATACCAGTATTATTCGCGGCAATATTGGTGAAATCGCTGCACTAGGTGACTTCAACTGGAATTCAAAGGGCATCGATGCAGGTTCCGGATCTGGTAATATTGATGATATCGCTATGAAAACTGCTCAGAAATATCATTGTACGGTCATTGCCAGCGGTCCTACAGATACAATTAGTGACGGTAAAAGACTGGCTCATGTTCACAACGGCTCACCACTTTTTAAAACTCATGTGGGCTCAGGTGATATGTTGTCCAGTATTGTCACAGCTTTTACCGCAGTCACTGATGATCCGTTTGAAGCGGCTCAGATAGGTGCTTTAGTTTTCAGTTGTGCGGGTCAAATGGTTGTCCAAGATCATCCCGGTGTTGGACCAGGTACTTTTGGTATGTACCTCATGGATTATTTGTACAAAGTAACAGTCCCTGATATTAAGCAAATTGCTGATTTTGATTAAGGAACTTCATGATGACAGAAAAAATTAATTCTTTTCCCCAGGTTTTAACTATTGCCGGTACAGATTCAGGTGGTGGTGCCGGGATCATGGCTGACCTAAAAACTTTTCAAATGCAAAAAGTATTTGGAACAGCTGTTGTAGTAGCAGTGACAGCACAAAACACTTTAGGCGTGCAAAAATCTTTTTTACTGCCCTTAGAAATGATCGATGCCCAATTTGCATCTTTAGCAGAAGATTTTCATATTCGTGCTTGTAAAACGGGAATGTTAGGTGATGCAGCTCATGTTCACCAAGTTGCACTTAACCTGCAAAAGTATGACTTTGGCCCCATTACCATCGATCCCGTGATGATTGCTAAGGGTGGGGCTCCATTATTAAGTCAAGATGCTGTCGCCACCGTTAAAAATGAATTGCTGCCTTTAGCCGATTTAATCACACCTAACTTACCAGAAGCAGAAACTTTAACTGGCATTAAGGTACAAATGCAAGATCAATTTCCTGAATTAGCCCATAAATTACAAGATATGGGTGTTAAAAATGTGCTAATTAAAGGTGGGCACACTAATAGCGCAGAAGTAAAAGATTATGCTTTATTTGCCGATGGTTCTGATCTTTGGGTCAGCAGCTCCAGAGTACATACTAAACGCACTCACGGCACCGGTGACACCTTAGCTGCAGCAATTACAGCTCAACTCGCTTTAGGTCAAAGTTTACCTGCCGCAATTAAAATTGCCAAAAAGTACGTTACTAAAACCATTAAGGAAACTATTCAAGTTGGTCATGGTCACGGCCCCTTAAATCATTGGGCAAAGTAATTTAGGAGAAATAATGAAAGAATTTAACACTGATTTTTTACATGCTTACTTTATTTGTGGCAGTCAAGATGTGCCCAAAGGTAAAACACTACCTGGTATAGTCGCAGAAGCCCTTGCTGCCGGCATCACGGCTTTTCAGTTTCGGGACAAGGGTCCTAATTCAACTTTAAGTAAAACTGAGAGACTACCTATGGCGCAAAAATTACATCAACTGTGTCAAACGTATCACGTGCCCTTTTTCATTGATGATGATGTCAAGTTGGCCCAACAAGTTCATGCCGAGGGAGTTCATGTTGGTCAAAGTGATGAAGAAATTAGACAGGTCATTAAAGAAGTTGGCGAGCAAATGATTATCGGCTATTCCTGTTCGAATTCAACGCAAGTTGAACAAGCCAATAAAATTAGCGGAATTGATTATTATGGTAGTGGCCCAATTTATGCCACCCAGTCTAAAAGTGATGCCGACCCCGAAATTGGTATTGCCGGCTTAAGACAACTGGTCAAAAATGCTACTCGGCCAATTGTTGCTATTGGCGGGATAACTGTTAACGATTTAGAGGCAATCGCTAAAACTAAGGCAGCTGGTGCTGCAGTAATCTCAATGATTGCTCAAAGCAATAATATTAAGCAAACTGTTAGTCAAATGCTCACAGCGCCATGGATAAAAAGCGACTAGCATATTTTAAAGACACAAAAAATGATTCTGCACTCGGCAGAACCATTTTTTATTGATGATAAACAGTTTTTAATTGTAAAAATATGAGCTATATTGATAATTAACCTAATTGGGCAACTTTTTGCAGTGTTCTAATCATCTGAGCTACAAAGCCGGATTCATTATCATACCAGGCGTAACCCTTAACTAATTGTGCACCGTCATCACCAGTTTCAACTTGAGTCAGAGTCGGATCAAAGACCGAGCCATACTCAGTACCAATAATATCTGATGATACAATCTGATCATCATTATAACCAAAAGAAGGATTACCTTCAGTGTGCTTTTTAATTTTGGCATTAAACTCTTCAGCTGTAACTTTTTGCTTCAAAATAGCGGCTAGTTCAGTAATTGAACCGGAAATAACCGGAACTCTTTGTGCAATACCTGTAAGTTTGCCGTCTAATTCAGGTATAACTAGTCCTATCGCTTTAGCTGCTCCTGTAGAATGGGGAATAACATTAGCAACTGCGGCACGGGCATTACGGACATTGCCTCCACGGTCAGGTCCATCCTGCAACATTTGCGAAGCAGTATAAGCATGAGTGGTAGACATGATTCCTACCTGAATGCCAAATTCATCGTTCATTGCTTGTGCTAACGGTGCCAAGCAATTAGTGGTACATGAGCCAGCGGAAATAATTTGATCAGAGTCAGTTAGTTGATCATCATTTACACTGTAGACAATTATCTTCATGTTACCTGCAGGAGCAGAAATTAATACTCTTTTAACACCGGCATCAAGATGAGCCTGTGATTTTGCAGTTGAAGTGTAAAAGCCGGTACATTCAAGCACTATTTTGACACCATCATTTTTGACCCACGGAATTTGACTGGCATCTTTTTCCGCATAAACCGGAATATTTTTACCGTCAATTACAATACTATTAGTGGTAGCAGTTACTTCATGATGAAATTGGCCATGCGCGGTATCATACTTCAATAAATGTGCTAACATAGCTGGTGAAGTCAAATCATTGATTGCGACAATTTCGATATCATCACTGGCCACTTCATATATTCGCCGTAAAGCAAGTCGGCCAATGCGGCCAAAGCCGTTAATACCAATTTTTGTAGTCATAATAAGTTCCTCCTTTTAGATTACAAAATTAGTATATTAAGATAAAATAGCCTTGCATAATCCAAGTTTATAATAGAGTTATCACTTTTAATGATATGGAGCAACATGAATTTCAACGACTTACATATTTACCAAACAATTTATGAAACTAGATCGCTTAACAAAGCAGCACTGAAATTAGGCTACACCCAATCCAACATTACAGCCAGGCTCAAAGCACTGGAGCAAGAATTGAATACGCCCCTTTTTGTGCGTTCTAATTTAGGAGTCAAACCAACCAAAAACGGTCAAAAAATGCATGATTTCGCCACTAAAGTTTTACAAAACTACCAAAACCTGAAAGAGGATTTGTCTATTAACAGGCCCAAAGTCCTCATTTCTGAGTTGCTTTTTGGCTATATTATTACCAAAAAAGCACCATTTTCATTTGAGCACTACGACATTATTATTAAAAATACCAATGAAATTCAAGAATTAATAACTAAGCATGCATATGACATGGTCTGGACTTTTACCCCTATTACTCTACCCAAATATTCGCTAATCAAAAAAAGTCATTTAGAAGCCTGTTTTTTAAAAGGCAACAAAAAAACAGCCGGCAAAGTACCAGTTGCTATCAATGCTGATATCAATTGTCCGTTTCGGAACTTGACTCTCAAGTTAACGCAGAATAAAAATGACATAACTGAAATCAATTCTCTGGAAATGATTTTAGAGCTGGTTAAAAAAGGTCAGGCAACTGCATTACTGCCCAAATATTTAATGAATGATGATCTAGTTGCAGCTGATTCGCAAGTTTGGAATATTCCCTATTATTTTTACCGTTACCAGCTGTAAATAAAACATCAATTTTTACTAATTTAAAACCTAATTGAAATAAAAAAGTACCGAGGCACTTCTAGCCTGGTACTTTGAATTTTTAGAAAAGTTATTTTTTCGACTGTAAAATTTTGGCCTTGGCATCATTGTAGCCGTCAATGTAGCGTTCTATTTCAATTGCTTTATTCTGGGTAACACGATTAACTAAGTTAACACCTTTTTTAGGAAAAGCCTTAAAAGAATGACTCTCTGCATAGTCCTTTTTGGCTTGTTCACAACCCATTTGATAATCACTAAGAGAACTCTTTTTCATAGCAGTTTTTGCTGCATAATAGTTATAGTCATTGGTTTCAAACCATTTTTAATATGCTTTTTCAGCATTTTTATAGTTTTCTTTGACATAATCATGTAGCTGCTTTAAAGCAACTATTTTATTTTTATACATAATTAATTTCAACTTCAGACATACTGCAGTGGCCGGTCAAAACCAATGTGGGACCATCGCCACTAGATTCACCAGAAATTTCCAGTTCTCCCAAAACAAGATCTAAGTTTTCACTATTAACTTTCCATGAAAGTGGCACATAAATTTCAATTTCACCCATGGTACCGTTAATATCTACTGTCACTACATCGCCAGCAGCCTTAGCCTGATCAAGGTAGACTTCAACTTCACCTAATGAAGAATTAATCATGACACTACGTAAATTTTGTGAATGAACATAGCGTGAAACTGATGACAGCTTCTGATTGATTACTATATCTTCACCATCAGTATGGTCTTTACTGTCATTAATGGTATCGCCATCAGTTGTATAATCTTTACTGTCATTAATGGTATTATTATCAGTCGTTTTATAACTTTTATCAAAGTCTGACCAATCATCATAGTAATCCCTAGGATTAAATTTATGTTTAAAGTAGTTTCCTCCTAAAAACCAGCTTTTTCTAAAAATTAATGTCAAACCTATATAAATCAACAATGCAGCAATCAATACTGTCCATGGAACAATTTTGGTAATATGCAATGGTTCAGCGTAAACAATTAAGAGAAAAGCAATAGAAAAAGTTGTACCAAACAAACTTTTATCCGCCACGCTTTCAATTAAAGCCGCTCCAAACACAATAGTCCAAATAATCATACTTACTTTCAAGTGAAAAGAAAACAGGTGCAGCTGGTTCATTACCAAGAAAATAGCAGCAGCCACTAATGCTATCCCCCAAAATATTTCTCTAATTTTATTTTTTCTCATTATGATGACCTTCTCTCGTTTAACCTATCATTTAAGTTATGGTAGTAATGACGTGAAACATAGACAGTTTTATAAGAATCGCGAAAATTAATTTTACAATTAGAAATCGAGCGTGTTAACGCATAAATTTGATTTAAATTTAAAATTGTTGACTTAGATACCCGCATGAATTGATAGTTTAATAAATTTTCTAATTCATAGAGTTTATAATCTACTGTAAAGGCATCCCTCGCAGTATGTGCAATCACTTGTTTATCTTCTGTTTCAAAAAATAAAATTTCGTTCATACTCAAGTAATAGGACACGTTATCTTTTTTACATTCAATTTGATCAGGGTGGCTGCTAATACCTTGAAGTTGACGGTAAATTTGTTCAACTTCTGGTGTCACAGCTTTAGCACGGATAGTTACACTAGTTTCATCATTATCCATATCCGGATCCAGCTCTATTTTTATTTTCACGCTTCTCACCTGCCCTTCATCACTTGATGATTTTATTAAACGCTTATTTTTATGTAAAATCTAGCACTTTTAACTAAGTGGCAATTTTAAGAAACTAAGTGGTATATTTTTTTGGTTCAGAAGAAAAGCAAAAATTCAAAGTCAGTTTTAGTATAGTATTTTATTTAAGACAATTTTTAGGCTAAAATTTGCAAAAAGTACCTAAAATATGCTATTTTAGGTACTTTTATGATATTATTATGTAACAAAGTAATTTCGGGAGGCAAATTATGGCAACTAAGATTGTTACTAAAAGATATTCTGTTAATATAGACAAACAAATAGCGGATACTGCAGAACTAGTTATTAGAAAAATTGGTCTTAAACCTAATGATGTGATTTCAATGATGCTTACACAGATTGCTGACAAAGGCAAACTACCTGTAGCATTTTCAGTTGACGATTATGACCATCTAAAAGATGAAATTATTGCAGCTAGTCGTAAAATTCCTGCACAAAAGGTTGAAACTTCCAAAGAAATAGCTGACTTTTTTGCAGATTAAGGAAACCAGTTAATGAATTTGTGCAATATTTTTATAACATACCTTGAATACGAAGATGTACCAAACGGAAAAAGTCGGCCAGTTTTATACATTGAGCAGGATGATGAATTTTATTATGTATTTAAAATTACTAGTAAATATCAAAGTAAGTCAAAAAGCATTCGCGCAAAGTATGCTAAAATTACCGATTGGCAAAAGTCGGGCCTTTACAAGGAATCGTGGATAGACTGTAATAAACGGTATCAGCTGAGAATTGATAAAACAAGACTAAAAGGTATTGGTAACTTAACGATAACCGATTTGAATAATCTTAAGAAATTTATCTGGTAGAGAACAACAAGGACAAGTATGAAAAAGGCACTGAGTTTTATTATTCAATGCCTTTTAATTGTTCTAAGAGAAGCCGGGGTTTTTCAAACCCTTCTAAATTCCAAACAACTATTTATTTAATTTTACTTAATGCATCCCTGACAGCGTCTTTTAATCCTCTAGTGGTATTAGAGGCACCAGAAATTGCATCGACATCAACTGTATTTGCATTAACCATTTTTGCTGGTAATTCATTAATTGCCTTTTGACCATAGTCATCGGATTCAGCTTGTTTCAGAACTTCGATATTTTTGAGATTCTTTTGCTTATCAGCCGTTACCCTGACAACAATTTCATCTCCCATTCCTTTAGTAGATTTACCAATATATTGTTCAGGACCAGTTGGATATTCTTCTTTCTTAATATCAGAACCAAGTGGCCGTGGCTTTAATAGTTTTTCATGCTTAGGAGAAGGTACATTGACTTCTGCTACATCATCTTTAGGATGAGCTGCATTTTGGCCTGCAATCTTACCGAAAATCAAGCAGTCCGCAAGATCGGACCCACCTTGATATAAGTTAGACATATTACTGCCCAGCTCGCCGGCACCATACAAATGCGGAATTGGTTTGTGCTCTGGATCAAGAATTTCAGCACGAGCATTTCTTCTAGGACCAGCTTCTGACCAGCCAATAGTTTGTACTAACGGTATGGCATAATACGGACCCTCTTCAGAAAATACACTTAAAGTAGCGGGATCACGATGATAAGCATAATCATGTTTCTTTTCGGCAAAGAAGTTAAATTCGTCAATTGTACTTTGCAGTTTATCCCCAGCAACTCCCATCTTTTCTGCTAATTCAGAAACAGAATCAGCTTTAAGAACGGAATTAAGTGCTTTATTATCAGGGAAAGTATCAATTTCACTGATCTTGTCATATTGCTTTTGATCAAAGACAAAGTAAGGGTGAATTGGATTCAATGGTTTGTACCATGAACCATGATTTTCTACATAGCCTTCACGTGCTCCTTGATCTTCCTTAAAGTAGCGTGTGCCGTCATCGCCAACCGTAAAAATACTGCCTGTATAGAAGACCGGGTTACCCATATAAAATGGTGCACGCTTCATCCCAGGTTCATCAAAAGCAAAAGCTTGTTGCATTCCACCGGCCGCATACATTGACATATGCCACATATCCGCACCTGCTTCGTGGGCCAAGTCAATACCCTTACCTTTATTATAAAGTGAACCCAGTGGCACTAACTTGTGTGAACCAATGTAATCCTGAATCATTTGCGGATTATTTTCGATACCACCAGTAGTTAACACTACACCATTTTTAGCGTAAACGTTTAATAAAACATGATCCCGCTCAATTTGAGCTCCGACAACTTTTTTACCAGGAGTTTGCAAGATATGCTTAACAGGTGCAGAATACCAAACATCAATCTTATCACTACGATCAAGTACTTTTTGCCGTAAAATGTTCCACAATGAAGCGTTAAAAATCCCCTTCTCTATTGTGATCATGTCATAGCTTTTAGCACCAGGTAAATCAGGGTGATCGGCAATTACCGCATCATCCGGCAATCCTAAAATAGTTTTATAGCTAACAGGTTCATTCACATCCAGATATTTTCTAAAATATTCTTTCATGTGTGTAATGCCATGAACAACTGTCTCCTCTATTTCTGGGTCAATATTAAAGTGCTGGGCCAAATGCTCATAGTAAGCACGATAATCTTCTTCGCTGCTGCTATAACCTACAAGTTCAGCAGCATATCTTGTGTTACCACCTTCGTGACCTTCTGGAGCAGAGTCAACTATTAGCACTTTAGCACCACTATCAGCCGCAAAGCGAGCCGCAGTTGCTCCGGCTCCACCAAAACCTAAAACTACTACATCATAGCTTGCATCATAATATGTATGATCATTAACTATCATATGTTTACCTTTCTTTCACAATAATAATTTTTAAAACTATTTATATTTTTCATCAAAAACAATAATTGGTTTTATCGTGTTGCCATTTACTGAATCTTTGATGGCCTCATTAATTTCCTCTGATTGATAAAACTTAACCATTTTAATCAAGTAAAAACTTGCCTGAACGATAAAGGTCAACCATTTCAGGAATAAATTCCTGCGGTACAGAGTCGCCTTTAATAACACCGGTAAGACATTTTGAAGCTGATAAAAGATCAAGCATCAAACCGAGCTCCTTAATTGTCTTGATTCCTATAGTTTTACTTCAATTTCATTTTATTGTTAACAAGCTCAGCTTATCACATAACCGCTTACATTAAACTGGACTTATCCAAAATTTAATTTTTGAGTATAAAAAAAGTTCACATTCAAGTGAACTTTTATTTATTAATTTATTCCAAACCAACTTTTTTGAAAATCTCATCTATATGCCGTAAATGGTAATGATAGTCAAAAGCATCAGCTACATCTTCTTCAGAAAGGTAATCCATGATTGGACTATCTTCAACTAATTTTCTAAAGGAAATTCCCTCATTCCAAGACTTGTTAGTTAGCTTTTGGACCATATCATAAGCATCTTCACGAGAAAGACCAGCCTCATCAATAAGCTTTAACAGCAAGCGTTGTGAGTAAATCAGGCCATAAGTTTTATCCATGTTCTTAAGCATTGTTTCTGGAAAAACATCTAGATTGGTCAAAATACGGTTAAAACGGTCAAGCATATAATCAATACCAATTGTTGTGTCTGGCAGAATCACTCTTTCGGCACTAGAATGAGAAATATCGCGCTCATGCCAAAGTGATATATCTTCATAGGCTGTAATAATATGACCACGTAAAACTCGTGCCATGCCGCAAAGATTTTCTGAGCCAATAGGATTACGCTTATGAGGCATCGCCGAGGAGCCTTTTTGCCCAGCACGGAAGTGTTCTTCAACTTCATGGATTTCGGAACGCTGTAAACCTCTAATTTCGGTTGCCCAATTTTCAATACTGGTAGCTATTAAAGCCAAGGTCGCAATATATTCAGCGTGTAAGTCGCGCGGCAAGACCTGGCTGGTAATTGGCTGCTGAGTTAAGCCTAATTGTCTTAATACACTGGTTTCAACAGCCGGTGGCACATTGGCAAAAGTCCCAACGGCACCAGAAATTTTCCCTGATTCTACACCTTTTGCTGCATGTTCAAAGCGTTCAATATCACGCTTAATTTCCGCATACCAGCGAGCTAATTTCAGGCCAAAAGTAGTAGGTTCAGCCTGAACGCCATGCGTGCGCCCCATTTCCACCGTATTTTTATACTTAAGTGCTTTTTGTGCAATCGTCTTTTTCAGGTCTTGCAAATCTTGCCGAATAATTTCATCAGCCTGCTTTAAGATGTATCCCTGTGCTGTGTCAACAACATCAGTAGAAGTTAAACCAAAGTGTACCCACTTTTTTTCTGAACCCAGACTTTCGGAAACAGTACGGGTAAAAGCCACAACATCATGATGCGTTATCTGCTCCAGTTCTGCTACCCGTTCAGGCGTAAAGCTAGCTTTTTGCGCAATTTTAGCAGCATCTGCTTTTGGTACTTCACCTAATTCACTCCAGGCATTGGTGGCAGCTATTTCTACCTTTAACCACGCTTCATATTTATTTTCATCCGACCATATTTTGCCCATTTCTGGGCGAGTATAACGTTCTAACATAAATTACATTTCCCACGGATTCTGTAACACGATTGTTTGTTCACGGTCAGGTCCTACTGAAACAGTAACAAGAGGAATATCAACAAGCTCTGACACACGGTTTAAAAACTTCTGTGCATTTTCCGGCAAGTCAGACCAAGTCTTAGCACCTGTGATATCTTCTTTCCAGGCAGGTAATTCTTCATAAACAGGTTTACACCGGTCTAGTTCTTTCAGACTGGCAGGATAATAGTCAATCTTTTGACCATCGAGTTCATAAGCAGTTGCAATTTTAATAGTGTCAAAGCCGCTGAAAATATCAAGTAAGTTTAGACTTAAGCCGTTAATACCAGCTACGCGCTTGGCATGACGTAACGCGACTGAATCAAACCAACCTACGCGTCGAGGACGGCCGGTAACCGTACCATATTCATGAGCAGTTTCACGAATCCGGTCACCAGTTTCATCTAATAATTCAGTTGGAAAAGGACCAGCACCAACACGAGTCGTATAAGCTTTGCAGACACCAATGACAGTCTTTAACCGGTTGGCGCCAACACCGATACCACTGGCAATACCGCCGGAAATGGTGTTCGATGAGGTAACAAAAGGATAAGTTCCTTCATCTATATCAAGCATAATTCCCTGTGCCCCTTCAAACAGGACCTTTTCATTGTTATCAAGAGCTTTATTAACTAGTACTGAAGTATCTGTAACATATTTTTTCATTTTTTGACCATATTCATAATATTTGGCAAAAATATCCTCAAATTTAAGTGCCGGTTTACCATAAATTTTGGTAAATACTTCGTTTTTCTGTTCTAAGTTAGTACGTAATTTTACTTCAAAGGTATCTTTTTCAAGTAAATCACAAACGCGAATACCAATTCTGGAAGCTTTGTCCATGTATGCTGGACCAATACCGTTTTTAGTAGTACCGATTTTTTGATCGCCCTTTGCTTCTTCTTGGTATTCATCTTGCTTGATATGGTAAGGCATGATGATGTGAGCACGATTAGAAATCTTTAATTTACTGGTGTCTATGCCCTTTTCTTCAAGATTTTTTAATTCACTAAATAAAACTTCAGGGTTAATGACCACGCCATTACCGATTACGGCACCTTGTTTTGACGCAAAAATGCCTGACGGAATCAAGCGCATCTTAAAATCTTGACCATTAATTTCAATAGTATGACCAGCATTATTACCACCATTTGAGCGCACAGTATACGCTGCTTCATTACTTAAAAAGTCAGTGATTTTGCCCTTTCCTTCGTCGCCCCATTGACTACCAACAACTGCAACTGCTGTCATTTTTATTCACCTCATTAAATTTCTACAAATATCACGTAAATAGTCTAGCAATTTGCCCACATTTAGTCAAATTTAAATGCGAATTATTATAGTAGTCAAATTTTTAATAGTTCGATTTTTCTGTTGACAAAAAAAGTATTTTTGATTATAGTTACTTCGTTTGCAAAGATTATTTATTCTAGGAGCCGATTTATTTATGAGTAATTATTTCAGTATGGAAGCCTTTGATTATGACGACATCCAGCTTGTGCCCAACAAGGGAATTATCAAAAGCCGTCATGATGCTGATACTAGTGTAAAGTTTGGAAACCGAACATTTAAAATACCTGTAGTACCCGCAAACATGGAAAGTGTCATTAACGATGATTTAGCAGTCTGGCTCGCTCAAAATGGCTATTACTATGTCATGCACCGCTTTCAGCCTGAGAAGCGTCTTAATTTTATCAAAATGATGCACGAAAAAGGCTTATTTGCCTCAATATCCGTCGGTATTAAAAAAGGTGAATACGACTTTATTGACCAATTAGTCAGTGAGAATATCAAACCTGAATATATCACAATTGATGTTGCCCACGGTCATTCTATCTATGTCATTGATATGATTAAGTATATTAAAGAAAAATTGCCTGACACTTTTTTAACAGCAGGCAATATCGCAACCCCAGAAGCTGTACGTGAATTAGAAGGTGCAGGAGCCGATGCCACTAAGGTGGGTGTTGGCCCTGGCCGTGCATGTATTACCAAACTTAAAACTGGTTTTGGTACTGGTGGCTGGCAACTAGCTGCTTTAAGAATGTGCAGTAAAGTAGCCAGCAAACCATTGATTGCAGATGGCGGTATCCGTTATAACGGCGATATAGCGAAATCAATTCGTTTTGGCGCTACCATGGTCATGATTGGTTCCATGCTTGCGGGACACGAGGAGTCTCCAGGCAATGTGATTAAAATTAATGGCAAAACTTACAAACAATATTGGGGTTCAGCTTCTGAAGTCCAAAAGGGAGCTTATCGCAATGTTGAAGGTAAGCAAATGCTGGTCCCATATCGCGGACATATCGCGGACACTTTAAAAGAAATGCAGGAAGATTTACAATCTTCGATTTCTTATGCTGGTGGTAAAGACCTTAGTTCAATTAAGTTGGTTGATTATGTAATTGTTAAAAACACGATTATGGATGGCGATAAATAGCTAATTTCATGATTTTATTCCCAAATTATTAATAAATATGGTAATTATTTCTTTTTTCCGTTAAAATAAAATTTATCTCAGCTCTGGTAGGTAGTCGGTGCTGGGATTTTTTATAGCTAAATTTTACTTTATTCAAAAAACGAAATTTCTTTTTCTAAAATAAAGAGCCGGAATATTTAAAATGAGTCCTGAAGGTCATATTACTTTCAGAACTCATTTCAATAGAGCTTTAACTCATATATTTTTTGTATATATCAAATATGCATTAATTTTTCGGCTTGCTTTAATACGGCCAATCCGTCCATTCTGCCATAATCCTGTATTGGTATGACTGCAAGCGGAATATTATTTTTTTCAGTAATTGGTTTTAAACTATTAATCATGTACCGAATCTGTGGTCCAAGCAAAATGCAGTCTGGCATATCTTTTTCCACTAAGTTAGGAATTAAATCTGCAGAAACTGCTTTAATTTGATAATTTTTATTAGACTTATTAGCCTCCTCTTTCATTTTATTTACCAAAAGTGAAGTTGAAAAGCCACCTGCACAAGATAATAGAATCTTTTTCAACCTATATACCTCACAATTCTATTCTAAAAGGCGATACTGGGTAATTTAGTTCATTATATAAACCTAAGTCTTCAGTGAAATTTGTATAAGCGTAAGAAATTATAGCTGGTTTTTTGTTAAGTGAAACAATTATTTTATTTTTGGCTAAATGGTTATTAACAAGCATCATATCATATTTTTTATCTAAAATTGTTACTTGTAATACAGCCTTCCCAATTAGTTTTAATTCTGAACACCTAGCTATTGTTAAAATAAGTTTACCGTTATTAAACTTTATTTGGTCAACATAGGGTGTGCCAGCATAGTCATTACCTACCAAAATTTTTCCTAACCGTTTACCCATTATTTTTTTATTTTCTGGATGAATATTATGTTCTTCGCCACCGTCTATAAAAGAAACTAAATCTACACCAGGAGTATTAGCCGCTACATCTGACTGAGTCTGTCTAATCACTGCCGCAGCGTTCTCAGGGTAATCCGCATATCCGGGCAATTGTATCAACTTAATCGGTAGAGAAGGGTCTTGTAATTCTCTTCTCCATGTTTTAATTAATATGGGTAATAATTTACTATATTCTGCTGCATTATCAGTATCATTTTCTCCTTGATACCAAACCATACCGTTAAATACACCATATCGAACTTGTTTTACCATCGTTTCATACAAGCCACCGGGACGCGTAAACAAGTCTGGCCGTACAGGAGGTGGCCATGGAGTATGCCCCACTATATTTTTAGCTGTACTTAATGAAGCATGGGGATGTTCTCTTAAATATTTTTTTAAATCAATTTTGTGTTGATTAACTTTTTCGTTGTAAATGGCCGTTTCACGATTAAAATCAACTAGAGTTTTATTTGCAATCTCGTTATTATATTTTTCCAAAAAAGTTTTATACAAGTCTGGATCATTAGCTAGATCTTCTGTTTTAACCCAAGAGCTGGCAGATGTTCCCCCTTTGTAACAGTCAACCACTGCTATTGGACAAGTTAAACCTGCTTTTCTCATAGTCTTCATCATATAAAAGCCTATGGCAGATACCATTCCACAGTTTTTAGCATTTATTTTATGCCAAGTTTCAAATTGTAAGTCACTGGGTTTAACCTGACTATTTATTGGATTAATATAATCTATTTGAGGCACATTATAGTAATATAACTCATTATACTTGTTACTTTTTAAATCTTTTAAAACTTGTGAATAATTTGCTTCATCTTTTAAACGAAATTCAATATTAGATTGTCCACTAAGTAAATAAACCATACCAAAATGAATATTATTAATAGTTTGATGATCACCTTTCGTATTCACAGTGATTTCAGCAACCGTATTTGTGCTATTAACAGCTGGCAAAGTTATTTGCCACTCACCAGTATTATTTGATACTGTTTGATATCTTTTTTTGTTAAAAGTAATATTTACTTCTTGATTAGCTTTAATTTTTCCTCCAATTTTAAAATCCATATTAACTGGTAATACCATGTTTGACTGAAACAAATCAGCTAACAAATTTTGATTAAATTTCATTTTTTCTTATGAATTAGCACTTTCCATTTCATCAATAGCAATAGAATCAGCGTTTATTTTATTATCCATTTTTACAAAAGGAATATAAATCAAAGTTGTAATTATTAAACTTACCGCTTGTACAATCACACCACGAATATTTCCGGTGTAAAGCAGTCCTGATAATAATGTCGGCACAGTCCATGGTACATTATTAACAATAGGAGCAATAAAGCCTATTTTAGTAAAGAAATAACCAATATAAAAGGCAAGTGGTTGAGCAATAACAAATGGAACAATATAAATTGGATTTAAAACAATCGGTAAACCAAACGTAATTGGTTCTGAAATGTTAAAGATTGCAGGTAAAAGCGCAATTTTGGAAATTTTCTTTGCTGCAACCCGCTTTGAGGCAATTAATATTGCTAAAACTGGGGATAAGGAGAAAGTTCCTGCCGCAATTGATGAAAAGTTCATAAATAAGGTTGAAAAAATATGATGTGCCTGTCCTAGCATATTTTGGGTATCATTAATAGTCCAAGTCATACCAAAAATAGCTCCCCAGATCGATGTTGGATGTATACCGAACCATTGAAGTAAGCTCCATGTAAATTGTGATACAAACGCAAAAGCATTTGTTTTAGATATTGCTAAAGCTGGAGCTTGTAAAATGGCTAAAAATAATGCTGGCATAGTTTTTCCTGTTGTTGCAGTGCTTAAACCAGTTAAAACAATAAAAATTCCCAATGTAATTGAACCTGGAATTAATGACGAGAAACTTTGGGCAACTGCAGGTGGAACTGATTCAGGTAGTTTTATAGTAATATTTTTTTGCATTATCTTGTTATAAATCCAGACTGCACTGCCACTGATTAAAATTGCGGCAAACACACCCTGAGTTCCAAGGTATTGAGTATCCAAATAATTTAAAACGTTTATTGCTTTTTTAGTATTTGGAATAGTATATTGAAAATTCCATGGAATTGATATAAAAAATGCAGCAAGTCCAAACAAAACATCTGTCATATGTTCTGCTCTGTTATTAAAAAATCTTGTTGAAACTTCCCAGCTAAAAATCACAGCCAGTAGCAACGCAAAGACGCTCAAAGTACCATTTGAAACAAGACCTATTAAATTTGCCGTTGTTTGAAGGCCCTGCTCAAAGCCACTTTGTTGCCAAGCTGACCAAGAACCTGAAATTAGTCGACCTAACTGAAGCCCCTGATTACCAAAAATTAATCCATTCATCGGATCGATAACAACATTCTGGAGCATGATTCCAAAACCGGCAATCATTGTTGTAGCCGAAACAATAACAAATGTATCACGCAAAGTTAACAATAATCTGTTACCAGATATTTTCCCGGCAACTCTAATAAATCCATTTTCCAGTTTTTTCATACCGGATGATTCTGAACTGTCATTCATAACTATCTCCCTCTTTGACTCACATTTTTGTAACCGCTTTATTTAGATTACAATAATATGATATAACAAATATTTAAATTGTCAACTTTTGATATAACAAAAAATAGGAAGCTTAATTACTTCCTATTTTTTATAATACTACCGCCTCTTTAATTAAAAACTTAGTTATACGATAATATGTCTCATTACATTCAAAAATACGACCATCACTTAAATATGATTTTTGAAACCATTTAAGGAGAGGCTCATTATTATCAACTTTTTCTTGAACTTTGTTTTCTCTTAGCAATTCTTGTTTTGCGAAAACTAAAGATATTTCCCGCATTGCACTTTTAGGTTCAACACCAATTTTTTTACTTATTAATGGATAAATTGAAGTTTCTAACATCTCCATATTTAAACCTTGGATTACTTTTGCAGGAATTGATATCTTTTGAAAAGCAACCAATTGTTTGCTGGCTGTCATTGCCGCCCGTTTTATTGTATATACTATATCGTAAGGGTTTATCCCAAGGGCTTCAGTAATTTTTGAGGTTCCTTGTCCAACTTCAAAATCGAGGAGTTTTAATTTATACTTTTTTAAATTGATTAGTTCTAATTGATTTGAATTTACTGATGACTGATATTGACTGTGATCTTTTACATAAGTACCAGCTCCCTGAATCCTATAAATTAAGCCTTGATTTTCGAGTTCTTTTAATGCATTTCGAACTGTAATCCTGCTAACGTTGTATGATTTAGCCAAATCATACTCTTTAGGAAGACGGTCATTTGGCTGATATTCATCAGTCTCAATTTCATGTTTAAGTTTCTTAGCTATAAGTAAATACTTAGGCAATTCTTTCATAATTTCATCTCTATAATTAATTTGTTATATCAAATAGATTCTAACATGTTTAATCACATAACGCATATAACAAATCTTTATGTTAATTATTAAAATTTGCTATATTCAAGTGGAAAAATGATTTAAAGCTTTAAAAAGCAGTTTAAAAATTTCAATGAACTGGAAGACGCAATCAGAGACTACATTGAGTATTACAGATTTAAAATCAAACTAAAGCTAAAAGGACTAACTCCGATTGAATATCGAAAATTAGTCCTCCGTTAGCAATTAATAGAGTGTCTTAATTTTAGGGTTCACATTAAATTTCAAAGTCAGTTTTTTCTAAAAGAATAATCTTTCCAGACTCCTTAAAATTAGTTGCTAGCAATAGAATTTATAACTTTTGAAATAATTTTCTTTCCGCAAGATATTCACCTCATAGTTTGATCATTCCTCACAATATTAAAGTATTGTTGTAGTTCAGAATCACCGTTTTTGATTTCCAATAATCCTTTACTAGGGTCAAGAATTATAATCTGTAAACTAAAGACCTTATGATAATTTATATATACAGGTTGCTTAAACTTAAAAACAAAATAACGTTTCTTAATTTCATGAGGGCCCAGAAGAGTGAGGTACATATTATAAGGGTAGGCATGGTAGCCTTCATTTGTTATTAAAGCTGCAACATAACTAACAAAATTGTTTTTATGTGTTTGGGGGATGCCTAGTTGTTTAATCAAATGATTAGCTACTATGTCCTGAATTTTTCCTTTTAAAGCATCTATTTTAATTATTACTGGCCGCTTAAAATAATTGGCAATTGAACCAATTGTTCGTTTAGTGGATAGTATTCTTTGCCACAGAGCCATTCTTAGCCCATCATCTGAAAAAAAGGAAAAAGTTATTTTAGAAATATTTATAGTTTTATAACTCGGTTTAGTCTTTGAAGAAACTAATAAGTAATCATATTTTGAATAATCAATATTTTCCAATTCATAAGAATAAACAAAAGTATAATTTGCGTTATATTTATTTAAATCAAGTTTACCTATTAAATGTTCACTGGCTAATTTACCATAGTCGTTTACAACTAAGAAATTAGTGGGAAAGTAACTATTTTGTTTTTGATGAATCTTACTGTATAAGCCCAGAACTATATCGTTAAACAGGCTGTCATTTAACTCTTTTTTATTATAATCAGCGCAAGAATTATATAAAGCAACGGTTAAAGAACTTGTTGCAAAAATTTTGTGGGCAACCTTTTCAGTTGCCAGTTCTAGGTTGAAGCTAACAAAGTCATATTTTTTCTTAAGGTATCTGATAAAGAAACTGCGATAAATGTATGCAGCAATATCAGAATCTTTATTAATACATAGTGACATTTGCTCTTTTAAAATAGCACAAACTTGTTTAACCTGTAATTTTACTTGCTGAGAGCAGGTTTTTAATTTATCCAGATCAGGAATTTGATTAATTTCGGAATTAATTAGTAAAAAAATAGCTAAGCATAGTTCTTCTTTGATACTTTTTTTAATTAATTTTGCTGCAATTATAAATGCCTTGTTATGTATCAATTCAACTTTAAAACTATGATTAATTTTTAAACTAATATCTGGCCGTAATTTATAAATCAGCAGATATTTTGTTACTTGCTTGAAGCCATTATCCGTTAAAGGAAAATCATATTCGTGAATTAATTGCCGTAAAGCCTGACTTTTATTTAGTAAATCAGTTTTAGTAACAGCATATTCAGTAAAAGCATATTCTGGTAGCAAAGCATCTTTTTGTTCAAAACTATAGACATCAAATAAATCTATCAAGCATGAACGAACTGCACCCGTTTTACCTACTACTTTCATGCCATAGTATGGAACAGATTTTACTTTTAAATTATAAATACTTAAAAATTTTTTCACATCGCGCATATCTTTTTTGATAGTCGCGGTACTAAAATTTAGTTTTCTCGCCAACTGGTCGATTTTGATGTAGTTTGGACTCGCACACAGAAATCTGCAAATTTTGGCAATACGTAACTTATTACGAAACAAGTAATTAAACTTGAGATTTAAATATTCAGAACAATTCTCCTTTAATAATTTCAGCCAGTCACTTTCTGCCAAAGAATAATCAAGTAAATATCCTTTAGCTCTTTGATTGATAATTTTGACATCATGACCGTTATTACGTAAAGCCTTATTAATCTGCTCAAATTCTGTATTCAGCGTTCGCGCTGAAATTCCGCTTTTATTTTTTAATTCAGAGATAGTAAGTAAATCATTGTTTAAAAAAAGATTTAACAACTCAATTTCACGGTAAGTTAAATTCAACATTGTTTTGCCGTCTTCCTTTTTAAGACAATATTAATACTTACTTTAACTGAAAACTTATGCTTTTTCTAATAATGACTTGCGTAAACTCAAATACTCTGATTCAGTCAGACCCAACTTGTCAGTTGCATACTGATAAATTGTGCCGTATTCGCGCATTATCTTGGTAATTGAAGCAGTAATAAATTCTGCTCTAGTGTCAAAAAGGGCATACATATAATCCGCAATTGCTTTATTACCAGTTTGTTGCAAAAATTTTTGATAGTAACGAGCATTTTTCTTAACGCGTGCTCGTTTAGTTAGCATATAATCATAAACTAGTAAATCTGCTGGTACGCCCAGAATTCCTTCCAGGACCATGAAGCCAAAACCGGTTCTGTCTTTACCGCCACGGCAATGTTGCAAGCTGGGTAAATACTTACTTTGAGCTGTAACTTTAATGGTGTTACTAAAAGCCTCTATGCTTGCTGGACTATCGACAAAGGATTCTTGTTGTCTGATCATTTGATCATTACCAGTTTCTCCTTTAGCCAACGCTTCTTTGGCCCTTTCTTTCATATCTTTACCGGTATCTAAGTTTTGTGCTCTGCCGGCGATTGCAGCTGTTTTAGCATTAGGATCAAAATTAAAAGTATGAATTGCAGGATCAATAACAGGATTAGGCGTATCTTTAACTTCACTTGCGCTACGGAAATCGATTATTGAGCATAACCCCAAATTTTTAACAAAAGTGAATCCAGAAGGCTCTAAATTGTGCAAATAATCAGAGCGATAAACTTGCCCCCATTTGATTCTCATGCCGTCACTTGTGCGGTAGCCACCAATATCACGCAGATTATACATCCCCGGAACGGGCAGTATGCGATAGCCAAATAATAATGGTTCGTGCTTCTTAAAATTCAGAATGAAATAAGTTGGTCTAACAGTTGAATAGGTAAATTGAAAGCAGACCTGAGTTTTATTACTGGTTAACAAATACTTTTTTTCTTTAGTATATTTATCATTATCCAGAGTCCAATATAATTCATAATCAGGCAAACTTTGTTCATTAGTTTTAATATCTACTTCTGTTTGACCATCATCTAAAACATATGCTTCTGCGTAGTCTATTTTCATTAGTTCTTTCCTTGCACTTGTTCAATATATTCTTTGATTGGTGTAGGCGCATCATAAGCTGCCATTTGAAAGTTTATTTCGAGTCCTGAGTCAACCAATTTATCTAGTGCATCCTTTTCTTCTGGAGTAAAGCACAGGTCATTGTTGTAGCGAATTGTACGTTCTTTACGCTCTCTCATACCACCAAAATTAACTGACTTAATGTCAACCCCGCCTTCGATTAAGTGCAATAAATCAAGGGTACTGGTCAATATTAAAAACGTGGTCTTCTTTATAGGATTTTTCTTGTAAACTCGAATAAATTTATCAACTCCAAAAACATGCACGATATAGCCAGGAGCAGCCATTTTCAACACTTGCTCTTGCACTGGGTTACTAGCTGCCCTATCACTGATGCATATAATTTGCTCAGCACCAACATGACGCAGCCAGGAACTGGCAACCTGACCGTGAATTAATCTGTCATCAATACGAGTCCACTTGATTGGCATTTTGCTTCTCTCCTTCTTTTGCTTTTTCAGTAATATTCACTAACGCTTGCGGATATGTTCTTTCAATAATCTTCTTAGCTTCTGCTAAATTTTCAGGATTGCTTAAGCATAGTTCCAGTAAAACTGGCATATTTAGTCCCGAATAGACTAAGACATTTTCATTTGTCAAAGTTAAATACGTAGACACATTAGCAGGGGTACCACCAAAAATATCAACTAAGATAAGAGTTTCCGTATTTTTTTCGTTGAGCGCCTTTAATTTAGTTTGAATTTCCTCAAGACTTTCTTCATAAGTTTTACCTTTAGTAACAGATAAAACTGCAACATTTTTTTGCGGCAGTCCAATAATCATTTCAGCCGACTTTAATGCTTCCTGAGCAAACAAGCCGTGACTGGCCAAGATAATATTTATAGCCATCAGTAACCTCCTTACAAATTATTTGATAATTCCCATTACTGCTAAAACTGTTCCCAAAATCAAAATAGCAAATATTAACCAAGTTAAATATTTACGTGGTAAATATGAGTGTAATTTATAAAGACCTAAGGTAAACAGCAAAGGTAACAGCTTTGGCATCACGCCGTCTAGTAATTTTTGGATGACAATTTTTGTACCCTTGGTATAAATGACTGTACCAACATTTATCTTGACGTATTGGGCAATGAGCGCACCTATAACCATGACACCGATCGCTGTTGAAATATTAATTATCTTTTGCATAACCTTCTTTTGGTTACCACTTTTAATAAATTCTGTGCCCTTTTCGTAACCAAAAATAATTCCATAATATTTAACAACAATATTGATTCCGTTATAAATGACAAACATCAAAATTGGCCCTAATACATTTCCTTGTAATGCATAGGCTGCACCGATACTGCCGGCAATAGCCTGAATGGTTATTTTAAAGACACTGTCACCAATACCAGCTAATGGTCCCATCATTCCGGCTTTGATAGCAACAACTGCTTCTTTTTCATCCTCGCTGGTTGTCTCTTCAACAGCTGCGGTAATTCCCAGAATCATACCTGTTGCCGTAATTTGTGATAAAAAGTAGGTCAGATGGCGCTTCATGGCTTCTATTCTAAGTTCCTTATTATCACCATAAAGACGGCGAATAATTGGTACCATCGCATTTAAAAAGCCAATAGCCTGAGTCAAGACCAGCGTCGAAGTAACGTTTAGTCCCCAAATTTGCAATCGCCAAAAGACTTTATTTAAATCCTTACGGGTAATTTTTTTACTGTTTTTAGTTTCCACTTCATTACTCATAGGTCGTACCCCGTATCTTCATCAACTTGCTGATTATTAGAACTACTATTTTCTGAACCCATTTCGTTTTGCTTATCTATAATTTCCATAATGTAGGAATAGATCACGGCAAAAATTAAAGAAATTAAGGTAACTGGCAAAATGCCTAAGTTTAAATAGGCTGATAAAACAAAGCCAAAAATTAAGAATGGCCACAATGTGCCCTTCATCATCATTGTCATTAAAATGGATAATCCCACAGCAGGCAATAAGGATGACGCTGTTCCCAAACCATTTAAGATGTTGCTTGGTACAACAGACAGTATTTTATCAATTATGCCCTTTTGGAAATAAACAAACAGAAAAGTTGGTATTGCTCGAATTGAAAACTGTATGAGAAAAGCAACAATATTTATTTGCATTATCCCACTTAAATCACCGTTATCAGCCAATCTTTGAGCCCATGGTTCGAAAAACTGTTTTAATACCCGTGTAACTACTATTAACTGTTGAATTAAAACAGCTACAGTAGTGGCGGCAGCGACTCCAGCAGCAATTCCCTTTGGCGTAGCACCTGTTCCTGAAGTAATTGAAACGGTAACTCCGATAATTGTCCCGACAATCATATCTGGTGTTTGATAACCCGCCATGTTACCCAGGCCCATCCACATTAATTCCAATGTAGCGGAAATCACGAGTGCCGTTGGCAAATCTCCCAGGATTAATCCTACAACCGGTCCAACTAGCAAGGGTCTCCGAAACATTTGTGGTCCTTGATCGTCAAATGAACAATATCCTGCCCAAATTGCGATCAACAAAGCATTTACAAGACTCATTAACGTACTCCTTTCATCTAAATAACTTTTTAGTTATTCAATTAATACATTGTCAGTATAAAATAGCGCTTTCATAACCTCCATGGATTTTTTATCGTTTAAAATTGCAAAAAAATAGTAGGAAGTCAGTTTAAAAGTAATCAAATAAACCAAGCTTATATTATTTATACAAACTTGGTTTATTTCATCTAATTAAATATAGAGCTAACTATTTTTTGACACACGCACTAAATTATCTCTTACTAAACATTCAGCAATTTCTACTGTATTGCTGGCAGCGCCTCTTAATAAGTTATCAGCTACGATCCACATATTAAATGCACCAGGATTTTCTTGATCTGGGCGAATACGCCCCACGAAAGTCTCTTTTTTACCAGCTGCTAAAAGTGGTTGGGGATAGATCTGATTTTCAGGGTCATCCTGTAACACAAGGCCAGGAGCTTTTACAATTTCCTGCTTTATTGCCGCGGTTGTTGCAGTTTCGTCTTGCAACACAAAATAAACCGTTTCGCCATGACCAATTTCAACCGGTACACGGACACAAGTAGCAGTGACTTTAATCTTCTTTGAGTCCTGATCATTAAACAAAATCTTTTTGGTTTCATGAATCATTTTCCATTCTTCGTGCGTGTAGCCATCATCTTCAAAAACATCAATTTGTGGTAATAAGTTAAACGCCAGAGGATAATGCTTTTTAGCAGAGGCGGTGGGCAGAATTTTAGCTGCTGTCTTTTGCTTATTCAACCTATCTTGTGCTTGCTGCAGCAGCTCCGCCCAAGCTGCCTTACCTGCTCCTGACACTGCTTGATAAGTCGAAACAACAATTTGTTTAATTCCCCATTTAACGTGTAGTGGGTAAAGTGCGGCCACCATCTGAATAGTCGAACAGTTAGGGTTGGCAATGATGCCATGATGATTAACTAATTGGTCATCGTTAACTCCCGGAACAATTAAGGGCACATCATCAGCCATACGAAAAGCACTAGTATTGTCCACACATACCGCCCCTCTTTTGACAGCTTCAGGCAATAATTTTTGTGACACCGCACCACCTGCAGATGATAAAACTAAGTCGACCCCCTTAAATGAATCAGGTTGTGCTTCTTCTACTGTGATTGCTTGATTTTTAAATGTTAGTTTTTTACCTGCTGACCGCTTAGAAGCTAGTAACTTGATTTGTTTGACTGGAATTTTAGACTTTTCTAGTTCACTAATTAAACGCTGACCTACTGCACCTGTGGCACCAAGAATTGCAACTACATATTTTCTCATCAACTTTCACCTTTTTCTGCTAAAAACTGTTGGATGCGGTTCATTGCTGTATGCAAGTTTTCATCGCTGGCAGCGTATGAAAAACGAATATACCCTTCACCGCCAGGACCAAAAGCATTTCCGGGCGTGCCCCCAACTTTAGCCTTGTGAGCCAAGTCCAGTGCAAAAGCCTCATCATCTTGACCATAACTTGCCGGTATTTTGGCGAAAACATAGAATGCTCCTTCACTGGCATGGGTTTCAAGACCCATATTGTTTAACGCACTAACAATATAGTCACGTCTTTTTTGATAAATTGGCCGGGCCTTTGCTGGATCCTGATCACCATTTTCCAAGGCCTCAGTAGCTGCCGCTTGTGCAGGATTAGATGGAGCTGTAACCAGAAATGCGTGCATCTTTGCAATTAAACTAATTAAAGTAGCTGGTCCAGTCACATAGCCTAAACGGTAACCGGTCATCGCGTGCGACTTGGACAAGCCATTAATTAACAAAGTGCGTTCGGGTAAATAACGCGCAATTGAAACATGCTTAAAGTCATAAGTCAATTCACTATAAATTTCATCAGAAATAACATAAAGATGATGCTTTTTAATAATCGGTGCGATTTGCTTTAAAACAGAGCTAGGACATTCTCTGCCAGTAGGATTAGTAGGATAGTTAAATAAAATTGCTTTAGCATGAGGATGCTCATTTAAAGTTTTTTTCAGTGCCTGCGGGGTCAACACGAAATTCGTATCTGCCGTATTGATGGCGACCAATTCAGCTTTAGTGTATTGAATTAGTGGAAAATAAAGAGCATAGGATGGCGTAGGCACAATAATTTGATCGCCTGGTTGAAATAGTGCCAACATGGTTGCAGCTATGGCCTCTGTCGCACCGACCGTGACAATAATTTCACTTTCAGGATCATAGGTTAAGCCTTGCTTGCGCTTTAAATAATTGCTGATAGCCTGACGCAATCTGGGCGTTCCTTTTTGAGCCGAGTAATGCGAATCATTATCTAATATACTTTGGGCTGCAGCTTTTTTGACATGTTCAGGTGTATTTAAATCAGGCTCTCCTAAAGTTAACTTAATTAAATCGGGAATATCGTCAACTTTTTGGGCAAAAGCACGAATACCAGAAGGAGGAATTTTTACCAAGGGAGTATGAATAATTGAAGTTAAATCAGTAGCTAATTGGGGCATTTCGTTCTCCTTGTAATTATAAAATTTGGTCTAAACCGACCACTAAATCCGCTAAATCCATTACCCGACTCAAGGCTACTTTAACGCCCTGCATAAATGAAGAACGGGAAAATGAATCTTGCCTGATTGTTAAAGCTTCGCCGGAACCACCAAAAAGCACCTGTTCATGGGCTATATAACCAGGTAAACGAACGGAGTGAACTGGAACTCCACCATAATCAGCGCCGCGAGCTTGAGAATCACTTGTTGTTTTAGAACAATTTTCTGAATTGCGGTTTTCTGCAATCACTTTGGCAGTCGCAATAGCAGTAGCACTAGGGGCATCCTTTTTATCAGCATGATGCATTTCAATGACTTCTGCATCAGGAAAATAACGGGCAGCCTCTTGTGCAAACTTCATTAATAAGACAGCCGATAAACCAAAATTTGGAGCAATAAGGCCACCAATTTTTTCCTTTTTTGCCAGTTCTTGTAGCTGTTTTGTTTGTTCAGAAGTTAAACCACTTGTTCCCACAATTGGGTGCATATGATGCTTTAAAGCAAACTTAGTATTTTCATAAACTGCTTGTGGAGTCGTAAAATCAATCCAAACATCAGCAGCAATATCGACCATTGCTAAATTATTAAATCGCTTAACCTCAGGCTTAAAATCTGAACTCTCAGATGCAGTAGGTGCCAAAACTGCTACCAGTTGGCAGTCAGGTAACTTTTCAACCAATTGGACAGTTTGCCTGCCCATAGATCCTGTGGCACCAGCTATCAAAATTTTTTTCATTATTCTACTCCTAGTTCTAGTGACAATTTATGTAATAAAGCTGATTCAGCTAAACCTAAATGAAGAGCTAATTGCCGCTTTTCTGTTTCATTTAAAGCTACAAGCGGTAACCGGCAGCCACCACCAGGTAAACCCTGAGCGTTTAAAACTGCCTTAACCGGTGAAGGTGAGGGGTACATAAATAATGCTTGCATTTTCGGCATTAGTTGCCTTTGCAATTTACCCGCTGCAGAAATTTTGCCCTGATCTAAGTCATCATACATTTCTCGCATAGCTTTGCCATAAATATGAGAAGCTACCGAAATTACTCCTTTTGCACCTAAAGCTTTAGCCGTTAAAGATTGTAAGTCTTCGCCTGTATATACCAAAAAGTCATTGGCTGCATGTTCAACAATATATTCCAAATCTTCTAAGTCTGAGCATTGCTTAACACCAGCAATTTTAGGATTATGCGATAACTCAACTAAAGTTTCCTTAGTGATCTTAATTCCTGTTCGACCCGGAATGTTATATATAATGATTGGTACAGGCGAATTTTCAGCCACCTTTTCAAAATGAGCTGTAATTCCTCTTTGATCCGGCTTGTTATAGTAAGGTGCTACTACGAGTGCCATATCAATACCGGGAATTTGTCCTACTTCTTGTGTAAATGCAACTGTCTGTGCAGTATTATTGCTGCCAGTACCGGCAACCACTGGCACACGTCCAGCAATTATTTGAGCGAATTTAGTGTATAATTCAATTTTTTCGTCATGGGTCATTGTTGCTGTTTCACCAGTCGTACCACCAATGACGAAACCAGTGCTACCTGTGTTAAGTAAATGCTCAGTTAATTTTTTCAGACCAGGATAGTCAACTTTATCTTCCTTATTAAAGGGCGTAATTAGCGCGGTCATTAAATCTGCCTTGTCAAAATTAGTCATATTTTTTCTCCTTTTGAGCTACATGTGACTCTTTAAAAAACCTACCACTGCTTTAATTCCTACTTCTATGGCTTCTTCGTGCGGGTTAAAGGTTGCAGAATGAAGTTGCGAATCATCATCCACTCCCAACCAGAACATGGTGCCGGGAATTTGCGCTAGTAAATAGCCAAAGTCCTCTCCAGTCATAGCTGGTTGCATCTCTTGGTAATTAATTTGAGCATTTTCCTTCATATATTTAATAAATTCAGCTGTAATTTGGGGATTATTTTCAACTGGCCAATAGCCACCCTGATTAAGCTGCAAATCAACTTTAGCATTATAGCTGTGTGCTATTCCTTGAGTTATCTCGCGCAGACGCTGATCAATTTTTTTAATCATTTTTTGGGTTAATCCGCGAATGGTTCCTTCTAAATGAGCATGACCGGCAATCGCATTTCTAACTGTACCAGCTTTAACTTTTCCTATTGTAATAACACCACCTGCAATGGGATCAATACTGCGCGAAATAATTGTTTGAATTTGCTCTATTAACGCAGCTGCAGCCACTACCATATCGTTAGCTTGCTGCGGATACGCCGCATGGCCATCCTTACCAGATAAATCAATATTGATTTCAGTTGTCCCCGCAAATAATGTTCCTAAGCGGCAGCCAATTGTACCGGTAGGTAAATCTGGAGTGTCGTGCAAAGCAAAGAATTCATCTGGGCGCCATTTACCAGTAAAAATTCCTGCCTCATAAGCTTTTTTGGCACCACTTTCACTTTCTTCAGCAGGTTGAAAAAAGAACAGTAAATTGTCCTGTGGTTGGTGCTCGCAAAAATAAGCTAGAATTCCCAGGGCTACTGTCATGTGGATATCGTGACCACAAGCATGCATTTGACCTTGATTGTGGGAAGCAAACGGCAGGCCGGTCTGTTCTGCAATTGGTAGACCATCTATATCTGCACGATAACCAATCATTTTTTGCGGTTTTTTCCCACTAACTCTAACTAAAATAGCTGTAGGCAGTTCAGGGCATGTGCGAATTTCAATGTATTTTTGATTAAAATTACCAATAACTTGCAAGAGATATTTTTGTGTTTGGTATTCGTGGAGAGCTAATTCTGGAATCTGATGCAAGTCACGCCGAATTTTAATTAGTTGCGCGGAAGTTAACATTAATTCACAGCTTTCTTAATCCCGGCTCAATTCCTGTCTTAGAAGCCGTTTTTTGATCACGCATTTTAATAATTTTTGCCGGTACTCCGGCAACGACACTGTTTGCAGGTACATCCTTAGTTACTACTGCTCCAGCAGCTACTACCGCATGGTCACCTACTTGAACTCCTTCTAAAACCACTGCATTGGCGCCAATTAAAACATCCTTGCCAATTTTCACAGGTTGTGCCGAAGCCGGTTCGACAACTCCGGCAATCACCGCGCCTGCTCCTATATGGCTGTTCGCACCAACAATTGCTCTGCCTCCTAAAACAGCGTTCATGTCAATCATGGCATTTTCGCCTATTTCTGCTCCAATATTAATGACAGCCCCCATCATGATCACCGCATTTTTGCCTATTTCAACATTTTCACGAATTAGGGCCCCCGGTTCAATTCTGGCAGAAATGTTCTTCATGTCTAGCAGCGGGATAGCAGAATTCCGACTGACATTTTCCACTTGGTAATCAGCAAATTTGTCAGAGTTTTTTGCTATAAAAGGACCCAAGACTTGCCAATCTCCCAAAACGACCCCAGTATGATTTTCAATAAAAGTTTTGCAGTCTGCTGGCCAGTTTAATTGAGACAAATTTCCTTTGACATAAACTTTAACTGGTGTTTTTTTGGTTGAATTAGCAATAAAGTCAATGATTTCGGTTGCCGTCATTTTTTTCATATTTATAATTTATCCTTCCATTTGATAAAAGCGATCATGACTAACTATATCCGCATAAGTTTCACGTGTAACCACTACTTGAGCTTGCCCATTTTCTGCAAAAACAACTGCTGGCCTGGGAACACGATTATAATTAGCTGCCATACTATAGCCGTAAGCACCAGTCGCTAAAACCGCAATTACATCTCCGGGTTTGCTTTTAGGCAGTGCCAATTTGTTAATAATAATGTCGCCAGATTCACAATAACGTCCCGCAAGTCTAACCGTTTCTACCGGTTCTGCATGTGGCTTTTCTGCTAATACTGCCTCATATTGTGCTTGATAAAGTGCTGGTCTGATATTATCTCCCATACCACCATCAACTGCTACATAAGGCAGCAGTCCCGGCACTTCCTTACGAGTACCAATTGTATATAAGCTATAGCCGGCCTCACCGACAATCGAACGTCCTGGTTCAATCCAGATAGCCGGCATTTTTAAGTGGCTTGCTTGCGCACACTTTTTAACTGTCTGCATTATTTGACTGATGAAGGTTTGAGCAGTCAAAGTATCATCCTGCGCAGTATATCTAATACCAAATCCGCCTCCTAAGTTTAAAACGCGCGGCTGGTAATCATATTTTTGTTTCCAATCGTTCACTAACTTCAGCAACTTCTCTACTTCAAGTTTAAAGCCCTCAGCCGCCAAAATTTGCGAACCGATATGTGCATGCAGTCCAATTAATTCCATTTGTGGGTTAGCTTTAACTTGCAAAAACGCCTGCTCAGCCTGACCCGAGCGAATGTCAAAGCCAAATTTGCTGTCCTCTTGACCAGTTTGGTCATATTCATGTGTATGAGCAGAGACCCCTGGAGTTACTCTCAACATTACCTGCACGCGAGTATTAGTTTGGTTTAAAATCCTTTTTAACAGTTTAATCTCAGTAAAATTATCTAAAATAATCACGCCCACATGGTTTTGGACAGCCATTAACAATTCATCTGGGGTTTTATTATTACCGTGAAAACTGATTTTTGCCGCAGGAAAACCGGCTTTAAGTGCAGTAAATAATTCTCCGCCGGAAACAACGTCAATGTGCCCTCCCAGTTTATTAATTAACTGGTAAATTGCCATCGTAGCGAATGCTTTACTGGCATAGCTAATGGCATAATCTACCTGCTCTTTTTCAAAAGCATTTTGGAAAGCCTGAAATTGCCGTTTGATTTTCTGGACGTCATAAACAACTAAGGGGGTACCAAACTTCTTTGCCAGTTCCAAAGCGTCTACTCCCCCAATTATCAAATGACCCTGGGTATTAGTTTGATAATAATCATTAGCAGTCATTTAAGTCTCTCCCTTTTTGTTAAATAAAAAAGGCTCTTTTGTTGTACCTAACAAAAGAGTCCTTCAAGTTATTATCTGGTATCAATTTTGTCGATAGCGCTCCGCGAACATAAAATTGCGACAGTCCGTAACCTGTTTGATTACGTCCCAGCTTATTAATTACCGCAATAATTAATGCTTCGGCAACCGCCCCTTTGACTAGTTTCTTAGTTTTTGCAGAAACTCCACCAGCTACTCTTGTTGGTTGCAACCTCTTCGATTTATTAAAATATTATTATTAATTAATATGATTGTCAACCATTTTCACTGACAATTGCTTTTTAATTTTTAAAATAAAAATCTTGTTTTTAAAATTTATTTATTTTTTATCTTGTAAAATGCTTTTAGCACCAACATTTTCAGCTCAAATTTTAATGCAATAATGTTATGCAAAACAGCTTCTTTAGTGAATAGCAGCTTTCTTTTGCAGTTGAAGATTAAAATTTTAATGTTAAAATCCAATACTAATTACTTAAATTAAATTTAATTGTGAAAGGTATTAACATGAAAGTTGTTAAATTTGGTGGTAGTTCTCTAGCTGATGGAGAACAATTTCAAAAAGTTTTAAAAATTATTAATGCTGATCCAGCTCGTAAAGTGATCGTGACTTCTGCTCCTGGCAAAAGGTCTAAAAACGACACTAAAGTAACAGATTTATTAATTACGTATGCAGAAAATGTTCTTAATAACCAAGATTACAGTGCAACGGTAAAGGCAATTTGGACCAGGTATCAGAATATTGCAGATTACTTTCAAATATCCGAGCAATTAGTAAAGCCTTTGTTACAAGAATTACTCAGTCTTCCTCAACTCTCTTATCCAAACACAGATTTTTTAATGGCGGGTTTTAAAGCACATGGTGAAAAACTTAGTGCACAGCTTTTAACTTTAATTCTGCAAAAGCGCCATACAGCCGCTCACTTTTTGGATCCCGCAGAAGCTGGCTTTATGGTTACTAGTAATGCTAACGATACTCAAGTTCTACCAGAAACTTACGAAAATTTACAAAAATGGGCACAAACTGCAGATTTATTAGTCGTCCCCGGCTTTTATGGCATTACACAAGATGGCTTAATAGCAACCTTTTCTCGGGGTGGATCTGATATTACCGGAGCAATTTGGGCCCGTGGAATTAAAGCAGATTTATATGAAAACTTTACGGATGTAGATGCAATCTATGCAGCTGACCCCAGAATTATTGCGCATCCCCGTGCCATTAAGTTTATGACATACCGTGAGTTGCGGGAGCTATCATATGCTGGATTTTCTGTTTTTCATGATGAAGCCATTATTCCCGCAATTGAAGGCCGGATTCCCGTAAACGTCAAAAACACTAATCATCCGGAACTGCCAGGAACAATGATTGTCCCGCAAAATAGTTTTATCCCGCAAAGTACAATTACAGGTGTGGCAAGTTCTGGACATTTTGCCGCATTATATTTACATAAATATTTACTAAATAAAGAAGTGGGATTTACACTTAAATTACTGCAAATATTCTATAAATTTAATATATCATATGAACATATGCCATCAGGAATTGATGATTTGACCGTTATTTTTGATAAAAGGCAATTTGATAAACAAATTCGTCAGCAAATGTGTCTTGCAATTCAAAAAGCACTTCAACCTGATCAACTAGAATGGATTGATGATTATGCCATCATTATGGTGGTTGGAGAAGGGATGCGCAACAAGATTGGTGTAATGAAGAATATCACTCTGCCTTTAGCAAAAAAGCATATTGCCATTCATATGATTAACCAGGGTGCTTCACGCATTTCAATCATGCTAGGCACCAAAAAGGCAGACGCAGCTGCCGCTGTTAAAGAAATCTATCACCAGTTTTTTAATTAATTTAAGGAGAAATTTTCATGATACAACTACAAAAAGTTCACGGCTCACAGAATAAGTTTTTTCTACTTGATCAAACTCAATTTCAAACACCGTTATCTAAGGGAGAATTAGTCAACTTGACGCAACAGATAACTAAGCCGGAAAGTGGCTTACTTAATGGTGCTGACGGTTTACTAGTGGTCAGCAATTCAGACCATGCGCAAACTCTAGGAAAAATGGAGGTTGTCAATGCTGACGGTTCTTTTGCTTCCATGTGTGGTAACGGGCTAAGGACAGTAGGCCGTTATTTAGCACAAAAATACCATAAAGAAACATTCAAAGTTGAAACTATCCAAAGCGATTTGCGTGTCAGCTGTCAGCCAGATTGGGCTCAAAAAGTTAAGGCAGTCAGTGTTGAAATCAGTCCGGTCAGTTTTGCAGCTACTGCTCTCCCCTTTACTAATTTAGGTTATTCTGAATTAATTAATCAAGAAGTGCCGGAACTGGCACCAAAACTGAAATTTTCAGCAGTTGCTGTCCCTAACCCCCACTTGATCAGCTTTGTTTCAGATGATATTTTCAAAAGCGACTTATTAGCAAAATTAGGCGCAAAACTAAATCAGAAAAATCCATTTTTCCCGGATGGAGTAAATGTTAGTTTTGCTCAAGTTTTGAGTGCGCATCATCTATTTGTACGCACTTTTGAGCGAGGTGTAGGCTTCACCAATGCCTGTGGTACAGCCATGTCAGCTGCAAGTTTAATTTACGCAGTAACTTACCAGTCAAAGAATCTGTTTGACAAACTACTGACTGTTTCTAATCCTGGCGGCTTTGTTCAAACTAAAGTTCATCGCCGTGGCCATGGCTATTGGATAGAGTTAATCGGAAATGCTACGATTACACATTATATTGACGTTGCAGAAAGTGAATTACACCAGAAGCATCCCGATTTTAATAATTTTAAGGTTACGCCCACTATGGAAGATGAGGCATATCAAGAATTTATGGCCAATCAATATAACATAAAATAATTTTGAGATTACATAAAAAAGCCTGAAATTAAAATATTCAAATTTTATTGTGAGAGATTTAAAGTTATAAAATATTTAGTCTCTAATAATTAAATAGCTTTTCTACGTTTAACAAAAATATTTAAGAGTCACTTAATCGCCACTTTAAAGTGACTTTATAGCCTTTCTTTTTCATAATAGTGAAGTAAAATATACTTGATAAAGCGATTTCACAAAAAGGAGTGCTGTAAAATGTCAGAACCAGATTATCAAAAATTAGTTCAAGAAATGCGTAGCGAATTTAAAAAAGGTGATGACCAACGTGATGAAGGATTGCCAACACAAATTCCCGAAGTAGAAAGATGCGATAATATACCGTATGGTGACGATCCCAAGTATCAGATACTTGATGTGTACTTACCACAAAAAAGAACTAATGACAAACTACCGGTTATTGTCAATATCCACGGTGGCGGCTGGGTATATGGCACTAAGGAAACATACCAGTTCTATTGTTTAGCTCTTGCTAAAGCAGGCTTTGCAGTAGTTAACGCCAATTACCGGTTAGCACCTGATGTTGTATACCCGGGCGAGTTAGATGATATTAATCGGGTATTTCATTGGGTAGCCGAAAAAGAAAATGCCGCTAAATATCAGTTTGACCTAGACAATGTCTTTATAGTTGGAGACAGTGCTGGCGGGCAAATGGGTGAACAAATTTTAGCAGTTTATACCAATAATGAATACCGTAAATATTTCGGCTATTCTGTACCTAACTTAACTATTAAAGCAGCGGCTTTAAACTGTGGCGCTTACTTCTTAACAGAAATTAATTCAATTGCTGGTGCACCTGAAGCCTATTTCAGACCTGAAATTCAAATGGGGAAACATGACGAACTAAATGTAGAACAATTCCTAACACCAGCATTACCACCCCTGTTTATCATGACTTCTACCGATGATTTTCTGCGTGATAATGCCTACATGCTTTCAGGCTATCTCCATGCTAAAAACATTTACCATGAACTTCATTTTTATGGTGATAATGATCATCGTCGGGGACACGTTTTCCACGTTAACCAAAAAGACGATTTGGCCAAAAAGTGTAATGAAGATGAATTAAACTTCTTCCGCAAATATCTCAATTAAATAATATCTACCAAAACTGGTTGAACTAGTATAATTTAGTTCGACCATTTTTAGTAAAGGAGAAAATATCATGGCACTTGATAAGCATGAATTGGTGCAATTAGATGAACTTCCTGTTTTTATTAAGGTTCATCAATACCCGGGCTCCTCAGAAGTACCTCCTCACTGACATCAAAGTATTGAACTGAGTTTTACACTAAGAGGGAAAATTGATCATTTTATTATTGGCGGGGTAGATCATGAAACGCATCCTGGCGAGATTTTAATAATTAATACCCAAGTTGTTCATAGCGTGCGCAATCTTAACAATGCTAAAAACGATCTAGCTTTAACCTTGCTTTTTCCTTATTCCCTAGTATTACAAATGTTTCCTGAAATGGATCATTATCAATTTGAAGTGCAGCCTTTTGAAAAATTAAGCTTAGTGCAGGCAGAGCAATATCATTATTTACAAACTTTATTGAGTAAAATTATTGCAATAAAATCTGCACCAGCTAAAGCTTTTAAAAATCTAGACTTAACTATCTTTAGCTATCAGGTTTTAAAAATTCTACTCAAATACTTTTTAAAACAACGAGATAATAAGGGGCAAATATCACGTAACTTAATTATTACCGGACATTTGCGCCATGCTTTAGATTATATTCAAGATCATTACCAAGAGCCAATTACACCCCAAAACATTGCAGACAGCTGCCATTTATCACGGCAATATTTGCAACGAATTTTTCATCAAAATATGGGAACTACTATCGGTAAATATCTTAAGAATTTCCGGGCACAAAAAGCATATCAAGACTTATGTCATACTGCTATGACTCTCACAGCAATAGCAATGAATAATGGCTTTAGTGGTATCCGCTCTTTAAATAGAGCAATGGTTGATTATTATGGCCAAACTAGTATGCAAATCAGAAAAAGTTCCTCAGCGCCAGATTAAAGCTACTGAAAGCGTTATTTTGATTGTAAAAAGAGAGTAATATATTATTAAAACTAGTATTAAATAAAAAGAGGCAATTAATATGAAAAAATTTAATCCAAAATCTGGATTATTCAAATGTGCTTTATTATCAATATCATTAATGTTAATGATAGCACCACAAATTTCTTCAGTACTGCCGTTGATGTACTCATCATTTCCACAAGTTTCACGGGCTGCTGTAGAAACATTAAGCACTATTCCTAACATTGGAATTGTTGTAGGTCTGATTATAAGTCCTTTTTTAATAAAACTGATCGGAATCAAGCCAACGGTTATTACTGGCTTAGCAATTGCTTTATTGGCAGGCACATACCCAATGTATGCAGCAAGTTATACACCGATTTTAATTTCCCGCTTTCTTTTAGGAGCCGGAATTGGTCTCTTTAATTCTTTAGCAGTTAGCCTGCTGTCCAAATTCTACCAAGGAAACGAACTATCAACTATGCTAGGTTTTCAAAACTCAATGGGTAGTGTAGGTGCCGCTGTATTTTCATTTTGTGTTGGTCTCTTAGCCGTTCTGGGTTGGCATGCAACTTTTGCAATCTACTTAGTAGCACTGCCAGTCATGCTATTATTCGGCTTAGTAGTGTCATTACCAAATGAAAAAAGTAACGAAACTGGTACAGAAAATTCACCAGTTAAAGAGGAAAACAAGATCAACGGCAGCGTCGTGGAAATCTCTCTTATCATGTTCTTCATGTATGTCTTCTTTATGCCAATGACTTTTAAATTGCCACAATTAGCCACTACGCAAAAAATTGCCAACGTCAGTCAAATTGCTTTTGTTTCAAGTGTAGCAACTTTAGTTGGGATACCTGTCGGAATGTGTTATGGCTATTTAAAAAAGAAACTCCAAGATTTAATTTTACCAATAGGTTTGTTGCTGCAAGTCGTTGGACTGTTGGCTCTTGCCTATGCTGCTAATTTACCAGTATTGGTTATTGCTGTTATTGTCTTAGGCACTGGGTTTGGTCTGTCAGTTCCTTATATTTTTAACTGGCTAGATGAAGCAGCTCCGCGAAATTCGGTCAACTTTGCTACGACGATTACTTTAGTGCTTGTAAATGTAGGTTGTGCCGCTTCACCGACAATCATAGACTGGTTAGGCAGCAATTTAGGCAACGGTTCACCTCGTGCCGATATGACAATGGCTGGAGCTGGCATGATTATTTTGTTCTGCTATAGCTTGATCCACTATTTTAAGGTAAGAAAGCACTAGAAAATAGCTAAATATAAAAAGAGTTGACGTGATTTTTTCACGGCCAACTTTTTTTATATATGTTAATTTATCCTGGCAAACTACTGCTGCTTGCTTCTTTCTTTTCTAGAGAACCAAAACATAAATAGTGGTAAAATGATGAACCCAAAGATCATCATGAAAATTGCATACCAGTTAACACCAACGACTTTACCATTCTCAATAATACCAAATTGTGCTTGCCAGTTATATTTAACCAGCAAAAAGATTACTAAAATTATTGACAATATTGGTACAAATATATCAGTTAAAACATTCTTAGGAGCTGGTAAAATTGGTTGTTTATTCTTACCATAGTAAAAGCAAATTACTGCCAGCGGAACAATGATAAAGCCTAAAAATCTGACCATAGCACTCAATGTAATCAAGTTAGTCATGTTATATTGAAAAGCCAAAGGTACTAAAATTGCTAATGCTTCAGAAATAAAAAATGTTTTAATAGGAAAGTTATTTTTAGTTCTTTCGGTTAAAGTACCTGGTAGTTGATGTTCACGAGCCATTGCTTCCAAAATACGTGGAGCATTAAAACTAGAGGCAACGTTAATTCCTAGCATAGAAATAAGCGCACCAACTAAAATTACATCCCGCAATACTTCATTTTTAAAAATAGCACTGACTGCTACCACTTGTTTAGTCGTCATCAGCGCCTTAGGATCCAGCACCATCGCTACTGCCACTACCCCAATATAAATAGCGGCGATAACTAAAATTGCTAGCGGAATAGCCTTTGGTAAGTTTTTTTCTGGCTCTTGCATATCTTCTGAACCAGAAGCAACAGATTCAAAACCTGTAAAAGCATAGAACGCTGAAACAACAGCCATCACAAGTCCTGTAGTAGTTAAAGTTGGTACTATTCTTTGTCCGTTTTGTGTTATTTGGTCAACAGATGACAAGCTATGTGTAGCTCCAGTTTTAATAAGTAAAACAACACCCGCCACAATAATTAAAATTAATGCAGCTAATTTACCTGCAGTAGCCATGTTCATAACAAATTTCACAAACTTTTGTCCAAATAAGTTAATTACAGTAACTACTATCATTAATATCATAAAGCCAATAGTAACATTTAAAAATTTATCGGGATTGCCACCAAAAATAGAAATAGTTGATTTGATAACACCAACAGCCATCACTCCCCAGGCAACACTGGCAGAAAAGTAACGCAAAATGCCAACGTAAAAACCAACGTTATCACCAAAAGCAGCTTTAGAGTAAGCATAAGAAGCACCAGACTTGGTGACATATTTAGCGGCTGCTGAAAATGAAATGGCTAAGACTGAGGCAAAAATTGCAGCAATGAAGTAGACAATTAAAGCTTTACTCCCTGCCTGACTAACTACACTACCAGGTGTTAAAAAGATACCGGAACCAATAATTGAGTTAATAGCTAAAAGAACAATCGACCAAAAGCCAAGTTTGTCTCCTGCATTTTTGTTTTGAGTCATATTTACTCCCTACTTGGCATTTTCAACCACAAATTTAAATAAATTATTCATATACTTAGTATTAGGATTGTTATGTAGCATTTCTGGGTGCCATTGAATCGCCAAAACAGTACCCTGTTTATTTTCAAGCCCTTCCGGGACGCCATCGCTTGCATCTGCAACTTCAAGCAAATCTGGCGCTATGTCTTTAATTAATTGATGGTGAAAAGAATTAACCATGCATTCAGTCTTACCCAATGTTTTAGCTAATAAGCTGTTTTCCTTAATTGTTACTTTGTGAGTAGGCAAATCAGGTGTATGACCTTGTTCGTGTTTTAGAGTTTGCTCTGAGCGATAACTAATATCCTGGTAGAGACTGCCACCATGTGCTACATTAATAATCTGTGCCCCGCGGCAAACTCCCAGAACGGGTTTATTAGATTCTTCAGCAATTTTTAATAAAAGCATGTCAAAGTGATCTCTCTGAGGCCAAATGGGACCAATTTTAGGCATTAATTCTTCACCATATAAGTGAGGATCAACATCATGTCCACCAGATAAAATCAATCCTTGCACATGAGCCATCTGGCTTTTAATAACCTCATCATCTTCAGTAAAAGGAATTATAAAGGGAATTCCGCCATTTTTAACAACAGAATCCACATAATCCTCATTAACATAACTACGTCTGTATCCTGGAAACATTCCAGCAGAATCAATCATTTCAGATCCTGCTATGCCAATAACTGGTTTAGTCATTTTTCCTCCTTAATCAAACTTATACTATTAGTTATTAACATTATAATAGTTATTAGCAGTTTGCGTGTGCCATTTGTTTTTAATATTGACCCCTTAATTTGCTTTACAGTAAAATACTTAAAGTAAAACAAGCCATCCATAATTTTTGCTACTGTTGTCCCAATTAATAAAACCTAGTTCTTTTTTGAAATTTTATTTATTTCCCGGGAAATATTTTCAATGTCATTAAATGAAGCATTAGGATCGGAAATCAGTTGGTCTAATTTGAATTGTAATAAACTGATCTGATTAGCAATTTTAGCATTTTCTTTACTCGAGAAATCACTGGGAGTTATTAACTTGTGATTTTTTATTTTCCAAGAAGTAAAGTTTAAGTTTTTTAACAGGTTCTGATCGTGGGAAACTATAATAACAGCAAACGGATAGTTTCTTAGAAATTCTGCTAAAGCATTAATAGATGAAATATCTAAAAAGTTGTCCGGCTCATCAAGGATCAATAAGTTATGTTCACCTAAAAGCACTTTTGCCAATTTAAAACAAACAAGCTGTCCTCCACTCAAAGCACTAACGCGATTATCCAAAGATCTTTGCAAATGCAAGTCACCTAAAAGCTGCATTGTAGTGGTTTTATTAAAAATGCTGTTTTTATATATTACCTCTTTTACTGTAGCTGTTTCTTCAGTTTCCTGCGCCATATTTTGTTTGAAATAGCCCATTTTTAGCTGTGGATTAAGCCAGACAGCCAGTTTTTTGTGAAATAATTTTGCTAAAAAAACTGATTTCCCAGCACCATTTTTTCCAGTTAACGCTATTTTTTCTTTTCCTTTAATCTTCAACTCTTTAGTTATACTAAATAATTGCTTTTTATGCAGAGTAACACTTTGCGTCTTGAATCTGACTATGCTGCTTTTCTGAGACAGCTCCAGATTCATATTTTCAATATTACCTAAAGTGATTGGCTGATGAACTGGCGGCTTTTTCAACGTCGTTTCTGCTTTAGTTATACGCCTTTTCAGTAAAGTACTTTTACGAAAAAGGCTTTTTTCTAAACCGCTGCTATCTTTTATTTTCCAATCGGACCAAGAAATATTTTTCTTTTTCTTAGTAGATTTTTTAGCCCTAGTTTCGTAATCCACTTGATCTTTTTTTAGTCTTTTAATTTCAATTCGTTTTTGATAATACTCAGTATTCTGCCTCTTTTCTTGTGTTCTAAGAAATTGCTGGTATTCGTCATAAGTACCTTTAAATTCATGAACTTGCTGGTCCTTGATCTGCCAGATAACATTGACAAGCTTACTTAAAAAAGCCTGATCATGACTAATTAACAGAATTGGTTGTTTTAAACTGTCTAAGACTTTAATTAGCCATCTTTGTTGCTCAATATCTAAATTAGATGTCGGCTCATCCAAAATTAGCAGAGTATTCTGAGTTTGATTTATCTGAAGTAATGCTCGAACAATAGCTGCCTTTTCCTTTTCTCCACCACTTTGCTCACTGTTATTTAAAATTTGTGGTACTAAAATAGTATGGCAATTTCTTTTAACTTGCCCCTCTACCTCAAAAACTGTAGGCTTTTCAGCAATAATGTTGACTAACGTAGTTTTACCTACACCATTATCACCTATCAAACCGATTATTTGCTGGTCTTGAACATTTAAATGTGGAGCTTGAAATAAAACCTCACCTTGATACTCTACTTTCAGATTCGTTATTTTAATATATTCCATGTTAACACCTGCTTTTTGCTAAAGAAAAAGCACTGATAACCAAATTGCCCATAATTTGATTAGCAGTGCACAAAAAGCTAGTGAAACTAAAGAATCACCGCAAAGAGACAAAACTAATTTCTGATTATCGGCAAAAAAGCATGACAAAAGCTTTGGCTATCAAACTTTTTGCTTACTAATAAAACCAGAAATTAATTCTCCATTTTGGCAATAACCTCTTTCTCTAAATTATTTTAACTATATCATATTTTTTTCATTTTGCAATGTCCCAATTAATCAATCTTTGCAAAAGTTTCACAAACCATTGGCGCTTGAGGATAAAATTTTTGCCCATTAGCTTTAAATTCTTCTTCAAAGAATTGATCATGAACTGTGCGCCAATATTGATAACTGCGATCTCCTTCTCCTTCATGATAAGCATGCTCTGCGGAAATTTGATTATACGGAATAATTTCTACAACTTTGTCTTGGACAACACAGACGGGTTTACCTTGACTATCGAGAATTATGTTCCAATCGCCAGCTTTAGGTATATCTTCATCACCTGGTACATATTCTGAAGTTGTGGCAGTTTTTATGCCTCTCTTAACTAACTCAGCCAATTCATCTGCATCTTTTTCACTATAACCAAAAGCCCAAGCGTCAACTTTAGTGCCGGCAGACAAATTGTGCTTAAGGCAAAAATCCTGCCAAAATTGTTTTACTTCTTTATCCATTATAGCCACCATTGCGGGGTTAATTCGCACATTGTAGTGACTTTATCCTTTTCATAGTCCAGCATAATTTCAACTTGTAGATAATCCTTTTCCATTAACTGAACAATAAATTCGCGACAAGCACCACAAGGAGCACCATTTTTACCATCTGCCATTAATGCTAAAACTCTGTTAATTTTAGTTTCACCATTGGTAATCATATTAAAAAGCGCACTGCGTTCCGCGCAGACACCTAACCCACAAGCTGTGTCAACACAAACTCCCGTATAAATTTTTCCTGATTCAGCTAAAACAGCAGCAGCAACTCCGCCAGCTTCCATATGAGGACCAATGGCAGTGAACCCTTGTACTTTTTTCGCTGCCTCATACATTTTTTGCCATGTTTTATCCATAATTTTCACCTGCAATTCTTTCGTATAATATCTATAAAACCAAACTTAAATTTTCTTTGACATAATATTGAATTTATAGATGCCGCCATTTGAATGCACATTTTCTGTACCTGTTTGGACATAACCTGCCGTTTGATAGACTTTAATTGCGCGCAAATTAAAGTCAGCAACCGCTAAAATAAGCACTTGATAATCATAGTTATTTTTAACATAATTTTCAATAACTGACATAAATTCGCTGCCTAAACCACGACCAGTTAAATTTGGAGCCAATCCCAAGCCAACTTCAACTTGTTCTCTTTTCTCCTTATCTGGATCAAGACAAAAGAAGGCGACTAAATTATTGTTTGCATCCAAAATCTGAAAGTATTTATTTTTACGCAATTTGGGAGAAATTATTTCATCATAATCTTCTTGATCATTTTTCATATCGTAAAAAGCATATTGGCCGTCATAATGCCATTCATCTGCAATAATCCTGGCATTTTTTTGCGACAGCATTGCTATTTTTTGAAAAATACTTTTATTCATTTCTTCACCTCTATTATTTGGATATTAAAGACTAATTAATTATTTAATATACTGAAGCTCTATCCAAAAAGCAAATTTGGCATAAAAAAGCCGTTTTTGCTTTTGTGTAAGCAAAAACGGAAATTAAATTTAATTTATTATACTTTAGTTAATAGCTGGTCCACCTGTGGCACCATAAACTTGACCTGTTACATAACTCGCCAAGTTTGAAGCCAAGAAAATATAAACATGAGCTATTTCATCAGGCTGTCCTGCACGTTTCAACAGTACTTCCTGACCAAACTTGGAAAGAGCTGCAGTTGGTTGACCTCCACAAACTTGCAGAGGTGTCCAAACAGGACCAGGTGCAACACTGTTAACCCTAATTCCTTTAGGAGCAAGACTTTGAGCCAAATTAATAGAAAAGCTGACAATTGCTGCTTTGGTAGCTGCATAATCAAGCAATATTGGTGATGGACTGAAGCCTTCCAATGAAGTCGAAGTCAGAATTACACTGCCCGGCTTCATATGGGGTACTGCAGCCTTAGCCATCTCAAACATTGAAATGATATTAACTTCAAAAGTATCGTGCACTTGATCCATTGACAAATTCTCTATGCCATCAACATTTTGTTGGATAGCTGCGTTCATTACCAATAATTCTAAACTGCCCAATTCTTTGACAGCTTTTTCAACAACTTTTGCTGCTTCGCCGCGTTTACGAAAATCAGCTGGCAGCAAAACTGCTTTACGTCCAGTCTTTTTAATCAATTCAGCTGTGTCTTTAGCATCTGACTCTTCTTCTGGCAAATACTGAATGGCTACATCTGCTCCTTCTTTGGCAAAGCCAATTGCTACAGCGCGGCCAATGCCGGAGTCACCACCTGTGACAAGGGCATTGCGACCCTTTAACAATCCATGTCCTTCATAGTCGGCCATATCGCCAGCAGGCGCTGGATCCATTTTACTTTGCAGTCCAGGATATTCCTGTGATTGCTTAGGAAAATTATCATGATGATAACGCTTTAACGGGTCTGATAAATTATTGTCCATTTGTACTTTCTCCCTTCAATGAATTCAAGTTCAAGATACCGCTTTTATAATAATAAAACAAAAATATTGCTTATTAATTCATATAAAGCCTTTATCTTTGCCCATTCTCTTGCAATGCACTATGATGAATTTATTAGGTAAAAGTAGGAGGAAATATTTAATGATTAAATCATATAAAAAGTTCTGGCAGAATATTTTTGATTTTTCTGGCACTGCTAATCGTTCAGAATATTGGTGGCCGGTGATTATAAATTGGATATTGGCTTTTGTTTTGATGAATTTGGTTGAGAGCCTATTAGGTCATTCAATTAATGACATTTATAATTGGGGCGATTGGAGCATCAAGACGAGCTCTCTCATCATATCCTTTGTTGTCTGGATTGCAATGTTATCTTTGCGCTTTCGCCGTTTACATGACAGTAATCATTCTGCTTGGTGGATTCTAATCATGATAGTGCCAATCATTGGCGACATTTGGTTCATCGTTCTTATGTTATTACCATCCAAAGCAAATAATTACGATTAAAAAGTATTTCCGTTTTAATAAAAATTTAGCTTTATTTAAAGTAATATAAATCAGGTGCAATAATTTACCTTTAGTGTCATTATTGCGCTTTTTCTTTGCCAGCTAATATTTCTTCCGGCTATTTTACACTCATCCATGTTATGCTTTTTGGTAACTCCATTATAAAAAGTGAGTTTGCGGTCAATTACTTTTATTAATTTATCCAACATCATCATTTATGCAATAATTCTTTTAAATAATGAACCCTGTCTCAATCATCAAGTCACTCGTAATAATGTTTCACATGAAAAGAGTAATTTTTAATTTAAGCATATCAAGTTTGTATAGTTTTCATCCTTGCTATAATTAGGAAAAGGAAGTATATTTTATGCATATTAAAAATAAGTTAGTAAATTGGCCAAAAATTATGTTGCCAACAAAAACGTCACAAAAATTATTTAACCAATTCAATCAAAGAATTGCACAGATACCACAATTATGGGAAAGAATTAATTCAAATAATTATTCATGGAATTTATCTGAACTACAACAAATTCAAAATTTATTGCAGATTTGCGCTAAGCATAATAAACATATTGCAGAACAACTAAAACAATTATCCACAGAAGCAAATGAACAATTAGTCTCTGTCTTTAAAAACAGAACCTTTTTAAAAATTCTTGCTCAGAAAATGCAGCTATCACCACAAACAACAAAAAAGATTCAAACTTTATTAGATAAGTTCACAAGTAGTAATGGCAAAATTTCTCCAGGTAAACTTTTGATCATAGTTTTGTTTATTGCAATGGGAGCCCAACTACCGCTAATTTTTGAAGACTCGCTTAATTTCAAAGGCATCATATTAGCTGTCTCAACTATTCTTGACTACATCACTACTGCCATTCAACTTGCTCAGCACTTTCAAAAAAATAAATCTAAAAATTAATTTTTTACAACTTAAAACCGGCAAATAAAACGGTTGTTTCAACAAACAATATATAAATAATCAATTAAATATTTGTATATTTAGCAAATTAAATTATATAAATTAAGAGTCATGGTAAATTTGTGATGTGAGCCCTAAAATTGGGACACTTTATTAATTACTAATTGAGGGCTAACTTCTGATATTCAATTGGAGTTAGTCCTTTTAGTTTGATTTCTATTCTTTTCTGATTGTAATACTCAATGTAGTCTCTGATTGCATCTTCTAGTTCAGTGAAATTTTTAAACTGCTTCTCAAAGCCAAAAAACTTTTCTCGTTTGAATATTCCGAAGAAGCTTTCCACTAACATCATCAAGGGAATCGACCTTACGTGCTATTAACTGTGACTTAATGCAATGACATCAAAGCCGCTTACTTAAATTCTAATTTAATTAATATTGGTTTTGGCAACATTTCCCGGGAAATAACACTGACTCAAATATATAATCTACCATATTTATTACCTTTTTGTTTTTGAGTTTCACATGAAACATTAATTTCGGTTTATAACACTAGTTAGCTTTTTATTATTTCTAGTCAAAAAGCGACTATGCTGATTGCCATAGTCGTCTTTTTAACATATTTAAGCGGAATATTGGGTTAGTCCTGTCTTTAATCTTTCTAAGCCATCTTTAACCATTGCTAATGGGCAGGCAAGGTTCATACGTAAAAAGTTGTGACCGTTACCGCGATAAATACTTCCCGGTGATAAAACCAGACCTGTTTTCTTCTCTAAGTAATCTGCTAGTTCTTGCGAGTCGGTACTAATCTGTTCAACATCAAGCCAAATTAAGTATGTTGCTTTGCCTGAGACCACTTTTACCTGGGGAAGATTATTGCCGATAAACTCTTGCGCATATGTAAAATTAACGTTTAGCTGCTTAATCAATGCTTGCAACCAATCATGACCATGTTCATAAGCAGCGATCGTTCCCGGAATAGCCAACAAATTAGGTTCTGCTATTTCGTCACTATTGAGACCGCGATTAACCATAGCGCGCAAGTTATTATTCGGTACGATAGCGGTTGCTGCATGCAAAGCGGCAACGTTAAAGGTTTTACTTGGTGAAACTAAGGAAATGACGTTGTCACGTGCAGGACCATTTACTGAAAAGGCAGGAGTATAATCTGGCCCTTCGCGTACCAGATCACCATGAATTTCATCAGATAAAAGTACCACATGATGTTTAAAACATAAATCAGCAATTTTTTGAACTTCTGCTTGAGTCCATACCTTTCCCACAGGATTATGCGGATTACAAAAAATCATTAGTGTCGTTAGAGGTAATGCCAATTTTTGTTCCAAGTCTTCCCAGTCGACTGTATAATTTGAACCATCAAATTGCAGGTCATTACTTAAAACGTGTCGACCGTTATTTTCAATTGAATTATAAAAAACATTGTAAACTGGTGCTTGCACTAAAACATTGTCACCAATATGAGAGATTCGCCGCACAACTGCAGAAATTGCTGGTACTACACCCGTAGTAAAAATTAGCCATTCCTGCTCTGGCCGATGACCGTGCTCTTTTTCATACCAATCTGCTACAGCATTAAAATAATCATTTTCAGGCCACTCGTAGCCAAAAACACCGAGACTAATTTTTTCTTTCATTGCAGCAATAATTTCCGGTGCAGTTTTAAAGTCCATGTCGGCAATTGACATTGGTAAGTCGCCCTTTTTAACATGCCACTTGACTGAATCTGTCATACTCCTATCCGGTGCATTAACAAAATCATATTTATTCATTATATTTAATCCCCTGGTTTCTGATTTTCATCTGAATGATCAATCTTCTCATCAATTTTAGCACAGATAATTTCCGTTTTAGCGGGAGTAATTTTTTGTGGATCTAGAATCAACTTACCAATTGCAGGAGCAGCTATTCTACCGGAAATTGGATTCTTGACACTATCAATCTTACTTGGAACCGTAGCGTCGATATCAGAAACATATTCAAAAGCTAAGTCCGTGTGAATTAAATTGGTATTTTTTAATTCCAAATGGTCAATGTAATTAAGTCCTTGATCACTTTCAATCTGACAATTAATGAACTTAATATTGTGGCCATTCCAGGCCAAATATTCACCATCTATTAGCGAATCATACACAGTAACATTTTCACAGTTCCAAAAGGCATCTTTAGAGACAAAAGTAGAATGATGTACTTCAACATTTTGGGCACCATCAAAAACATAGTTGCCAACCACACTGACGTGGTCAAGATAAATATTTTGACTATCTTTGCCAAAATAGTCACCGTTAATTTGACTATTGGTAATGCGAATGTCCTTACATGTCCACATTGTTTCTTCAGCATTCGCAAAATGAACATGGTCTAAATTTATTTTTTCTGCTCTTCTAAATAATTTGGGTGCCTGCAAAGCTGAATTTTTAATTTCAATATTTTTGGTATACCAAATACCGCTACGAGCCATAGTTTCAAAAACAGTATTAGTGACAGTGATGTCATTGTCATACCACAACGGATATTTCCACTTAAAAACAGAGTCTTTAATGCTAATTTTGCTGGCTTCCTTTAGTGGTGACTCACCCTCTCCAAAAGTGATTCCTTCCAGCTGTGCATCTTTTAGTCCAAAAAGAATTCTTTCACCTGCAAAAAAATGATTTTTGATAATGCTCATTCTGATCTCTTTTCTTTGATATAATTGGCGGGCTTTAATTTTTATTTAGATAACCAAATTGCCTTATTTTATTATCCACTGAAAAGTATTCAATATAAAATACCAATTAATTAGGTCCTGCTATTACAAAAAGTTATACTAAATTACTTTTCAATTATATAAATATTTTACCATTCTATTAAAAGGTTACTGTATATTTTTAAAAAGCTGGAAAGACTTTTTAAATAACTATTTTATTGTAGCTAAAGATAGACCATCTAACATGAAAATCATTAAATATAGTAAAAATTACGCACTCCTATAAAACACGGCGTTCTCAAATAGATGCAGGGCATAATAAAGGAACCTGGAATTTTGACAGTTCTCTGCGCTCGAAAAAACGTGGTTCTGTTTTCGTAGCAGAATCACGTTTTTAATTTGTCATTTATAGATACCTAGCGTGGCACCCTTTCCTGTTGAGGAGCAATAGCTGGTAAATCACTTGCTTTTTCTGTTGAGTACCAATAGGCAACTGCAGCAACATCATCTGAACGCTCAAACAATTGAATATCATTATTACCGATTTGCTGGACAGTTACTTTTAAATCGTGTTTAAACCGAATTGGGTCCAATAAGTGAAAACGATATAACCCATGCATTGGCAAAGCATCATTGCCAAATGCATGTAAAGGCATTAACTCACCATTATTAAATTCATCCCGAGTATGATCTACTTTTGACATAAATGGATATCCCATAAAAGGTCTTTGAAAAGTTTGAGCGTAAGTCATACCGTTTTTGTCTTTTTGGTGAAATGCCCAAGCTCCACCAAAATAGTCTTCAGTACCTGTAGAAGTAACTGTTGGATAGTTGGTATCACCATCAATATAAAATTTGAATTCTCCTTCACCCCACCAATAACGTTGTAAAGCACAGACTTCAAAATAAACCCCTACAAAATGTCCGGGGCCTTTTACAGAAGGTAAAATTACAAAATCATTTTGTTTTTCAGTATATTCTTGTCTATTCCAAGCAGCGTGAAAGTATGCGGCATCTTCGGGCACATCTTTGATAACATAGTCAATACCATAAAAGAAACCGTCAATATCACCCGGATGTTCATTTGTGATTGTGATTTTAGCGGATTTTCTAAAAGGCATTGGAAAGTAACTGTTAAAGCCACCTGTTGGGTTAACAGTAATTAAAGCAGAATTAATATTACACCGTTCGCCAAAACCATTACAGAAAAAATCACCAATAGGAACTTCAACTGCAGGTTTGTCTGCTCCGTCCCAATACATTCTCAAAACTACATCCCGCAGTACAAAACTACCAGCTGGAGTTGCGTCAGCAATTGTCATCCAAATATGCCTGATTTCTCCTGCAGAATGAATATCAGCTATGGTTACAGTTTTTCCTTGAGGTAATTTAATGGAACCATTGCCTTTGCGGCTGGGACCCAAGTCACTGGCACTCATAGCGGCTTTACCCTTAGCGCCCGTTAAATTTTCAGGTGATATTGTCCGATTTTCTTCATTTAAGTTAATTCGAGTTAAATCAGAAATGTTCATTTTAATTCTCCTTATTAGTCATTTTTATTTGGTTATAAATTTTATCAAGATTATAAAAGTACATTACTACAATTGATAATACAATCATAGCTATCGGTAACAAAATAAAGTTAGCCTTAATGGCAAAGATTGCTTTACCAGATTGAACATGATGCGGCACATATTGGCCCCAACTTAGTAAAAAGCCGGTAACTGCTGAAGTAATAGCCATGGCCAACTTACCAATAAAGCCATTAATGGCTGAAATTAGGCCAGATAAATTGAGTCCAGATTGCCAGCGACTATAATCAACTGGATCGGCTTGCATTGAAAAGTACATGTTTTGCCGAATACCATGGCCAAATGCATATAAGATTGAGCCTAAATATATATAAAGCAAACCTTTGTGTCCCAGTAACATTATTATCAAACCTAATGCAGCTATACCACTTCCTAAAATAAAGACATTACGCTTAATTAGATGTTTAACTAAAAACGGTGTTATGATTGTTCCAATCATTGGGACAAAATTTATTAATCCTGCAACTATTGCAGCTTGCGCTGCACTGCCAACAACGTAAGTAAAATAATAAACTAACGAACCCTGTACAAAGAAATTCGACGCCCACATAAATAGTGTACTAAAAGCAAAAACTAACCATGGCTTATTTTTAAACAATGCCTTGAAACTTTCACTTAATTTAACAGAGCTTTTAACGCTCTTAGGATCATCAATTTCGTGTAAGTTGTGAAAAGGTACATACAATATAAAAATTGCTACGACACAATATAGGCTCATTACTAAAACAAAACCTTTTTGTTGATTGCCACCACCGAAAAGCTTAACTAAGGGTAGCGTTGCAACGCTAACAAAAGTTGCACCTAAAAACGAAAAAACCATTCTGACCGTTGACATATTAGTTCTTTCAACTGGATCCTTAGTCAGATTAGGTAAGATTGACGATATTGGAATGTTTACTAAGCCATAACAAATGGAAATGCCTAAGTATGTGACATAAGCGTAAATTAATTTGCCTGTCATCGATATATTTGGCACACAAAATAATAATATGCCAAAAGCAGCTAACGGAAATGCGCCAAAAAAGATATAGGGTAAGCTTTTGCCCCAACGTGAATGTGTTTTATCAATAATTACTCCAGTAAACATATCTGCAAAACTATCAAATATTCGAGTTACCATAATCATTGTTCCAATTGCTGCACTTGCAATGCCAGCTACATCGGTATAAAAAAACATCATATATAACGTCAATACGTTCCACACCAAGTTACAAGCAAAATCTGAAACACCATAACTTATCCGATTTTTCCATAAATGATATGTGTTTAACTTCTTTGTTTGCTTCACAATATTTTTCTCCCTCTCTTTTTCTGCAAACGTTATCAGTAAACGTTTACTTAAATAATAAAACTTATTTAAAGACTTTTCAAGAAAAATATAATCAAAAATAAGTAAACGTTATCCATGATGTATAATGTAAGTAGTAATTAAGAAAAGCGTGATCAGAATGTCTCAACAACCTAGTATCAAAGACGTAGCAGCTAAAGCACAAGTATCTATTGCCACTGTTTCCCGTGTTCTTAACCATAAGGGTGGTTTTTCAAAAATTACCTTTGATAAAGTTCACAAGGCAATGGCAGACTTAGGATATCAGCCGAACCGCCTAGCTCAAGCATTAAAATCTGACTCAATAAAAATGATTGCACTTAGTGTACCGTTTGTTTGGCATCCCTTTTATGCAGAGTTTGCTTATTATGTTGAAGCGGAATTACAAAATCGTGGATATGGTATGTTACTTTCAAATAACCAAAGCGATCCCGCGAGCGAAAAAAAGTTTTTACAAATGGCACAAGAAAACAAAGTTGATGGCATAATCGGAATTACTTATAACGATATTGATCCTTATCTATCCACCAACATTCCATTTATCAGTATTGACCGTTTCTTTGATACTTCTACGACTCCAACAGTAGCGACTATTACTTCCGATAATTATCATGGCGGTGAAATTGCTGCAAATGAATTAATCAGACGGGGTGCCAAAAAAATTGCTTTTGTTGGCACCTATGCTAACTATCCCAATGGATCCTTAAATCGTAAAAAAGGGTTTCTTAAAATAGCAAAAGAGCAAAATGTACCTTACCAGGTTTTTGAATGCAGTGAAACTGACCCTGAAGCACCTTTATTGTTGGACAAAGTCATTAACCATCTTGATAACATCGATGGCATATTTACTGTTAATGATGAAACAGCTTATCAGTTACTTTTTAAACTCCAAAATTATTCGGTTAAAATTCCTGAAGAATTACAATTAATTGGGTATGATGGTTTTCAAATGATGCCAAGCATTGCACCCAGTCTTTCTTCAATAGTCCAACCTGTTAAAGAAATTGCACGATTAGCAGTCGATAACTTAATTAAATTAATTTTGCATAGCCGTGAAGTTGACAATATTGTTGTTCCCATAGCCTTTCGAGCTGCTCAAACAACTAAAAACATACAGCAAAATAAAATAATTTAAAAAGCACCAGTATTAGTTGAATACTAGTGCTTTTAAAAATTTTACGTAATAATAGCTAAAGCAATGACTTAGCCCCTAATAATATAAGCAAAATGCCAATTGTGGGTTTCATGTAACGAGTAATTTTAGTTTGGGCTAAAATCTGGGCCAGTCTGGGTGCAATTATTGCACCTAATATGGCACCAATCATCAAGGGCAAGCCAGCAGTCCAATCTACCCGGCCGTCAGCAATATGAAAGATTGCGCCCGTAATAGTCATAAAAACTAGAATGTAAGTTGAAGTTGCAGTAGCTTGAAAATCTTGTAATCCTAACAAAAATAAGCCACCGATAATAACAGCACCACCGCTCATGCCGGCTACGCCAACCATTAAGCCACCCAAAACACCATAAATTCCAGCTTCCATTCTAGCAAACTGCGTTTTCTTAACTGTTTCTGCGGTTTGCGCTTTTTTCTTAAATAACATATTAATGCCAAGCACTACTAAGACAATTCCTATTAGCCACTTATAAATTTTAGCGGGAATATATTTTGAGACCATTGCTCCGATTATTACAGCTGGAATTGCCGTCATTAGCATTTGATTACCCACTCTAGTATTAATTTGTCTTTGGTGGTAATAACTAATTGCACCGATAATTAATGAAGGTAAAGCAGTCACTAGTGAAGTTGAAGAAGCTGTTGCCGCATTTAAGCCAAACAAACCGGTCAAAATTGCCAGGTAGATGGCTGCGCCGCCACCAAAAAGAATAACAAAGGTTCCTATTACTAACCCTATTAATCCTAATAAAAAAATTTTCATAATGCTTGACCTATTAATTTTTGCCATATCTTGTGTTATAGTTACAATATGTAATTATAATTTACAAGTTGTAAAAGTCAAGCAAATAGGAAGTTTTGTATGCCACGTCAAATTTTATCTAAAGAATTAATTATAAAAACCAGTATTAAATTAATTGAAAACAAAAAAGAAAATAATTTTGCGACCATTGCCAGAGAATTTGGTACCCAATCACAGGCTTTATATAACTACTTTCCCAATCAGTTAGCACTGAATTATGCCATAGTTGCTTGGTTAATTAATTTAATGACAGATCAGCTGCGACGAAATTTATTTGGTAAAGCCGGTATGACAGCAATTATTGATTTTGCAATGGAGTTTCGCCAAATAGCGCTTAATCATTTTCATTTAACACAATTTGTTTTGAAAATGCCGCGTACCAATATGTTTCCTGAAACTACTGCAGCTTTTAATGAACTTAAATCTATCTTTAATCAAATGATAGCAACTGAGTTCACTGACCCTAAAAAGCAACTATTAGCAAGCAGATGTATCAGGGATTTGGCAATAGGAGATATTGTCAATGTCGGAACAGGTTGGTTTGCGGATAAATCGTTACCAGCCGATAAAAGCTTTCGCAAATTGCTGGAGCAAAGTTTGGACAAGATCGAAGAATAAAGATTTTTCACCTTCTTATATATTGATACTTTTTATATTCCAGGCAATCTATTATCAAATAAGGATGACTATTAAAAACTAGTCACCCTTATTTAGACTTATATAATATCCAAATAATGCTTTATAATGAACTTTGCCAATCAAATAGCCCTTAGTTAAAATTCTGTACAATATTTTTTAAAATACATAATAGATAGATTAATACAAAAATTTTTTAAAAGTTGTTAATTTACCAAACTATTTTCGACTCCTATTATAATTCTCAATACTTTTGCTTTCGTATCTATACCCATATTCTGGTGACAAATTTAACTAAGCTAAAATTTAAATCTTTTCGAAAATAATCTTATTATCCAGTATCCACCATATTAGTTTGAACTAAATTAAGAACTTTATTTAAATTAAAAAGTAGCAATGTATTAATATTTAAATTATGCAAAATAATTAAAAGCTTATAAATATCATTTTGCTAACTCCTTTTTGAGCTTTTCATTATCGTCCATCTTAAAGAACGGATAATAAATTGCCATATTAATTAGGATAGTAATAATTTGAATAACTGCGCCACTTATCTTACCTCCACTAGCTAAAAAGCCGGCTATTACTGGTGGTGTTGTCCAAGGTATAACTGCACCAACAGGTTTTGCAACTAGACCCCAATCCATTGCAAAATAAGTAATTAAGGCAGTTACCACTGGAGACATTACAAAAGGAATTACCATTTTAATGTTTAAAATGGTTGGAAAGCCGAACAAAACTGGTTCAGCTACTTGGAAGCTAACTGGTGCAATTGACAGTTTTCCTAAAACTTTATTTTCTTTACTCTTAGAGAAAAGAAAAAGTAAAATTGCTAATGCCATGACACATCCGGCACCACCAGAAAAAACAAAATTATATAAAAATTCATAGGTAATAATGTTAGGTAAATGCTTTCCCGCTTGAAAAGCTATCCTATTAGCATCGGAATTTTGCAGAAGCAATGGTTCAATAATGGGACCCGTTACCTGTGCACCGTGAATACCAAACATCCAAAAGAAACATTGAATAAAAATTACAAGAATAATTCCTGGTAAAGTTTTTGTCAAAATGCTCAGCGGTCTAGCAATTATGTTAGCAATTAAAGCATGAATATTATCAATTCCCATATAGTGAGTAATTAATAATATTAAAAACCAAAATGTAATAGAAAAAAATCCAGGTAAAATAGCAGCAAAAGCTCTACTAACATTAGGAGGAACTGTATCTGGCATTTTTATTACCAGGTTTCGCTTTACAAAGAATTTAAAAATCTCAGTAGTAATAAGCGAAACAATAATTCCTACAAAAAGGCCAGCACTACCTAAATATTGCATTGGAAATCCATTATTTTTTAAAACTGGAGTTAACAATACAAAAGAACCTAAAGATAATAAACCAGCTGATAAAGGATCAACTTTATAATATTTCGCAAGATTATATGCAATTGAGAAGGTTACAGTAAGTCCCACAATCCCAAAGGTTGAATTAGCAGCTTTATTAAAAAAATCTTGAATCCCAATATTTTTAAGCCAAGCAGTAAAACCGGGAATAGGAAAGTTCGCAACTAACATAAAAACTGACCCAATAATAATCAAAGGCATAGCACTTGCCATACCATCTCTTAAAGCAATTAAATGACGCTGGCTACTAATTTTTGCAGCAATTTTTTGAACTTTATTAATCATTTCAAATCACTCCTATCTATAATTTGATTTACCTAGCATAGTCATTTGGTGCCTGTAGCCTCTAATAGCTTGACCCAATGCAAAAATATTTTGTGGCAAACAGATACCATTAAAAGAGTCACCAATATGCTGAATATCCGCTCCACATGCTTTAGCTGCAAGTCCAATTTTTTTAATAGTATCAATATCCGAAGAATCTTGGCTAGTACCGTTTGCAGTTAAAACTAAAACTTTCTCTTTAATATTTTTTCCTTCGTTATAAGCTTTTACGTAATCAACAATTTTTCTTAAATCTTGTTCCATAAAATGAGGAACAGTATACGGTGCAGGAACCAATAAAATATCAATTCCCAAAGAAATAAAGTCTTTAGCTATATTTAAATTCATCACTGGCTCATCAACTCCAGAACCATGCATTTTTCCTGCAATTATTAAGCCATTAAAATATTCCTTTGAAATTTTAATAGCATTTTTAATTGATTTATTTGAAACACCTGTTCCTGGATTTCCAGTCAAACAAATGAAACTAAATCCTAGGTTTTGTGCTTCCTTTAAAGTCTTGGGAGAAACGACACGACCAATAGATATCTCGGTTCGCTCTTCAACCATTGAAGCAGATAAATCTACGGGTTCTAAATTTACTCCAATAGCTCTTCCAGTAGCCTTTTTAATCCAGGTTACAGGACTTTCCTTAATTTTTTCTGGTACTCCTCGAATAATCGGGTGAAACAAATCAAGAGTATTAAACATTAAAAGATCCGCCCCAGCAGCTCTTTCCAATTCAGCATTGGTTACACCATTTAAAAATGGGTGATGTGTAGGAACATTTTCTGCCATGATGGTACGCCCTTCTGAAGCCAAAATAGCTTGTTTTAGCTCCAACGGGGTAGCCTCTAAAAAATCTCTGGCCGAGAAATCCAAAAGTCGTTTCAATCTAATCTACCTTTCTTCTTATAATTTGTTATAACAACACTACCTTTTTAACGAATTATAAAGCGCTTGCATATACTTGTCAAGCACATTATTGACAAAAAAATTTTTTTCTTTCATAATATTGTTATAACAAGTCGAGGTGAACATAGTGCGTGATAATTCAAATAAAATTCCTCTTTATTCTCAACTAATGAGTACATTACAAGAACAAATTGAAACCCAAATGAAGCCTAACGATAAGTTACCAACTGAAAAGCAAATTGGTGAAGAATACTCTATGAGTCGGACTACTGTTCGCTTAGCCATGCAAGAGTTGGAAAAACGTGGTTTTATTTATCGTATACAGGGAAAAGGTTCTTTTGTTTCGGCAATAAAGCCTAAATCCCTAAATTCTTTTTTTGATTTAAATCTTAGAAACCACTATATTGGCGAAAACCGAAATAAACTTAAAAAGCACATTTTGACATTTATTAAAGAGCCCCCTTCCTCAAGTATTAGGCAAAGAATGGGACTTAAGAAATCTCAAAACGTTATTAAAATAAATATGCTTTATAAACTGAAATCCACTCCAGTTGTTCTTGAAAATTTGATATTAAAAAATGAATATTTTAGTTTTTTAAACAAAAAATCCTTTGATGAACATGAGATTGATTTTTTAATTAGGCAAAGACATATCAATTTAAAAGTGATTGAAGAAACCTATAAAATAATGAATTTATCCAGCGAAGAATCAAAAATTTTAGACGCTGATTTTGAACCTGCTTTGACTATTCTTAAATCGGCATACAACAATAACAATGAATTAATTATATTAAGTAAAAGAAAAATTCTAACTTCAAAATTCGATTACCAAAACTTTGTGGGAAAATAATTTTTTTAAGTCATAAAACTGTTATTAAATTTTTCCAATGTTTTAGTCATAATAATTCTAAAATGTTATAAAAAAAGCGAGGCCTAAGCCTCGCTTTTATGTTCCCGATATTTAAACTTATTCTACTGTTTGGACCCAGCCCTCTGGGCCTTTTTTATTACCGTACTGAATATCAACTAATTCATTATAAAGCTTAGTCGTTACCGGTCCAGTTTCTGTTTCACTGTAGATAACGTGCTTTTCACCCTTATAGGTAATTGAACCTACGGGTGAAATTACAGCAGCTGTACCCATCGCACCAGCTTCTTTCATGTTGAACGCTTCTTCCAAAGTGATTTGACGTTCAACCGGGTTTAGTCCTTGCCACTTAGCGACTTCCAAAAGTGAGCGCTTAGTAATAGAAACCAAAATCGATTGTGATTTTGGTGTGACAAATTGACCTTCTTGGGTAATGCCGTAGAAGTTAGCACCACCAAATTCATCAATATATTTATGTTCACGTGGATCCAAGTAAAGACAATCGGCAAAGCCGTTTTTGTGTGCTTCAACGGACGGAAGCAAGCTGCTGGCATAGTTACCTGATGTCTTTGCTTGACCAGTACCGGCATATGCGGCACGGTCGTATTCACTAACAATGTAATCTGCAGGGTTCAATCCTTTAATATATGCGCCAACTGGAACCGCAAAAATGCGGAAGGTATATTCGCTGGCTGCTTCAACACCTAAAACTTTTGATGTTCCCACCATAAGTGGCCGTAAATACAGGGTCGCACCACTGTCATATGGTGGTACAAACTCTTCGTTAGCCTTAACAACTTGCTTTACTGCAGCAACAAACCTATCTTCAGGGAAAGGCGGCATGGCTAACCGCTTTGCTGAAAGGGTAAAGCGGTGTGCATTTTGATCAGGTCTAAACAGGTTGATTTTACCGTCTTTTCTACGATAGGCCTTTAAGCCCTCAAAAATTTCCTGACCATAGTGCAGGACTTCTGCACCTTCAGAAAATGTCATGGTTGAATCTTCAGTCAGTTTCCCTTCCTGCCATTCACCATCTTTATATTTTGCCTCATAGCGATAAGGCAGATCTCGATACTTAAATCCCAGATTTTTCCAATCTAGGTCTTCTACTCGTTGTTTCATTTGAACTGTCCCCTATAAAAAACTACATAAGCTAAAAATTTCTCTTTAGCTTTTAATATTAATTTAATTGTTAACTAATTTAAACTAAATTCTTTTTATTGTCAATAGTAAAACTTCTCTATTGTCCAATAAAATAATTTGAACTTCTAATAATAAAACAAAAGCAAAATTTTGTATGTGCATCTAGTTTCACGTGAAACGAATATATTTAAAAAAAGAGCCATCCCTTCATTGCAATATGACTCCCCAATTTATCTTAATTTCAGGGTTTACATCACTTTCATAGGATGACTCTCGTTTTTAAAATTAGTCTTGTTTTGCACTATCTTTAGTTTCAGTATCAGTTTTTGCCGAAATGTCCAAAATTGCGGCATCATTTAGGTAAACATGTTTATCATCTGCTGTAAACTTAACTGTTTTAGTGTCAGGTTTTTTCATTAATAACTTGGCAATTGGCGTTTCTAAATCTTGTTCAACGACTCTACGTAGAGGTCTTGCACCAAATTTCTTATCATAACCCTTATCTGCTAAGTAGGTTTTAGCTTCATCAGAGACTTCAACCTTAACACCTTTTTTAGCCAAAACATGTGCCATTTTATTCAAATAGATATCAATAATCTTATTCATATCATCTTTGGTCAATGAATTAAACGGAACAATAGCATCAAGTCTATTCAAAAATTCTGGTCTGAAGTAGGCCTCAAGAGCTTTAATCAGCTTATCATGATCAACTTTGCCGTCTTTTAATAATTGGTCAGAGTAGCCTGCATTAGAAGTCATGATTAAAATTGTGTCCTTAAAGGAAACTGTTCTGCCCTGAGCATCAGTTAAGCGCCCATCGTCCATGATCTGAAGCAAAGCATTGAATACTTGTGGATTAGCTTTTTCAATTTCATCAAACAAAATCAAACTGTATGGTTGATGACGAACTTTTTCAGTTAATTGGCCGCCTTCACCATAACCAACATAGCCCGGTGCCGAACCGATCAATTTATTAACTGCCATCTGATCTTGATATTCAGACATATCCAGTCTAATAAGATGATTTTCACCACCAAATAGCTGAATAGCTAATTGTTTAGCTAATTCCGTCTTACCTACACCAGTAGGTCCAGTTAGCAAGAACGTACCAGTGGGACGATCATTGTCTTTGAAAACTTGTTTACGGGCAATCGCATCTGTAATGATGTCAACAGCATTATCCTGATCAATAACTACTTTCTTTAATTTCTCAGCCAAGTCAAGGTTCTTTTGTCCTGCACTTGCATGTAATTCACTCATTGGAATCTTAGTCTTAGCTTCGATTAAAGCGTAGATATCTTCATCAGTAACATGTGGAGTGGCAGCGTCATCCACGTGATTAGCCTTATCACGCAAGTCTTCGACTTGTTTTTTCAACTCGTTTGCTCTACTATAATCTTCTTTTTTGACAGCTGCTTCTTTCTCACTTTCAAGCTTTTTAATCCGTTTCTTTAAAGTTGCTTCATCGCTGGGAATTGTATCAAGACCCTTTTTAGCACCTGCCTCATCCATTAAGTCAATGGCCTTGTCAGGTAAATAACGTCCCTGAATATAACGTTGTGACAATTCAACTGCGAGTTTCAAAGCACTGTCATTATATTTTACGTGATGGAAAGACTCATATTTATCCTTTAATCCTTCCAAGATTTTAACGGTAACGTCTGCTGATGGTTCCGGAACTTGTACTGGTTGGAACCGACGTGCGAGTGCCGCATCATTTTCAATTCTGCGATACTCACTTGTAGTCGTTGCACCAATTAAGTTTAAATCACCACTAGCTAAAGCCGGTTTTAAAATATTAGCGGCATCACCGTTATTATTCTCAGAATCAGTAGAACCGGCTCCAACTATATTATGCAATTCATCAATGAACAAGATAATATTCGGATTCTTTTTTGCTTCGTCAATCACTTTCTTAAGGCGCTCTTCAAAACTGCCACGCAAGCTTGATCCGGCAACCATATCATTAATATTAATTGCGATAATATGCTTGTCCTTCATTTTATCAGGAACATCGCCTGCAGCAATCTTTTGTGCCAAGCCTTCTACAATAGCTGTTTTACCAACCCCGGCAGGTCCAATTAACACAGGATTATTCTTCTTGCGCCGACTTAAAATTTCAATTACTTCTTGAATTTGTTCGTCACGCCCAATTACAGGATCGTACTTATTCTTCTTAGCTTGTTCAACCAGATCAACACCAATTGGCTTTTGACCTTGTTTTTGTCTCACTTGTCCACTTTGATTCAAATCTTGTGGAGAAATATTCATACTACTGGAGTAGTGAATAGGAATAGCACCACCGTTGTCGTTAGTATTGTTAAAGAATGAATTGTTTAGTTCGTTAAATAAATCGTCAAAATCGTTATCAAAATATGCCATATGCAAACACCCCTTTGATAGGTTATAAATTTGTGATTAGCACTCGATCGGTTCGACTGCTAATTACTTACATATAATATTATAGCAGGTTATCCACAGAAGGCAAAAATTATGATTGCTTTTTCCACAATTTTCCCGTTTTTTCCACAAAAGAAAAAAGTCTTGCTATAAAAGCACTAATGCTTCTTTTAAGACTTTTCACTGCTATTTTTGATACAATTTAAATTGTTTTCGTAAATATTTACCAGTTAAACTATTAGATTTTTGCGAAATATCCACAGGAGTGCCACTTGCAATAATTTTCCCACCTTGCAGCCCACCTTTTGGTCCCATATCAATCATATAATCACTGTTAGCCATAATATCTAAATCGTGTGTGATTGTAATAATAGTTCCTTTTTGCTCAAGTAATTTTTGAAAAACATGCAAAAGGGTTCTGACATCTTGTGGATGTAAGCCAACGGTCGGTTCATCAAAAACAAATAGTGTCCCTTTTTGTCTTTGATGGATATGACTGGTTAGTTTCAAGCGTTGTGCTTCTCCTCCTGATAAAGCTGGAGTAGATTCTCCCAAGTGCAAATATCCTAGACCCATATCATGCAAAGTTGTAATTGTTTTATTGATTTTTGGTTCATTTTTAAAAAGTTCTTTGTCTAGCGCATCATCAACGGAATAATCTAAGACATCCGCAATACTTAAGTTATGCCATTTTACTTGTAAAACAGCTTGGTTAAAACGGTGACCGCCACATACAGAGCACGTTTCAACCATATCTGGTAGATATTGGATGTCAAGTGAAATTACACCGGTTCCGTTACATGCCGGACAGGCACCCTCTTTGTTATTGTAAGAAAAATGAGACGCACGGTATTTTAATTTTTTTGCTAATGGCTGCTTGGCAAAGAGTTTACGCAAATTATCCATAATATCAGTATAAGTTGCAACAGTCGAACGTTGATTTTTACCAACAGGTGTAGAGTCAACACTAATTACATTTTTAATAGCATCATTTTTTAAATTTTTTACCCAATCAGGACCATTTTTAAGATTTTTTTGTGCTTTAAGTGCAGGAATGAGGGAATCGAGAATTAGGGTAGTCTTACCAGCGCCAGAAAAGCCGGTAACGGAAGTTAAGCGATTGAGTGGAATTTGCGCGTGAATATTCTTTAAATTAAAACGTTCAGTAACATCAAATTCAACCTTACCGTGTTTAAAAATTTGGTCAGTTTTGGCCCTGTGACGAACTAGGAGTGGTGCCTTACCAGTTAAGTAAGGACCAATTAGAGACTGTTCACTTTGCTCAATCTCACTAGGTATTCCCTGGGAAATAATCTCACCACCCCGGCTGCCTGAACCAGGACCAATTTCAATTACCCAATCGGCTGCCTTAATGATTGCAGTTTCATGATCAACTACAACTAAAGAGTTTCCTTGATTAACCAGTTCATGAAATATATCAATCAGTCCAGCCACATTATCAGGGTGCAAACCAACAGATGGTTCATCTAAAACGTAAAGCACCCCAGTGGTTTCCGTACGCAAAGTTCTACCAAGCTGAATTCGTTGCAGTTCCCCCGTAGACAGACTGGCAGCCTGTCTATCTAAACTCAGATAGTCTAAGCCTAATTTTAGCAGGGGCTTGACTTGATGCATCAATTCACCAGTTAAATTTTCCGCCAATTCCTGCATATCTTGCGGCAGGGAAGCTAAAATCTCACTCATATAGTGGCTCAGTTCACCCAAAGTTAATTGTTCAGCTGCTACAATACTTTTTCCAGCAACTAACTGCTGCCAGCGACTTGGATCAATGCGATAGCCTTGGCAGCGGGGACAGGTACTGAATTTATAAAAGGAGTTAATTCTTTGCAGTCCGCGTTCAGACTTAGTAGTTTTGCGTGAATTAGCTACCGCATTATAAGCATTCTCATATAGCGCATCTAGATGATATACGCGACCAGTTGAAGTTGGCAAATCAATCGGGACTTTCCGCTCTTTTCCATGAAGTACAATTTCTTTTTCTTTAGCATTCAGCTCTTTATATGGAATATCGGTCCGTACCCCTAGTTCCCGGGCAATACGCCACATCCAATTTCGTCCGGGAATTTGCCAAGTTGCCACTGCTCCATTTTCAAGAGATAAATTCTCATCTGCAATGATTTTGCTATCATCAATTTCTTCAACAGTTCCCAGTCCTTGGCATTTTTGACACGCACCATCAGAATTAAACGCAAAGTCTTCTGCACTAAAAGCATAAAATTGTCTCCCACATGTAGGACAAGTTAATCGTCCCATAGCTGCCCCCGTTAGATCCATGGCTTCAGCTATTTTAATCGTTGCTGGTACTCGGTGACCGTTGGGGCATACAGGTGAACCTAAACGGGAAAAAATCAACCGTAAGATGTTAAAAACTTCTGTAATTGTACCTACCGTGGAACGAACTCCGGGCACAGCAGGCCTTTGCCTTAGAGCTAAAGCTGAAGGAATATGTTTTACTTCGTCAACCTGTGCACGACCAACTTGACTAATACGTCTTCTGGTATAAGCTGCCAAGGAATCAAGATAACGTCTTGCACCCTCTGAGTACAAGATTCCCATCGCTAAGCTTGATTTGCCAGATCCGCTTAACCCCGATATCGCTACAAATTTATGCAGGGGAATATCAACGTTGATGTTTTTTAAGTTATTAACTTTACCACCAATTACTTCAATTTTGGTCGGCTGCTTTTGATATTTCATTAGTGATTGCCCCTTCTTTTAGCCGGCTTTAACGGCTTTTCTGGCTTCTTTAATAAGTACTGTCTTATGGCCTGAATTACTTGCTTGTTCTGCGGCAAATCAGAATGATCTGCCTTTTCACCCGTAACTGTTATTGCAGTATAGTTTTTTACTTGATTTTGAAAAATAAATTTACCTGCAGCTACACTTGATTCAGGTACAATACCATCAGATTCGTAATTTTTGCCACCAGAAAGAGAATAAACCTTTAAATAGGTTGGCAGTGCTGAACGTTTTTTAATAAAATCAGCCAGCATTTGCGTTCTATTATTAATATTATTTTCAGTAAAATTATATGGCGTACCTAAAGTCATTAATTTCTTGATTTTGATATCATTTGAATACTCAGAATAATAGTGCTCCAGCCAGTAAGTCCAAATCAAACCGCCGTTAGAATGACCAAACGCCTTAAAATTATTGAACTTATAATTTTGGATTAACGATTCAAATGCAACATTTAGCCACTTAGCTTGTTTTTTAATATTGGAATAGCCGTCTTTATTGTTATCAAAACCAATAATAATAAAGGGCTCCAAGTCATTTTTACCTATAGAGCCAGTGTAAGTCAATTTTGCTTCACGTGAAACTCTAATTTTTATTACACTATGTCTGTTAAGTGTCGTTTTATTAAGTTCATCAATTAACTGGTTAAAGCGCTCGGTGGTAGCACTTGAACCCGGGACCATAATTACAGGCGAGAGAAGCGATTTACTGAGTTCTGCTCGTGATTTATTATCTTTTTTCATCCAAAAGAAGCTGGGAACAGCAAGCATAATTAAAATAATAATAATCAGGAGCAACCATTTATAGTTAGGATTTTTTTGCATCTGCTATTTCATCTCCTGCTTTTTAATTCTTAATTCAACTTTTTCATTTATCTTAATTACAGGTAGCAATAAAAAGATATCTAATAAAAACAACAATAATGTAAAAATTAGTGTTGCCCAATTGCCGTTAGTGCCAAAAAAGGAAACCAATAGTCCCGGAGTCCCTTTTAAATTCTGGTAAACGCAAACTGGGATAATGTGTAAACTAATAGCTGCCACGGCTATTGTCATATTAATCAGAGGAATTAAAATGCTCGGTAAGATAAAAACAGGATTTAACATTAAAGGTAAGCCAACTGTAAATCCTAGTCTTGAACCAAAAGCAGCAGGCAACAAGTTAATTTTAGCATTTATTTCGTTTTCCCTGTTATCTCTTCTGCTAAGCAGTAACACAATAACAGCCAAAACAACACTGGCACCGCCCATTATGCCGTAACTGTTAATAAGTGAGCTGCCCAGATATTTATATGGCACATTCCAAGAATTACCGTGTTTTAATGTATATGTTAAATTCTCTGCAGTAAAGGCGTTATTTACTATTCCCGCTAAGGAGCGCAACGGATAACCAATTCCAAGCCAATCAAAAAAAGTAATTACGGCTGTCAATAACAGCACTTCGCCAAAATTATTAGTAGTCTGAACCCTGCTAACAATTTCAGTAAAACTGGCGGAATTAAGTAATTTAAGCTGTAGTTCATAAATTAAAATACCTAAAAAAACACCCAATAATAATGAAACAGCGCTTGGTAAAACGGCATCCCCTGCTCTTTTTTGAATTACTTTTGTGCCCTCATATTCAACGTAAGAAAAGTCCTTTCCTAATAAATGAAATATTTGGCCCACACAGTATCCTACAATTAAGGCAATAAAAACAGCATTAATTTGTAATAAACTGGCGGTAAAAGGCATACGAGCATTGCGTCCACTACTGGAAGCATATGAGCAGAAAAGCATTATCAAAACTGCTGTTAGACCTGCCATAGTTGAATCTTTATGGTAAAGGCGTGCGGTGTAACGAGCCATAAAATAACTGGCATAAACGCCAAAAACCCCAAAAGTAATTTCTACCATTCCCCGGCAGACAAAAGAACCGCCATACCAAATGTGATCTGATAAAACTTTATCCAAATTGAAAATATTATAGATTAACCCGTTAGGTGTAAAGATCAAATCACCTAAAAGTTTAAAATAGGAGCCAACTACAGCAATTGGCATTAGCATCGCCATTGTCCGTCTTGTGGCTCGAAAAAAAGAAAATTCCTGCAGGCGAGCTATAAAATTGATTGTACATTCTGTCATTATTTCAACCTTTATTTTAATTATTATATTTAAAATAAAATAATACTCTATTTTTTTAATGCAAGCCATTTTTGTTACCCATTATCTTTTTTATTATTAGTTGTGAATAAAATGGTATAATGAACTTGTATTTTAAGAGGCGAGAACATGAGCAGAAAGAAAATCGAATTAACTGACAAAGTGGCAAAACTGACTGATAAATACTTAGAAACCAATGATACAGATTTTAATGCCCTAATTAATAAGGCATTAAAACTGTACCTATTAGATCATTTAAGTTCCAGCCAAATCAAAGATGCGCTTAAAAAAACAGATGATTTTACTTCTGAATATGCGGGAAAATGGTTTCAGGAAAGTATTGAGGATTTAAATAAATACTAAACTTTCTTAAAGCAAAACAAAAAGAGCAAGACAGTTATTGTCCTGCTCTTTTTGTTTGTTACCAATTTACTTTTTTAAATACCGCTCTCCGGCCAATTGCCGATAAAAATTAGCTTTGGTTGTGCGTTCATAAGGAATCAGCCAAATAAACCCAATACCTAAAGTAATAATACACAATAGGTACCAGCCAATAAAGCTTAAATCAAGCACGAACAATTCCCACTTATGACCAGCCATTAACTGGCGACTTGCAGTAATTGCTGTTGTGGCATGCACCTCTTGTCCACTTTCCACTAAATCATTAACAATATATGGTGTCATAGCATAAGAATAGGATTTGATTATCCCAGGAATGAATAATAATAAAGTCCATAAAAATTGAAAAATATAGCTAAAAAGAAAGTTCAAAAATTCCGGAATAAAGCGACCATCAGTAAAAACAGAAAAAATTCCCTTAAAAAAGCTTAACCTTTCTCCGCGAGCAAAATGTAAAAATGTTATCACCATACTCAACATGAAAAAGCTGCCAATAAAAGTTAAACCTGTATCAGGTCCTATTTGTCCTGCCCAAAACGCTGGCTTAAACAGTGAATCAATTGAGCCGGTTCCCATAACATCATTTACATTATTCGCAGTCTTAAGTGAACCACTTACTGCTGGTCTAGCAAAAAAGAAGCCGACAAATAGCGTCATTACGATACCAATACTAACTGCCCAGCCCCAGTTATGACGAAGCTGATTTCTAGCTTCTAGTTTCAGTTCTGCTCTGTTCATAACTTATCTCCTTATCTAGTATATACTAATTACATTTTACTCTCATATAATGGTACATCGCAAAGAAAAGACAAAAAAAGCCTAGTTCCACCAACATCGGAACTAAGCTCACACAGTGTTTGTGTCACCACTACTGACCACATATAGAAATTTACATTTTCGCTACCGGAGAAAATGATTACTTCCCTATGGCGACACAACAGAATTTTAGCATGCAATTAACCAAAAAACAAGTTTTAGCCAATTATATTTGCACTGTAAGCCTTACGGCCAAGCAGTTCCAACATAATTTGATTTATTTGCCCTTTTAGTTGGCCAAATCGACCTTCACGCGTTTTATTAGACTGAATAATCAGAATGGTTTTGGCATTATCAGTGCTACGCATGAAAGTATAATAACCTTGTCCGGCTCCATTAGCCGTTTTGGTTTTCAGCTTAATATTGTTATAAAAGCCACCATTATAATAGGCCGGAGGAGCCGCTTGGTAAAGCAATTTGCGACTCCTGCGGGTTAGTAAACTACCAGTCAGCAGATACCGTATTACTTTAGCCAAATCATGATTTGACATTACTACTGACCCTGCGCCTAACTCACTATGAGCATCCCTGAGGGCTGCTTTATGCTTAACTACATCATAGCGGCCTTTGCGATAAATCATGCCTGGTACTAAATGACTGGCAATAATTTTGCCTGGCTTTGACCACAAAAATTCTGTTTGTTGCAACTTTAATGGTCTGACATAGGTGTCGCGGAATAACTGCTCATAGCTTTGACCCGTTATTTTACTCATAATGCCGCACAAGTAAACATAATTTAACGAGCTATAATGCCACTTATTTAACAAGGCGGGCTCAAAAACAGTGTTAGCAGCATCATGTCGGATATTATCTTGATCCGAAACAAAATGCTTTTGTCCCAGTCTTGCCCCTGATTTAAGATCAAGACCAGCGGTCATTGCCAGCAGGTTCTTCAGCCTAACCTTCTTTGCCCCAGCAACTTGCGGATAAAATTTACTTAATTTATCCTGCAGACTTAACTTGCCCTCCTGCACCAGGTGCATGATAATTGCGGCAGTCATTGATTTTTGTACTGAATTAATTAGATAACTAGTGTCAGTGTTATTGCCTAAAGCATAGTTAAGCATTATTTTGTCATTTTTAATGACTAGAATTGAGCCCTTTATTCTGAGAGCATCAATTTGCTGGCGCACTATTTTCCTTTTAAAGATTCTTTTGCAGTGCCATTTACCGGATTTTCATCTGTTAAACTAATCTGGTACGGCTTTTTTTGCCACTTTTTACTATAAAAATAGTTATGAATATTATAGTTATGCGGCACATTTGCTTGCGCCATAAACGGTTTTACTGCCCGGTCGACTGCTACCCAGCCGCGCCAGCCCAGGTGAATCGTATCTTCCATAAAATACTGTTCACCGCCGCGCTTAGACAAATCGGTGACGTTATCAAAGCCTTGGCTGGCCAGCTGGTACTTAATCTTGGAAACGGCCTTTTGATACATCGTTTGTGACAAGCCCGTATAATTAGACCACTTTTCATTAATCGGCGGGATAATGAACAACACATTGGTATGTTGCTTGGCAAACTGGTGCAGCATCAGTTCAAAATCACTGTATTCTACTGATTTAGTGTAGTTAAAGTGGCGCTGACTGCCCTTCAATTTAACCAATAAACGTTTATTCAAGCGCCGCTTAAAAAAGCGGTTATTAATACCAAAGCTATTCGAATTAGTGTTAAGTTCTGCCTGCTCACTTGCCACTTGGTCTAAGGCCTTGACTGAATAAGTAGCCGGCAAAAGTTTAGCCTGCTTATTGATCCTTTTGATCCGGTCACGTAATTGAAAGGTACTAAAGAACTTGTCTTCATTGTTAAGTATGCGCCGCTGGTTCTCCAAGTAGAAACGCTGAAAACCGGTCAGCTTTTCCCCGCGGGCAACTCTTTTCATTCCCAGCTTAATAACGCCTTTCACTTCCGGCATCTGCAAGAAGCGTTTAGCCGCATAGCGGTTTGTCGGTGTATCTTTTTTAATCCCTAACAGAAAATTGCAGGCCTGCAGCGGTGAATAATACAAGGCAAAAGCATCTGGATTTTGCCCTTTCTTGGTAAACCACTGCGGAGAAACAATCACCACGGCTTTTTTGCCCTTAAGCTGTTTTGATGTGCCCTGCATCTCTAAGAAGTGTGCCAAAGATTGGCTACCTGGCCCACCTAATAAAAACGGCCGGTAATCGCGGTGATATTTTTGCGCAATTACACTCGGGTGCAGTGGGTCAAGCCGTGACAGTTCACTTGAGCCATAAAAAGGCACATAGTCATCTTTAAAGGCATCCTGTTTCATTAAAGAGCCTTTAAAAATGGTCGTAGTCTGGGAATTAGCAGCTTGATAAATAGCACCTGGCGAAAAAGTCCGCTCCCACGGCATTAAAAAGATAACCAGTAACAAGATGGCGGCGCAGAGTACTGGGCCAAAAATCTGCCACAGCCGGCGTTTGTTACTCATTTTCTAAATTTTCCACCTTTGCCACAATTTTATTAGGCGTATCCCATTCGTTTCTATCAAATTCAGAAACTGGTACATCAATTTGAAATTTTTCCTGTAAATTTAACAACATTTGGACACTAGCCATTGAATCCATTAAACCGTTGGCAAAAATATTTTCATCCATTCTGTCTGCTAAATCTTCACCAGTTAAATCTTGTAAAATTGCTAAAACTTCTTTTTTGGTATCCATTGTAAAAAACTCCTTAGATAAAATTCTTGCTTACTTCCAGCCAAACCATAATTGACTGAGAAAACCTGAGAATATCAGGAAACTAAAACACACTACATTAAAAGTTACAAAAATTGCCAGCCATTTTGTGTATTTATTAGATGGCAATTTGTCTTTGTGCTTCTTCTTAAACCGCAGCCAGCAATCATTGATGATGATGGCCACAGCATGAAACAACCCATAAACAATATAATACCAGGTTAGTCCATGCCAGAAGCCCATCACTAAGAATAATAACAGATAAGCTGCTTGAGATAGTCTGACCGGATTCTTGAACAGCTTTTTCTTCATAGCAAAGAAGGTAAACCGCATATAGATGTAGTCGCGAAACCAAAAGGACAAAGTCATGTGCCAGCGGTTCCAGAATTCTTTAATATTTTGTGAAATAAACGGCTTATTAAAGTTCATTGGGGTGTGAATACCCATAAAGTAGGAAATTGACACGGCAAATAAAGAATAGCCGGCAAAGTCAAAGAACAAATACATGCTGTAGCAGTACATATAAGCCACTAACCACCAGGAAAGTTTTAAACCGCCATTAGCCGTACCTGTTATCATTGCTGCTCGGGTAATTCGCGGCAGCCAGTAGGTACCAAAGAACCAGCCCAGAACAAATTTATATAAGAATCCTTGAAATAAATAGCGGGTTGCCAGCTCTAAATCGTTTAGATATTGCTCACGCTTTGGCACCGTGTCACATTCTTTGGCAAATCTGCGGTAGCGATCAATTGGTCCGGAAGAAATGGTGGGAAAGAACAAGAGAAAGCGCAAATACGTTCCCAGATTAAGTTCTTTAATAGCGCCATCGCGCACTTCCATCACAACCTGAACGGTCTTGAACGTAAGGTAGGAAATACCCAGAAAGGCCAAGACCCCCGGAATTTTAGCTTGCGGAAAAGCAGTCTGCACTTTCACTAAAATCAGAGGCACAATTGCTAAAATCACCGCTAGGTAAAAGACCCAGGTTTTATTCTGACTATTTTTACGCCTGCGATAATAGAGATAGCCATAGGAAACCAGGAGCTGAAACAGAATATAGATGATCAGGCTAACGCCCTGTTGCCATTTTTCACCATCAAAAATGAGAAATAAAAAAACTAACGAGAACACAACTTCATAGATTTTGAAGCGGTGACCCCAATACAGCCCGATAATAATGGGAATTAAACCAATCATCAAATACACAAAGTAATGCGGATTAGAGTATGGCTGTAAGTTAATGAAGTTAAAGTTCACTACTCGTTGACCTCCTTAATGACGGCCTTAATATCAACTTTGCCATTTTGGGAGACTGGTAATGTTTCACGGTAAACATAACGTTGCGGAATCATATATGGCATCAGATCTTTAGCTAAATCATTCCGAATCATCTTGGTAATTTCTGCTTCGGAATATTGTTCTTTAACGCCATCTTTCAGCTTAATTTCGGCAACAATTTGCTTAACCGTATGATCCTGATTATATTTAGGTGCGGCTACGCCGTGATCAACCAGTTTATTCATACCGATATAATGGTTGATTTCTTCCAGTTCAATGCGGTAGCCGTTAAATTTGATCTGGAAGTCAATCCTGCCTCGATAAAAGAGCATGTCGTGGTCAAAGAAGCCCTCATCACCTGAACGGTGACTCAGATATTGGTCAGCTGGGTTTTTAAAGAAAGCCTTAGCAGTCTTCTCCGGATTATTCATATAACCCTTAGATGTACTTGGGCCAGTAATAATAATCTCGCCTTCATCAGGCTGATCACCCTTAGTTTTGTCAATAGTTATTTTGGTGTCGGCTTTAACCTTGCCAATTGGCAAGCGGTCATATTTCTTTAAAACTGCATCTGTAATTTCTACTTGAGTGACTGCAACTGTTGTTTCGGTAGGTCCATAGGTGTTAAAAATGCGTGCCTGAGGAAATTTCTTTTTTAGCATTACTACTTCATTGTGGGGCAATTCTTCACCACAGAACAAAAAGTGCGACAAGCTTGGGTGATAAGCAGCAGTAAAAGTTTTATCCAAAAAACACATTTGCGCAAATGACGGGGTTGAAACCCAAACGTTAAATTGTAATTGAGGCAGAGTCTGAAATAATTGAGCAAAATTTTGTGTTACTTCATGCGGCAAAGCCACTAACTTTCCTGCTCCAACTAAAGCTGGATAAAGACTCATCACTGAAAGATCAAATGAATACGGTGCTTGTGACAAAAATGCGGGATGCTCGGGCAGATCAAAGTCCGTCATTTCCCAATTGATAAAGCTAAGCAGGTTATTATGACTAATCTGCACGCCTTTAGGTTTCCCACTGGTGCCTGAAGTAAAAATAATGTAAAAGTTAGCATCACCTTGGACAAAGTTGGCAGGATCGGGTTCATAATTTCCCTTTTCTACATCTTGAGGATGTACAACCTTAATAGGTGGTAAGTCAATTTCAGGCAGATCGTCAATTGCTAAAATTGCTTCAGACTGAGAAACTTCTTGAATCATAACTATCCGTTCTGCATTAGAGTAACTGGCAATGGGGATATAAGCATGACCCGACTTGACACAACCCAAGAAGCTGGCAACCATTTCAAAGTCCTGACCGCCCCAGACCATAACGGGACTTTGCGCTGAAAGTCCTAAACCAGTAATTTTATGAGCCCATTCATCTGAGCGTTTTTTGAGATCACCGTAGGTATTAGTTTGACCTAAATAGTCATAGGCAATGCGTTCAGGTTCTTTTTTGGCAACTTCATCAATTTTTTTAATTACATTTTCAATCATGATTTGTACCAGCTTAAAATTCGTTATAAATAAAGTGAACAGAAGTCAGCCCACTATATTGATATAAATAAATCAACACCATTAAAATGACACAATAGATAACTGTCGTTAAAATGAACTTCCCAATACGTTTTCCACGTGAATCATTTTTCTCTTTTTTAGCCATAATTTCATATCTTTCTCAATATTAATAAAATGTACTATCGAATATAGTACTACTAAAGTTTTGTCACCCAAAAATCCACCTCAAATTTTTACCAAATTTAAATATTTTCCCATTTCAACCGTTTATCGTTCGTCGTTTAGCTTGCGACAATCATTATAAGCAAAACAAAGCGGAATTAAAATTATGAATGAACCAAATAGTATAGTAATTACTAATAAGATAAAAAGATTAGTTGGCTTTAACCAGCGCTCACTCTCTGCTGTAGTTAAAATATAAGCAGCAAATAAAACTGTAAAAATTAGTTCCCCTAAAATCGTGTATGCCAATGCGCCTTGACCAATTAATTGGTATAGTCGCAGCCAGACGCTTGCCGGAAGTAAACAAAGCCACCCAGAAAAGCGTAACCAGAAAGTGATTTTTTTACGATAATCTTGTCTACCCATTTTTCTCCTTAAAATCTCAATTATCCCTTTCAAATAAAGTAAACCTAATTATAACAATGAGTTTTGTAACAAACAATTTTGTAGCAACCAAAATTTGTATTTTGCCATTTTCGTCATACTTTTTTCACATTTTATAGTTATACTATAATTGTGATATAGGAAAGATATAGATCTTTTTTATATCATACTCAACTTTTTGTTTTTCATTCATACTCCTCCAAGTATAATAATGAAAAAACCGAAATGACTTTACAGGTCATTTTCATATCTATCCCTTTCGACTCACGTGCGTTACGTGAGTTTTTCTATACTCTTAAACAGTTCTAAAGAAATTCTTTACTCTTTTATAAGAGATTTTCTACCTTAACTTCATAATTTAGAGATATCATTTTAAATGTAGTAAGCAGTAGCAATGCTTACTACATACTCCCACTTTTTTATTTCATTCATTCTTACTCCTTCAAAGTAGATGAAAACTAACAGGCTCGCACACCTTGCGAGCCTTTTTTCTTTGTTATAGGATTAATTTAGTTATTTATTACTTATTAATATGAGAGGTTTATATTTAATGTTCTCACCCACAATAAAACACTTACTGGAAGAAAAATCAGGTTCATTCATTATCCCTGCTTCCCGTATTGCATTTGTCGAAGACGACAATCCCTTGTACCACGCCTTTATGATCTTGACTCGCGTAAAATACTCAAAAATTCCAGTCCTTGACCGCCAAAGTCGCGTTGTTGGCCTACTAAGTTTAGCAATGATTACAGATAAAATGATGGAAACAGACGACATTTCTCTTGAACCATTAAATCAATTAAAAGTGCGTGATGTCATGCAAACCAAGTTTGACAAAATCAACTTTGTGCAAACTACCTTGGAAACGCAGCTCCATTTGCTAGTTAATAACGCCTTTTTACCCGTCGTTGATGACTATGGCGTTTTTCAAGGATTATTGACAAGACGCGAATGGATTAAAGCATTTAATTACATAGCGCACAACTTTGAAAAGGAATATAAAGTTACTCCAATTACTAAAAATAAGCAATTATGAGATATACTGTAAATTTATAATTATTTATTACATTTTTAGTGTACTTTATTTCAAATTAAGCTATAATATAATTAGCTAGGGAAATCTAGGTTTTATTTGGTAATCCAGCTATTTAGTTAGTACAATGTGAAAAATTGATTTTAAATTTATATTATTTTTTAAACTTATACGCAATCACAATACTAACATCTTTAATCTTAAACAAATTAAATAACGCTTTGCTAAATTAGTTAATAAAAATTAATAGATATTTCTTGAATAATTAGAAAAGAAGAGCACTAATATGGCAAGTAAAACAATTTCTGCGCAATTGACATTTTTGATAAGCGCAATTATAAAAAATTGGACTTACCCAAATGATCAAGAGCTATCACTAAAAGACAGAGCTGAGTTGGTTTCTCAACTAAAAAATTTGACAGAGAGCCCAGATAGTATGGACGAGGCCGCTAAAATCGCTGATGCTTTTTACAAAGATAAAATAAATAAGCGGCTTAAATCAATAGATTCCAATTTTTCGTGGATCTTTATAATTTTGCAGCATGAATTGGTGTCCGCTTCGCGCTTACACGCTCTTCTCCTTGACTTAGCCAAAGAAGAACACTTTTCAGAAAAGGGAATTGCGAAAATTAACCAGTATTTTGCAGAAACTGATGATTATGGTGACAATGATGACTTTATTACAATGTCTTCCTCTGATTTGATTGACTCATTAGGACGGACTAAAATTTTTCACATTCATCCAGCTAAAGATGAATACCAAACTTTTAAAGTTAAAAAGCACCCAACAAAAGACACACCAAAGTCAATTAAAGCGGAGAATCAAGCAAATAAAATCATTAAGTTAAAAAATCACTAATTAGAAGGAGCAGTCAGATGACTGGTCTTTTTTTTACCTAAAATTTAGCACTAATTTAGAATAAGTCTAAATTAGTGCTAAAATATAGTTATATTTCTTTTTGCAGGAGGCATAATGCATGAGTTTTAAACGTCAATGGAAGTTTTTTTGTGTTTTAGCTATCGGAATAGTAGCTCTTATTTGCCAGTTTGGCTTAAAAACAAAAAGTCTTTTTCAGCTGGGAAGTCTGCAGTTTCCCATCCAAACTATTTTAATGGATTTAGTTGGTATTATAATGGCATATTCCCTGATCACTGAAATAGTTGGCGACTTTAAATCGGGACGTTACGGTGTTGATATTCTAGCTGTAATAGCAGTCGTTTCTACTATTCTAATTGGCGACATTTGGGCTGAATGGATGATTCTAGTGATGATGACAGGCGGGCAGGCTTTAGAAGATTACGCCACTGGTCAAGCAGATAAAGAACTTCGTTCCCTTTTAAACAATTCTCCTACTATTGCTAACAAAATCAGCAATCAAAAAATTATTTCGGTAAATGTAGAACAATTAGCAATTGGCGATCACATCTTAATTAAACCTGGTGAACAGGTACCTGTAGATGGAAAAGTTATTAAAGGTGAATCCAGTTTTGATCAATCTTCTTTAACCGGTGAATCGGTGCCAGTTGCTAAAAACCCGGGGGACCAATTAATGTCCGGTTCAATTAACGGCAGTGTTGCAGTTGAAATGGCTGTTACTAAAAAAGCCAGTGATTCAGAATATCAAACTATCGTTTCATTAGTTAAATCTTCGCAAGCGCAGCCGGCTAAATTTGTCAAAATGGCTGATCGCTATGCTGTTCCTTTTACTATCATTTCCTTGGTAATAGGACTCGCCGCTTGGATTCATTCCGGTAATCCAATCAATTTCGCAGAAGTTATGGTTGTTGCTTCGCCCTGCCCATTACTAATAGCCGCTCCTGTGGCACTAGTATCCGGCATGAGTTCCATGTCTAAGCATCATATTATTGTCAAATCTGGTCCTACCTTAGAGAAATTAGCCTCAGCTAAAACTTTTGCTTTTGATAAGACTGGTACTTTAACGGAAAACCAACTGGTAATTGACGAAATCATTCCCGCTAATAATAGCAGTTATAGTGCTGAAACTCTGCAAAGCTACGCTACCAGTGTTGAACAACAATCAAGCCATATTATTGCCAATTCACTAGTTAAGGTAGCAGATAAAAAGCTCTTAAAACCGGCTACACAAATTAAAGAGTCAACCGGTCAAGGAGTTAGTGGGATCGTTGAAAACCATTTAGTCAAGGTGGGCAAACTGAGCTACATTAAACCAGCAGATAATTTTCAAAAAGTGCAGGAAACCAATGCTACAGCTATTTACATCTCAATCGATGATAAATACGCTGGCTATATTACATTTAAAGATCAAGTTAGACCAGAAAGTGCACAGACAATTAAGCGTTTAAGACGCCAAAGCAATGCCCACATTATGATGTTGACAGGAGATCATAAAGATGTTGCAACTAAAATTGGCAAGGCGCTTAATGTAAAAGATATTCGTTATGAATTATTACCAGCAGAAAAAATAGCTGCGATTAAAAATGTAAAGAAAGAAAATCGACCAGTTGTAATGACTGGTGACGGAATTAATGACGCACCTAGTCTATCTGCTGCTGATGTTGGTATTGCGATGGGAGCCAAAGGAGCTTCTGCAGCCAGTGAAAGTGCAGATGCTATTATTATGGTAAATGATTTATCTAAAATTAACGATGCCGTAGCTATTTCTAAGCATACGATGAAAGTCGCTAATATTGATGTATTAACAGCTATCACAATAGTAATTATAATTGAATTAATTGCCTTTACCGGTGCTATTCCCGCTTTTTGGGGTGCCATTTTACAGGAAGTAGTAGATATGATTTCAATTAGCTTGGCGCTTTTAGCTAAAACTACGCCCACAAACCCAGAACAAACCGGAATCAGTAAAACTACGAATTAATGAAAAATTTTTCTATTTAAAAAAGCCTGATAAATCAGCGTTTTAGACGAGGCGCAATTTATCAGGCTTTATTTATAAGAATCCTAAGGAATTAAAAATCATATGGGATAAAATTGAATAGCGTAAATCCTTGCTGGTAGTGTAGACCCATGCTAATACACAACCTAAGGCCCAATAAACGAGCAGATATTTGGTTAATCCGGGATCATGAGCATAACCAAAAATAAGTCCACTTAAAAGTATGCCTAACCATTTGTTACTACTTGTGTTTTTATTGAAAAAAGCATTAAAAAATAGTCCGCGAAAAATAATTTCCTCAAATATAGGTCCCACAATTATAACCATTACAGGAAAAAAGTAACCTGCCTGATAAGAAATCTGATCAAGAAGTTTCTGATTAGTAGAAGTTTGCTGTGTATTAAAGCCTAAAGCCAATTGAATAGTTGCACTGACAAAAATGAGCATTATTGCCCCTAAAAAAGAGAGTAATACTTTTCTAATCTGCCAGTGTGGTTTACTATTAAAATTTCGCTCATTACTGTGCCTTAATTGCAGGCAGTAAAAGTAAAATGCTAATAGCAAAGCAATAATTGTAATTATAGCAGTTAACACCACAAAAGGAATATTTCCTAAGCCCAATGATTTTCTTAACCTAAAAGGATAGAAATAAAACTGTTGTACAATCGTATAAAGCACGAAAGCAAGTATTATTGTAATTATATTTCCTAGAAAATAGAAAAACTTTTTCATTCACTTAGCTCCTTTCAGACCAAAAATAAAAGTAAATCCTTAACTAATTTTACACAGTATCTCAGTAACAATATAACCAGCCTTTATTTGATGTTATGGCTCAGATATCATAATAAGAAAGTTATTTCCCAGGAAATAACTTTCTTATTCTAGCATACTTTAATTTACTAGGACTTTTTAAACATATTTATTATAATAGACTTATCTCTAGAGCAAAGGCAGGTTATTATGATTAGATTTTTTGAGATTCTAAACCAGAACCGATCTTTTATAATTCTTTCACTTATTATGTTGGCAACATTCACTGTTTTTTTGGTTTCCTGGTTAAAAGAACCTCGGAGATTACTTAATGGTATTCTTTTCACAGTTTTTTTGTTAACCTTCGGTGTTTGGCTCACAGTAATGATTCTATCTACGAGCTTAAGGCCGCTCATTTTAACTTATGAAATTCTAGTAGTTTTATTTGTAGCCGCAATTACTCTGATGGCTGCCTTTTCCTGGCTGTTTTTCTTGTGGAATGCATATATTGTCTGGAAACGCGAAAGTCACACGCTGTCAAACTTATTAACACTTTTTATTGGTATCGGGATAATTGTCGTGTGGTTAATTGCACTAATTGGTCCGTTTAAAAACATGCCGTCTTGGGTCAGAATTCTCTTATATGCACCAACAGCTGTTTTCGATTATCTGCTTTTTGTTGCTTATAACTTTTTAGTAAATTTGACTTTCTATCAAATTGTCCCCAGACAGTATAACCAAGACTATTTAATTGTTTTGGGCGCCGGCCTGTCGCAAGGTGAAACAGTTACACCACTTTTAGCTAGTCGTATCAACCGTGCAATTGAGTATGCTCAAAAACAGGTTACTAAAGGAAGAAAAAAGCCTAAGTTTATCATGTCCGGTGGTAAAGGTGGAGACGAAAAAGTTGCTGAAGCACAGGCAATGACCGAATATGCAATCGCTCGTGGAATTGAGCCTAGTGATATATTACTAGAAGATAACTCCAAGAATACCTACCAAAACATGAAATTTTCGGCTGAGGTTGCCGCAAAAGATTTTGGCAGTAAAAATTACAGAGCAAAATTTTTCAGTAATAATTATCACATTTTTAGGGCTTCCCTTTATGCTAAAGCTGCTGGGCTGAATGCCAACGGCGTAGGCTGCTATACCCGTTTTTACTTTCTGCCCAATGCAATCGTGCGTGAATTTGCTGCAGTTTTACTTTTAAACAAGAAACGGCATATTATTGCCATTTTATTAATTGTATTATTCTTCATTATTTATGCTTTATTTGATTTAACTGGACTTATTCATTAAAATAGTTATCTTCCTTTGGCTTTGCTCTTTCATAAATGTTAAACTATCTGTTATTAATTAATTATTAAAAGAAAGAGAAAAAGGCATGTTACAATTAAAAGATTTACATAAGTCATATCATGTCGGTGATACAGTTACACATGCACTTGATGATGTTTCCATATCATTTCGTAACCAAGAATTTGTCGCAATTTTGGGACCTAGTGGGTCTGGTAAAACCACGTTATTAAATGTCATTGGTGGACTTGATCGCTATAATAGTGGAGACTTAATTATTAACGGTAAATCCACTAAAAATTTTAAGGAAACAGACTGGGACGCCTACAGAAATAATTCTGTCGGCTTTGTTTTCCAAAATTATAACTTAATTTCGCATTTATCAATTATTGCTAACGTCGAATTGGGCATGAATTTATCCGGAGTTTCCGCTTCTGAGCGTCATAAGCGAGCAGTAGATGCTTTAACCCAAGTTGGCTTAAAGGACCATATTTCTAAAAATCCCAATCAATTATCTGGTGGTCAAATGCAGCGTGTCGCAATTGCGCGGGCTTTGGCTAATGATCCTGATATCTTACTGTGCGACGAACCGACTGGTGCTCTTGACACTGGAACATCTGAGCAAATTATGAAGCTGATTAAAAAACTGTCAAAAGACCGCTTAGTAGTTATGGTTACACATAATCCTAATCTTGCTCAGGAATATGCGACCAGAATTGTCAACTTTCAGGATGGTAAAATTTTAAATGATTCCAATCCCTTTAATCCGGAAAAAGAAAAAGATACTTTTAAGCTGAAACGGACAAAAATGTCCTATTGGAACGCCATCAAGTTAAGTTTTACCAATATTATGACTAAAAAAGGCAGAACAACTTTAACAGCCTTTGCGTCAAGTATCGGAATTATATCTATCGCAGTTGTTTTAGCCTTATCCAACGGCTTTCAAAAGCAGATTGATACAACGATGAGTAAGGCACTAGCCAAATATCCCGTTACCATCAATCAAACCGCCACCGATGCTTCAAGTATCGAAGACCGTAACGAATCTGATAAGAATGTCAAAAATCGGGGCTATTTAACTGTTGAAAAAGATAGACTGCAAGAATCGACTCATCAAAATAAAATTAGTCAAAAGTATGTTAATTACATTAAAAAAATAAATCCTGATTATGCTAACAATATTTCCTATCAGCGTGGAATCAACTTAAATTTACTAACACGTAACGATAATAAAATTAAGCGAGTCCAATTCTCCCCCATTTCTGCTAGTTCAGACAGTTCTCAAGCAGCTACCCAGATGCGGATGCAAGCAATTAGTGCTACTGGGTTAGGCTCATCAGTATTTCCTACTACACTTAATTCTGGTAAAAGTAATTTTCTGAAAGAAAATTATCAACTTTTGTCTGGAGCGTGGCCACATAAAGCTACCGATTTGGTCTTAGTAACAGATAATGAAAACAAGTTAAATATTAATATTATTAAAAACTTGGGTTTCAAAGTTAAAGCTGGTCAAAAAATAAAGTATCCCAAATTTGTTGGTAAAACCTTCAAAATTGTCGCCAACAACGACTATTATCAGAAATTACCGACAGGTATGTTTATTCCGCAAAAAATCAGTAATTCTATGTACGATAATAGCAAAACCAAACTGCGGATTGTAGGCGTCATCAGGCCAAAAGATCAAAATTCTATGGCACTTTTGTCAGCAGGAATTGCCTACAGTGACCAGTTAACACAAAATATTATCAATAAAAATAAAGCTTCAGAGATAGTAAAAGCCCAGAAAAAGACCACTCAAAATGTCATGACTGGTCAAAGTATGAATTCTCAGGAAAAGAAACAAATGATACAGTCAATTGGTGGTTCCACCATACCGACTAGTATGATGATTTATCCCAATGACTTTGATGCCAAAGATAAAGTGCTTGATTACTTAGATAAATGGAATCGTGGCAAAAAGAAAAAAGATAAGATTATCTATACTGATATGTCAAGCGCTGTTACTTCGATGACTGGCGGCTTGCTTAATGGTATTACTACGGTCTTAGTTGCCTTTGCCGCAATCTCTTTAGTCACATCAATGATTATGATTGGTATTTTAACTTATACTTCTGTTTTAGAAAGAACTAAAGAAATAGGAATCTTAAAGGCACTGGGTGCCCGTAAAAAAGATATCACCAGGGTATTCGATGCCGAAACATTTATTTTGGGTGTTTTTTCCGGGGTTTTAGGTGTATTCATTGCTTGGTTGCTGGTCTTCCCTATTAATAGTCTTCTTTACTCAATTACTGACTTAAGCAATGTGGCACAGCTTAACCCTACGCATGCCCTGATATTAATCATTATTTCAACCATTTTAACTATGATTGGCGGCCACTTGCCAGCGCGGATGGCAGCTAAGAAAGATGCAGCAATTGCACTAAGAAGTGAATAGAAACAGTATTTTAGAGTTTGCCTAATATTTGTTACATGTGAAACAAATATAGGTAAGCTCTTTTTTTGCGTAATTTTAAAGTAATATCTATTGTCGCATCCTGTTGACAAATTGGAATATACCAATTTATAATTAATATAACTAATATGGAGGCGTAAATAAAAATGAAAATTATTATCACAGAAGATAAAGCCAGTGGCAGTAGGAAGGCTTTTGACTTATTTAAAGATAGTATTGCTAATGGCACTAAAGTAATTGGTTTGGCAACCGGCTCAACTCCCGTTACTTTATACCACCAATGGGCCGAAAGTGATTTGGATAACAGTAATTTAATTAGTATTAACCTTGATGAATATGTTGGCTTAACTCCCGATAATGACCAAAGTTATCATTATTTTATGCAAAAAAACTTGTTTGATAAAAAGCCTTTTAAACACTCTTATGTTCCTGATGGAATCAAAGCCATTAAGGATCCCGAAGGTGCTTCAGCTGACTACAACAGAATAATTGCAGAAAATCCAATTGATCTGCAATTATTAGGATTAGGACAAAACGGTCACATTGCCTTTAATGAGCCTGGAACCTCATTTGATTCTATTACCCACGAAGTGCAACTAACTGAGAATACCATCAAAGCTAATTCTCGCTTCTTCAACAACATTGACGATGTGCCAAAGACAGCAATCTGCATGGGCATTGCAAATATAATGTCTGCCAAAGAAATAGTGATTATGGCTTTTGGCGATAATAAGGCTGATGCTGTACAAAAGATGGTTGAAGGTCCAGTAACAGAAGACGTACCTGCTTCAGTTTTGCAACAACATCAAAATGTCACTCTTATTGTGGACCAGGCTGCAGCAAGTAAATTAAGTTCAACATACAATAAGTAATTAACTGATATTAAGCTAAAAAGGGCGGTGCATTAACACACCGCTCTTTTTGTGTGCAATTTTACGAACTGTTATTGTATACATATGGTGCATATTATTAGTCTGTTAAAATAATCAGTATTATTATTAAGATGAACCCTGAGAGGATGGTGATAAGTTGAAGAGGAGTAAAAAGTGGCTATTGGTATTAGGCATGTTATTACTATTGCCTGTGCCTTGTTACTTAATATGGGAAACCAGTAGTTTTTGGCAAAAGTATTTAAAGATTAAATTACCTCATTTAGGTACTCTTAACCCGATATTTGCCTGGTATTTAATTGGTATTAGTATAATTGTTTTTATAATACTAATTGTTAGTTTAATTGTCATCCTATTTTGGCCAGTCCAAAGAAACTTTAATTTAATTCATAAAAGTGATGGTCAAGTTAAGGTTACTTCCAAGGCCATTAATGGCTATGTAATGAATTCACTTGCCGATTTACCTTATTTAAATAATGCAAAGGTTAGTTCCAAGTTAACAAAACGCCGAATTAAAATTAAAATCGGCGGTGACTTGGGCCCTGGTGAAAACATTGCTGCCCTGCTTAACGACTATCTTGAAGAATTAAAAAAGAATCTGAAGCAATTGCTAGGAATTGAGCAAAAACCAAAAATTAACATCAAGTTTATCAATTATCACAAAGGAGATAAACCTGAAAGGCGCGTTCAATAAAGGAGGTCAAAATGAAAGAAGAATATAAAAAATACCTCCCAGAAATAAGCGGTGCCGTAATTGGTGTGTTACTGGCATTTTGCTTTTTGGTACTGGGATTTTTCAAAACTATTTTCGTCATTGTAATGTTGGTCTGCGGCTTTTTAGTTGGTCATTACTGGCCGGTATTCAAAAAAATGTTGCAGAATAAATAATTTATATAAGGAGTATATACAATATGGTACAATCAAGTTCAAATCAAAGTAGTTCAAAGCCTGAAGTTAAAGGCGATTTAAAATATGATTCAAAGGTAATTCAAAAAATCGTGGGTATTGCCTTATCTGACATTAAAGGCTTATTAACAGTTAACGGCGGCTTTTTCTCAAATATTGCCGATAAAATTGTTAATAGTGATGATGTCACTTCAGGCGTAAATGTTGAAGTAGGCAAAAAGCAAGTAGCCGTTGATATTGAGATCGTTGCAGAATATGGCGTAGACATTACCAAGCTATATGATCAAATTAAAGAAAAGATCCAAGAAAAAGTCAAAGAAATGACTGGTCTTGATACAGTTGAAGTCAACGTTACTGTAGTTGATATTAAAACTAAAGAGCAGCATGAAAAAGATTCTGTCAGCTTACAGGACCGTATCACCGGTGCTGCTAATGACACTAAGGATAAAATCAGCGATCAAAAAGACAAAGCTCAAGATAAAGTTGAGGAAAAAAAGAAAGAATCTAAAGAATCTAGAGTTAAATAATAAGCATAATTTTGATGTTAACCCTAAAATTTGGACACTTTATTAGCTGTTAACTTCGGATAACATTCAAACCGTATAGAGAAAAATTAGGGATAACCCAGATAACTTAATCAAATTCTTGTGCAAGACCAGTTTAATCATGCTAAAATATATCTATAGAGAAAAAGAAGCCTTGCAAAGCAAGACCTCTTCTCTGAATTTCAAGCGTCCGCTTTAAAGGCGGTTGACTTATTTAGTGATTAATCAAAAAAGACCAATCCCATAATTGTCAAAGTTTTTGGTGGGACGGTCTTTTTGTTTACCTGTGCTTGTCGATATAGGTCAACAAGACAATAATAAACGAGGCAAAGGTCAGCGCTAATTCTAACGCATGGAATACGCTCACTTGCTGAACACCTTCCTAAAAGATTTCGTGCCATAGGCACACACTCTCCTTTCAAGTGAAACAGCCAACCGCCCTCAAAACAATTTGCTATCAATTCAAATTTAATTATAGCAAAGATTGCCTTATTCCTAAATAACAGTAATCACTTAATTTAAAAGAGTGAACCACTTTTGATGTTAACCCTAAAATTTGGACACTTTTTTAGTTGTTATCTAAGGACTAATTGCCGATATTCAATCGGAGTTAGTCCTTTTAGTTTGATTTTAATTTTATCTTGTTTAGATAATTTAGTCATAAAAATAGCCTCCAAATTTGTCCTAAATTTGGGGGTCATTCATAACTCTACTGCCTTTTATGAATTAATGAAATTAACCGTAATATTGATCCTGGTCTAAAGCAGTTTCATCGAAATTAACTATCATAAATTCATAGTTTGAAAAACACTCCATCCAATTGTTAAAATAGTCGTTCTCTTTTTTTAGCGACTTACTATTTTCTTCTCCTTCTATTATAAAAGGCTTTGAACGTATATTAAAATTTGCATGTATTGCACCCAGCAAATTCAATAAACACAAGAAATCTTTTGCTGAATCCACACTTACATGAAAGGATTTAAACGAGTTATTATTTTCGCCAAGATATCTTTTTGCTCTATTATACTCATCAACAGATTCTGCCCTATAATTTTCAACGCTATTTACATTCTCTTCAATAATAGCTGTCGGAGCTTGCTTTTTAAAAAGATCTAGTATCTTTCTTAACTTAAAAAATTGTTCATCATTCATTTTTATCATTCCATTTAAAAGGCGGTGCGTGGAAACATTATATCTCCTAAGAAGCCATCAATTTTGCCGCTTATTTAATTGTTCAATAAAAGACTCAGCATTCTATTTTCCTAATTCAATTACTTGATCAAACTGCTTTTTAATTTCAGGTCGCAAGTGGTGGGAAATGTAGACTAGAGTGATATCGTTCAAATTGAGCAAGCTCTGTTCGATTTTTTGTCCGTCCTTTTCATCAATTGCGGAAGTAATTTCATCGGCCAGAATAACCTGCGGGTTACCCAGCAATTGCCGTGCCAGTGCAATTCGCTGCTTTTGCCCACCCGAAATGTTGTTACCGGCGTGTTTTAAAACAGTGTCAAGCCCGCTGACACTATCAATGACAAATTTTTCCAAACCTGCACGCTTAATCGCAGTCTTCAGCTCTTCTTCAGTTGTCTCTCGGCCTAAAGTGATGTTATAACGCAGGCTGCCATCAAAAATATAGGCTGACTGATCAATATAAGCGATCTGTTTATGTAGTGACCGCAGACTAAGCTCACGGTATTCATTGTCATCCCAAGTAAGTGATCCTTGATAGCCGGTTAACAAACCACCAATTAATTTTACCAGGGTCGACTTACCGCAGCCTGACGGACCAACAATAGCTACCCGTTCGCCTCGCTTAATGCTGCCGGCAACATTCGTTAAAATAGGTCTGTCATTATTAGGATAGCTGAACGAAAGGTCGCTAAATGCAATTTGCTGAGTCAAAGGAGCAACATTCTTATCCCCTGTTTTTTCCTGCGTATTAGCTAATTTATTATATTTGTCAAAAATAGGTTGAACTGCCCGAATTGAAGTTAGATCAATACTGATTTCTGTCAAGCTGCCAAAAACATTCCCGGACATTGAACCAACAATTAAAATAGCTCCAATTGGAATCTGATTGTGAAAGGCCAGATATCCGGATTCAACAGTTAAAATAGTTTGAGCAGATATACTTATCAGATTAATCAATGAATTAGAGAATGACATTTCCGTAATGTAATTAACCCGAGCCTGTCCAGTCTTATCTGATGCCGCAAGAACTATTTTATTGAGCAATTTTTGCTGACCAAGCGTGAGCAGGTTGACAAAGCCCTCAAGAACATCGGTTATTTTTGACGTTAATACCTCATTTTGCTTGCTTTGTTTTTGCGATAATTCCTCCAACTTTTTCTTAAAAAGACGGGGAAATAAAATCATAATAACAGCAAAAACCAAAGTGGTTACAAATAAGAGTGGATGGTAAAAAAACAGGATGACACTGGCAATAATTCCTAGGAGTGCGCTGCTAAATGTTTGCTCTAAACTGAAAAAGCCATCTTGATTAATTTGGTTTATATCGTTAGTAAACCAGGAAACATAATCAGCTTCCGTGTGCTTGTTGAAATCTTCATACTCTTGGCGACCAATTATATGGGCTAATGCGTTCCTAATGGAATTATCAACGGCCTTGATGATTACAGCGGAATACCGTGAACTACAAAAAAAGAAAATCAGAAAAAAGCCCCAGCTAAGCAAGTTTAAACCTGTATCAACAATAAAGCCCTTTAAACTGTGCTGAGTCAAAGCAGTAAGTGCATTACCTTTAAAAATGCTGGCAGCAGTTTGTGCTAAATTCCGCCCAAAATAGAGGATGGCTAAAATTACATACATGCCTGAATTACGTTTAATGTAGGTCCAAAGCGAAAATTTTGTTATAGTATCGTCCATGATTTACTTCCTGTCTAAATCCCTATTTTTAGAGTTAATACTAAAATGATTTTGGTTTAATAGAATAATATGGTTTTTGCATTACTTCTTCAAAAGACTCTTAACTGGTACTTACAGCAGGAGTTGTACTATCTAAGGATAAAAATCTTTTCAAGATATCAGTTATGCCCTCTTACTTCCATCATTTACTAATAATTTTATAATTTACTTACTATCTTATATCTTTTTTAACATTAAAACAATTTCTTTTTAATTTTCATTCTTAGAATTTTCCCATAGCAGCAGTATATAAATATCAACTGCAACTTTTTCGAGCCTTTAAAAAATAATTCGTTCTATAATTGCAAAATCACTTATTATACTTAATGCAATCAAAACGAGCAATTATCGACTACTTTATTTACTACAAATTTGAAAGAATCAAAGCACAGAATAAAGGGCTTAATACCGAATGATATCGGCATCAATCCTCAGTAAAATAATTAATTAAAATTTATCAGTCAGATTTTTTGGTTTCACGTGTAACATCTAATTTTGTAATAAATTATTTACTTGAATACTTAATTTTTTATTCTGTATTATACAAAATGACTTGACTTTTTGATTAAAATTTTAATTTACTTTTTGCTTGTATACCACTATATCTCGTATTAAACTAAATAAGAATCTATATATTGTATTTATGAAAGAACGTGATCCAAGTTATTGTTTTAAGTGGGCCAATTGGAGCCGGTAAATCCAGTTTAACTAGTATTTTAGCTGAGCACTTAGGTACACAAGCCTTTTATGAGGGAGTTGATAATAATCCTGTTCTTCCTTTATATTACCAAGACATGAAACGCTATACTTTTTTGCTTAATATCTATCTGCTTAACCACCGTTTAGCACAAATCAACCAAGCAATTCGTGAAAAAAATAGTGTATCTGACCGTTCAATTTATGAAGATGCACTCTTTTTCAAAATGAACGCGGACAGTAAAGTAGCTGACCCTACTGAATTTAAGATATACGACAGCTTACTCGAAAACATGATGGAAGATACCCCAGGTAATCCCAGCAAAAAGCCAGATTTACTAATTTACATTCATGTTTCCCTTGATACAATGCTTAAACGCATTAAAAAGCGGGGCCGTTCATTTGAGCAAATCAGTACCGATCCTAGTTTAAAAGACTATTACGCTAGGCTAATTAAGTATTATGAACCGTGGTATGAAAAATACGATGCCTCGCCTAAGATTAAGATCGACGGGGATAAATACGATTTTATCTGCGATGAAGATGCTAAAAAAGAAGTTTTAAATCAGATTGATAATAAGTTGCACGCAATAGGCAATTTAGAATAGAGAAGGAACGTGATGACAGTTATTGTTTTAAGCGGGCCAATTGGAGCCGGTAAATCCAGTTTAACCAGTATTTTAGCTAAGTATTTAGGAACCAAACCATTTTATGAGAGTGTCGATAACAATCCTGTTTTGCCACTTTTTTATGCCGATCCTAAAAAGTATGCATTTTTACTTCAGGTATTTTTCCTAAACACTCGTTTTCGTAGTATCAAGGATGCATTAACTGATGATAATAACGTTCTTGATCGTTCAATCTATGAGGATGCCCTTTTCTTCCAAATGAATGCGGACATTGGTCGTGCAACGAAAGAAGAAGTAGCTACCTATTACGAACTGCTTAATAATATGATGAGTGAGCTCAAACATATGCCCAAGAAAAATCCAGACTTGCTGGTTCATATTAAAGTTTCATACGACACCATGATTAAAAGAATTCAAAAGCGTGGTCGACCTTATGAACAATTGAGCTATGATGCAACACTGGAAGATTATTATAAGCGGCTTTTACGCTACTATAAACCTTGGTATGAAAAGTATGACTACTCACCTAAAATGGAGATAGATGGTGACAAGCTAGACTTTATAACTGATAAGCAGGCTAGAGAAGTTGTACTTGATCAAATTGTTGCCAAATTAAAAGAAATGGGTAAATTACCCGAAACATGGAATAAGTCCACAAATATTCAAATAGATTAACAATAAATAAATTATTATCAAAAGGTCATTAGCACTATATGTTAATGGCCTTTTTATGTTGCCTATTGCTATTTTAAAGTACTGTTTAATTTATAGTAAAAGCTTTAACAGTGAGCTCTAGCAATTAGATAGCTGGATGACAATTTAAATATTTTGTTACTTACTCAAATAAAAAATCAGAAAACTATGTTATTATTGAATCATATATTTTTCACATATTTTTTTAATCAATTTATATAATTTAGCTAGTATCAAAAGAGTTGTATATTAGCCTCTCTAATCAAACTAAATTCAGTAAAAGGAGAAAAAATGAATTATATCCTTTCAATTATGCCCTCTCTCTTTGCAGGTGCAAAAATGACATTAATTTTATTCTTTTGGACTTTAATTGCTTCGATTCCCTTAGGAGTCATAGTTAGTTTAGGCTTACTATCACATTTTAAGCCTCTACGGTTAATTCTAAAATTTTATATCTGGATTATGCGGGGTACCCCACTCTTGTTACAATTAATTTTTATTTTTTATGGCTTACCCATAGTCGGAATAATTTTTCAACGCTACGATGCAGCGCTTTTTGCTTTTATCTTAAACTACACAGCCTATTTCGCAGAAATTTTCCGTGGAGGCTTTCAGTCAATTCCAGTAGGACAATATGAAAGTGCTCGGGTTTTGAGGCTAAATTACTGGCAAACTTTGACGCATATTATAATTCCGCAAGTCAGCAAAATTGTTATACCGTCAATCGGAAATGAAGTTATTAACCTGGTTAAGGATACTTCGCTTGTTTATGTCATCGGTCTAGGTGAACTTTTACGTGCCGGCAATGTTGCTACTGCCAGAGACGTAACACTGATTCCTTTAATGATAGTCGGGATAATCTATTTACTAATGACTGGTATCGCATCATTTTTGCTGAAAAAAATTGAACGCAATTTTGCAAAGTGGAAGTAAATTAAAGGAAACAATATGCTAGAACTTAAAAACATTACCAAAAAATTTGGCACACGCACTATCTTAAACAAATTAAACCTAACTATTCCTGACCAACAGATTTTAGCCATTGTAGGACCTTCGGGAGCGGGAAAAACCACTCTATTGCGCTGTTTAAGTGGTTTAGAAAGAATTGATGCAGGTGAATTCTTATGGAATGGGCAAAAATTCGACCCGACTGCTCCTGATAGCACAAGTCATATTATCGGAGTCGTTTTTCAAAGCTATGAGCTTTTTCCTAATTTAACTGTAATTGAAAACATTACTTTGGCACCAACCCTAGTTTTAAAAGAAACTGCAGAGCAGGCGCAAACTCACGCACAAAAGTTATTGCAACAACTGGATTTAACTGGTAAAGAGGATCTTTATCCCTATCAGCTCTCTGGCGGCCAACAGCAAAGGGTAGCTATTGTGCGAGCATTGGCAATGGAGCCTCATATTTTATGTTATGATGAGCCTACATCTGCTTTGGACCCGGATTTAAGAACAAAAGTCGGAGAAATAATTTTAAAACTTAAAAATAATAACAAAATGACACAAATTATTGTGACTCATGACATGGAATTCGCCAGTCAAGTTGCTGATCAAGTATTTAGAGTTAAAGCATTAGATGATAAGAAGGTAATATAAGTGAAAACTAAGCGCCTCTTAATTCTTGCAATAACGCTCGTCTGTTCTATCTTCTTTGTTTCTGGCTGCAGTGGTGTGTCAATTAATAGAAAAGCTAACGAAGTTGACAATTGGTCCCATATCAAGCAGCGTGGGTATGTTACAGTTGGTGTAGATGATACTTTTGTGCCTATGGATTTCAGACAAAAAAATGGTCAGCTAATTGGTTATGACGTTGATCTCGCTAATGCAGTATTTAAGCAATATGGCATCAATGTCAGCTTTCAAACTATTGACTGGTCTATGAATACTACTGAATTAAAAAACGGCACAATTGATCTGATATGGAATGGTTTTAGCAAGAATCCAGAGCGTAAGGCCAAAGTTAATTTTAGTAAAACTTATCTGTATACTTCACAAGTGCTAGTAAGTCTCAAAAAGAATAAAATTAATACTATTGCGGCAATGAAAGATAAAACTTTAGGAGTACAAACCGGTTCTTCTGGCTATAACGATGTAATGAAATACCCTAAAGTTTTTAAAAACCATATTAAAAATCATGATCCAATTCTCTATGATTCCTTTACCAATGCTTTTATAGATTTAACTGCAGGTCGGATTGAAGGACTATTAATCGACAGTTCTTATGCAGACTATTACATTTCCAAGCAAAAGCATCCGGAAAATTTTACCGAAATAGATAGTCCTTTCCCTAAAGAAGAATTTGGTGTCGGTTTGAGAAAAAGTGACGTAACCATGAAGCGCAAAATCAATCAAGCACTAGAAAAATTAGCACAAAATGGTACTCTCACAAGAATTAATCACAAATGGTTTGGTAATAAAGCACGATCTCCCTTGCTTGAAGCAAAATAAAATTCACTAATTTATTTTGTCAAGGACCGCTGCTATGCCATCATGATTGTTGTCTAAAGTAGTTGCAAATTTTCTTTTTAGATTCTCCGGTGCATTCCCCATTACTACTGGATGACCTACTGATTGCAGCATTTTTTCGTCATTATAATTGTCGCCAAATGCCCAGCATTCTTTTAAGTCTGCGCCCAAGGCCTGAGCTATTACTTTTACACCCTGACCCTTAGAAACGCCCTTAACAACAACTTCCAATAAATTTGCAGCTGATTTTACGATGTAAAATTCGGGATAAAGTTGTTGTAAGTCTTTTTGCGTAGCATCTAATAAATCGGGCGTGCCCATCAGCAAAATTTTATGAACATTTTCAAGTTGGTTGATTTCAGCAATTGAACTTGGCTGTGCCTTGAATTTAACTATTTTTTCCTCGTTCTTAACTAATTCATCATTATTACCTGGGAAATAATACCAGTTGTTACCGCTGTATACATTCCAAACCACACCATTATTTTTATATTCAATATAGTTGCATATTTCCGCAGCTTTTGCAGAAGGCATGGAACGTGAATCAAGCGTGTGACCCATTTCATCCAAAACCAAAGCACCATTATATGCAACCATTGGACATGTTTTAGTAATTTCACCGACAACTGACATAATTGCCTTGGGCATGCGGGCAGAAACTGGCACAAAAACATTACCCTTAATAATTTGTCTCCGAATAGCCATTTTAGTTTTAGGTGTAACTTCTTGCTTTGAGTTAATTAAAGTACCGTCTATATCTGAAAAAATTAAATTTCCCATTTTTTCTCCTATCGAGTTTCATAAATTAATACTGATTTACCTTCATTTTACCGATTAAAGTATTAACAGGTCAATTTGTTCTTAAATTTAGCTATTCATAAATTGTGCTTACTTTGCCTACTTTTTCCTAGTATTATTCGTGTTTGCATTATTTTAAATGAATGGTAAACTAGAATAGTCGTTAGTTTGATTTAAAACACGAACAATATATTTGGGAGAGGTTAGATGAATTTTATAAAGAGTTATTTTCAACTCGATAAATACAAAACCAATGTTAAAATTGAATTTCTTGCTGGGTTAACAACTTTTATCAGCATGTCATACATTTTATTTGTTAACCCAAGTGTCTTGGGAGCCAGTGGCATGGATAAAGGGGCAGTTTTTACAGCCACTGCTTTAGCCAGTGCTTTAGGTACTGCTATTATGGGTATCGTTGCTAACTATCCTATTGGAGAAGCTCCTGCCCTTGGCATTAATGCGTTTTTTGCTTATACCGTTTGTGTAGGTATGCATGTTTCATGGGAAACAGCCTTAGCCGCTGTCTTTGTAGCTTCTATTATCTTCATTTTAATTACTATGTTTAAGTTAAGGGAGAAAATTATCAATGCTATCCCTGCTGACTTAAAATTCGCAATTTCTTCCGGAATCGGCCTGTTCATCGCATTTTTGGGAATGCAAGATGGTGGTTTAATTGTAGCAAACAAATCAACACTGGTCGGCTTGGGTTCACTTCATGATCCGGCTGTCTGGATTACCATTTTCGGCCTTATTGTTACTGTTGTTTTAATGATTTTAAATGTACCGGGAGCTATTTTTATTGGTATGATCCTGGCAGCTATTTTTGGTGTAGTTACAGGACAAATCCCTTTACCAACTAAAATAGTTTCAGTAGCACCAAGTATTGCCCCATCATTCGGCCAAGCGATTTTCCATGTTAAAGATATTAATACTCTGCAAATGTGGGTAGTTGTACTTACCTTCCTTTTAGTAACTTTCTTTGACACTGCCGGTACTTTAATTGGCTTAGCCCAACAAGCTGGCTTTATGAAAGACAACAAAATGCCACGTGTAGGTAAAGCTCTGGCATCAGATTCAACTGCTATGATGGTTGGCTCCGTTTTAGGAACTTCACCAGTTGGTGCTTTTGTTGAATCAAGTGCCGGTATTGCTGTTGGCGGCCGGACTGGTTTAACTGCTGTCTTTGTGGCTATTTTCTTCTTAATATCAATGATATTCAGTCCCCTGCTAGGCTTGTTTACCACCCATGTTACAGCGCCAGCATTAATTATTGTTGGTGTTCTGATGGCACAAAACACAGCACATATTCAATGGGACAAGATGGAAATTGCAGTTCCTGCTTTTCTAATTTTAATTGGTATGCCTTTAACCTATTCAATATCCGATGGTTTGGCTTTAGGGTTAATAACCTACCCTATATGCATGGTTGCTGCCAAGAGAGTTAAAGAAATTACACCAATGATGTGGATTCTTTTCTTCGTCTTTATTGTCTTTCTATGGGTACTAAATTTCTAAGACTTACTAATTGTTAAAAAAATATAATATGATAAACTAAGCAAATATATTGATGTCAATCGTACTCATATATTTGCTTTTTATTTTGAAAGAGGTTTTTATGAAAACAATAGATTACAAAAAATTTATACTGCCACTATTGTTTGGCCTTATATTCTGGTTGACGACGCCAATTCGTCCAGCCGGAGTATCAGTCCAAGCTTGGCATATGCTGGCAATATTTATTGGAACAATTATTGGCTGTATCACATTGCCAATAGCAATTAGTGGCGTCACTTTAATTGGCTTTACTTTAACCATTTGTCTTGGACTTGCACCACTTGCGGACAAAATTGTTAACGGAAAAGTAATCGAAAAAGGAGCCATTAATGCATTTGCTAACTCATCTGCCTGGCTTATCGTTATGGCTTTTATGATTTCGCGAGGTATTGTAAAAACCGGCTTGGGGCAAAGAATTGCTTTGTATTTTGTTAAGTGGTTTGGTCATAAGTCCTTAGGTTTAGGTTACGCAATAGGAGCTATCGATTTAATAGTATCCCCTGCAACTCCTTCAAATGGTGCAAGAGCAGGTGGTGTGGTATATCCATTAATTCAATCTTTAGCCAATACTTTTGGATCAAAACCTAATGATCCTTCACGTAAAAAGATGGGAGCTTACCTAACTTTTACGGAATTTCAAGTTAATATTATAACTTCGTCATTATTTATGACCGCATGTGCGCCTAACTTAATCGCCGTTGCACTAGCCGGTAAGGCCGGCGTAACTCTTAGCTGGATGCCGTGGTTGACAGCTAGTATCGTACCTGCAGCAATTTGTCTAATTGTGGTGCCATATTTTGTTTACAAACTTTATCCACCGGAAATTAAAGAAACTCCTAACGCCAAAGAATGGGCCGACGGGGAATTAGCAAAAATGGGAAAGCTTACTTTATCTGAAAAGTTAATGGCAGCCATTTTTGCAATCACCTTAGTGCTCTGGATGCTTTCCAGCACTTTAGGAATTGATGCTACACTAATTGCTTTCATTTCTGTTTCCCTTTTGTTACTTACTGGTGTATTAACACCTAAAGACTTGTTGAGTGAAACTGGCGCCTGGAATATTTTGATTTGGCTGTCAATTTTAGTATTTATGGCTGAAAAGCTTACTCAGTTTGGCTTGATTGGCTGGATATCAAGTAGCATTTCTAGTGCAATGAAAGGCCTCAACTGGTTAATAGTTTTGGTAGTTCTAGCATTGGTCTTGTTCTATACCCACTACTTATTTGCCAGTGCTACAGCTCATAATTCAGCAATGTATCTGCCATTATTAACTGTAGCAATTTCTGCCGGTGCACCTAAATTACTGGCAGCACAATTTTTAGCTCTATTTTCTGCAATCATGGGCTCTACTACCCATTATTCCAGTCCTGCTGCATCTGTTTTAGCTTCTTCTGGTTATGTAAAACAAGATGAGTGGTGGAAATTGAGTTTTATATTTGGTATTTTTTATATCTTAATTTATGGCATTATCGGATTAGTTTGGATGAAACTAATCGGTATGTGGTAATTATGCAAAGCAAATCTATTTTTAGATTTGCTTTTTTATTTCCTGGGAAATAATTTTGCATTACATGGTCCATTTACTCCCAATAAGTTATATACTAGATATATTAGTTCTTTATAATTTTAATATTTTTAGGAGGAAAAATGACGACACTAGATAAAGTCTTTCATTTAAACGATGCTCATACCACTGTTAAACGTGAATTAATAGCTGCATTAACCACGTTTGTCAGTCTCTCCTACATCCTTTTTGTTAACCCAAACATTTTGCACGCAGCCGGTATTGATAAAGGGGCAGCATTTACAGTTACTGCAATTTCGATTGCAATTGGCTGCTTCATTATGGGTCTAGTAGCTAATTACCCCGTTGCTCTAGCCCCAACATTAGGTAGCGCAGCCTTTTTCGCTTACAATGTCTGCGGAGGAATGCATATTAACTGGCAAACTGCCTTAGCTGCTGTTTTAGTTGCATCTATTTTATTTATTTTAATAACAGTTTTGAAGCTGCGTGAAATAGTAGTTGATGCTATTCCACAAGATCTGAAATATGCTATTTCTGCTGGTATCGGCTTATTTATCGCCTTTATCGGCCTGCAAAATGGTAAGTTAATTGTCAATAGTGATTCCAATTTAGTTACTTTAGGCAAGTTTAATTCACCAGCTGTCTGGATTACTCTTTTTGGCTTGACCCTCACCGTAATCTTAATGGCAATGAATGTACCCGGATCAATTTTTATTGGTATGGTTATTACAGCTGTCTTTGGAGTTATTATTGGCCAAGTTGCTGTGCCAAAAGGTATTATTGCGAGTGCTCCAAGTATTGCTCCGACATTTGGTCAAGCTGTATTTCACTTAAAAGATATTAATACCCCACAACTATTCATGGTAGTTTTAACGTTCCTACTTGTTACGTTCTTTGATACAGCAGGTACATTGATTGGAATGACTGAACAAGCAGGCATGGTAGATCAAAATGGTAAGATTCCACGAATTGGAAAAGCTTTCGTTTCCGACTCTTTAGCAATGGTCGAGGGGGCCGTCTTAGGTACTGCGCCACTGGGAACTTCTGTAGAATCAAGTGCAGGAATTGCCATGGGCGGACGTACTGGTTTAACGGCAATTTTCGTAGGAATTTTCTTCCTAATATCAATGATTTTCAGTCCACTTCTGGCGGTTATTCCCACCACTGTTACTGCACCAGCACTAATTATCGTTGGCGTACTCATGGCCGGAAATCTGAAAAAAATCAATTGGGACAAATTTGAGATTGCTTTCCCAGCATTTTTAACAGTAGTTGGTATGCCATTGACTTACAGCATTTCTGACGGCTTGGCACTCGGCATGATAGCCTACCCGATTACCATGATTGCTTCTAAGCAAGCTAAAAAAGTTTCACCAATGATGTATATCCTATTAGTAATATTTGTTATCTTTTTCTTGATTACAAATATGTAAAGATATTAGTTTAATTACAAAAGATCACTTCAGTTTGAAGTGATTTTTTGTTTGTAATCATTCATAAATCTCACTTTACTTTTTAGTTATTTAATACTAAAATTCAGAAATAAAATTTTAAATTACCACTAATGGGAGGGAATTATTTTGCATAATACTAAAGAAAAATCAATCAATCATTACACTGGTACTATTACTTTCTTTTTTATTGCTTTACTAACAAGCTTTAATTCTGGCTTTTTCCCTTATTCCATTACTGGCAGGCTCTGCGCCATTTTGTGGCTAGTCACATTCAGTCTCCTAATTTTTGCCTTTGAATATTTGATCAATCATATTAATGTCGAAAATAAAGGCATAGCAAAAGCAGCAGTAAATTCCGGTATCTGGCTTTTAGCAGCCTTGGTTTTGGTACTATTCAGCGTGCTTACGGCCGCAGTTTAAGCGCCTTATCTGGTAGCGTCTTTGCGCAGCTTGCGCATCGTAGCGTACCTTTGCCGTGATACCAAGAAATCTGGCCGCGTTCAAGCTCATATTTCACGCTTGTGGGTGAAACAGTTGAGGGTACGAGCGATTTGGCGCAAGGAACTGACCTTGGCTGCGTAAAACCTGGAGCGTCACTCGATCAGTTAAGGCAAGATGTTGGCCCTTTTGGTGACTAGATATAGTAGAATTAAGCGAGTTCATTGGTAACTTCTTTCTAGAATTGATTGGGTAATTACATTCTATCAGAGAAGTCCAATGGACTTTTTTTATTTTCTAATCAGCGCAAGTGTTCAACTTCATTTTACAATTTACCAAAATAAAATATTATCGATTTTTCTAAAACTAAAACTCACATTATTCTTTATCAAAATTACTTTTTTATTCCGTTAGTTATAAAAGCCCTTTCAAAATTGTAGGTGAAATGTTAAACTGTACATGCACAATATCATAAAGTGCTTACATAATTTAAGAAAGGTGTAATTATAATGAAAAGTTTCATGAATGACAAAGTCTTGCCTACAATAATGAAATTTGTTAATACTCGCCCAATTAAAGCGATTAAAGATGGAATGATCTATCCTACTCCATTTATAATTGTTGGTGCTATTTTTTTAATTTTAGGACAGTTCCCTATACAATCTGTTCAAGATTATTTAAACAAAATTGGTATTGGTCCTGTTTTAATGCAAGCAAGTAATGCCTCATTTGGAATTATGGCACTTTTTGCTGTTTTCGGAATTGCTTACTGCTGGGTTAAGGATGCTGGCTTTGAAGCTGCACCAGCGGGACTCTTAGCTGTTACTGTCGATATTATATTGCAGCCTGATACAATAAAAACCGTCACTAATATTGCGAATCCTAGTAAGACCTCAACTTCTTGGCAAGCCACTAACCTAATAGATAAAAATTGGTTAGGTGGCAAGGGAATGGTAATAGCCCTAATAGTTGGCTTATTTGTTGGATGGCTTTATTCATGGTTTATGAAACATCAGTTAGTTATTAAAATGCCAGAACAGGTTCCAGCTAATGTTGCTGCTTCTTTCACTGCTTTAGTACCAGCTGCCGCAATTATTACTATTGCTGCAATTGTTTGCGGAATCTTTAGTCTTGGTTTTCATACCACATTGGCAGAGTGGATTTATAAAGTAATCCAAATTCCACTACAACATGCAACTGATGGCATTGGCGGAATGTTAATTATTTCTATTTTACCGGTTTTCTTATGGTTCTTTGGTGTACATGGCTCAACTATTGTTGGGGGCATTATGACTCCACTTTTAATGTCTAATAATGCTGATAATTCAGCATTGTATAAGGCAGGAAAGCTTACTTTAGCTAATGGTGCACACATTGTAACGCAATCTTTTATGGATCAATGTCTAACCGTTACTGGAGCCGGAATGACGATTGGATTAGTTGTGTTTATGTGCTTAAATGCTAAATCAGTTCAAATGAAAATTTTAGGTAAGTTGGAAATAGTACCTGCAATTTTTAATATTAACGAACCAATTCTTTTTGGCCTTCCTATCGTCTTAAATCCATTAATGCTAGTGCCTTTTGTCTTAACACCATTTCTTTCAGGCAGTGCAACTTATGCTGCAATTGCTCTAGGCATTATCCCACCATTTAATGGCGTTTATGTACCTTGGACAACCCCCGCAGTACTTTCTGGATTAATAGTTGGCGGATGGAAAACTGCACTATGGCAACTTTTAATGTTAGTAATGAGCTTCTTTATATATTATCCGTTTGCCAAAAATTATGATAAAATTTTAATTGCCCAAGAAAAAGCGAAAGTAGAAAAATAAGTCAAGGAAAATTATGCTAAAGTATGAACAAGTTGCGAAATGTCTTGTTGAGATAATAAAAAATAACAATTTAGAACAAGGCGACAAGCTACCAAGTTTAAACGAGTTAGGTACCCAATTTAAAGCAAGTAAAACAACACTGTTAAAAGCATTGTCAGAATTAGAAAGCGAAGGATTAATTTATCAAGTTCAAGGTAGCGGAATTTATGTAAGAAAGCTACCAAAAGATGATTATATTAATTTCAGTAAGACTACTCATGGCTGGACTAATGAGCTCATGAACGAGCAAGTAGAAAATGCTAACGCTTCTTTAAAGCTAATCACACCAAACTTAGACTTAGCTCAAAAATTAAAATGTACAATTAATACTAAAGTATATAAGGTACACAGGAAGAAAATATCACACAAAAAAACCTTGTGTATTGAAACTTCTTATTACAATTCCCAACTCGTACCTTTTTTGAATCAGTCTATTATTGAGGGATCAATTTTTAACTTCTTAGCTCAAGCATATAAAATTCATGTTGGTTTTTCTGATAAATACTTTTACATTCGCAAACTAACAGATCAAGAAGCTTCTGAACTCGACCTAGAAGCTAATAGTTTTGGCCTAATTGTTGACGAAATCTTTTATTCTACTAGTGGCACTATATTTGACTACTCACAAAATATTTTCAATTATCAAAATTCAAAATTCTATTTATAAATTTCCAGATGTTGACAACTGCTATGACAAGGCAATTCAATCAAAATATGGAACAATACAGGATTTTAATTCATTACTAGATACCATTCCCAAAAACGGGATGATTTTACCAGTGTTTCTTCATTTACCTAATTTGGGCATTCGAAATTGCGCCTAAATTTTAAAAAAACAAGTTAAACAAAAACATAATATAAAAAGCTAATAGGTCAGAATAGGCTCTGATTTATTAGCTTTTTTAAATTATAAATATTATAGAATGCAGTTAAAACAATATACTAGCCATCATATCGGACTCTTTGCATTTGCTTGATTTGACTAAATACCTGACCACGACGGCCTGCATCAAGAGTTAGAACCAGAGAATCACCGGCTTTAATTACCGATTGACCGTTAGGAATTACATACTTGCCATCACGATATATTGCTTTAACTAAAGTATGCTTAGGCCACTTGACCTGCATGATTTCTTTTCCTGCAAGCTGGCTGTCTTCATAAATTGGCACAGTTAGCTGGTCAGTTTTACCGGAAACTACAGCTGAATGTTTTTTATTTTTTACAGACATTGCGCGAGCAAGCGTACCGTAAATGGGATCACCATTGAGCAGTTCATCAACCAGCAGTGCAACAAAAGCTACCACGGCTAGCGGCATTAAATGAAGCAAAGACCCAACCATTTCCGTAATAAGGATGATGGCGGTAAAAGGAGCCCTAATTACGGCGGCGAAATAGCCAGCCATTGCGAAAATAACCAGATTGATTACAAATTTTGCCGGCAATAAATGTAATTGCACCAAAATAAGACCGTAGCTGGCACCAATTACTGCACCCATTGTTAATATTGGTAAGAAAATACCACTTGGTAGTCCAGAATCGTAAGAGATAATGGAAAACACAATTCTAACAACAAAGAAAAATAAGAGTAACCCAACTATTTTCCAACTGCTTTGTTTAATAATCTGCGGTAACGCTAATATTAAGCGGTTACCCGGGCCAGTAATTAAAGGGTAAAAATAAGCGATTGGTATTAATAAAGTGAGAGGTATTAGTCCGTATAACCAACTTGGTAAAAAAGTAATTTTCGCATATAACTTTTTCACTTTAAATAAGCCAGTTTTATAAAAATGACCGAGTAAACCCAAAATTAAGCCCAAGATGAGCAGATAGCCATACAGCCTAACGGGGAATGTGTGACGATAAACCAGAGATAGTGCTGGCTTTTGACCAAAAATATTTGAAACTACAAAATCTGAAACTAGAGCACCTGCAAGTGCATTTAACCACACCCGTGGTGAAAAGTTATGAAAGACTTCTTCAAGCACAAATAATGCACCACTTAATGGGGCTCCAAAGGCTGCGGCTAAACCGCTGGCCGCTCCAGTAGCTAACAGTACCCGAGCATTCGTTTTTGACTCTTTAGTGCCCTCGCCAACACCTTGACCGATAGTTGAACCGATCTGCAAAGAAGGCCCCTCAGGTCCTAAAAACAGGCCCGTACTGATAACTAAAATACCACCAATAACTTTGCGCCATAATGTAGGCCACCACTTTAGAGTTAGATTTCCTTCCAGTTGTAGTTTTACTTCCGGTATACCAGAGCCGCCAACATGAGGATATTGCTTAACAAAATAACCAGCAATTAAGCCTACTAAAATGAGTCCCAAAATGATTGGGATAAACCATAATGCATTTTGATGTGCCACGTGAAACAGTCTAAGCCATAATTCTGTCATTTTTTGAATACCAAAGCGAAAAAAGCCCACTACAATCCCGCTTGCAAGGCCTACTAGCATTGCTTCCAGCAACAGCTTTATTTGTACTTTTTTATCCCTCATAATACCTCTACTTTTTCAATATAATTAGCACTACTAAAAAACCAGTTAAGTTTTAACTTTAACTGGTTTTTAGTGTTACACGTGTAACAACTTATTTTTCCTCATACCATTCAGTGTGATAAACGCCTTTACGGTCATTTCTAAAGTAAGTATGAGCGCCAAAGTAATCACGTTGTCCTTGAATTAAGTTTGCTGGTAAACTTGGATTAAAAATTGATTCCAAGTAATTCAGTGATGCGCTCAATGTCGGAGTAGGAATACCTGCTCTAGTGGCGAGTTCAATCACTACACGCAAAGCAGCGATATTCTTATTCATTAAGTCCTTGAAATATGGATCTTGGAACATGTTATCAAGTTTCTTACCTTCAGAAAATGCCTTTTCAATGTCTTTTAACATTGCTGAGCGAATAATACAACCTGCTTCCCATGATTGAGCAATCGCCGGATAGCGCAAGTCCCAGTTATAGGCATCAGCGGCCATTTTCAGTTGTTGGAAACCTTGAGCATAAGCTACAGCTTGACATAATTGCAAAGCCTGACCAAGATTATCAATTAAATCTGCTGGTACATCACCATTCCATGTTATTTCTTTACCCTCGCGCGTAGTAGCTTTAGACATAAAACGGCTAATTACAGCTTCGGCAATAACGCTGATTGGAGCACCCAGATGAACACCATCTTCCAGCATCCAGTTACCAGTACCTTTATAAGAAGCAACGTTTAAGATATGATCAATTACATGGTCAGGGGTTAAATTATCCTTTTGCTTTAGCACTTCAGCAGTAATTTCACTTAAATAGGCTTGAACCAATCCTTCATTCCAGTGCGCAAAAATGGCTGACATTTCATCATTTGTTTTGCCCGCAACCTTACGCAAAATATCGTAAACTTCGGAAAATTCCTGCATAATGCCGTATTCGATACCATTGTGGACCATCTTAACGTAATGACCACTGCCTTCAGGTCCAATAAAGCTGACACATGGATGGCCTGCGGAATTCTTAGCTGCAATTGCTTCTAATATAGGTGCAACCTTTTTATAAGCATCTTCATCACCGCCTGGCATCAATGCGGGACCTTTTAAAGCACCCTCTTCTCCACCAGAAACACCCATACCAATAAAGTGAATACCGTGTTGTTCCATTTCATGATAGCGCCGATTAGTGTCATGAAAGTTCGAATTACCACCATCAAGCAGAATGTCGCCTTTATCTAGTAGTGGCAGTAATTTTTGTAAAGTTTCATCAACCGGTTTACCAGCTGCAATTTGAATTAAAATCTTTCGTGGCTTCTCTAAAGAATCAACAAATTCTTCCCAAGAGTATGTTGGCTTTAATTTATCATCTTCATATTTAGCAAAAGCATCTACTTCCGGCTTATCAATTGAAAAACCGGAAACGGAAAAGCCGTTATTTCTCACATTCAAAGCAAGGTTCTTACCCATTACTGATAAGCCTATAACACCGAACTGTTGCATTTATAGTCCTCCATCACTTAAATTTTTTCTTAATTACTAGTATACCTGTTTTAGCGTGTTTACGCACAATTTGCTTCATTTACCAGACCTAATATCATCTTTTACCAAAAACTGTAAATTAATGGTTATTCAACCGCTAGCCATTCTTCTGTCATTAATTGCCTTACTTTGTTCCACTTCTTTTCCATAGTCACATAAATAGCATGGTTTGGGGAATTAACGTTGAAAACTTTTGCTATTTTCAATTCTTTTTGAATCATTAGTGGTGAAGCAATTATTTTTAAGCTTATCATCGCCAAGATGGCAGCCCCTAAAGCAGAAGCTTCAACTGATTCAGGCACATAAACTTTGTATCCCGTTATGTCTGCCAATAACTGGTCAAAAAATTGGTTTTTAGCCATCCCTCCGACTAATATTAAAGCTTCAGGCCTTTGTCCATTAAATTGATTGAGTTCCTTTATGATCAAATTTATATTATAAAGCTCCCCTTCCAATACTGCTCTGGCTAAATCTTTATTTGTATGAATTGCAGTTAATCCCATAAAGCCACCAGAAGCATCAGGATTCCAAATTGGTGCACGTTCACCAAAAATATAAGGCACAAAGAATAGCCCTTTAGCGCCTACAGGGCTTTTCTTGGCTAAATCATTTAGTTCCTCAAAAGTAGCTAAATTGAAAATCTTGTCTTTTAACCACTGCCACACATCACCAGCATTATTAGTAGGTGCACCAACCACCCAATTATTTTGATACTGATAATATGTAAATAATTTACGATTTTGACATAGTCTTAAAGTGTCAATATTTGTTCTGACGGCCGCAGAAGTCCCACAGCTAACCGTATAAAATCGTTCATCAATTTGCGGATTGCTTAAATTTGCCAGAGTCCCATCAGAGCCGCCAATTATAAGGGGTACTTTAATGCTACTTTCAAAATTTGGCACTTGAAAAGTTGTGTCTACTAACTGAGGGAGCTGTTCCTTTTTTATATTTAAATATTGCAGGATATTATCATCCCAATTTTTAGTATAGGTATTAAAAAGCCCCGAGGAATTCGCAGTTGCAAAGTCAACATAGTAGTGCTGCGAAAACTGATACAAAATATAGCTTTTAATATCAACAATAAAAGCAGTCTTATCCCATAACTTTTTATTCTTTTCTTTAAGCCATAACAATTTACCTAAAGGGAGCATAGGATGTAATGGTGCACCGGTATTTTTTGTCAGATCAAACAAGTCGTCTTTGATAATATCTTTTTTAAATGTATCCGTTGCTCTATTATCTGCCCATGTATAAACATTAGTCAGAGGATGATTATTTTTATCAATTAAGATTAAAGTATGCATAGCAGAGGAAAAGCCTATCCCTTTAAGTTCAACAATAGCAATTTTACTTTGTACCTCTGTTAAGCCCAGCTTAACCGCTCTTAAAATATCTTGAGGTCTTTCCTCCGCCTGACCTGTTTCTTCAGTAATTAACGGATAATCGTAGCTAGTTTGATAAATTATATGACCCAGTTCATCAAAAGCAATGGTTTTTGTACTTGTTGTCCCAATATCTACACCTATTACAATGGACATTTGTTACTTACTCTTCTTGATCCCTTCTATTAATCCGTATAAATATTCTTCAGCTAATGCTCGGTCAAATAAGCCGTAACCTGGCATAGCTTTTTCATCCCAGATTGCTCGACCATGATCCGGCCTGATATAGCCAGTAAAATTATTATCAACTAATATTTTCATCAACTCATACATATCTAAGTCACCATCTTCTGATAAATGAGATGTTTCATGAAAATCGTACTTAGAAGTAAATTTAATATTGCGAGCATGAACAAAGGCTACTCTATTTTTTCTAACAAATTTTTCTAAAATATGTGGTACGTTATTTTGAGGATTAGAGGCCAAGCTGCCACAACAAATAGTTAAAGCATTCGCCGGACTATCGACCATTGAAACAATTCGTTCCAAATCATTTTCGCTTTTACAAATTCTAGGTAAACCAAAAATATCCTGGGCTGGATCATCTGGATGAATTGCCATTTTTATTCCTACTTCTTCACACACTGGAATAATTTGCTGCAAAAAATATTTCAGATTATCTGCCAAGTCAGCACTTGTTTTGCCAGCATATGCAGAAAACAATTCTTTTATTTTTGCCAGCCTTTCTGGTTCCCATCCTGGCATCACAAAGCCGTTATTATTGGACTCCACTTTTTTAATCAGTTCCTGTGGATTTTCTTGAACTAATTCTCTTTGAAAAGCTAAAGCAGTCGATCCATCTGGCAGTTTATAATTTAAAGAAGTCCTTGTCCAGTCAAATATTGGCATAAAGTTGTAGCAAATGACTTTAACACCAGCTTTTGCCAGATTACGAATTGTTTCTTGATAATTCTTGATATATTTTGCTCTTGAAGGTAATCCCAGTTTTATGTCTTCATGTACATTAACTGACTCGATCACGTCCATTTTTAATCCCGCAGCAGTTATTTCTTTTTTTAAATTTAAAATTTTTGATAGAGGCCAAGTTTCTCCAACAGGAATATCATAAAGCGTGGCAACCACTTGGTGAACTCCTGGAATTTGTCGTATTTGCTTTAGGCTTACTGAATCAGCGTTTGTACCAAACCATCTAAAGCTTAATTTCATTGTTTATTCTCCTCAAAGGTTGATTTATACGAATATGCGCTATCATCAGGTAACGTCCTCTTTGAGATAAGATCTGCATACCAATATCCCGACTTTTTCATTCTTCTTTTTAGATTATTTTCTAGGTCAATTTCTACTAAACCATACCTGTTTTTAAACGCATTCATAGGAGATACATTATCTGTAAATGCCCACAACATATATCCTTGACAGTTTGCGCCATCATTAACCGCTTTTATTAGCCAATAAAGATTTTCCCGGATGTAATTAATTCTATAGTCATCTTGAATTATTCCATCAGAGTTCTTATATTTTTGCTCATTTTCTATTCCCATTCCATTTTCACTAATAAACCAAGGAAAATTGTGGTAATCAGTTTTCATGACCATTGCAAGATCGTACATCATCGGAGGATAGATTTCCCATCCCCGAGAAGCGTTATATTTTCTACCCGGTAGATCGAAATCACTGTAATATTTTTTAATACTAAATGGTGAATTATTATTCCACTCGTATTCGCGCTGCTTGACCCTGGCTGGTTTATACAGATTTAAACCAATATAGTCAATAGTATTATTTTTAATGAGTTGCTGATCCTCTGAATGATATCTAAACATAATATTATTTTCTTTTAAAAGTGTTATTAATTCTTGAGAATAACTACCCTTAACTAATGGATCTACAAAAATTCTGTTATTAAGCAAATCAAACCTGTGTGCTGCTAAAACATCTGGATCATATGTTTTTGATCTTGGGTATGCAAATTCCCAATTATGAATAACACCGATCTTGCCACCTTGGTTCATTTGATGATAAATTGCTACTGTTTTCGCCGTAGCAAGCACCTTATGATAATTCCACTGCATCCATTGCTGAGGATCAACTATATGTGGGTATCTCACAGCATCTAAATAAATCCTGGTTTGGGGTACTATCGGCTCGTTGAAAGTAAACCAGTCTTTTACTCGATCACCATATCGTTCAAACAAAATTTTGGCATATTTTACATATAGATCTACGACTTTTCGTGAATTCCAGCCACCGTACTTGTTCTGTAAATATTGGGGTACATCATAGTGCTCAATAGCTATCATCGGCCTCACGTTAGCTTTTATCAAAGCATTTATTACATCGTCAATATGTTTAGCATATTCTTCATCAACAGTAAGATTGTCATAATCTGTAAAGAACCTTGACCAATTAACCGAAGTTCTGTATGAATTTAAGCCGATTTTTTTCATTAAATCTATGTCTTCTTGATAACGATTCATAAAATCAGTTGCTACATCCGGTCCTTTGCCATCATACCAAACGAAGTATTCGTTTTTAAACCAATCATCAAGGTATGAGTCCTGGCCATCTTTTTTTCCACTCCATCCTTCTGTTTGCCAAGCAGATGAGGCTGCACCTAAATTAAAATTTTCAGGTATTTTCATTTTTATACTCCTTTAATGCAAAAAAGGCTGAATAATTATTCAACCTTTCAACAAATTAATTTTCTACTGAAGGTTTTTGGGTTTCAGAAATTTTAACAAATGGTAAGTAAATTAAAACTGCAACAACAATACATACAGCTTGGGTAATCACTGCGCCCCAATTACCACCAGTTGCCAAAAACCCGCTAATTAATGGTGGTGTTGGCCATGGAGTATAAACATATGCTCTAGCAGCAAAGCCCGTTGCCGTTGCGAAATAGCCAATTGTACCAGTTACTAATGGAGTAACAATAAATGGAATAGCAAGGATAGGATTTAGTACAATCGGCAAGCCAAAGATAACTGGTTCATTAATATTAAAAATACCAGGTGCTAATGACAATTTCGCAATAGCTTTAATATCAGCCCTTTTCTTTGTGACTAAAAATATGGCTATCAATAAACCAATTGTGACACCTGAGCCACCCATGCTCATGTACATATCCCAAAATGGCATAGTAATAATATTAGGCAATGGTTTACCAGCTGCATGTGCTTCTGTATTAGCTGCAATTGCGGCAATTAATAGCGGTTCACGAATCGGTTTAATCATTTGATTACCGTGAATACCTATTATCCAGAATAATTGTGCCACTAACATTAGCAATAGGATACCGGGTAGTCCCTGAACTACATTTTGCAATGGCTTTTGTACCAAACTGTAAATAATATCAAACAAAGACATATGTGTGATTAGGGTAATTATTACTCCAACAGCAGAAATTATAGCTACTGTAATCATTGTTGGGAATAAAGCAGAAAAGCTTCTGGAAACATTAGATGGTACACTATCCGGCATTTTCAATTGCAGTGCTTTTTGCTTACTCAACCAAGCATAAAGTTGTACAGAAAGGATTGCAATTAACATTCCTAAAAACAATCCCTTTGTATCAGTATATTGTTTTGCAAAAACATCTGTTACCTGAATCGTCTGTTTCTTAGCCGTAATAAAATTATAAACACTAGGATTAACTGAAACATAGCTCATTAAAGCAATGATCCCCGGGAAATAGCCCTTTAAATTGTTTTTCTTACCCATTTCAATACCGATAATGAATACAGCATAAATGGTAAAGAAACTTAATGTGGCATAATTAATACCATTCGCAATGGGTTGCAAATTAACCAGCCAGTGCAGTCCATTTATTTGAGCCAAGCCTTGTTTATCATCAAAGACCATACTGGAAAATAAAGTTGCAAACGCGCCAGTAATAATAATCGGAATCAATGAATAGAATGCATCTTTTATGGATGATATATATTTGTTGCCATTTATGACAGCAGCAAATTTATTCATTGCTGAGACAAATTTTTGTCCTTTTTTCATTTTACTCCCTCCAACTGATATATTAGTATATTTGATTACGCTTTCATTATAGTATGCAGCTTTCGTAAAAGTCAACAGAAGTTGTATACTAATATATATGCTTTAAGGAGAAAAATATGTTGCCAGATATTAGAAACATGCAAACAATCGCATATGATAAATTAAAAGAAATGATTGTCACATTGGAATTAAAGCCGGGAGAAAAAATAACTTTAAATAAGATTATTGATACTTTAGGTATTGGTAGGACTCCCATTCGTGAAGCAATTATCAAGTTTAAAGATCAAAATTTAGTTAAAGTTATACCTCAGAGTGGAACTTATATCTCTAAAATAGATCTGAAACAAGCTGAAGATGCAATGTTTGTTAGAAAACTTATTGAAAAGAAAATAGTCGCTATGGCAATTAATAAAGACGATGACGATCTTAAAAATAAACTAGCTAAAATATTGGATTTCGCTAAAGTAAAAGAAAATCAGCAAGACAAAAGAAATTTTTTTCATTTTGATAATGAATTTCATAAATCTTTTTATACTGCCGTTGATAAAGAAGACATTTGGAATTGGATGCAAACTCTAAATGTTCAACTAGAAAGATTCAGATATTTACGTTTATCAGTTGAGGATCTACAATGGTCTACTATAATTGAGCAACATGAATCAATTTTTAATACAGTTATTAATAAAGATATTCCTTTAGGTACTCATGAAATTGAAAACCATCTTAGTATGATGTTTAAAGAAGAAAATGAGCTTATTAGTGCTTATCCTGATTATTTTACAAATTTGATCAAATAAAAAGAACGCCCCTATTGGACGTTCTTTTTTAAGGTTTTACACTTAATTAGTGAGCTGAAGCACCTGAAGTTGTGTCAGGTTCTGGTTCTGGCTCTGGCTCAGGTTCTTCTTCAGCTTCTGAAGCACCTGAAGCAGCATCTTCTACTAAGCCATACTTGTCAGCAAAGTAACTAAATGGTTTCAAGCCTTCAGCTTGATACTTCTTAACAAATTCTGGGTCATCAAGAGTATTCAATTCAGTTGAGTAAGGCATATCATGAGTGAACTTAATGTCAACTAACATTGGTCCATCCATTTCCTTGAATTCTTTAACTGCGTCTTCGAATTCTTTCTTAGTACGTACAGTTACACCTTTTACATTCATACCTTCAGCAACTTTAGCCCAGTCGTTGTTTGGCAGAATAACACCTGATAATGGTTGGTGTGATTCATCAACTTGTTCAGCTTCAATGTAACCTAAAGTATCATTAGTGAAGACAACGTTCATAATGTGCATATTGTAACGAGCTTGAGTCAACAACTCTTGGTTCATCATGGCAAAGCCACCGTCACCACTTAAGTTCCAAACTTCACGCTCTGGGTGAGCAGTTGCTGCTGCAAGTGCAGCTGGTGAACCAAAGCCCATAGTTGCGTACAAGCCTGAAGTTGCCCAAGTTTGGTCATCATGCAAGTTTACTAAACGTTGGAAGTCAATGTTAATGTTACCAACATCAATAGCAAATTGTGCGTCATCATCAGCATATTTATTGATAATGTCAAAGATTGGTTCACGGCGAATTGGCATTTCGTCTGAATCATCAAAGCTGTGTTCCCATTCTTCCCAGTTTTCACGGTCTGCAATAGCAGCCTTGTAAATTGGTGATTCTTCACGAGCTTGACCTGCGTCAATCATAGCTTGTAAAGTCTTAGCACCATCAGCCAAAATTGGAACATCAACGGCGTGACGCTTGCCTAATTTTTCTGAGTCAACATCAATTTGGACAACTTTAGCCTTAGGATCAAAGAAGAATAATGAGAATGGTGAGTCATTACCAACCCAGATAACTGCATCAGCATGGGTTTGGATGTCATCACTTGGCTTAGGTGCAACACGGCCAATTGAACCCATATAAGCTGGGCATTTATCTTCAACAACTCCCTTAGCCATAACTGAGGACATCAATGGGGTCTTGAATTTTTCAGCGAATTTTTCTAAGACATCGCCATGACCCTTCATACCTAGACCAAAGTAAACAACTGGATTCTTTGCTTCTTCAAGAAGCTTAACAGCTGCTTCAACTTCATCTTTCTTAGGAGCTGCATAGTTTGGAACAGCTTGCATTGCATTGTAATTTACACGGTAATTGTCATCAATCTTGTCCCAGCCAAAATCCTTAGGAAGAATTAAGACAGCTGGACCCTTCTTAGCATAAGCTTGACGAATTGCTTCATCCATCATTGAAGGGATTTGCTCTGCACGCTTAATTTGGTGGTTCCAAACAGCAACCGGATCAAACCAAGGCTTCTCGTCAAAAGCTTGGAAGAAGTCCATATCCTGACGACCAGTTGGAACGTTAGCTACAATAGCTACCATAGGAACTTTGTCGTATTTTGCATCGTACAAGCCGTTCATCAAGTGAACAGCACCAGGGCCAGCAGAACCGAAGCATACACCGATCTTGCCAGTAAATTTATATTCAGCTGAAGCAGCCAAAGCACCAGCCTCTTCGTGCCGAACTTCAATATACTTCAACTTACCCTTAAAGTCGTGGATAGCGTTCATTGTTGAGTCAAATGAGCCACCCGGAAAACCATAAATATGATCAATATGCCAGTCCAACAAAACTTGGAGCATGGCATTTGCGCCATTAATTTTTGCCATTTTAAAGTGCATCTCCTTAAATACATGTTTACTTACATATTGTATTAAAACATATAATTTCACAATTTCAAGTAAGCAAAATTAGTTATTAGCACAACATGTAAGCGCTTTGTAAAAATATTATCTTCACAAAGTTAAGCGCTATACTAATGACATTCAGATAACAGCAATAATTCCATTTGTGATTAGCTGATCATAGCGACCAAATTTGTGCATTTTTTGGTGTATTTAATCCTCAGAAAATATTTTTTATAAAGTTTAAATTTTTACTAAATTTAATGTTGAATTTTCTGATAACGACCATTTTGCACGTAAACGCTTAAAATGGCCATATCTGCTGGATTGACTCCTGAAATACGTTCAGCCTGTGCTATTGTCTCAGGTCTGATTTTGGCAAATTTCTCTCGTGCTTCTGTTGCTAAGCCATCTATTGCACTGTAATCAATGTCCACAGGAATTTTCTTTGCCTCTTGCCGGTGCAGTTTATCAATTTGTTGCTGTTCCTTTTTGATATAACCGGCATACTTAACGTTAATTTCAATCTGCTCTCTGACGTAGCGCTCATTTGAAATATGCATCCCTGTCAAACGCTCAATATCAGTCACCTTAACCTTAGGCCTTCTTAAGAAAACATCAGCCTTCACGCCGGCTTTTAACTTTTCTTCACCAATACTTGCAAGATACTCCTGGACCTCTTTTGTAGGATGAACCGTGATCTTTTTAACAGCTTGGGCAGCTTGAGCAATTTGTTCTTTCTTTGCTAAGAACTTAGAATAACGTTCTTCAGAAATCAAACCAAGTTTAAAGCCATAATCCGTCAAACGTAAATCAGCATTATCATGACGTAAAATCAAACGGTATTCTGCTCGTGAGGTCAATAAACGATATGGTTCTTCTGTTCCTTTAGTAACTAAGTCGTCAATTAAAACGCCGATATAGGCTTCATCGCGGCCTAGGGTAAATCCCGGCTGACCAGCAGCCCGCAAAGCTGCATTAATGCCAGCAATCAGTCCCTGTCCTGCTGCTTCTTCATAGCCGGAAGTTCCGTTCATCTGCCCCGCAGTAAACAAGTTTTTAATATTTTTGGTTTCTAAAGTATGCTTTAGCTGCCAGGGATCAATCACATCATACTCAATAGCATATCCGGGCCGCATCAATTCCGCATTTTCAAGTCCAGCTACCGAGTGCAGCATTTTTAACTGAATTTCTTCAGGCATTGAGGTTGAAAAATCGCCAACATAAACTTCTTTGGTATTTTTACCCTCCGGCTCCAAGAAAATTTGATGACGAGGCTTATCCGCAAAACGAACTACTTTAGTTTCAATTGACGGACAATAGCGCGGTCCTACACCCTTGATTTCTCCTGAAAACATAGGTGAACGGTTTAGATTTTGGTTAATTATTTTATGCGTGGTCTTATTTGTATATGTCATCCAGCATGAAACCTGATTCTTGAGGTAATCTTCATCTTTAGTTTCATAAGAAAAATGACGCGGAATTTTATCGCCAGGTTCTTCCTCAGTTTTAGAATAGTCAATGGTATTACTATTAACGCGTGGCGGTGTGCCCGTTTTAAAACGGCGCAGTTTGAAGCCCAGTTTTTCCAAATTTTCTGAAAGCTTAATTGCCGGTACAGTGTTGTTGGGACCGGATGAGTAATTCAATTCGCCAATAAAAATACGCCCGCGAGCTGATGTTCCTGTTGTGAGTACAACGCTTTTAGCATGGTACCTGGCTCCTGTATTGGTAATTAGCCCTCTGCAAACTCCATCTTCAACAATTAATTCATCAACTGTCGCCTGTCTCAAAGTCAAATTAGGCGTATCCTCAATCACTTTTTTCATCTGTTCGTGATACTGCCACTTATCGGCTTGTGCGCGCAATGCCCGTACAGCTGGCCCTTTACCTGTATTTAGCATCCGCATTTGAATATAGGTAGCGTCAATATTTTTACCCATTTGACCGCCCAAGGCATCAATCTCGCGCACCACTGTTCCTTTAGCCGGGCCTCCTACTGACGGATTGCAGGGCATAAAAGCAACCATATCAAGGCTAATCGTCAAAAGTAACGTCTTTTGGCCCATTCTGGCACTCGCCAGGGCTGCTTCACTGCCCGCGTGACCAGCACCAACAACAATGACATCATAATCATTTGAGTCATAACTTTTAATCATTAATTTTCACACCTATTTCCCTAAACAAAATTGACTAAACAATTCATTAACTAACTCATCAGGACTGCTTTCACCCGTAATTTGGCCTAGAGTGTCCCAGGCGCCGTTGAAATCAATTTGGGCAATGTCTATAGGAACTTCATCTTTTAATGCCTGAACAACGTCTTGCAGCTGCTTTTTGGCCTTTTCCAGTAAGCCAACCTGCCTTTGATTAGTTACCATGACCTGGTCATTTGAGTTCTCAATCCCCTTGAAAAACAGTTCTTTGATTGTTTTTTCTAATTGATCAAGATTTTGTTTTTGCAAAATTGAAATGGCAATAACCGGACTCTTGGTTAAATTTGTTATTTCAGCGGCAGAAATTTTTTGGCCCAAGTCGGTCTTATTTAAAATAACAATGCGCTTTTTCCCACTAGTAGCATCAATTAAGGCATAGTCTTCTGGAGTTAACTCCTTACTTGCATCAAACAAGAGCAAAACTAAATCTGCCTTTGCCAGTGCTTTTTTGGAACGCTCAACCCCAATTTTTTCCACCTTATTATCAGTGTGCCTGATACCTGCAGTGTCAATTAATTCTAAAGGTACGCCTTTAACAGAAACATATTCTTCCAAAGTATCACGGGTTGTACCGGCAACATCGGTCACGATCGCCGTATCACTTTTAGTCAGATAATTAAGTAAAGATGATTTCCCGACATTGGGCTGGCCAATAATCGCAGTAGCTAAGCCGTTACGTAACGCCGTTCCTTCACTTGCCGTTTTGAGCAATTTATCTATTTTAGCAATAACAGACTGAGAAACACTCACCATTTGCTTGGCCGTGACAGTATCAGCATCATATTCTGGATAATCAATGTTGACTTCAACATTGGCTAGCGTATCCAAAATTTCCTGTCTCATGACCCTGATTTTCTCAAGCAGACCGCCTTCCAGCTGCTTTTCTGCCACTTGCCGGGCCTTATCGGTTTTAGCGCGCACAATATCCATCACGCTTTCAGCCTGAGTCAAGTCAATGCGACCATTAACAAATGCCCTTTTAGTAAATTCACCGGGATCTGCCATGCGCGCACCGGTTTTTAATAATAATTGCAAAATATGGTTGGTGACAACAATGCCGCCATGACAATTAATTTCAACAATATCTTCCCTGGTAAAAGTCTTAGGAGCCAGCATTACAGATACCATAACTTCGTCAATCACCTGCTCACTTGCAGGATCAACTATATGTCCATAATGAATAGTATGCGTCGGCACTTTAGTTAAATTCGCACCCTTGAAAACCTGATTGGCAATTTTAACTGCTTCTTCACCAGACATGCGGACAATAGAAATGCCACCTTCACCAATTGGCGTTGAAATCGCTGCAATCGTATCAAACTCCGTTAAAGTTTGTGCCATGATTTTCTCCTTTTCAATAAAAAAAGCGCATTATTCCACCATGAATAATCATGATGGATAAAGCACTTTGACTACTTTATCTAAATCATTAATTTAGATTAATATTATTTTCTGCGTTTTAACCGTTTATAAGTTTTGCGCAATTGACGCTTACGTTCGCGCTCTTGGCGCTCTCTTTCTTCCTGTTCACGCCGATATTTAATAGGGTTTTGCAGAATGAAAGTTTGAACCACCTGGAACAGGTTGGAAATTACCCAGTAAACTACAATAGCTGACTGGAAATATATACCCATTACACCAACCATAATTGCCATACCATAAGTCATAATCTTAGTTGACAAGGTTTGTGATTCTTTTGGCGTAGATAATTGACTGATATAAGTTGATATAAAAGTCAAGACCATAGACAAAATTGGCATAATAAAGTATGGATCCGGCTTACCTAAATCCATCCACATAAAGTGGCCAGTTTGCAGTTGTGGTGTTTGCCAAATCGCACCATACAAAGCATACATAACCGGTAACTGAATAATTAAAGGCAAACAACCAGCATAAGGGTTAATTCCTGCCTCTTTATAGAGCTTATTTGTTTCTTGCGAAAGCAAAGTTCGCGATTCTGTATCACTACCGGGATACTTTTTACGTAAAGCATCTATTTCCGGCTGAATTTTCTGCATCTTGGTAGTGCTCTTAATCTGAATAGCACTAAGCGGATACAAAATAAGCCGTACTATAATAGTAAAGATAATAATTGCCCAACCGTAGTTGTTGCCTACCAGCTTAGACAGCCACAACAAAAACGTGGACATGTAATAAATGACCCAGCGATTCCACCAGCTGCCGCTTGTATGGGAAACAGGTTCTGGCTTGCCGTTTGATGCACATCCTGTTAAGACAACCGCTAATGCAACTACTGTCAGCAGTACAAGTAGACGCTTGACATTCTTTTTAGTTAAAATGTCTTTCACTCTAATCTTCCTCAACTTTATTCGGTATCTCTTCAATTATATTGGCTAAAAAGAGTGCATGCAAGAGATTCTTATGAACATCATCCCATTTAAAATCGCGCGCATATGGTCTAGCAATGACTAAAAAATCAATATGTGGTTTAATTAAAGGTTTATTTTCAGTAAGAACAGCGCGAATATAACGTTTGAGGCGATTACGCACTACAGCGGTGTGTCCGACCTTTTTACCAACAGAAATGCCAACACGAAAATGCTTGTTTTCCGGTTTGTCCATTTGATAAATCACAAAAGCACGATTTGCTACTGAATTGCCTGACTTAAAAACTGTCTGAAAATCATTTTCTGTTTTAACACGATAAGACTTTCTCAAAACGTTTCATTCCACTCTTAAAAATTAAAAAAACCACTGGGATTTCAGTGGTTTAAGCAGATAAGACTTTTCTACCCTTTGCGCGGCGTCTAGCCAAAACCTTACGGCCATTTGATGTACTCATCCGTTTCATAAAGCCGTGAACTCTTGAACGGTGACGCTTTTTAGGTTGGTAAGTTCTTTTAGTTGTCATTAAACTACACCTCCAATTTTTGTATGCAGACTGCACAATTTAATATCTAGGATACCATGATTAAAGTAAAAAACCAAGTAAAAAGAGAAAAAACATCAGGATTAATTACCAATTTAGGAATAATTTGTGACTTGGCTTAAACTGGCCGTAAAAAATTCTTGCAGTTTTCTATAACAAATCAGCCTTAGCAATTTCAATTGACGGGTAATGTCCAAGTGCTGGCAAATCGGTATCAAGCGGGCAAGAATAAACCATATAATAATCGCCTTCCGCCTGCTTGGCCGTCAGTTCTTCCAGCTTTTGTCTGGCACGTTCAACACTCTGCGTAATATAGACTACACTAACAACGCCCACCTTCTCTGCTGCAAGTGTACTAGTTTCAACACTGCCTTTTAGTATCACCTTTAAGTTGCCGTCGTCTTTTAGCCCCAACTCAACATAATCTTGATAATCCATATTGGTACCTCACAATAAATAGTTATTTTTATTTGTTATTAACCAGGCCATTCAGCACTTGGAGTAGTATCAAATAAAAAGCTTACTCATACCTTTACTCCTTCAATTATAATGGTGCTTTCTTTACAATCAAGTTTGATTATAGGTTTTGTATGGACTTTCACAAATTACTTTAAATAATAAGTATTAGGTTATTGTATCGATTCTGAGCTTATTTTTAAGAGTGCCTTTACGCCGCTGCAATGACACCCTATTAAACAAGTTGGTTTACACAGTACTTCACATTCTTTACTCTTTTTTAATCATCCTATTACTTATTGATGATAAAATTATCTTTGTAGGCAAGCGCTTTCCGTAGTGCTTAATACAATTTTGATATAAATAAAGGAGATTTTTATGGTAAGTGGTGTTTTTAAAGGTGCTGCTCAAGGCTTTCACAGCTTATTAACCAGTAATGTTACATTAAAGGACGGTAAAATAATCAAAGTTGCAGTTGACGGTGTTCAGCCATATACGGTTGGTTCCTACGCAATACCAACAATGATTAACAGAATTGAAAAAGCCGGCAATACTGATGTGGATGTTGTTACATCCGCTTCAGTAAGTACCTCAGCAGTTGTTAATGGCGTAAACAAGGCCTTAGAAGTTGCCCAAGGAAAATTAACTGCAGACGATGCCGTTAATCCTAAAGTAAAACCAAGTAAAAAACCTAACTATCCGGTTTATGCCAAAGTAAACAATAACAAGTATATCGCATCTCAAGTGCAATTTGACGATACTTATGACGTGATTGTTGTTGGTTCAGGTATCTCTGGATTATCTGCTGCTATTGAAGCAAAAAAGCATGGTAACAGCGTAGTTATTTTTGAAAAAACAGGTATGGTCGGCGGAACCAGTAATTATTCCGCTGGTGTCATTCAGGGTTCTGGCGATAAATATCAAAAAGAATTTACAAGCTATCAAAATGACAATCCTGAACTACATGCTCAAGAGTTAATTCAAGCAGGTGAAGGCAGAGTAAATCCTCAGATGATAAAAGAATTAGCCGAAGATTCTGCTAATAACATCGAATGGCTGGCAAGCTTAGGAATAAAATGGACATCTGTTTATGGCCACAGAGTTATTCCTTATGAAAACAAGGATTACTTTGCGCAAAGAATTCACGTTTATGAACACGGTGGCGGTTTAGGCAGTGGCTGCGTAATGATTGACGCTGTCAGAAAAGAAGCTGATCGTTTGGGAATAAAGATTTTCTTTGATACTCCTGTAATTAATTTAGTAACCACTAGCTATACTGACAAATCAGTTGTTGGCGTAGTAACTAATTGCAAAGGCAAAACTAGTTATTATCGCGCTAATAAAGGTGTAGTCCTTGCTACTGCAGGTATTGACTATAACGAAAAACTAGCTAAAGAATTTGCGCCGCAACAATATCGTGATATTAAAAATCATGCCTTGACTAATTCTAAATACGATACCGGTGACGGTATTTTGATGGGATTAGCACTTAACGCTGCAACTGAAGGCTTAGGCGGCTCTATGGATGTTGATTTCAAGAGCAATGTAGGTGCAGCAGATAATTTGCCGACACCGCCAATGTTCTACGTAAATGGCAACGGTAAACGTTACGTCAATGAAGATACTACTTACGGTTATCTAACCCGTGCCACTTACCAACAAGAACTAATTTGGGATAAACCAACTTGGCAAATTTTCGACTCATCAACCTTCTCTGCCCCATTTTCACCTTGGAAATCTGCTGCAGACACGGAGAAAGATATTAATTCCGGTCAAATGTTTAAAGCAGATTCAATTGCAGAATTAGCTGCTAAAATCAATGTACCAGCTGAAAACTTAAAGCGGCAACTAGAGACCTGGAATGAAAACGCCGCAAATGGTACAGATAAAGAGTTTGGCCGTAAAGAAGGCCTGCAAGAATTACATGCGCCATTCTATGCTTATGCTCACAAGGACAGCAATTTTGGAGCAATTGGCGGCTTGAAAGTAACTACTAATTATGAAGTAATTGATCATGATGACCAAAAAATTGCTCACTTGTATGCTATCGGCTGCAACTCCGGTGGCTGGAATGCAAATTATTACCCATCATCAGGTACTGCCTTAGCCGAAGGAATGCATTCAGGCCGCAGAGTCGGCAGAGTCCTCTCCGGTTTAGTAGAAGAAGTTAATGTTACGCCTGCAGAAACTGATGTAACAACCGGTTCATCAGAATATTAAAAAAATAATTTTTTAGACAAACAAGAAAAGCGTTCTTACTAAATTTTATTTTAGTAAGGCGCTTTTTCTGTGCTCAAGTTAAAAACAGCTTCTGTCGTTTTTTCAAAGTAATAATTTTGTTTAAAGAATTTTGCCAGCTTGAAGCCAAATAATTATAAGTTATTAATTATCAGTAGTACGGAGTTTTAAAGTAATAAGTGTGATCTTGCATTAGCGCTGCTTACTTTTTATTTTATGTTAAGACAAAAGTGAATTTTTCTACTACTAGTTCCAGATTAAATTTCGTCATATTTGTTTAAAAATAATATCCTAAAATTATACACAAGTGCAAATTCACATCATTTTACACACACTTATCCACAATCTACAACCTGTTTATAAAATTATACACAACATGTGGATAGTATGATTAATATAACTTGCAATATACTGCTATTTCAGTAAAAGATTTCCACAAGCTATAATGTAAATAAGATAAATATTACCCAATTCTTTTAAGCTAAAGTGAATTTCTTTCTAAAATCTATCCACAGCTTGTTAATTCTGAATTCTTTTTGTGCACCTGTGGAAAACATTTTTATTAGATGGTAAAATAAGTTTTGCGTAACGTAAGCGGAGGGAAATATT